>DAIRDH010000007.1:0-24725 GCA_036796255.1 Cryomorphaceae bacterium
GAAAATCCGTGGGTGGTCAGCTGAATTACGGAGTCCCAATCGCTCACCACAAAGCCTTCGTAATTCCACTCATCGCGGAGAACCTTGCGTGTGAGGAATTCATTGCCAGTGGCAGGGACGCCATTTACATCGCTGAATGCGGTCATAAATGTGGCTACGCCTGCATCGGCAGCAGCTTTGAAAGGGGGTAGCACCACGTTGCGGAGCTCATTTTCAGAAATGTTGACGTAGGCGTAATCTTTTCCTGCTTCGGAATAGCCATAGCCGGCAAAGTGTTTTGCGCAAGCGGCGAGGCTGTCGGGAGCAGACAAGTCATTGCCTTGAAAACCTTTTACCATGGCAGCGCCCAGCACCGAAGTGAGGTGTGCGTCTTCACCCAATGACTCGGCAATACGGCCCCAGCGCGGATCGCGGGTGATGTCGATCATGGGGGCAAAAGTCCAGTGGATGCCTACCGAAGCGCCTTCAATGGCTGCCACGCGTGCACCTTTGGCGATCAGCCCGGGGTTCCAGCTCGCGGCCTGGCCCAAAGGAATTGGCATCATGGTTTGGAATCCATGAATTACGTCGCGGCCTATGATGAGTGGTATGCCAAGACGGCTTTCTTCCACTGCAATGCGCTGCAGCTCATTGAGCGTGGCGGTATCAATTTCATTGAGGATGGAGCCCACCTTGCCTTGCTGCACCGCTTTGCGCAGTCCGGCAGTGATGCCTCCGGTTCCTGCAATTTGTGACATCTGCCCAATTTTTTCGGCAAGTGTCATTTTTGAAAGAAGCGCTGTGCAACGTTGTTCTGGCGTTTGTAGCTCAGACGCTGTAAGGGTATGGCTTTCCTTTTTGTTCATTCCTATTAGAGCGAGGTGGCAGGAGTTGGATTTTCAATAAGAAAAAAGAAGAGAGTGCAAAGCGTTAACGCTTTGCACTCATGTTCTTTACAGGCTTGATTTTATCTCTTACTTGTTCAAGATCAGCTTGCCAGAGGCAGCTTTTCCATTTACGACGAAGGTGTAGAAATAAAGCCCATTTGCGACTCCATTGGCATTCCACACATACTGGTTATTGCCGGCTGGCAGGTTACCCAGTTGTCTCTGATCAACTACTTTGCCGGTCAGGTCGGTTACGATAAACTGAACTTGGGCTGATTCGCGCAATTCGTAATTAAAGGTAGTTGGACCCTGTGTTGGGTTAGGGTAGGCGTTGAATGAAAGCACTGATTCAAGTTCGGCAACACTGCTTGCGCCGTCGATGACCAAATTATCGAAGAAATAACTTTCGAAGCCTTCAGTACCTGGATTAAAAAGTAATACGAAGCGCTCAATATCAGTCGCGGCAGAAACTGAACCAATATCGAAAGTAAGTGTCTCCCAGGCCTGGCTAGAAGCAGTTTGTGCATCAACTGCAATTATTTCGTCGCCATTTCCATTTTGAAGTGCTAGTCTAACTGTAGTTTCCGCAGCGGGTGCCCACACATCTAATGATATTACACTTGTGGGTGTAAGTTGCAAAGGAGCACCGAAATTACCGAGAATGACATCATTTCCATCAGCAGCATTTCCATTGCGGTCATAACTCGCAACGAACGCTGAAGAATTACCATCTGTATCAGGATTTGAAACCCTTTGAAAGTTGATTCCAGATGAAGAAAAAGTAAAATTCACATTTTGCTGGCATTCGAAGTCATTTAAAATAGCAGGATCAGTGCTAACGTCTTCACAGGGATCATTCACCAACTCAGGTCCAACTAAATTGTCCCAGTGATAAGTTGCAGTAGTGTTCGTGTTAGGCTCAAATAGAATAACTATTTGATCAATAAAGTCAGGCGTTACGCCGCTATTTGAAACCAGCCCCAGTAGTTCAAATTCCAGGGTTTCCCAGGCATTGGTCGTTGTGGTCTCTGCAAAATATTCACTGTGGCGACCAGCTGGAAACGGAGCCTGGGCTAAAGCGTTGTTTTCGAGTGTGATTTGAACCCTGGTATTTGGCACTGGGCTCCACACATCTATTGACATTGTTTTTGTTCCAGATGCATATGGAATTACATTCTCGAAAAGGCCATCTTTGCTTGTTAAGACAATAACATCAAACAGCTCTGCGGCATTGCGGGTATAAGTTGCGCATACTTGAGAAGTGTTTGCTCCCGTGGGATCAGGATTTGCACCGTAGCTTATTAGTGGACCATGAACGAAGGTGTACTCGCCATATCGAATATCTTCAAAATTGTCCCAAACTTGTTGGGCATTGACTGCGGAGCCTGCGAGGCATACAGCGGCAAGAAGTGTGTAGATTTTTTTCATGTTCAATTGATGTTTGTGTTTGTGTTTAAGATAAAGAAACGATTTATTTGGTCTGATATACGCGCACGTAATCCACCTCCATGGTTTGAGGGAACTGTGTGGTAGCGTCAGGATTTCCGGGTAGGTTTCCGCCAACGGCAATATTGAGAATCATGTGAAAAAATTGGTCAAATGGCCAGGTGGTGGGAAGGGTGGTGCTGCGTGTGTTGGGAACACCAATGTCGCGGCCATCAACTTGAAACAGGATACAGTCTTCTGTCCAGATGCAGGTGAAGACATAAAATTCTTCAGCGAATGATGGTTCATTGGGCTCGAGTGTTAGATATTGACTGTTATAGCGCCATCCGTCGTGACCGAAATGGATGGTGCCAAGCACCTCTCTTGGCTTATTTCCGAGGTACTCCATGATATCAATTTCGCCGCTTCGTGGCCATAGTCCATAAACTGTATCCGAGGGTAGCATCCATACAGCAGGCCACAAGCCTTGACCTATGGGCATTCGTGCTCTGATATCCATTCGGCCATACTTCCAGTCACCTTTATTGTAGGAGATCATCCGGGCCGAGGTGTACTGTTTTCCTTGATAAAGAGGAGTCTCTTTTATTGCTTTAATCACAAGGTGCCCTTGATCATTTATGAAGGCGTTTTCGGGACGGTCAGTGTAGTACTGCAATTCATTGTTACCCCATCCGCAAAGATCTTGCGCACAGCCATCCCCAATTTCAAAGCTCCACTTTGAGGTATCAATTTCTGGCCCATCAAATTCATCTGCCCAAACGAGCTCATACTCGTCCATTGTTGGAAAGCGACAGCCCCCTTGCTCTTCGGGTTTATCGCATGAAGCCAAAAACACGAACGAAACGATTACACACAAACAACTTTGGATTCCACAACTTCTCATTGGCTTAAGATTGCTTTGATAATAAACAATTCTCAAATATATGTTCAATGTACACCTATTGACTCATTTCCTGTTACATCACGCTTACATCGGCAGATGCTTTTGGTACATCAATACTACATCAGGCATGATTATGTGGTGCGATATATAAACATATAGATCAATAAGCCAACACTATAACTAATGTTTTGTTTCGTTTCCGACTACTTCATTTAAATATTTATCTTTCTCGGCAGTTAAATTCAAGTGTTATGCATGTATTGTTGTCAAGTGGACGTTTTTTATTCTTAATAATTATAGCCTGTGCTACTCAACTTTTACATGCGCAAAACGGGCACTTGGGCGCGCCCGGAATTGTCAATTACCAGCGCACGATTTACCAAGGGGGGACGCAGAATTGGGCTATAGGGCAGGATTCAAGCGGATTGCTTTACTTTGGAAATAACAAGGGCTTGTTAGAGTTCGATGGCTCACAATGGCAACTATACCGACTTCCCAATCGCACTATTCTTCGCTCATTTGCTATCAGTGCGGAGGGGAAAATATACACTGGGGGCCAAAGTGAATTTGGCTATTTCACTCCAGCAGCAAGTGGTCAGCTTGAATACCGTTCACTGGTATCATTTATTCCTGAAGAGCTTCGCGCTTTTGAGGATGTTTGGAAGGTATTTGTACAAGACGATGCTGTATTTTTCTGTTCAGAACGTGCGGTTTTCAAATTTCGGAGTGATACCATCGAAGTAATCAGTCCTGTTGGTGGTCGGTTTGAGAACTTCTTTCAACTTGCTGAAGCCTTGTATTTTCAGGACCGCAGTGAGGGCCTGTTTAGCTTTATTGATGGTGATATGAAAGCCATCGAGCTAAGTGATAAGCTCGCGGATGAACGTATTGTTGCGATTTTACCATCAGGTGGCAACCGGACTTTTATTGTTACGGCCGGCCAGGGGATTTTTGAATTTGATAAGGGTGGGCTCAGGCCTTGGTTAACTCCGTTGAGCAAATTTGCAATCGAAAATCAGGCGTATTGTGCCATTCCACTTTCTGACGGCGGCATAGCTCTGGGAACCGCCCTCAATGGCCTCGCAGTATCAAATAAAGCCGGCGAACTGATCATAGAATTAAACAGCGGTACTGGTCTCGAAAACAATACGGTACTGAGTATTTTTGAAGATCCCCAACAAAATTTGTGGATGGGTCTTGACAACGGTATTGCTTACGCGGAGGTAAATTCCCCCTTTTCATTTATAGGTCCGGAATCTGGAATTGAAGGTACGGGGTATGCTGCTGCCTTGTATGACAACCGGCTTTATCTGGGAACAAATCAAGGTCTTTACAGCGCTGAATGGTCCGAACAAGGGACAAATGAGTTGAAGTTTCAAGCCGTCACCAATGGGGTGGGTCAGGTCTGGAGCATCAATGAGCTATCTGATGCTGGTGCAATTGTATCTCAGCACAAGGGAGCGGCAGTTCTGAAAAACAATGAACTTATAAAGTTTTCTCCAATTCAGGGAGCATGGAAGTTTATTGAGTTATCAAAGCATCCTGGTTATGCATTGGAAGGCACGTACACTGGCCTCGTGCTCTATCGAAAAGATCCGGGTTCACCAGCCGGTTGGAGAATGGTGAAAAAATTGGAGGGCTTTTATGAATCATCCCGTGTATTTGAAGAAGACAAAGAAGGATTTATCTGGGTTTCGCATGCTTATAAAGGCTTATTTAAAATACGCCTTTCGAAAGATTTAGAAACCATAGAGCAGATTTCTAGTTACGGACCTGAACAGGGCCTCCCAGAGCCACTATTTATCAATGTGGCAAAGATTCACAACGACTTGGTCTTTACCACTCCTGCGGGAATTTATAGGTACAATCAGTTGGCTGACAGGTTTGAAGAGCATAGTGATTTCAATGAAATATTTGGTGCCAACCGCAATGTGCACCGCTTGCTTGAAGATGGTCAAGGCAATATCTGGTTTTCTATTGAAGAGGAGTTTGGAATACTGAGGCTTGATGCTTCAAGAACATTTAAGAATCGCGAGCTGGTATATTTCAACCAGTTGCAGGAAGGTTTGGTGGATGGTTTTGAACTTGTCAACGCAGCAGATGAGCGCAACGTTTTTATTGGTACTGAAAGGGGATTTATCCATTTTGATCCTGGTATTGAAGTTAAAACCGATTTCCCTTTTGGAATCATCATCAGGAAGGTTACTTCAATTACCGAAACAGACTCTACTTTGCATTGGGGTCGGAGGCAGGTAGATGCTGAAAGCATACCTGAGTACCATCACAGGCTCAATGATTTCCGTTTCGACTTTACAGCACCCTATTTTGAGCAAAACAGCCACTTGCTCTATCGGTTTCGGCTCGAAGGGTTCGATAAAGACTGGTCCGAATGGACCACTCGCACCGAAAAGGAATATACCAATCTGAGCCATGGCACTTACACTTTTGCCGTGCAGGCCCGCAATGCTTATGCAGCGCTTAGTGATGAAGCCACATTTAGTTTTAAGGTACTTCCGCCTTGGTGGGCATCGATTTATGCAAAAATCGCATATTTCATATTGAGTATTCTGGTGCTACTTTTTTTCATAGCGTTCGTTCGGAGAAGAGAAGAGAGAAAAACTGAAGTCTTTAGGATTGAGCAAGAGAAAAGTCTGCAGCGCAAAGAGGCATTGTTTAAAAAAGAAGTGGAAAAGTCAGAGGCGGAATTAATCTCCCTGCGAAATGAAAAATTAAAGTCCGACGTGAACCACAAAACGAGTCAATTGGCTTCGACAACCATGCACCTCGTTCAAAAAACTGAGATGCTCATAAAACTCAAAAATGACCTCACCAAAGTGACAGGTGAGTCAGCGGCAGATATTAAACGCAAGATTCTGCAAATCACCCGTGCTATAGACAGTGATATTCAGCTCGACAACAACTGGGAGCAGTTTGAAATATACTTTGACCAGGTGCACGAAAACTTTTTCAAACGCTTGCGCCAAAAGCATCCGGAGCTCACCCCAAAAGACCAGAAACTTTGCGCCTACCTGCGGATGAATCTTTCAACAAAAGAGATCGCGCCTTTGCTCAATATTTCTGTAAGGGGCGTTGAAATAAGTCGATACCGCGTTAGGAAAAAGCTCGGACTTGATAGTGACACCAATTTGGTAGAGTTTATAATGGACGTTTAATTGGATGCCGCCAAGGCCAGCGCGTCCAAATGGATACTGCTTGAAACAATTGATATCATCTTTTTCTCCGCACATCAGGAATACCTCATTTAATTTATCTTCTTTTTGTGATGCAACCATTTGGAGCGAACTTGCATCACTAATTGCATAAGCAATTTCGGAAAGCCACTGAAAATACATGGACGAAAAAACGCTTGCCGAAGCGTGCGTGAAAGGTGACTATCGCGCTCAAAAGAAACTCTACCATCTGTACGCTCCGCAGATGATGGGTGTTTGTATGCGCTATAGCGAAGGCATCGCCGATGCGGAAGATATTTTGCAAGAGGGTTTTATCAAGGTTTTTGAACACCTCAATTCCTATACGGGATCAGGGGCCCTGGGTGGATGGATAAGACGAATCATGATCAATACCGCATTGCAGCGCTACCGCGAGAATAAGAATGTGCATATGGTGAGGTTGGATGACAGCGCTGTGCACTTGATGGAAGTGAGTGATGATGCGCTCGAAAGGTTGAGCGCCGGTGAGTTGCTGATCAAGATTCAACAGTTGCCCATAGGGTTTAGAACCGTATTTAACCTCTATGCAATTGAGGGCTATAAACACCAAGAAATTGCGGCTATGCTTGGGATTAATGAAGGCACCAGCAAATCGCAATACAGCCGCAGTAAGGCACTGTTGAGGGAAATGATTGAAAACGAAAACAGAATCGGTGAAAGGGCAATCTGACAATAAGGATCTGCAGAAGAAATTTAAGCATTTCAGCTATCCCGTTGGTGATGCCAACTGGGATGCAATCGCGGCGCGCCTGCCGGAAGGGAAGCCCGCTGGCGCCCTTGCGGAGAAATTTGCAAACTTTAAAGCGGAGCCTTCTTCAAAGGTGTGGAGCAACATCTCAGCCACCATTCAACCTTCGCGGAGCAAGCGCCCGGTGGTATGGTGGCGGTATGCTGCTGCTGCATCATTATTGCTTTTCGTGTATGTGGGATACGTAGTCTTTGATTCGGCCGAGGGCCCAAAGCAATTGGTGCAGGAAAAAGCGGCAAAAACACAGCAAACGAAAGAAGAGAAGCTTTCCGAGAAGGGCATTGCTCCCCTGGATCAGGATTCTTCCAATTCGGGGGCTGCAGCCTCTGGTGCTTATCGCGAAATGCCTTCATTCAAAAGCGATACAAAGGTGAATAGGGCAAGTGGGAAAGCGGATGAAATAACATCTGAGTCTGGTACACTTGCTAAAAGCACAAGGACTACACATGCTGCAATTAATCCACCTGAAGGAATTCATGCTGAGGAAATCCGCGGAGGTATTGACAAAAATGAGGGAACTGTTTCTTACCCTGCAGGCAGTATTGTGGAGGAAAGGGCTCCAATTACCCTTTTGGCGAAAGCTGCACTTCGAGATGCTGAAATTGAAGGCTATCGCTGGATGCCCAACTTCGCTGAATTCAGCACTATCCCAGTCATGGCTCAAGCACTTCCAACCGAAAAGAATAAGAAAAGCAGTGCTTTTTATGATGGCACCGAAACTGAATCCTCTCAAAACTTTTCGCTTTGGGCAGGTTCGCTACTGGCTTTTGGTAACTCAGCCAGCCAGAACAATATGGAGCTGGTAAACAGTAACTTTAACAATGGCGTGGGAACGGGCTCAGGTGAAATTACCGCCGATCTCAGCATGAACAGTATTGTTAAAAAATATGCTACACCAATTTATTATGGCGTTAATGGAGAAATTAAGATTTGGAACCGTTTGGCTGCTGGTATCGGTGTGGGGTTTTTGCAAATGAGGACTACTGCCATACAGACGTATTGGAATGGCGATGAAGTCGTTCAGAAAAGTGAACACAGATTCTTATCCCTTCCTGTTTACGCGAAATTTAATTTTATTGATAAATCAAAGTTTGCCGCCTACACCTCATTGGGACATGGCTACGATATACTGCTAGGTCAAAAAATTTCGACTGAAAGCAGCTCAAATGCACAGCTTATTGCATCGGGCAATCTACCACATGAAGATCAAGGCAACCAGGCCAATTTGTATGCCGGGCTTGGCATGCATTTTAAGTTCAGCAGGCAGTTCGGAGTCTTTGCAGAAGGATCGCTGATGCATTACTATCAATTGAGCAACAACAACTTTTTTGGCCAGCAGAAATACTGGCCTGGATTGAGATTTGGCCTGTTGATGACTTTTGATTGATGGCCCCGTGCAACCATTTTACAGGCAAGTGCATCTTCACTTCAAACCAACCTTTTTTATCTTAATTATAATGAAAATCTTCCGACTCATACTTAGCAGCGCATTGCTCATCTCATTATTGAATTCCTGCCAAGACAAGTTTACAGAATCATATCAAGCAAACGTCCCTGTGTATATGAGCTTGCTAGAATGGCGTGCACAGGATATATCGGCAGAGAGCCCACAGGCAATTTTGGATGCGGGCAAAATTTATATTTATCAGGATTACCTGTTTGTTGTAGACAAGGGGCTTGGCGTTCACATAGTAAACAATGCCAATCCTTCATCGCCACAAAACGTTGCATTTCTGTCGATTTTGGGATGCGGTGATGTGGCAGTGCGCAACGATGTGCTGTATGTAGATTCGTACAGTGACCTGCTGTCTTTTGATATCAGCGATCCAGCAAGTCCGATACTTTCCTGCAGGATTCCTGATGCTTTTGATTCTAATTTCGGAACATTCATGCACGGATTTAACGAAGATCTTCCCATTGTTGGATTGGACCATGCGAACGGAGTTATCGTTGGTTGGACACAACAAGAGATCATCAGGGATTCGGAAGAATATCGGAATATGCAAGACTTCACGGTGCTATTTGAAGGAGGCGTGGGCACAGGAATGGGCCCGATATCAAACGACATGTCAGGAGGAAGTGGCATTGGCGGGAGCATGGCACAGTTTACCTTAACAGGCACCTATCTTTACGTGCTTCGCCCAAGTTCGATTACATCATTTAATGTCGCTGGAGATCGCTGCCCCGAAGAGCGCACCTTGACCCCGGTGAGCTGGCAAGCTGAAACCATTTTCCCATATAACAACCACCTGTTTTTAGGAACTACATCGGGGATGATGATATTTAACCTCAACAATCCCGCTCAACCAGAATTTGTGAGTGAGATAGCCCACGTCACTGCCTGTGATCCTGTAGTGGTTCAGGGCGACAGGGCATATGTCACTATTCGATCGGGTACCAACTGCTGGGGTGATGTGAACCAATTGATCGTAGTGGACATCAGTAATTATAGCTCCCCATTTACAATTGCTGAATACAACCTCCATAACCCGCATGGCCTTGGCATAGATGGTAATACCTTGTTTGTTTGCGATGGAAGTGAAGGGCTGAAGGTATATAATGCTGAAGATGATTTGGCAATCACTGACAACATGATCTCTCATTATGACAACATCAGCACATACGATGTGATTCCGTTCAACAACGTACTCATCATGTCGGCCGAAGAAGGTATTTACCAATACGATTATTCAGATCCGCTGAATATTTCAGAGTTGAGCTTTATACCTGTGAATTAGAAATGATGTCGAAATTACTGCTCACACTCGTGCTATTTTTGTCGGCGGTATGCTTGCGTGCCCAGACCGATTATGATATTATCTACCTGAAAGACGGTACGATATACAGAGGGCATGTCACCGAGTATCGGCCCGGTGATCATGCTACCATCAAGCTCATGGACGACAGAATTGTCAAAGTACAATCCGACAGGATCATGAAAATGAAGGTAGGAAAGGATGAGGTGATCAGGAAGCAATTTGACATTAAAGAAAAGGGCTACTTCCACAACTCATTGCTGGGGGTTCAACTGGGAAATGGTGCATACGGAAGCACGCCCCTTACCTTCGCTTACAACATGGTCAATGGCTACCGCGTCAGGAACCACCACATGGGCTTAGGGCTTGGTGTGGAGAAGCATGTGGGAAATTGGTATGCACCGATGTATGCCGACTACAGTTTCCATTTCCTTAAAGGCAGAACCAGCCCGGTGATTGGCATCAATGGAGGGTTTATGCTTCCCATAAACAATGAGTTCCGGTACGAGAACGATTACACCAATGGCTCGTTTATTGGTGGTAGGGTAGGTTTTGTAGCGTACAGCAATCCTCATTTTGCTTTTTTGATGAACCTTACGTACCGCTATGTAAATCTCAGTGGCTCAGAATACACCATCCATTCCTGGTGGGGTGAGCCGCAAGCTCTCAGGGGTGCAGCCGAGCTGCACAGGGTAGGCATCATGCTGGGTTTTGTGATCAATTGAGCGCTTTGAACAGATTTCAGATTCACGTGATGATACCTGCCCTGTGGCCCAAGCCTGTCGCACAAACGACTGTCTTGTCAGGGCTGCCTTGGTGAAAATAATCAGCCTTGTGCTATTAAAGCCGAAGTTTCCATCTTTTCCATGTTGGCAAACATGACTTGATGCTGTTTTGCCAAGAGCCTGAGCAGGTAAGCCTTAATGGGCAATGGCGACTTTATTTCGATGCTTTCTTCAATCACAGATCCGGTGGCTGAGCTATTGACCTTGAATAGCATCGAGATGTGGGTCATTCGCTTTATCACCGCCTTGACATGGACAGTACGCTCGGCTATATTCTGCTCAATCTCTGCCGTGTAGGTGAAACTATAAGGGATGAATCCAAACTTAACTTTTTCGTAGACCTTAAATGTATTTCCCGAAAGGGGCTCCATGCGGTAGATTATGGGATGAATTCGTACAAATCTCTCTGGATCGCTCAGGTATTCCACCACAATATGCGGAGCTAAGGACGACTGGAAGTGCAAAATCATGACGCTGTTTTGAATGCCTGGGCAGGTAGAAGGCCATAAATATATCGCAAAATTCGCATTTTATGCTTCATTGGCATTAATGCCTCTTCCTCACATCGATCGTATATCCAATACTCACATTTATAATGAGTGGTGTCAAGCCAATTCCTGAGGCAGTGGCATTGATGGTTTCAGTACGGCCGGTCAGCCTGTTTTGATAGCTGAAGCTATTGTCTACGAAACTTGAACTTACCGTAGGCCAGAACCTGATACTTGGTGCAACTGTGAAGCCTTTCAGGAAGTTGTCGCTTTTGCCGAAAGGCTGAAAGAAGCCATACAGTCCAAGACCCACACTGAAGTTGTTGGCATCTTCGGCTACAAGGTTGATTGCATCCCGGGCATCGCCTTCGTAATAGAATTGAAAGCGGTGCCATTTGGTTTCCACCCTCAGGTTGAGCCAGGGAGTGAAGCGGTATCCAATCCCGAATCCGGTTGAGAAAGGCATGTAAACCACGAGCCCTTGATCGCGCAGTTCGTCATTGACATAATCGCTTCCGAATTCCAGCGAGGCGCCGTGCGAATAGTCAAAAATTAAGCGGTTGTGGATGTAGTTGCCCTCGATGTTGAAACCATTCACAAAGAGTGGTTGGGTCAGGCCAAACAGGATGGCGACCTTGCGGTCCTCTTTCCAGCTGTCATTTTGAGCGAATGCCATTTGTGCACTCAGGAAGGAAAGTATGAAGTAAACGGTGATTTTTTTGAATGTGGTCATCATTTGTTGATTTTAAAATTTGATGACACAAAGTTCTGCCGACGCCCTTGCCGGTGCATTCACATTTGTGAAGAAACGCAGATTGATCTATGAGTTTTTGCGGATGCGGCTCAGCGATTGCGGAGCGACACCCAGAAAACTGGCCACGAGATACTGCGGCGCGCGTTGCAAAATGTCAGGTTGCTCGGTACGAAATTTTGCATAGCGCTCCTCTGCCTTGAGCATTTGTAAATCACCGCTGCGCTTTACCATATTGATGAATACCTGATCAATGAGACGCCTCGCTACACGTTCAAATGTTGGGACTTGCGCGTACAATTCAGTAAGCCCGGTGAAAGAGATCACGTGAAGGTGGCATGGCTCGATGGCCTTGATGGATAGGGGAGATTCGCTTTGTGAGATAAAGCTCTGATACTGTGTGATCCAGTCACCTTCTTTTGCGAAGTCGCAAACAACTTCCTGCCCTTTCTCCGTAATTTTAGAATACATCAAGAGGCCTTTTTCAACGAAAGCCACTTGTTTGCAAATCTGTCCTTCGCGGAGGAAGCAATTTCCTTCCTCCAGGTTTGATGCTGCAAAGCTGCCGGAAATTTGCGCTGCCTCATTATCCGTAAGGACCTCCAGGCTGCTTATGAATGCAATGAGCTTCGACATATGCAGCCAAAGTTACAACTACCATGGTACATCCGGCTTAGTCTTTCACCACTTTATGGCTTTGCACTTCACCATTGTCAGCCCATACCTGAATGATGTAGAGTCCTGAACTCCAGGATTGCGTATCGAGCATAAGCTTTTCACCATTGGCAATATGCGAAGCGATGTGCCGGCCTTCAGCATTGAAAATGTGCACACGCCTCGCATTTCCAACATTCTCGAAATCAATATTGAGCACGTCCTGGGCCGGAACGGGGTAGAGGTTTACGCGTTCGGCATTTTCATTTGCGGAAGCGCTCAAGGTATTAAGCTCATATACACGGATGTACTGCACCTCCATGGTGGCAGGGAATGTTGCCGTGCCATCGGGATATCCGGGCCAGTTGCCGCCTATGGCCACATTGAGCAAGAAGTAGAAAGGCCTTTGGAAGATGTCGGCTGTGTTGTCGTTTTCCGAAAAGGGAAGGTAAAAGAAAGGTATATCATTGATGAAGTAGGTTACGCCCTCCTCATTCCAGATGATGCCGTACTTGTGAAATTCATTGACCTGAACGGGGGCATTGGTGGTGGCATAAATATGTCCGTTGAGGTTCCAGTGCTTGGCTGCGTGGGTGAGGGGCTCATTGTTCACATGCTCCATGATGTCGATCTCGCCACATTGGGGCCAGCTCACTGCGTCAATATTGGCTCCCAGCATCCAGAATGCCGGCCAAATGCCTTGCCCGATGGGCACCTTGATGCGCGCCTCGACCTTGCCGTATTGAAATTCAAACTTGTCTTTGGTGGTAATGCGTGCCGAACTGTAATTTTCTTCACCCAGATGTCTTGTAATAATCTTTAAGCTTCCGGCGCTTATTTGAAGGTTGAGGGGGCTACTGGTATAATTCTGCCACTCATTGTTGCCCCAGCCATGGTCACCCAGGTCGAAGTTCCACGTGTCCATATCAAGTGCATTTCCGAGAAATTCCTCCGCCCAGGTCAGGGTCCATGCCGACTGGTCGGGCTCGAGGCAATCCTGGCAGAGGCTCCAGCACACCACGTCGAGCACAAGGGCATTGTCAGTTACGTTCAGGGTTCGGTTGTCGGCATCATTGGCGCAGCCCGCGTTGCGTAGGTTTTCCTGACCAGACCAATTGTCGAATGAATACTTGTATTGGTAATTGCCTGCAGGGAGGTTGATCGTTGTTTCCCAAATGCCATCGCCGTCCTGGTCGCTCATTGCATTGCAGGTGCCGCACCAATTATTAAAAGTCCCATTCACCTCTGGGGTGTTAAAGCCCTCGTAACCATTCATGTTAAGGCGGAAGGTGACCTGGCCGGCATACAGCGATGAGGAAGCTGCCAGCAATAATATGAATAGAAAAGGTCTTAAACCGTTGTTGCAGGGATAGTTCATAGTTTGCACGTAGGGCTTTTGCTTGCCCTCTTATTAATTGTGGGCTGTTATGATTTACAGTCCGGTACTTACGTAGAAAGGAATATTGGCTACAGCAGCTTTGCCCTTTCCATCATCTACATATGCGAACATGCGGTACGGCCCTTCTTTTTTCGGGGCTTTAAAGATGAGTTTGCCATCTTGTCCATCGTTCTGGGCTACTATTTTGACAGGTTCCGGTCTTGATTCTGCGTCACCACCTGATTTGATATCCCGGCTTTCGGGCAGAATTTCGTAGCGGTAATTCAGTGAATCTCCATCGAGGTCTTCAACCACAACATTGAGCATGTGAAAGCGCCCTGCTTCTACATATACACTCGCATACCTGTCTTTGCCGTCAATGGTAATATCCTTAAGCGTTGGAGCCCGGTTGTCGGGGTAGCTTCCGCTCCACACGTACTGAAGTACGTCTGTGACCTCAGTTTCAGTGCCATCTTCAAGAAATACCCCGTACCATGTGGGCGTGGTCTCCTGTTTTTGCCCCCATAAAAAGACATAAGAACCAATACACATTTGATGGTCTCTGGCAATTCCCTGCTCATATCGCTTTTTATAAGAGGCAGCTTTCTCCCGGCTTGTTTGTTCGACCGGAACTCCCCACTTTGTTTTTGGCACTTCCCAGTGTCCGCTTGGACCCCACTCTGTAATTACATAGGGTTTGTCCCAGCCGAAGGCGCGCATTTCTTTATCAATTCCAATAAGGCCGGCGTATGTATTGATGCCGTAAACGTCAATATGCGGTGCGCGTTCTTGTATAAGTTGTACCTCGGCCACATCAAGCCCTGCCGTTACGGTCATGGTAGGGTGATTGGGATCAACTTCATGAATCATCTTAGCGATATCATTGATGGCGTTCCATACTTTGAAGTCGGTGTAGAAGAGATCGTTCTCATTTCCTATGCCCCACATCAGAATGGCTGGGTGGTCCTTGTATGTTTTTACCACTTCCGTAAATGCTTCTAGTTGAGCTTTTACAGCTTTGCCATCGTCGTAGTCAAATCCTTGCCGCTCTACACCAACCCACAATCCGAATAGCACCGAAAGGCCCATCTCATGTGCCTTGTCGAGTACATTTACGGCTTCATCCACACCCCATGTGCGCACTGAATTGGCCCCGTATTCAATGGCCTTGTCAAGCCGGGTTTGACCACCTACTCCCTTAATGTAGTAGGGCTCGCCACCCCGGTAGAGCTGCCATACTCCATTTTCTTTGCGCACTTCTACCTTGATGGCTGTTTGCTCCGTCTGGCCGTGAACCAGTGTTGTCATGGTAAAAAAAGGGATCAATAAAAGGTTTCGAATGGTGTTCATTTTGGTACTTATAAATATGGGTCATAAAGAAACTATGAAATTAAGTATTTGGGTGTACTTTGGACATCAAATATTGTCAATGATGTACCATTGATGCATTGAAATATTTGCGGACGTAGTCTTGATGTAGTCAAAAAGTTTGTTAATCTTCAATTGGCGGTAATTTTGCCCTAACCAATTATTAACCTGAAATGGCAGGCATTATAGAAAAGAATAAGTCAGGTGTTATAAGCATGCTTTGTATGGCGAGAAAATATATGGTTGCGCTTTTTTGTGTGGCGGTATGCGGAGGTGTACTCTTTACACAATCGGTGTTTGCTCAAACCCCGGCGCGTGATAAAGGGCTGAATTTTGATTCTACAAAAACGGAACTGTCTTCTTTTGAGTGGTCCTCGTTTCATACCATTGCTGGAATCCAATATGACAAAAGTTTTGTTACTGAAAAACTGCGCCGGCCAGACCAAAAACTCAATGTATTCGGATACTACCGTTTCTTTGGATACGGGCGCAATATGACAGAAGCTTTTCCCGGGCTTGCTCCATATGAAAGGGCCTTCTCTGTAGGAGACGGTTACCGTGAGCCCATGCTTTCTTTAAATGTAGTAGGCCGCCCATCTTCAAAAGCCACTTTCGGGACAGAATTATTTATGTTCACACCTTATCTGGGCACATACCGCGAGGGCAATGAGTTTACCACCAACTTGGGTATAAACTTTTACGGTAACTTCCGCACTGACCATGGAAAATTTGGAATCCGCGCAGGGGGTATACACTGGTACAACCTAAGTCCCTTTACAATTGGAATATTTCAGGTGCTCGACCGCTTCAGTATTTTTGACCGTACGCCATGGGAGGGAGTCCAGAATACGGGGCGCTATCAGAGCTATTACGAACTGGGATCTGCCACAGCGGGAGACCTTCGCTGGGACAATCAAGCCTTTCAAGGACTCATTGTTAATGGCGGAAGTCTTCCCGGTGATATAGCCTTTGATGTTTTTTGGGGTCGCACCCAGCCAGCCTCTGGCTTGCCCGGGGGAGCCTTGAACCCATTTGAAACCCCAGCCAATCTCTCTGCGGGTCAGTTGCCAGATTACCGCGTGATGGCCGGCCTGGCCCGCAGTCTTCCTGCGATCGTATCCGGAGGTAAGCTAGAAAAAACCTTTGGACCCAAGAGGCAGCGTGTAGCGTACAACATGATACGCAATGCCGCCATGCTTGATAGCATTAGCACTGCGCAGCGCATATATCAAGTGCACTCATTGACCTTGGACCTTGACATCAATGGCATTGGAATCACTGGTGAACTGGGCGCCGGAAGTTTTAAAAGCCCAACCTATGCTGAAAAATGGGGCGAAGCGCTTATGCTACACTTTTTCCTCCCGGCAAAATATACCAAAGTACCTATTGATGTGCAGGTCTATCAGATTAGTAAAGACTTTTTCAACCAAAGCGGAGAAGTATTTACCAATTCCAACCCTGATATCCTTGCTGAAATTGGCATTCTGCCGGGAGCAGTGGGCGCCGGGGGTCAACTCACCATGACCAACCAATTGGTGCACAACCGAAGGGGTATCAATGCCAATGCGAAATTCGAACGTGGCAAGTTTAAATTCAATGTGGGGTGGGGAATTGCGCAGGAAATAGACGCACTCTCTACTACACTTAATTACATACACCGAATCAACGGTCTTGCCCTCTCACGGATATACAATCCATTTCCGGCAGGGGCAACAGGCCCTACCGTATTTGGACCCTACAACAGGCTCTTCTCATACTTCCGCGGCGTTTCCGAAATCGTTCAAACTACCGATATAGATGGAGGTACGGCCGAAGCCATCAACCGGAAGTGGTTCAACTCACTCGACCTACAAGCGAAATACAAAACTATGCTGTTCGATAGGGAGCTTTTCTTCTTTTACCTGGGCTCCTTTAGCTCCGCTGAAAGTAAAGCCTCACCTCTCCCTTCCATGAACGACAACAGCTACATGTTCGTGCAATACCATGAGCTGGATTTATATTATGAACTGTTTCCTGAGTTTATACTCACAGGTTACTTCGGTCTTGAAAATGCACGGGGTGGACGCTTCACTGATTGGGATTTGGTAAGTCAACTGCCACGAGACCAGCTAGGCACGGCGATAGGGGTAGGCTTTGATTGGGCTATCGCCGAAAATGCCGGTATCTACGTCCGCTACCGCTGGATGAATTACGAAGACCGCAGTTTTGCACTCGACCGTTACAAGGGAACTGAATTAACCATTGAATTGAAAACCTTTTTCTAAGCCAACATGAAAAAACACAACATATACATCATTCTACTCGCAGTAGGCTCCTTTCTTTTTCTTGAAAACGGCGTCTATGGACAGGATGGCTCTGCATTGCCGACGGAGCAAGAAGAAAAGCCCGAGTCTATAGTTAGATTCAATGGATTGGGGCGGACCATTTTGCAAAATACAGAATTGGGTGGCAATGTGCTCGATACGGATACAATCAGTCCCCGGCGTCAGGTCGATGGAGAGTTTTTATTAGACCTTCAAATCAATGCCCAGCCCAATGACAAGACGGAAGTGCAGTCCATCTTGCGACTCCGCAATGAGTTTGGTGGATTCTTCGGCGCGGGGATGTCCGTTGAAGTTCGGGAATTATGGGCGCGTGGTATCATTGCCAATGCACTGAAGTACCATGTTGGTGATATGGATGTGGCCATGACACCTTATACCTTTTTCAATTTTGACGAAGAGGGCTTTGTAAATAACCCCGCAGCATTTCAGCCACAGCAAGACATCATCCATTACGAACAATTTTACCACGGTGGCAACACACGGCGTGTACAAGGCGCCAAGCTCGATTTTGGACTCGACTTCACACAAGTGCTGAGGGATGCTGAATTTATGGCTTTTGTAGCGCGGGTACGCGGCACTGACTTTTTCACCATTCCATCGCGCTACACCAGTGGAGGTCATGCCAAATTCAGGACGCGCAGCCTCAGCGACTCTCTGGGTATCATGGGTGATTTTGGATTCAACTTTGTGCACACCTTTGATGACCTTCGCTCAGGTGAAGCCAACATGGGTATTCGCAATACCATTGGTACATTTAATTGGGATTTTAGGGTATACTCTACTGGCAATATGGCAGTTCACTTTTTGGGTGAAACCGGATTTTCATCCGTTGAAAATAAAAGAGACACTGTGCTTTTCAGCCGTGACGGCACATTTCTTGACATTGGATTTAAAATGATGCTGCGCCGGCAGAAAATGCAGTTTTACGGAGCTTTTGTGGACATAGGTCCTGACTACTTTAGCATTGCAGCACAAAGTCGCAGGATAGATCTTGAAAATCAAAAAACATACTACGATCGGTTAGGAGTAGATCAGAACAGAAGGCAAATGTCACTTTTCGATATTACCCGCGACAGATCCCTCTACACATTCGAACTTTCAGACAACCTGATGGCCTTCGATCCGCGGTTCAGCAACACCTTGCCTTATGGCATGGCTACACCCAACCGCCGTGGAGTGCGCCTCGGCTTCGAGCAGGGCGGAGGCGATGATATCATCGAAACCCATCTTGATGCAGCGTTGATGAGTGAAATACGCGGGCAGGGTACCAACGAACTCAAAAACTTTACCTTGATACGGGCTGCCGCCAATTTGAATATACACCAGCAGCTGGATTGGCGCAATAACCTGCGATTTACCCTGGGCTACCAGTTTGAAAATACCAGCAGAGGAGGAGTGGAGATAGAACAGATTGATTTGCAGTCAAACATGATTGAGCTGGGCCTCGAGGCCGAAATTTTCTCGGGATTTGAAGTGTTATTAGGGGCCAAGTTTCTCGGTGCCCAAGGCAATGAGTTTGTTCCCCGAATTGATGAGTTTAATATAGTTCGTGATTTCCCGGAACGCTTCCAAGCTGACGACAATGAGCGATTGCTCGCAGCGGGTTTCAAATATACCTTCAAAGAGGGAGTTTACCTTACCTTGCAGTACCATGCCTTCAATTCGCAGAAAGGGAATAACAATCCAAATGATTTTAACCTGAACCAGGTTTTCGTACTTTACAATATGTTCTTCTAAATGAAAAAGCAAACACTTATATACAAGATGTCTATACTGCCAAAGTTGGCTTGTATGGGACTTATTCTGAGCATTGCCGCTTGTAACCATGAGACAGAGCCTTTCGATGGCCCGAGCCTTGTAGACCGCTTTGGTCCATTCGAAGTAACCCAACCCATTTCAATAAACACGGAATCTGTTGATTTTGCAGCTGGTGAAACGGTCATTGTTTCTGGTGAATTCAACAAGAATATAGATTGGATCATCAAAATCGAAGGACTCGAAAGTGGTGCGATAAAATTGATTAGCGGTTTTGATCGCTTTATTGGTGAAGGCAATGCGGAGTGGGAGGGAGGTACTACATCACTTCCATTTTTCAGGGCTGAGCCTTGCAGGTTGACGATAAGCGTACCAGAAGAGCCTGAATATGGTGACACCTTGTTTGTAGAAACGTTAAGCACTAAGGTTTATCCAGGCAATTTGGTAACAGGTTTTGAGCAAGTAGTGGGCAACTGTGTTCAAGTGAATGATTTTGAGTTTGAACTGACCCAATCTGGTAGGGTAAACGATGAAGTGGCCGGTGAGGGTGAGTACTTTTTCAGGCTCCGGGGCACCGACAATGCAGTCGCTGGTAGTCCAACCAACAACTTTTTCGTAGGCCTCGGCACCATTCTTCCATGTGTGAATGGATTAACCTATTTTGAGGTTCCAACCACAATACCTGAAAATTTGTACTTTAACTTTCATTTACTTGGATATGGCTCGCCTTATACCCGCTGCGTTATTGCTGTTTTTGAGGACTCCAATAATAATGGCGTGTTTGATGATGGTGTCGACGGTGGCGGCGAGTATGAGGTAGACGTCAATTATACCGGATGGCGACTGCAGTCTTTCTCAATGGCCGAAATTGGTGCCCCTAGTGAAGCACTTGAAAGAATTGTTGCAATAAGGGTCATTCTTATCTCATTAAATAATCTACAGCCAACGCCGCGGGAGCAGGTAAGTTTTGGCACCGATTTTATTACCTTCACACAGGGTGGTCCGCTCAGGCTTTAATCCTCAACATGACAACAAGCGTTCACATAAATGGAGACAAGATGAGAATCATTTTAATTTGGACTGGTATTGCAATGATTGCCTTTCTCTCGGCTTGTGTTCAGTTTAAACCTGCCACATTTTACACGGGTGAGGTGCAGGTCGCGCCTCCCGCAAAGCCGGAAAAGATTTCACTTGAAGTAGAACCCGTTATTTTCAAAGATGACAAAACAGATGTGTGGGGTTTCGAAAAGGATGAATGCAAGGAAGTGACACTCTCCACAGATGTAACTCACTATGGAAACAATGCAATTAAGCTCGTTTGGGACCGCGGCGCTGAAGGTTGCACCTGGGCGGGTATCGGCATAGGCTGGGACGGATACGCCGGCAAGGACCTCACTTCCATTATGGATTATGCTGCCATCTCTATGTACGTGCGCACGGTAGAGGGTAAGGCCTTTGCATTGCCATTCGTGCTCACACTTGAAGACTACAGCGGAGGCATGGGTTTTTGCTACACCGCAAATAAATACTTTGAACGCACCACCCTCGACGAAGAGTGGCAAAACGTGGTGGTCCCACTTCGTGATTTCGACCTTGAAACAGAAAATTTGGATGTAAGCAATATCAAGCAGCTACAAATTGAACTGCAGCAAAGTGGAGCTGTTTACCTCGACAATATTGAGCTCATCTTTTTCACACCGCAGCCCCAGGAGCCATGGATGGACGAAGAGGAGTTGCCCAACCCAACGGCGCTCCCTATTACTTTGTTTGACGATGATTTCATCAACAACAATGGTTGGGGAATGATTACAGACCGATGCCAGTCGTTTAATGTTACCGGCAAAGAAAGCGTATCGGGAAGCATGTCTATCCATGCCAAATGGAACGCCACCTCTCAGGACTGCGAGCTCACCCAATTTGGCGTTAGCTGGAATAAATGGCATCCCACCAATGTGAAACCCATCATACAAAATGGTGCCATTGAATTTAAACTGAAAATGGTTTCTACAGACGCGGGTGAGGACATTTCAATCAACGTTGGGTTTGAAGATTATGACAGAAATAAGTCTTTTGTGAATCTTCAAAACAGCTACAGCTCAACCGGAAGGTATGGGCAGGTATGGTCAACCGTAACCATACCCCTTTCTTCCTTGCCTGAAAACATTGATTTTAAACGTGTGAAGCACCTCTATTTCGAATTTTTGGCTGATGGTGAATGCTACATCGACGATATTCGGCTGGTAGAAATGTTGCCTTGAGGATAGCGCAATTAGACCACAAAAAAACCCGAGACAAGGTCTCGGGTTTTTTAGTTTGATGAGTTCAGCGTCATACCTTCTCTTCGATCATTTCGAGGATCTGATTGAGGGTCTTGCTTGGACGCATGGCTTTGGCCGCCATTTCATCGTCCGGGTGATAATAGCCACCTAGCTCTACCGGGGCTCCCTGCACAGCGATCAATTCCTCATTTATGGTGTCTTCGTTGCTTCTCAGTGCTTCGGCTACGGCATTAAATGCTCCGCTTAGCTCTGTGTCCTTCGATTGCTCGGCAAGTGCCTCAGCCCAGTACATGGCCAGGTAGAAATGGCTGCCGCGGTTGTCAATTTCATTGACTTTGCGTGAAGGCGATTTGTTCTCATCGAGAAATTTGCTCGTGGCTTTGTCAAGTGTTTCGCTGAGAATGAGCGCGCGAGAATTGTCAGTGGCATTTCCAAGATGTTCTAATGATGCAGCAAATGCCAGAAACTCTCCAAGCGAGTCCCATCGCAGGTGACCTTCGTTGATAAACTGCTGCACGTGCTTGGGGGCCGATCCGCCAGCCCCGGTTTCAAACAATCCACCGCCATTCATCAGCGGTACGATGCTGAGCATTTTTGCGCTGGTGCCCACTTCCAAAATAGGGAAGAGGTCGGTGAGGTAATCCCTCAGGACATTTCCCGTTACAGATATGCTGTCTTCACCTTTACGGATCCGATCCACGCTAAATTTCGTGGCTTGCACTGGACCCATGACATGAATTTCAAGGCCTTCGGTGTCGTGCAGCGGAAGGTACGCATGCACTTTTTTCCTGAGTTCGCGGTCGTGGGCGCGGTTCTCATCCAGCCAGAACACAGCTGGTGTTTTTGAAGCCCGGGCGCGATTCACAGCCAGCTTAACCCAATCGCGAATAGGAGCATCTTTCACCTGACACATGCGAAATATGTCGCCAACCTCGACCGGCTGTTCCATGAGCAAACTGCCATTGCCATCGGTTACTTTTATCGAACCTTTGGATTTGATTTCAAAAGTCTTGTCATGCGATCCATACTCTTCTGCTTTTTGAGCCATTAGGCCCACATTGGCCACACTTCCCATGGTGCGGGGGTCATATGCACCATTGGCAATACAATCTTCAATCACTGCTTGGTAAACCCCAGCATAGCTCCGGTCTGGAATAATGGCTTTGGTATCCTGAGCTTTGCCATGCTTGTTCCACATTTGCCCTGAGGTGCGTATCATAGCCGGCATTGAAGCATCTACAATCACATCGCTGGGCACATGCAGGTTGGTGATGCCTTTGTCAGAGTCGACCATGGCCAAATCAGGTCCATTTGCGTAAGCTTCTTCTATATCTTTTTCTACTGCATTGCGCTCATTTTCATGGAGTAATTCAAGTCCGCTGACTACAGCTGCAAAACCATTTCTGGCACTGATGCCATGCTTGGCGAAAGTCTCGCTGTGCTTCTTGAATACCTGATCAAAAAATACCTCCGTCGCATGTCCAAATATGATGGGGTCGCTCACTTTCATCATGGTCGCCTTGAGGTGAACCGAAAATAGTATCCCTTTGGCTTTGGCATCTGCTTTTTCTTTTTCAAAAAATGCCCGAAGTGCCTTCTGGCTCATTACAGCACTGTCGATAATTTCATCGTGTAGCAGCTGTATATTTTCCTTCAGCACAATTTCCTTTCCGTCATCTGTGTGCAAAGTTATTTTTGCAATAGTGTCGGCCTCCATGGTCACTGATTTTTCACTTCCGTAAAAATCACCACCCGACATGCTGGCCACATGGGTTTTGGAGTCTGCGCTCCAGGTGCCCATGCTGTGAGGGTTTTTCCGTGCAAAGTCCTTCACCGCCTTGGGAGCCCTGCGGTCTGAATTGCCTTCGCGCAACACGGGATTTACCGCGCTGCCTTTTACGCTATCATAGCGTGCCCTAACATCTTTTTCATCATTTGAAGTCGGATTGTCCGGATAATTGGGTAAGGCGTATCCCTGGCTTTGTAACTCGGCGATGGCCGCTTTAAGCTGTGGAATGGATGCGCTGATATTGGGCAGCTTAACAATATTCGCTTCTGGAGTTTTTGCGAGGTCGCCAAGTTCCGCAAGGTCATTCGAAGCGCGCTGCGCATCGGTCAACTTTTCAGGAAACTGGCTCAAAATTCTACCGGAGAGTGAAATGTCACGCGTCTCCATTTCAACTCCCGCTGTGTGGGTAAATGCTTGAAGGATGGGTAGCAAGGAGTAGGTGGCCAATGCAGGAGCTTCATCTGTTTTGGTGTAAATAATGCGTTGCTTTTTGGACATATGCATAGAATTGTTAATGTTTTGTACCTGAAAATAAAGCGCCGAGAATTTACTTGCAGATGTGCTTATCTGCCTCTAAAGTAATCAGCTGAATGATGTGTTGCGCTCGAAATTTGGATCGAGCCGCGCAAAAATACGAAACTCATTGCAGTGTATTGGGAGCAATATTAAACGAAGTACAGCTTTTGTATTTGGAGCACTTATACAAGCAGGAAATGTGCGGCACTGGGAAGCATCCCTGCGGTTGCTGTGATTGTAGCATCAGAAATTTTGACAGATCTAAATCTCGGGTTTTTTTTCGGTGGCCTTCGCATGCTTACAACTGGTTCGGGCAGGTTTTCTACAATGTGCTGCCTGTATGCAGGCTTTTTCCACAGTATGGGTTGATCCATTTTGTAAAAGATGACTATAGGCATTGCGTTTCCAGACAACTGAAAAGGCCGCAATGATACACGTAGACTTAATAATTTACGGAAATAAGAACCAGGGGTAAATCGTATACTATGAATTGTTTAGTCGGTGTCGCAGCCTATTGTTGAAGCGCTTTTGATGATGAGTGAGAGAATGATTATCGATGATATACTTTGATGAATCAACAATATTTCAAGCGCTTCGGCACGGGATTTGGCCACGATAGCAATAGTCGATCAAACATATGATTTGGCTTGAAACATCCTCTAACTAAAAATTGAGTCACATGAAAAACCTAATTGTCACCGGAATGCTG
>DAIRDH010000007.1:24825-76798 GCA_036796255.1 Cryomorphaceae bacterium
CGAATTTTGACAACAATTTATCTAATTTTAGGCGAAAAGTAAAAAGGACAATATGACGCTCAATAGCCAGGAACCAATCATTGTTGAATGTGCATGGGAAGTATGTAATCAAGTTGGAGGTATTTATACTGTAATTCGGAGTAAAATACCCGCAGCTATAGAGAATTGGGGAGACAATTATTGTCTTTTGGGTCCCTTGGAAAATAAAGATATTGCCGCTGAATTTGACCATATCCACAACCTTACCGACCCTATTGGCCGGGCAGTAGAGCGCATGCGCAACATGGGTTATGAGGTGTGGTACGGTCGCTGGCTTGTAACTGGCAGGCCGAAAACAGTGCTGCTGAATCCACAAAATGTGTTCAACAAGCTAGATGCCCTGCACCGGCATCTCAAGGAAGTTCATGGCATCAATACCAACAAAGAGGATGCGCTGTTGGAGAAAATGGTATTATGGGCTGATATTAACCGCACTTTTTTTACGGTGCTCAGCAAGGAAATTCTACGCGGAAAGCGCAAATTGATTGGACATTTTCACGAGTGGATGTCAGGCCTCCCCATTCTGGATATCAAGCGTGAGGGCCTCCCCATGGCTACTGTATTCACAACGCATGCCACTATGCTGGGGCGTTACCTGGCCGGCAGTGATTCTGATTTTTACAAAAAGCTTGAAAACTATGATTGGCAGATGGAGTCGCGGCGATTTGGTATTCTGCCGCAGGTGCAGATCGAAAGAAGTTGTGCTGCTTCAACAGATTGTTTTACCACGGTGAGCGAAGTTACAGGACAGGAATGCATTCACCTTTTGGGAAAGGAACCGGACATTATCACCCCAAATGGACTCAATATAAATAAGTACGTTGCCTATCACGAGGTTCACAACAAGCACCAGCAGTACAAAGACAAGATCCATGAATTTGTAATTGGACATTTTTTCAGCTCATATGACTTTGAGCTCGACGATACCTTTTACTTCTTCACCTCGGGCCGCTATGAGTATAAGAATAAAGGCTTTGACATCACCCTCATGGCCCTTAAGTGGCTCAACATGATGATGGAGCGTGAAGGAATCAAGAAGCAGGTGGTGATGTTCTTTATTACAAAACAGCCCACCTGGAGCATCAATCCCGATGTACTGGAGTCACGAGGTGTAATGCAGGAAATAAGGCGCAACTGCGAATCCATACAGGAGCAGTTGGGTAAACGGTTGTTTTACGCCGCATCGCGTTCCAAGGATGAACACCGGCTGCCTGACCTTAATGCCCTTATTGACGACTATTGGAAACTTCGCTATAGGCGGACCATACAAACATGGAAAACAAAGGCTTGGCCCATTATTGTTACGCACAATCTCGTGAACGATATAGAAGATGACATATTGAACTACTTGCGCTCGGAGCAAATGGTCAACTCTCCTCTTGACCGGGTCAAAGTAGTGTATCATCCTGATTTTATTGAGTCCACGAATCCATTATTTGGACTGGATTACGGACAGTTCGTTCGCGGATGCCATTTGGGCATTTTCCCAAGTTATTATGAACCATGGGGATACACGCCTTTGGAGTGCGTGGCGCGGGGAGTTCCCACAGTGACTTCTGACCTGTCCGGATTTGGAAAATATGTGGAAACACTGGGCGAAGACCACGAGGACAAGGGCGTGTATGTGCTCCAGAGGCACAACCAATCTATAAAAAAGTCAGCTGAGACTCTCGCACGGTTTATGCTCCATTTTGTGAAAACAACCAGGAGATACCGAATGATACAACGAAACAAACTTGAGGATTTTTCAGAAGCTTTTGACTGGAATGTACTTATAGAACACTACCAAACAGCCTACAATAAAGCTTTGAAAGTAAACAAGGCTACAGCGCGGGTGTAGCTCTTTTGAGATATTACTGTCATGCGATTCTGGTACCGGCGCGAAGGCGTCACATAAGGTCCCGAAAGTGCCTGGTGTAGCGTTTACAGTTTGTTGAACTATGGCGTGTGCTGTGAATGTTTGAGCTTCATTCACAGATACTGCGGTCACATGTTGATAATTGAATGAATGGCAAAAGCCTATGATTAGACCAGTGTCTCAGTATTGGATTGCCTTAGGGTACTGGTTGCTCTTGAATTTGTGCGCTCAACAGGTTTGGGCTCAGGGAGTCAAGAATCAGCAGTACTCTTTCAGACAGTTGTCGGCCAAAGTTGACTCGCTGGTCTATAAGGCCCACTATGCCGAGGCATGGGAACTGGCCAATGGCCACTATTCCAATCGAGATCTGAGTGAGCAGGAACAGTTTGAATACGACGTACTCCTGGGCGATGTGCATCGGTCTTCAGGAGAAGAGCCTACTGCCGTAAAATATTATCGGTTGGCACAGGAATATCTTCTTGGTGAAGACCTAAATCACCCTATGCTGCCAGCGTTAAAACTAAAAATGGCGGAATGCTACTTTAACAGAGAGCACTTTGACTATGCAAAGCAATACGCCCTTGAAGCATTAGATAATGGAGGTCTTGCGCACCTGAAGCCGGTTCAGCGAGGCATTTCGTATCTCATACTCGGCTACTGTGATTACCTCTCACGAAAATACAATTCGGCTTTAGATTTCTACCTCCTTGCTGAGGAGGCTTACATCAGCGCCGGCCAGCATTGTGAGTTGCCACTGGTGCACACCAGAATGGCAACAATTTACCACACCATGGGCAATAGGAGTGCTATGCAACACATGATGGATGAGGCATTGAGAAGAATAGACTCTTGTGATGTCAATGCTTACATGTCTATATATTATGGTACTCAGGTTGAAATGCTTCGCAAAGATGGCCAGTTTAAAAAGGCCCTGGAAGTGCAGCAATCGGTAAATGCATACAATACCCGGCAATACAGCGAGCAGCACAGTGCTAAAATGCGTGAGATTGAAAGGGAATACAAATCAAAGCTCACAGATATTGAAGCCCAAATGCTGAACGATATCAATGAAAAGAACAAGGAAGTGCTGGAAAAGCAAAGATCTGCATTGATTATCGCCCTCATCGGATTTTTGCTTTTGGCCATTTTGCTCATCCTTCTTATTCGCGTGTTGCGTCAGCGCGAGAAAGCAAAAAAGGCAGTTGAATCATTGAATGCTGAGCTCGAGTCGAAAGTGGCACAGCGCACCCTCGCACTTGAGAAAGCATACAATACAATGTTCAAAGATGCGGAGCTATTGAAAATGAAAAATGCGCAAATGCTGGACTTTTGCAATATTCTTTCCCACAATTTTCGCGGGCCGCTTGCCAATATGTCCTCCTTATTGAACATGATCAATTCTGGCGAATTTGACGACCAAAAAGAGACACTTTATGCAGGATTTGTTCCAGTGGTCGACAACCTTAACCTCACTTGCAATGAGCTTTTGGAATCCCTGCAGGTCATGCAAGATAAGGATGTTCTAATCTCAGAAATATTGTTTATCAGTGCTTTAAGCAAGGTGCTTCCCTCATTAAAAATTGATGCTTCTTTTGATGAAGCCAATGTGAGCAGCAATTTTGATGAAGCGCCATTGGTACGCTGCAATCCGCAATACCTCGAGAGTATTCTGCACAATTTTCTCAGCAATGCCCTGAAATATCGCCACCCTGACCGGGCTCCGGAAATTCACCTGAGAACGCGGAAAATCGATGCGGGCGTGCTGCTTTCGGTGAGTGACAATGGTCTTGGAATTGACTTGGACAAGTATGGCAAGCAACTTTTTAAGATGCACAAAGTCTTTCATAAGCATCGCGATGCCAAAGGTTTTGGATTGTACCTTACCAAAGTACATGTGGAAGCCATGGGCGGTAAAATTTGGGCCGAGAGCAATCCCGGCGAGGGAAGCACCTTTTTTGTACAGTTTCCTGGATAGTGCGGGTTATTCGAGTCTTTGAATGGTTTTAATGCGCACTTGATCAGTATATTAAGAGAATGTTATGCTTATGCTAAACGCATTGATTGTCAAAATTCAACCCAATTACCGGCTTAACTTACAGCTCAGGAAGTTGCAAAAATTCGCGTTTTGGCTGTTTTTGCTGGGCCCATGCTACCCCTTGTCAGCTCAGCTTGTGATGAATGAGATTTGTCCATCCAATGCTTCTCTAATTGCTGATGAAGATGGAGATTACGAAGATTGGATTGAGCTCTACAATGCCGGTACCACCCCTGTTGACCTTGGAGGTTATTTCATCTCCGATGATGCCAGCTATCCTTTTCAATTCGTTTTGCCCGAAAGGGTGCTGGAAGCAGGTGAATTTCTGCTTGTTTTCGCTTCAGGAAAGAACCGTGCAAATTCGCAAGGTGAGATACATTCCAATTTCAGCCTCAGTTCATCAGGCGAGCCGGTAATTCTTACTTCGCCACTGGCTGCAGAAGTGGATGCAATACCTGCAGTCGGCCTTGGCCCTGACTTATCATACGGGAGGCAGATGGATGGTAGTAATAACTTCTATTATTTTGCAAATCCCAGCCCAGGGGAAAGCAACAATGAAAGTACCGCTTTCGACAGCTACCTTGAGCGTCCGGAATTGCTCAGCCCTTCGGGATTCTACACCTCGGAGTTTGACCTTTTCGTGAGTCACCCCGACCCTGAAGCCACCTTGCGGTACACCCTTGATGGCAGTCTTCCCGATGAGACGTCGGCGCTATATACCACCCCAATCACCATCGTAAACCGGCTGGGTATGGCAGATGGTATTTCTGCTATTCCCACCACCTCAGCTTTTGTGCCCACATGGTATCGATGGTATGCTCCTATGGCGCCAGTATACAAAGGTACCGCCCTTCGTGTGCGCGCATTTCGCGAAGGCGCCATACCCTCGGCAGTGAGCAGTGGTACCTACATTGTTGATCCGCTTGCCGATGAGCGATACGATTTGCCCAGGGTTGCGCTGGTTTTGCCCCAAACGGCCCTTTTCGGTTCAAGCGGCATTTATACCAATCACAACCTCACTGGCATCAATTGGGAGCGCGAAGCATCCTTCGAACTGTTCGACAGCGAGGGTGTCTCAAGCTTCAAAAGCGATGTGGGCCTCCGCCTGCATGGTGGCAATTCAAGGCGCTACGCCCTCAAGAGTTTTCGGGTGTACTTCAGGGGAAGTCTCGGTGAGGATGCCTTGACTTATCCCATATTCAATCAGGGTGACGTGCATACACACGAGCGAATCCTGCTGCGCAACTCAGGTTCTGAGTGGAGCCGCACGTACTTCCGCGATGCCTTTGCCCAAAGTTTGCTAAGCGACTATGCAGATTTGGATTACATGCGTTACCAGCCGGCCATCACTTTCGTAAATGGAGAATATTGGGGCGTCCTCAACATCCGCGAACGATTGGACGACAATTACATTTACAACCATCACGGCTACAGCAGAGAGGAGATTGACATGCTCGAAGGCACCCATACCGTGGTGTACGGCAATGGCCAGGATTATTTGGACCTTCGGAATTTCTGGCAGATTCAGGACCTCAGCCTTCCGGCAAATTGGGAACATGTAAGCGATCGCATTCACGTGGACAATTTCCGCGATTACCACATTATCCAGATTTTCTCGATGAATACCGATCAACCCGGCAAAAATGTGCGCTTCTGGAAACCCAAACACGAAGAGGGTAAATGGAGATGGATGCTTTATGACCTTGATGATAGTTTTGCCTTTGGACAGCATTGCAATTATGACCAAAACGGTTTGGTTTATTGCTCAGGCCTCAATACGATCTCATCTCCAAATGTAAATCCTGCATCATCCACTCCGGCATGGGCTCCAAACGGACCCTCGCAAACAATGCCCCTTCGCGCCATGCTGCGCAGTCCCTTCTTCCAGAATGATTTTATCAACCGCTTCGCTGATTTGCTCAATTCTGCCTTTTTGCCGGAAAGGCTGGAAGAAATTATTGACGACTTCGATGGCGTCATAGACCCTTACATGCAGGAGCATTACGAGCGCTGGCACCGTCCAGAACCCAGCTTCAGGATGGAGCACCTCGATCTTTTGCGCAGTTTTGCCGCCGAGCGAAAAGCAGTCATGGAAGAGCACATTGTCGGGTTTTTTGAACTGGACGGCACCTATCAACTCTCCGTTGATGTGGCACCATTTGGCGGGGGCCTGGTGAAAGTGAACAGCATTCCCATTCATCCCGATTCAATTTACATCGCCGGGCCCGGCAGTTATCCCTGGTCGGGAACCTATTACAGCGGTGTGGAGCTACCCATTTCTGCTATGCCTGCCCACGGTTTTGAATTTTCGCATTGGCTCGAAACGGGAAGTACCGACGATACGCTTTGGGTCAATAGCGGCGAAGACATCACTTACACGGCAGTATTTGAACCCATCAATGTGCCGGAGCCTATCCACTATTGGAGTTTTAATGAGTACAATGTGCTCAATGCATTTTTTACCGTAGGCGGGGCAAGTTTGCTGGCAATCGGTGGCATGTCGACTGCCTTCTTGCTGGACGAAGGTCAGGATTTCAATAGCATCAACGCGCGTTTGGGTGAGGAGGTGGGAACACATTTGCGCGTCAATGCGCCCTTGAACGCGGTCTTGCAGTTCAGCCTGCCCACTTCGGGCTACAAGTTTCCTGTGCTGAGTTATGAGGCGAGGCGTTCAGGACAGGGTGCCGGGCTTCACAAGATTTCCGTTTCTATTGATGGAGACAATTTTTTTCTGGTCGACAGTGTTGCTATTTACGATGAGGCACCTCAGGTATACAGCTTTGACTTTTCGGCCCTGCTTGGCTCCACCGACAATCCGGACTTCAAAGTGAAGATTGAAATACATGAAGGTGAGGGGGGAATCGCTGGCAACAACCGCCTGGACAACCTGAGCCTCGACGCAATGGCCCTCGAGGGTGACAACCAACCCCCTGGTATCGCCCAGCCTTTGTTTCGAAAGGAATTGATCGCGCAATCAGGGCCTGAAACTGTGGATTTGGAAACGCTTTTCATTGATCCAGAAGATGATAGCTTGATCTTCAACCTGAGCGAGCCGCAGGGAGAAGCGGCCGTGTTCTATATTTTGGACAACGATCTACACATTCACCCAGTAAAAGCAGGCGAAGCCGAGGTGATACTCTTTGTGACCGACGGAGTCAATGGCCCGGTTTCATTGCCAATTCAGGTGCTGGTATACCCCGAAGCAGCTGTAATTTCGCCCTTAAGTGCATTTGAATTCAGCGCATGGGATGATGATGAAAATCAATTCAATTATCCCGATCATATGCTTTTTATGCAGGGCAATACGCCTGATCCGGGGCCCGAAACGCCATTGCCCTTTGCTTACCACATTCCACTCGACGACTATCATGAAGATGACGCTGGCACCCTTGGTTTTCCTTACAACAATGCGCGCCGCACGCGGATTAATGGCCTCGGTGAGGAGGGAATCAGCTTTATCAATACCGGCCGCAACCGCGATGTGGGGGCAGCTGTCCTCGCATTGGACCTTTCACTTATAGAACAGCCTGTATTTGCCAACTGGACTGCTGGCACCATGATGCCCAACAGCAAGGCTTACCGCCTGCGGCTGCAATACCGCAGCGGAATTACTGAAGGCTGGAGTGACATGCTGTCCGATGGAGACCTGATAGAATATGAGCGCAACCCTATTCCGTTTCATGAGGCGTATTTCAGCGGTGTGGCGCTCCCCGAATCGCTGCTGGGTGATCCCTATGTTCAGCTCAGGTGGAAATATTACTTTACAGGCGAGCAAGTCATTCCCGAAGTGGGCTCAAGGTCTGAACTGCGTCTTGATGACATTTACATAGGAACCGACGATTTGACTGCAACGAACCAATCCTTCGAAAACTTCGGCCTTTCGGTGTATCCCAATCCAACAGTGGATGCACTGCACATATACCACGAAGCCCCACATGCTTTACAGGCTGCACTTTACGGACCTGACGGCAAATGTGTAAAACGCGAAGTTTTCGACAGTCAACTTAACACGCTTTCATTGCGAGATCTCAGCGCAGGTTTATTTTTATTGGTCCTTTGGGATGAACAGGGAATGGCAGCACGCACGAGGGTGGTGGTGCTTGATTAGTACACCGGTGTAATCGGTGACAATTGCCTTGTATTCACATGCAACAGTATCTAGAACAACCAGGTAAATCCTGCACTCAAATCCAATCTAAGCAGCCCTTCTGCATTTTCGATGTCCCTTTCGTCCTTGAAAGTAGACCCATTAATGTCCATATCGAAATTCCTAATACTCGCAGACGCGAAGCCCAGTCCCAGTGACAGTTTGGTTTTTTCAGTCAGTCCGATATCGAATGTACCAGCCACCCTAATGCCAAGATTGGCTCCAATCATCGAAAATGGTAAGAGTGCATAACGATCTGTGTCAACTTCGAATGGTGCAGTGCCAGAGTTATTGTACCGCATATATCCTATGGTGGTGTTGAGCGTAAAGTGGCTGTTACCATTGCCCATTGGGTAGATTCGTGTAAGGGCTAAAGCGAAAAAATCAATCGTTACGGATTCACTCATCTTTCCAATTACAACTCCATCAGGACCATTGTCGATGGCGACTGAAATGCTATTGCTAGAACGGAAACGATCGAAACGAGGGCCGAGATAAATACCATCGGCTACTTGAAATCCTATTTCAGCAGCCATATGGTAGCCATTTCTCAGGCCATTGAGATAATCGAGTAAATCATTAGGTATACCTTCAGCCATTGGTGCGATCCTTCGACTGAAACCTGTACTCAAGACAAGGCGAATATTGCCGTTGCTTGGTTTGATATCACCGCTCTGATCAATATTTTGAAAGTATGGACTGGCTGCTGGCTTTCCAGAATTGTCTGTCTGGGGCCTGCTTGATTCGGTCAATTGATTTTCGGTTTGTTGGTTTCCAGTTCCTTTCTCTGGAAGATCCGCAACCTCTTCACCTGCCTTTGGCAAGGAATCCTGCTCGGCATCATCTCGATCTGGCTTTGGAATTACATCATCAGCCCAGTAGCTTTCTTCTTCCAGTACAGGAATACGCTTCTTGTACATCATCGCCGATATTCTGTGGCAGGTACTCCAAAAGTCTGGCGTTTTATGATTTACGATTTGAACCAAATCCGCACCTGCTTTTCGGGCTTCCTCCTGCACACAGGAGAGCACGTATTCATAGTGGCATCGGGTGGTTAACCCAGACTCCCCAACGTCCACAAATCCGATCAACTCTGCTCCCTCCGGCAAAGGCTGCTGCGCAGTGATTATTTCGATATCACTGCCTTGCGCCAAAGGCTCATGGTATTTGTGGGCGTTGGAATGAATTACGGGATTGCAAGAACTCAGCAGGGCTGCTGATAAAATGATGGCCGCAAACAAGGTTAAAAATCTCATCGTCTCAAGATTGGTTAATTTTAACTTTCGTTCACAAATTTATGCGTTCACAGCAAATTGCCAAACATTGGGATAGTTTTTTTTATTGCACCTCATTGAGATTCAATAGTCACTCGAAATTTTGATGAAAGGGGATGCCCTGATTAGCTTCTCATATTGAGCCTCAAGGTGAGCATCACATTGCGGCCAGGCTCGGGGAGGTTCAAAATGCGGTAGCGGCTGAGGTGTTGCATATAAAAGGTGTCGCCAATGTTGCGTACTGCAAATTGCAGGTGTAGCGCATATTTGCCGAAAGGCCTCGATACCTGGATACCGGCATTGTAGACCTCATAGCCCGGGGTGCTGCGCTCATTTCGGTCGGTGCGCTCCTGAGCAGATGAGAGCACTGCTTCCGCAAAAATGAATACCAGTCGCTCACCCTCGCGTTGGAGATGCCATGTAAGCTCGGTGCGCGACAGAAATGGCGGCGTGAAGGGGAGGGGCAACTGGTTGTCGAGGTTGAGGTTGTAGATGTATTCCAGGCTGCTTTCCAGCTCTAGCTTAGGGCTTATTTGCCATGTGGCTTGTACTTCACTTCCGGTGTGAAATGCCCTGGCTTCGGTAAATTGGTAGAGCTGGCCCGCCTCAGGCAATGGTGAAAACTGCGCGGTGGGTCGTAAAAAGAGGTAATTGTCAAAATAGTTGAGGTAGGGCGTGAGAGCCAGCCTGAGGCGCGGCATCTGGTAGTAAAGGCCCGCATCCAGCTGCCAGCCTGTCTCTGGCTTGAGGTCCGGATCGCCTACTTCGTGGCGGAAGGTACCGTGGTGTACCCCGTTCATGCCCAGCTCTGGCGGTGTCGGAAAGCGAAAACTGCGGCCCACATTCACCTTAACATTCCACATTTGAGAGGGATTCCATGACAATCCCGCGGCGGCCGAGGGCTGTCCGAAACTCCGCTCCACTTCAGGCCCTCGCTGCACTGACCCTATGATTTCAGAAGGAGAGGCATATACAGGCAAGAAGTGCGGCTGCATCTCCACCATTGCAAAGTCCTGGCGCAAACCAAAGCTGTAAGTCATCACGGACGAAGCCTGGTGCTCCACCATGGCAAATACGCCACCTTGCGCCGCGTAGAAGTCGCCCAGCAGAAACTCAAATCCGCTGCGTTGGTTTTCCTGATACTGACCACTCACGCCCGCTATGCCTTTCCAGCGCTCATTGAAGCGCAAGTGGTAACGGCTGTTGAGGGTCGCGGTGTGCAGCAGCAGGCCATGGGCCAGATTGCCCGCTATCGAAGGCCCCTGTCCGTGCACATGCGGAAAGGACTCCTCGCGGCGGTCATTGATTTGAAAACCGATGTCGGTTTCCATGCGTCCGCGGCCCAGACGCAACTTCGTGTTGGCCACTGCTTTGAAATGATTCAGCGCCTGCCTCGGTATGTCTACATTGCGGTGGTCGCCATCGTGTTGCAGCGTGTATTCGCGGGGTATGCCCACCGCCCCGGGAAATAGTCCCGTCGTTTGGTTGTAGTTCGATACGGTAAGCCGCACGCTTCCCCTTGGCACCAATTTGCCCACCGAGGCTGAGAAGTGCCGCTCTCTTCCAGCAGTGTTTTTGAGGCGGCGCCCTTCTATGGGCAGCACGAAACCGTTGTAGAGAAATTCGTCGACTGGCACGCGAAAGTCGCCGTACTGCTGCCATGTGGCGCGCACATTGAAAAAGTAATCGGATGGGCGCCCCGATGCTGATATCGAAGTGCCTATATGGTCATTGTTGCCGCGAAACACCCCGAGCACTCCGGCCTGGTATGTACCTTTGGGCTCTACCAGCGGCTCGAGAATGTTGATCACACCACCCAGCGCATCCGATCCATATACCAGCGATGCCGCTCCGCGAATGATTTCAACCCTGTCCACATTGTACGGGTCGATCTCAAGGCCGTGGTCACTGCCCCATTGCTGGCCTTCCTGGCGTATACCGTGGTCATTTACGGTAATTCTGTTGCCGCTCAGCCCGCGTATTACAGGCTTGGCTATGCCCACCCCGGTGGTGATGCTATTGATGCCCGGCAAGCGTTCAAGTCCCTGGCTGAAGGTGCTGTGGTAATTGCGCTCCAGGTACTCCCTGTCAAGCACGATGGTATTCATGGCACTCAACCTTGCATCGCTTTCAATAACGGAGCTGCGTATTTGCACTTCTTTTATTTCCAATGGCTTTGGCTTCAGGGTGATGGTGAGGCTGGTGTCGCCCATGAGCTGGAGCGCCTGCACCTTTCCTTCGTAGCCCATGCGTTGTATTTGGAAGTGGTACAGGCCTTTCGGCAAATGGAAATGAAAGTCGCCAGCTTCCCCGGGGTAGCTTCGGTTGCCTGTTTCGATGATCAATACCTCAGCGCCTGTGATGGTGGTATTGTTTTCAGCATCGCGCAGCGTAGCTTCCACTACGAAGGTATACGGGCTTATGCTTATCTGCGCATGGCAGGGCATTAAAACGAGAAAGCCCACTGCCAGAGTGAGCCATTTCGCACCAGTGCCGTCTAGTTTGATCAATCCGTGAGCTGAAATGGGTGATACATGATGGTTTGATTGTTTCGCCAGTCAGATGCTTCAACTTTCAAGCTACAAGGTCCCGCTTCTACAAACGAAGGTATATTGTATGTGTGAGATATGGACGCTTCCGCGCCAAAACCTGCGGGGAAGTTGACCCGCGCCACACTGAGCTCAACACCTTGCGGACTCACGAAGATCAAATCGTAACCTCCCGTTGAGAGGTCTGTCTCATCTTCCAGTATTCCTTCAATTACAAGTGGGTTGCTTCGTGAATGGCTGCTGCCTTCCTCGGGGGCATTTAGCTGCACCACAGGCGCTATGCTGTCGGCGGCGTCGAATACCATCACATCAAAAAATATCATCTCAGCTTCCTGCCCGATAGCATCCAGCGCCATCACGCCAAGGTGGTAAAGTCCCGGGCGCACATCATCCGGACTTTGAAAGGTCTTGCTCACAGTTTGTTCTGTTCCTGAGAGCTCAATAATTTCGATGAGGTTCCACACGGTGGTTTTCTGTGACTTGTGTCCATGGCAATCGAAGTTGTGGTGCAGGTCATACTTGGCACTGCCCAGTTCCATGTCGTCGGTAAACCGTACAATAATTTCCAAGGCCCCGCCTGCGGGTATCTTCAGGACCAGATCGCTTTGCGTTTCGCATACATCCGCTGATGTCAATTCAGGCACTGTATTCACAAGGTGAATAACCGGAGGCGTCAGATCATCGTTTTGATCCTTGTTGCAGCCTGCCGATAGTGCCAACGTAAGAAATGCAATTGAAAGCCTGCTCCAAATGTAGAGGCAGACGGGGATTTGGAAATTCATGAGGTCATCGTTCAAAAATTATTTGCTGATTACCCTGCCATACCTGAAGGCGCCAGCCTCCATGGAGATCACATAGCTGCCGCTGGGGTAGGAGTTCATATCGAGTTGTACAAGGTTTTCGCCCTGAATGGCCATATAGCGTTGCGTCTTCAAAAGCTTGCCGTCAATGCTGAAGAGCCTCACAAACATTTCCCTGGACTCGGCTGCTTCAAATCGCACATTTAGTGCGTCTTGCACAGGCACCGGGAACAGTGTGGGGGCATCTCCGTTCAAAAAGTTGTGGTCAGTGCTCAAAGGCCCCGGACCTTCCATTACCGGATATATCGCGAAGTAAGTATTGATAGGGGTGAAGTTTTGCGTTGCAAAATCTTTCCAGTTCATGGAGCTGTGGCTGTGCCATCTGATTACATTGCGGCCAAACACATCATCTGAAGCAGGACGGCTACCATCTGGACCCATCATCAAAGCCAGGGTATCGGAGTGCGGGTCGTGGTTGTAATCCCCGATATCAAAGGTTACAAAAAATTCATCGTCCACATGGCCTTCCGTGTCAAACATCACCATGGTAGGGGTCATGCCGTCAGTGTCTACCTCACCCATTACGAATGACTTGCTGCGCACAAGGCTGCCTGGCAAGCCACTTGCGGCTACAGTGTACAACTTGAGGCTGGCCGTTTGGGTGGAGTTGGCTGTACCGCCGAAATATGCAATCACACCCACTACATCACCGTGGCCGTCTATCTCGTATTTCTCCCCAAACTCCTCGTCACCAAGAATATTATGGCCAAGGTAATATCCCCAAAGATTTACCCCTTGCGACACCTGCCCCCAATAGTTGGGAGTCTCAGTGGCCTCTCCAGGCGGTATGTGTTCGAGAATATGAGTATCCTCTTGAGCGCTTATGCTGTAGGCCAGCAGTATCAAAAGTGTTGAAGTAAAAAGGTTTTTCATCTGTTGTCAGTTTAGTTTTACATGCCTTATGGCATAACAAAGGTAAAACTTTTCCCTTAATGCAATAGTGTTGCAATTTAATTTTTGATTAATTGGATTTCTGGCAATCGGGCTATCGACAACACAATTTTTTTATTTGAGCAGCTTTCGCACAAGATTAAAAAGCATTGCTAGCCGCTATTCGAAATCTTCAATCACTAACGTCCGGGGAAATCTCTTCCATTTAGTCGGACACCAGTGATCTTCTTCACTGCTGCTTTTACTTTTAGTGTGGATTTCAATCATCCGATTTACCATCCATATTGTGCTGTAGGGCAAAGAGTTCATCCCTCAGCCTTGCCGCTTCCATAAAGTCCTGGTCTTTGGCAGCTTTTTGCATTTTCTTTCTCACCACATCCATGGTTCTTTGCAGGTCGTCTTTGCTCATGTATGCAGTTACGGGATCGGCTGCGATATTGAGCGTATCTGGCTCGATGTAAGCTTTGCTGGCTGCCCTGCGCTCTGCGCGACCTCCGCCCATGCTCACTGCAGCACCGCGTTTGATCTGCGTGGGCACAATGCCGTGCTCGTCATTGTAGGCCTGCTGGGTGATCCGCCTTCTCTCGGTCTCTTCGATGGTTTTGGCCATGCTTTCGGTCACAGTATCGGCATACATGATCACCATGCCGTTCACATTTCGGGCGGCACGACCTACAGTTTGCACCAGCGAGCGCTCACTGCGAAGGAATCCCTCTTTGTCGGCGTCGAGTATGGCCACGAGCGATACTTCAGGCAAGTCCAAGCCCTCGCGCAGGAGGTTTACGCCTATCAGGACATCAAATACGCCCGCCCGTAAATCGGCCAAAATATCCACCCGGTCCAGGGTATCCACATCGCTGTGGATGTACCGGCACTTAACACCAGCCTTGTCAAAGAAGGCTTGCAGTTCCTCTGCCATCCGTTTGGTAAGTGTGGTCACCAATGTGCGCTCGTCGCGCTTGGTGCGGATGTTGATTTCCTCCAGCAGGTCGTCAATTTGATTCTGGCTTGGCCTCACCTCGATAATCGGATCCAGCAAGCCCGTAGGCCTGATGAGCTGCTCCACCACCACGCCGCCAGATTTCTCTAACTCGTAATCGGCTGGGGTGGCACTTACGTAAATGGCCTGATTCACAAGCGACTCAAACTCGTCAAATTTCAGCGGCCTGTTGTCCATTGCAGCGGGTAGTCTAAAGCCGTAATCAACCAGGTTCACCTTTCGCGAGCGGTCACCGGCATACATAGCCCTCACCTGCGATACGGTCACGTGGCTTTCGTCCACTACAAAAAGGAAATCGTCAGGGAAATAGTCGAAAAGGCAGAAAGGACGCTGTCCTGGCAGGCGCCTGTCGAAATAGCGGCTATAATTTTCAATCCCTGAGCAATAGCCCAGTTCGCGCATCATCTCAAGGTCATAAGTGGTGCGCTCTTCGAGTCTTTTGGCCTCGAGGTGTCGCCCTTGCGATTCAAACCACTCTACGCGTTCCACCATGTCTTGCTGTATTTGCCATATGGCATCGTTCAGCGTCTCCTTTGTAGTTACAAAGAGGTTGGCCGGGTATATGTTCAGGTGTTCAAACTCGGCAATGGTGCCCCCTGCTTCAGGGTCAAAACTGGTGATGCTGTCGATTTCGTCACCGAAAAACTCCACCCGTATGCAATGGTCGGCGTAGGCGAGGTAGATGTCCACTACATCGCCCTTCACCCTGAATTTTCCCCGGGTGAGCTCGAAGTCGTTACGGGAATAGAGACTGGCCACGAGCAGGTGCAAAAAGCTGTTGCGAGATACGATCTGACCCTTGGAAATAGGAATCACGCTTTTGTGAAATTCCGATGGATTTCCAATACCATAAATGCAGGATACCGAAGCCACCACCACCACATCCCTGCGGCCACTCAAGAGTGCCGAGGTGGTACTCAGCCTCAATTTTTCGATTTCCTCATTGATGCTCAAATCTTTTTCAATGAAGGTGTTGCTGGAAGGGATATAGGCTTCCGGCTGGTAGTAGTCGTAGTAGGATACAAAGTACTCCACCAAATTTTCTGGAAAGAACTGCTTGAACTCGCTGTAAAGCTGTGCTGCAAGCGTTTTATTGTGTGACAATATCAGGGTGGGCTTGTTGAGTTGCGCAATGACATTGGCCACTGTAAAGGTCTTTCCTGAGCCGGTAACCCCGAGCAGGGTTTGCCCTTTTTCGCCTACAACAATTCCATCAAGAAGCTGTTTAATGGCAGATGGTTGATCGCCCGTGGGCTCAAATTCGGATGTGAGTTTGAAATTCATAATTTTGGGAAATTAATATAATCCTTTGCCATCATTGTAGTCGAATCAAACGTGAGCAATACTGATATGTTTTTAAAAAAAATTCTTCATTACCTCAATCCCGCCAATCTTTTCAAGAAAGAAGAAGGAAACGTGAATCTTCGCATGATGCACGGCATCAATAAGATCTCCATATTCATGTTTCTATTCTGCATTGTGGTATTGTTGGTGCGCTACTTCTCTCGCTCTTAGGCCGCAAAAACAAAGGGCCGACTGCTGCGTCAATTATTTTTTCTATCCGGCCTGCGGTATTAAATTTGCAATATGATACATCGGTTTGTAAAACTAGACTTCAAAGCTGCGGACATGGAATTCATCAAGCCGCTTTTTGACGCCATAGCTCCAAAGGTAAGGGGATTTCAGGGTTGCTTGTATTTGGAAATTCTCTTTGACGTGCGCGAACGGGGTAAAGTGATTACATACAGCCATTGGGAGAGTGAGTCACATTTAGAAGAGTACCGACATTCTGAGGTTTTTCAGAATTTTTGGGCCAAGGTAAAGCCTGCATTCAATAAGCCTGCTGAGGCCATTTCCATGCGCCGGGATATTTTTATGCCTTGAAGGTTTTGAGCAAAGTCCCTCGCAACCAAACTCCCTTGGCGCTGCTTAGGCCGCTTCGGCCCGCACCCAAAAAGTGTATCTTTGTCGGCTAAAATCGACGCGCTTCTATGTGGGCACTGATTAAGAAAGAAATCAATACGTTTTTAAGTTCGCTCATCGGCTACGTGGTTATCACGGTGTTTTTGCTTTTGACCGGACTCTTCATGTGGGGCTTTGACGGGGCACTCAATGTGCTGGACCAAGGCTACGCCAATCTCGATACCCTCTTTTATGTAGCCCCTTGGGTGTTTATGTTTTTGGTGCCGGCAGTTACCATGCGTTCGTTTTCAGAAGAGAAACGCACCGGAACGGTTGAGCTTCTATTCACCCGTCCACTTACTGATCTTCAGATAATTGGGGCAAAGTATTTAGGCGCTATATTTCTGGTTTTGCTCGCATTGTTGCCTACCATTGTTTACGTCTACAGCATTTACGTGTTGGGCAATCCCATGGGCAACCTCGACATTGGTGGTGCCATTGGATCTTATCTGGGGCTGTTTTTCCTTGCATCCGGATTTGCGGCAATAGGCATTTTTGCTTCGGCAGTGAGTGAAAATCAGGTGGTGGCATTCATTCTTGCACTTTTTCTCAGTTTCTTCTTTTACAATGGGTTGGTTCAAATCGCTTCTTTTGATCTTTTCGGTCAACTCGATCGTTTTCTGCAAAGTCTAAGCATATCGGAACATTACGATTCCATGAGCCGCGGTGTGATTGATACACGCGATATAATTTACTTTGTTTGCCTGTCAGGCTTGTTCATAGTATTCACCAAAACGGTGCTCCAAAGCCGCAAATGGTCATGAAGAAGAAGCACAGCGATAAGGCGCGCATTGTTACTGAAGCCATCCTGGGAGTGGTCTTCTTCATCCTGCTCGGATACCTGAGCTCTTTTCTGTTTCTTCGCTTTGACCTTACTGAAGAGAAACGCCATACCCTTACGCCCACCACCATTGAGATGCTCAGTGGGCTCGATGATGTACTTTACGTAAAAGTGTTTTTGGATGGTGATTTCCCCGCAGATTATCAACGTCTGCAACAAGCCGTAAAAGAAAAACTTGACGAAATGCGCGCCTATGCGGGCGACAATGTGCAATACGAATTCATCAACCCCAGCGCCGATCCCGACCTCAAAGCGAGGGAGGCCATGTACGGAGAGCTTGTTGAAAAAGGCTTGTTTTTTACATCCTTGCAGATTCGCAAAAAAGACGGACTGGAGGAAAAAATCATTTTCCCCGGGGCCCTCATTTCATACCGCGACAAAGAGATTCCGCTTCAAATATTGCGCAACCAGCAGAGGGTAACCGATGCCGAAATGGTAAACCGCACCATCAACAACCTTGAGTATGCATTCGTGAATGCCTTCTTTTTGCTGCAAAGCAATGAACGACAGAAGGTAGCTGTATTGCAAGGTCACGGTGAGCTCGCGCCCATCGCCATGCGCTCTTTTCAGAATGAATTGCTGCGCTACTATGATGTGGACTACGTCGAAATCGATGGTCAAATTGATGCGCTCAGCCGCAATGTCGCAGGCGAGGGAAAGCGCAAAAACCGCTATGCAGCCTTGGTCATTGCCAAACCAAGCTATGCATTTTCCGAGCAGGACAAGTTCATTATTGATCAATTCATCATTCGCGGGGGCAAGGTGCTGTGGATGCTTGATGCCATGCAGACCAGCCTTGACAGCTTGCTTACCAACGAAGTGACCATGGCGACTCCGTTGCGAACCAACCTCGATGACATGCTCTTTAACTATGGTGTCAGGCTGAATAAGGACCTCTTGATAGACCGCACATGTGCACCCATCGCGCTGCGCACCGGTCCGAGAGGCAATGAGCGCGAAGAGCTTTTCCCCTGGTATTTCCAGCCCATCCTCATTCCCAATGCGCCACATCCCATTACAGCCAACGTGGACCCTGTGCTCACCGATTTCATTGGCAGTATCGATACTGTAGAGGTGCCTGGCATTAGCAAGCGCATTGTGCTCACCACTTCTGAGTACACACGCATCATGAAGTCACCCGTGCGCGTGAGTTTCAATATTGTATCCATTGATCCGGATTTTGGCTCGAGCAACCGTCCACATCAGCCTGTAGGGGTGCTGCTTGAAGGTGCTTTCAAATCGAATTTCGCCAACCGCCTGCCTCCTGAATTTTATCAGGAGCGCCTGCTCGACTTTGAAGAGAAAGGCAGTTTTACCAGAATGATGGTCATTTCTGATGGTGATATTGCCCGCAATATGGTGAGCCCTGACAGTATGCGCTTTCGCGAATTGGGCTACGACCCTAACCTGAAGCGCAATATGTATGGTAACAAGGATTTGCTTATCAATGCGGTAAACTACCTGATGGGAGATGAGCGCCTGATTAATGTGCGATCGCGAACTGTGGCATTGCGCAAACTCAACGACGAAATTATTTCAAGCCATCGCCTCTACTGGCAGGTGGTAAATATCGCTTTGCCTGTAGTTATTGTGATTCTCCTGGGCACCGTATTGTGGGCGTGGAGGCGACGTCGCTTTGCGCTAAAATCCAAAAGCTCTTAAATGAAAAAATTACTTCCACTTGCCGTTTTGGTGCTTTTGCTGATTGTGGCTTCTATCTACTTTTTCCGAAAGGATACCGGTACAACAAGCCGCAAGGACCAGACGGATTTTGCAATAGCTGATACTGCCAATGTGGGCAAGATATTTATTGCCGATAACAAAGGACGCACCATTACCCTCAAGCGGGGAGAGGATGACGTATGGACCGCCAATGACACCTATGTTGCACGGCCCGGCTCCATAAAATTATTGCTTCAGACTTTCAAGAATGTCTACATCCAGCGCCCCGTTCCAAAGGAGGCCCAGGAACAAATAAACCGTGTCATGGCAGGAGGTGCCAAGAAAGTAGAAATTTACTCCAATGATGGTAAATGGCTTAAAACCTGGTATGTAGGTCATGGCACCATGGACAAGAAAGGCACCTACATGTTGCTCGAAACCCCAGAGTATGGCCGCGCATCAGCCCCCTACGTGCTTGATATGAAAGGTTTTTTGGGCATGCTTGACACGCGTTTTTTTACCGACCTGGAGGAATGGCGCAGCGTACGGATTTTGGACTATCCCAATATGAATCTCAAGGAAATCAGCGTGGCGTATCCCACCGATGCGGAGGCCAACTTTCGAATCGAGTACGGCGGGGGCAATGATATCCGCCTGTTTCGCGGCACAGGCGATGATACCGTCGACAGCTTCGACACATCGATGGTCAAAGATTATATGCTGAATTTCAAACTGGCCTCTTTCGAGAACTTTAATACAATGCTGACCCCTCAGCAAGAAGATTCCGTGATGGCTGAGATCCCTTACCAGGTGATCAAGGTTACGGATGCCAAGGGTACAAAAACCATCAGGTTGTGGCGCAAGGCGCCAGAAGAAGGTCAGTTTGAAATGGATGGCGAAACCCCGGCAGTGGTGGATTTGGAGCGGGTATACGGCGCAATTGATGATGGCATCCTTGCCACTGCGCAACGGCTGACCTGGGATAATTTCAGGGCACCAGTGCAGGCTTTTCTTCTCGAATAGCCCTTCCATTCACTGTTTAAAACTTGTAAATCAATCTCGCCTTATTGATTTATATTTGTGCCCACAAATAGAAGGTTCAATCCCAAGTCTATCATGAAATTTATCGTTACCAGTACAGACCTGCTCAAGCACATTCAAACCATTAATGGCGTGCTCGGCGGCAACAATACCCTAGCCATACTCGACAACTTCCTTTTCGAAATAGAACCTGAGCGGCTTACAGTATCGTCCAGTGATTTGGAAACAACAATGATGACATCGCTCAGTGTGAAGGCCGAGGAGAGCGGTGCTATTGCGGTACCGGCGCGTTTGCTTATGGATTATTTGAAAACTCTCCCTGAGCAACCCCTTACTTTTACCATCGACGAGAGCACTTTGGGAATTGAGATAGCCAGCAGCTTTGGAAAAAGCAAAATGGCAGGGTTTCCGGCCGATGAGTTTCCAAAAAACCCGGTACTTGAAGAGCCTTCGAGCATTAGCGTGCCAGCTGAAGTGCTTTCAGCGGCTATCCAGAAAACGATTTTTGCAACTGGCAACGATGACCTGAGGCCAGTAATGTCAGGTATCTTCTGCGAACTTGGTCAGGACGCCATACGCTTCGTAGGTACCGACGCGCACAAGCTTGTGCGCTACGCCCGCACCGACCTCTCAGCGCCGGGCATTGGTTCTTTCATCTTTCCGAAAAAGCCTTTGAATTTGCTCAAAAGCACCTTGGGTACCACCGATGCCGATGTTCAAATAGAATTCGACAATACCAACGTTAAGCTCAGCTTTGACGAGATTGTGGTCATTGCACGCTTAATTGATGGCAAGTACCCCAATTATGAAGCGGTGATTCCTAAAGACAATCCCAACAAGATGTTGGTAGCCCGTGTTGCGCTGCTCGGTTCTATCAAGAGGGTGTCTATCTTTAGCAACAAGACTACACATCAGGTACGCCTGCGCATTAGTGGCTCCGAGCTTTCAATTTCAGCTGAAGACCTTGACTTCTCCAATGAAGCCAACGAGCGCCTGTCGTGCAGCTATGAGGGTGAAGACATGGAGATTGGCTTCAACTCACGCTTCTTGATTGAAATGCTAAGCAACCTCGATACGGAAGATGTACAGCTTTCATTGAGCGCACCCAACAGGGCTGGAATTCTTACACCAGCAGGTTCAGACGGTGCAGAGGGTGAGGACATCCTCATGCTTATCATGCCAGTGATGCTCAATAGCTAATTCAGGATATTTTCAATCCGTTCGCTACCCGCTGATCGGGTTGCAAAAGGGTAACTTTATTGCCGTCAACGGCGCCCAGCACAAGGCATTCGCTCATGATGTTAGCAATCTGCCTTGCCGGGAAATTTACAACTGCCACCACCTGCTTGCCCACAAGTTCTTCTGGCGAATAGAGAGCAGTGATTTGCGCACTTGTTTTTCTGATGCCTAAAGGTCCAAAATCAACCTGTAAAATATAGGCTGGCTTCCGCGCCGCTTCAAAACGTTCAGCTGAAATTACCGTTCCTGTCCTTATGTCCAGCTTACTGAAATCCTCAATGCTGGCTTCCAATGGATGTCCTACATTGTCCATACTCAAAGTGTATCAGGCGGCCTGTGCCACTTTTTTCTCAGATGCTTTCTTCTTCCCGAATGGCAGATATTCCGTAAGGTCGACGCCAAAATGCTTCAAAGCTGAGATGAAGATCAAACTTGCCACCGCCTCATCAAGGTTCCCGACAATAGGCAGATAATCTGGCAGTTCAAAAACGCCTATGGTAAAGTTGAGCAGGTAGATGGAGGAGAGGCAAAGCATGAATAGGGCTACTACGGTTTTCATTTTGATTCGCTTTGGTGAAATATAACAAATAACGGTAAGTCAAGGTACTTATTCTGTAAATAATGGAGCTTTGGCGGAGTTGCGCAGGGCAACTTCTTTTGCAGTGCTATGCATCAACGCTTCGTTGATAGATTCACTTTGAAGTGAAAATTACACGAATATTTTTTTGTCTGCGCCGATCCACTCCAGCGCTGCGCCATGCAGAAGTTGGCCTTTGATATCATCACTGAATTTCGATTCTTTGATCAGTTTTCCTGGCTCCAATTCTCCAAGCGGGAAGGGATAATCTGTACCGAGTGCTACGCGGTTGGCACCGAAAAGTGAAACCACGTACTCCAGCATCGCGGGGTCGTGAACCAGGGAATCGATCCAAAATTTACCCAGGTACTCCTTAGGATTTACGTTGTTATCGATGGCACAGAGGTCGGGACGCACATTGAAGCCGTGCTCAATTCTGCCAATGGTTGCGGGAAATGAGCCGCCGCCATGGGCAAAAGCTACCCTCAGTTTCGGCAATCGCTCCAGTACACCACCAAAAATAAGCGAGCAAATGGCGAGCGACGTTTCAGCAGGCATGCCCACAAGCCATGGCAACCAATAGCGTTCCATTTTCGACTTGCCCATCATGTCCCAGGGATGCACGAATACGGCCATGTCGAGCGCTTGACAGGCCTCTAGAATGGGAAATATCATCGGGTGGTTGAGGTTCATGTCATTGACATGCGAACCGATCTCAACACCGGCCAGTCCAATAGCCTTGCAGCGCTCCAATTCGGCTATGGCCAGGTCAGGATCTTGCATGGGTATGGTGCCCAAACCAATGAAGCGCTTGGGGTAGCGATGCACAATATCGGCGATGTGGTCATTCAGAAATTTTGAAACCTCAAGGCAGTGCTCAGGTTTTGCCCAGTAGCTGAACATCACTGGTACTGTGCTGAGCACTTGGACATCCACATGGTGGTGGTTGCAGTCTTTCATGCGAGCTTCGGCATCCCAGCAATTGTTTTCCACCTCGCGAAAGAATTTGTTGTCCATCATCATCCGCGCGCAACAAGGCTTATGGTGATCGAGGGAGATGAAACCTCCATATCCAAATCTTTCCCTGAAGTTGGGGATGTGCTCAGGTAAGATATGGGTATGGATATCAATGGTAAACATAGCCGTCTTTCACAAGTTGGGCATAAGTTTTGGCCCAGTAGGTTAGGATTACATTGGCACCAGCGCGCTTGATGCTCAGCAAGCTTTCTATCATTGTCGCCTGCTCGTTGAGCCAGCCTTTTTCGGCGGCAGCCTTAATCATGGCATACTCGCCGCTCACGTTGTACGCTGCGATAGGCAGGTTGCTGTTTTGCGCAAGCAGCTGGATGATGTCAAGGTAGCAAAGCGCGGGCTTCACCATCAGGAAGTCGGCCCCTTCATCTTCGTCGAGTGCAGCTTCACGTAGCGCTTCGGCGGCATTGGCAGGATCCATCTGATAGGTTTTTTTGTCACCGCTCTTAGGCGCTGAGTCCAGGGCATCCCTGAACGGGCCGTAGAAGGCACTGGCGTACTTGGCCGTGTAAGACATGATGGATACATCGGTGAAGCCCTCGTCGTCAAGTACATTCCTGATGTAGCCCACACGGCCATCCATCATGTCGCTCGGCCCCAGAACATCGATTCCGGCCTGGGCCTGGCTCAGGGCCATGCTGGCGAGGATGTCAAGACTTGGATCGTTGACAATTTTTCCGTCGCGCACCAAGCCGTCGTGGCCATCACTGCTGTACGGATCAAGGGCTACATCGCTCATTACCACCATTTCCGGAAAACGGTCTTTGATGGCGCGTATGTGGTGCAGGTAGAAATTGTCAGGGTCGTAGCTGTAACTGGCACTGGCGTTTTTGTGTTTTTCCGCTACAGCGGGAAAGAGCACAACGCCGGTAATGCCCAGCTCAAGCGATTGTTCCACTTCGCGCAGCAGGTCATTCAGCCCAAGCTGAAACTGGCCGGGAAGGGAGGCGATGGGATGCTTTGCATCGGCCTTGTCAACCACAAACAGCGGATAGATGAGCTGATCCACGCTGAGGCGGGTTTCGCGCGTCCAGCTTCGCACTCCAGGTGATTTGCGGTTGCGTCTTGGCCTAATTTCCACGTTGCTCGTACATTTTAATGGTTTCAAGCAGGTTTTTGATCTCTACCTCTACCTCTTTCAGCCTGCCGTTAAGTGCTTTCTGCAAGTCCAAAACTTCCTGATCACTCATGCCGCGAAGTAACTCATCATTGTCACGGGTATGCTTGTGATCGTGGCTGTGATCATGGTCGTGATCGCCATCACCGTGGCTGTGGTCGTGGTAATCGAATTCATAGCCGGGAACACCCACCACTGATTCTTCCCAACCTTCCATAATCCCTACGCTCTTCTTGATGCTGCGAAGCATGGACTCATTTGCTGATTTCTGCTCAGGTCCCAATGTTTCAATGCGCGCATTGATTTCCTTTTCCTTGTCTTTGAGTGAGTGATAAAGGCTATCGTAACGTTGCATCATATCTTTATGGATTCCAGCAGCCTCAACAAGTTTCCTGTTTTGTCCCTTTCCACCACATGCCACCATTGTAAAGGCAAGCATGCACAACGTCAACCATTTCAAAGCTGTAATTCGCATTATTTAATTGTTTGTTTTTTTCTTGGTACTGGATCCCAACCATGGCTGCCCCACGGGTGGCATTTTGAAATTCTTTTGGCACCGAGCCACGTTCCTTTGAGCGGTCCCCACTCGCGGATGCACTCTATCGTATACTGAGAACAGGTAGGCTGATGCCTGCAATTGCTGCCCAGCAAAGGGGACAGGATTTGCTGATATGCCCTAATTATCGAAATGAATATGTAGCTCAGTACTTTCAATTCCGACAAAATTAAGCTTTCTTAAGGACGTAAGGCTTTTCAACGTGCTTCTTTAAATATTCTTCACATTGAGTGCATTGGCCCGATTAATTTTCACAGCTTTCGTGATCATTCAATACGTACAGAATGCAGCGCCATTATGACCCGACAATCGCTTAGAGCTTGAGCTTCTTTGCAATATCCTTAGGGAGGGCCTCTTTGTGCAGGTAGATGTTCATGGTTTTCAACTTCACATAGGCCTCACTCGCGAGGAAATATCCACCGAGCTCATTGTATTCGGTTCCCCAAGAATTCTTCACCATGTAGTATTTATCCCCATTTTGATCTTTCACAATGCCAGTCACTTGCATGCCGTGGTCATCAGTGGTTTCCCAATTGTCAAATTGCTTCTGGCGCATTTCCTGGTTTACTTCGCGTTGCTTCACAGGCGTTTCAAAGGCATTGCTTACTTTTTCGGCTCCGGCATCGTTGAATTGCTGGCTGTCTTTGCCCTTTACCTTGATCGTACTTTCATCATCAGGTAAAATGGCGAGTCCCTCTCTGAATGCAAATCCTTTCTCGGAAACATCTGCTCCCCATGCGAAGGTATGTCCATTCATCACTGCGTGCTCCATCACCTGCATTAACTCGTCCAAAGGCAGGTTGTAGCTCTGCACATGTAGCCAGTTGTCGGGAATTTCCAATACGAAACTTCCGTAAAACGGGTGGTGCGTGAAGCTGGTGATGGAAATGTAATCGTCCATATTGAGCCCGAGGTCGGCTGCGTAGCTCTGAGGAGTGTACTTTTTGCCTTGGTATTCAAATTCTTCGGGGACTTCTCCCAGGTATGCATCCACCACGGCGCTGTAGCCTTCTTTCCATTTTGGGGTGAGTGATTTCTGTTTATTTTCGATTACGGCATCTGCGTATGCTTTCAATATGGCATCGAGCTCGCTGTGGTTGTGCTCATCGCTGCCGTAATTGAGCCCTGAGTATACTTCTTCAGGTACAATGCCGTAGCGTTTCCACACATGGGCAATGTCTACAAATGCGCCGCCAGCCCCGAAATTGGTATTCCCATGCATGCGCACATAGCGGTCTGCCTTTTCTTTGTAAGTATGGTTTACAATGTACATTTCACTAAGATTATGCTCGCCTTTGCCTCGTCGTATGAGTTCGCTTTCAAAATAGGCCAGGGCTGAAAAACTCCAGCAGGTGCCGGTTCTGTTTTGGTTTTGTACAGGTGTGGCATCCAGGCTTTTCACTACCTTAAATTCGTAACCACTCTCGGGTTTTAGTTTAATGGTTTCGCCATCCTGGGCTGATAGGTTCGCAAATGTAAAAGCTACCATTGCAGCCAGTCCGAAGTATTTTTGAAATTTCATTTATATCATTTAGGAAGGCGAAAAATAAGCATTCTATTTGAAGATCACTTATCGCTTACAGGTTAAACAATCTCTTTATTCAGTGTGTCTATTGGCCCTTAGTTGCCCATGAGCGAAATGCCTATTTTTGCACCAATGAATTCTGATACCTCCACCAAAGTTTCCTTTCGGGCTTTTGAAGTGCCTTTTCGGCAAACTGGCTATTTCTCTGACCTCGTGTTGGACTACATCAATGGCAACGAGAAGCTGCAGCCATTTTATAGACGCGCACCGAAGATTGAGCATTTTTCAGGCCAGATCGCTGATAAAGGAGCACATTACAAGCACCGCGAGGCACTCGTTGAAGCCTTGAAAGCGCAGTATGCATCTGCTGGCATTAAGTCGGCCCACCTTGATGCGCTTTCTTCGCCAGAGGCATTTACCATCACTACCGGTCATCAGGTATGCCTGTTTACGGGGCCGGTTTATTTCATTTACAAAATCGCCTCCGCCATCAAAACCTGCCAGATGCTTTCAGAAAAGCATCCCGATCAGCAATTCATTCCCGTGTTTTGGATGGCCACTGAAGACCACGATTTGGCGGAAGCCAACCATTTTCACCTTAAGGATGGCAAGCACCAGTGGAACACTTCCCAGCGTGGTGCAGTGGGCCGCATGCGTACCGAGGGTCTCGAATCTATCGGAGAAGATCTTGTTGAAGTACTAGGCCTTGGATACCACGCTGCTGAGCTGCAGCAGCTTTTTGAGCGGGCTTACCTTAAACACGATACCATTGCAGCTGCCACGCGCTTTCTTGTTCACTCCTTGTTCTCAAAGTACGGCGTGATTTGCGTTGATGGCGACGACCCAGCTTTGAAGTCTCTCGCCATACCTGCTTTCCGCAAAGAGCTTTTCGAGCAAGTCTCTGAGCCGGCCGTCAATGCCACCAATACAAGGCTCTCTGCGCACTACCGCACCCAGGCCCATCCGCGTGAGATCAACCTTTTCTACCTTTCCGATCAATCCCGCGAGCGCATTGTGCGCAATGAGGATGGCCAATTCGAAGTGCTGAATACTTCATTCAAATTTGATGAGAATCAAATGGAGGCGGAGCTTAGAGCCCATCCTGAGCGCTTCAGTCCCAACGTGATCCTGCGGCCCCTTTATCAGGAAATGATTTTGCCCAACCTCGCTTACATAGGCGGGGGAGGAGAGCTGGCTTATTGGTTTCAGCTCAAGGATATGTTCGGGGTTTTTGATGTTCCTTTTCCAATATTGATGTTGCGCAACTCAGCCTTGGTTGTGGATGCGGAAAGCCAAAAACGCATGAAGCAATTGGGTCTTGAATTGGAAGATGTTTTCACGAAGCCTGGCGATTTGGAAACGAGACTTATCAAGCGCGAAAGCCGTGATGATATGGAGCTCAGCGATTCCCGCGAGGCTTTGAATGCTGAATTTCAAAAACTCGAAACCCGCCTCGGAGAGGTGGATCAAACGCTTACCAAGTCTGTGCGCAGCGCACAGGCCAGAGCCGAGCGGCTCCTGCACAATTTGGAAAAGAAGATGCTGCGCGCTGAGCGCAAGAAGCAGGAGACCTTGATCAACCGCTTTTATACCTGGCATGAAGGCCTTTTTCCCGGGGCTTCGCTGCAGGAGCGCAAAATGAACTTCGCTGTATTCTACCTGCCCTATGGCCCGGCATTTATCGACTGTCTTGTCTCCAATTTCGACCCTTTCGGTGCTGAATTTAGCATGCTGTTGGAAGAATCAGCTGAAGAGAAGTAAAGGCTTTTACCGAAAGTCTTAAGGACTTATTTGGACAATATCCCAAGCATATTTCGCACTGGGTTGGCGTACATTTTAAGCAGCCATGTGTAGTCCTCCTCCTGCGTCAATCCCGCTGCTTTAAGGCGCTTCTTCATGCGCAACTCATATGCCTTGAGGTCATCGCTGCTGTACTCCGTCGCTTCCTCTCTGTCGCCGTAGAGCAGGTCATAGGCCATATAGTTTGAAGGCCACAGCTTATACAGTTGAAATATTTGCTGGTCAATCATTTCCCCGAGTATGCGGAGCTTGTCGTTGAGGTTGGGGAAATCAGCCATCACTTCAAGAGCCTGTGCATCAATGGTTTGTCCTATACTCAAATGGATGCGTCCTTTATGACTGGTAAGTCCTGTCAGGATGCTGCGCAGGTCCTCATCAGCCGCCTTCTCGTACTTTTGATCCCTCGACACGGCTTTGAGTTCCGGTATTTTGAGGGTGTCGCAAGGGTCTTGCTCGTATGAGATGGCAACCGGGGTTACCTTCAGGTCGGCAAAGCAATGCCTCAGCGGCTCATCGCATCCAATGCTCAGCATTTTTAGCAGGCCAGGCTGGGTTTTATCAAGTCCGTCTTTGGTGCGGCCCTCGCGCTGTGCGATCCATATGCTGGAGTGTCCACCTTTTATGTTGTAGGAAATGTAATTGGACAAGCGCATGCTGTTTTCATAAAACTCGCGGGCGGCAGCGTTGCGCAACACCACAAAGTTCTTGTTGATCTTGGTGAGATCTGTAATCAGTGGACTGGAAAGCAAGTTGTTGCCAATGGCGGTTTGGGTGGTGCGGTGGCCATTTTCGAGGAGCACTACATTGAGCAGTGCCGAATCGAGAATGATGTCCCGATGGTTTGAAATGAACAGGTAGCAGGTGTTGGTGTCGATGTTTTCCATGCCGCTCACCTCCACGCTGTCGCTGGTGCTTTCCACGAGTTTGCGAATTCCCGGCCTGGAGATTTCCCTTTGAAAATCTTCCACAGTTGAGATTTTCTTCAGCATTTCTTTGATCCCAGACCCCGTAATTTCTGGAAATACATATTGAATCACCTCCGTAAATGTGGGGTTTTGGGCAAGCCTCTCCATCACCACAGGTACTTCGCTGTCGTGGTACGGCCTTATATCGTCGAAATCTGAGAGCACGTCCTTGCTGGCTTGATTGCGCTGCCTTTCGGCAAATTTGCTGCGCGAAAGTAAGTATTTTGCAAGTAACAAAGCCCAGAACGCCTGAACAGATGACCTAATTGGCCGGGAAATTGAATGTAATCCACTGCATGTTGAGGGTTTAAGCTTTTGCAAAACCACAGATTTATATCTCTACACCCTTGCGCACAAAAGCCGTTACATTTGCAGTATGGAAAATGGTTTTGCCGAATTTGGCGTTACGCGTCAGTTTCTCGATGCATTGGACGACATGGGCGTCACCTCACCTACTGAAATACAGCGTGCAGCGATTGTCCCTGCCATGGCGGGTCAGGATGTGCTGGGCATAGCCGAAACAGGTAGTGGCAAAACCCTCGCCTTCCTGCTGCCCCTCGCCATGAAGCTCAAGTACACCCGCGATGGACATCCATTGGCCCTCATCCTGGTGCCATCCAAAGAGTTGGCCATACAGATATACCGGGTGTGGACTTCTCTCACCGCACATTCAGACTTAAGAGCGGTGTGTCTTTATGGCGGAGTAGGCAAGAAAACGCAGGTAGCCGAACTTGAGGCTGGCGCCGATGTCATCATCACCACCCCGGGTCGACTTATCGATTTGTATAGCTACGGCCATATTTTTCTGCGGCAGGTACGTACCCTTGTGCTCGACGAAGCCGACCGGATGATGGAAATGGGCTTTATGCCACAGTTGCGTCGCATCCTCGAAATCATTCCGGTAAAGCGACAGAATCTTTTGTTTTCAGCCACTTTTCCCGATAGGGTTGAGCATATGGCGGCTGAATTTCTCGAATTTCCCACAAGGGTGGAGAGCGCCGAGCACGGCAAGCCGGTGGCAACAGTGCTACAGCAGTGGTATGCCGTCGGCAACTTCCGCACCAAGCTAATGCTCCTCGAGCATGTCCTCGACGAGGGCTGGGAGCGCGTCATGATCTTCTGCCGCACCCGCGATGCCGCCGAGCGCGTTTCTAAATACCTCGAGCGGCAAAGACCCGGCACCGTCAGGGTGCTTCATTCCAACAAGGGGCAACACACGCGCAACAACGCCCTTGATGCCTTCCGCGAAGGAAAGGTCAAAGTACTTGTAAGCACCGATGTGAGTTCCCGCGGCATTGATGTGGAAGGGGTGAGCCACGTGGTGAATTTCGAAGTGCCCAAGAGCATCGACGATTACTTGCACCGTATAGGTCGCACGGCGCGTGTGCAGCGTGAAGGCATGGCCATCTCGCTTGCCAATCCAGCCGAGGAAGCCGATGTCTTTAAAATTTCCAAAGCCCTGGACTCGCCTATTATTCAAGTTCCCTTTCCGGAAAATGTGCCCATAGCGCCCGACCTGCCCGGCGAGCGTCAGGAGATATTGAAAGCGCTCGATGTGCAAAAACGCAGGGCTGACCCTACGTTCAAAGGCGCCTTCCACGAGAAGAAACGCCGCGTGCAGACAGGTGGTAAACCAAAAACCGGGGCGGTTAAGAAGAAGAACAGCGGGAAGCGAAAAAAATAGTCGCCCTGCTTATTTGGCTTTACTAAAATACAACTCTACCCTACGGTTCAGTGCGCGTCCTTCCTCTGAATCATTGCTGGCGTAAGGCACCATTTTGCCGAAGGCTTTGGTCTTTACCCTTGACTCTTCCACACCGTGTATCATCAGGTACTCTTTGGTGCTCTGCCCCCTGTTTTCGCTTAGAACGATATTGTAAGCTTGAGATCCCACGTTGTCTGTATGGCCTTCAATGAGCACCGCGAGTTCAGGGTATGAGTCAAGTATTTTGCCCACGTCGTCTAGTACTTCAATGTACTTGGCCGTGATGTTGTATTTGTCGTAAGGGAAGTAAACGAAGCGGATGTGGGTGTCTTTGTCCAGCAGTTCTTCAATGGAGAGATCCGTGAGCGTACGGTCATTCCTCGATCCATCTTTGGTGTCAATAATGAGGACAGGATCTTTTTGCACGCCGGGTGTTACAGGTGTGCCAGGTACGGTTTCCACCACTTCTTCCGGCGCTTCAACTGTTTCTTCTTCTTCTTCAACACCATCTAGCGTCTTGATGACCACAGAGCTCAGGTATAAGTTGGAAAGGCTGTCACCGCGGTTGCTGCTAAACCATGCCGTGCCATCGGGCGAGGCGAAGAAGTAAGCATCAAACTCTGGAGAGTTGATATTGCTTCCGGCATTCACGGGGGCAGACCAATTCGTCCAGCTGTCGTCCATGCGGCGGGCATAGTATATGTCATAATCGCCAAAACCGTCGCGGCCATTGCTCGACCAGAAGAGAAGTCCACGGGCGTCGTCGTATGCAGGACTGATGTCATCCAGCGCGCTGTTGAGTTCAGTCAATTCCGTGGGAGCGGTCCAGCTTTCGCCTTTGTCTTTGGAAAGGCTCACATAAAGGTTGTTGGTGGTATCGACTCCATTTCCCGGAAGGGTCCAGAGTATGTAATCTTCATTGGGCCCCACAAAGGCGCTGTAAAAGTTGCCTTCTACTTCGAGCTCAGGAATAGGTACAGCCACAGCCTCACCCCATGTACCTGGGGCAACATCGAAGTCGGTGCGGGAAATTCCAGGAAGTTTACTTCCTTTTTTATCGCCTGCCTTATTGAGCAGGTAGAGCCGTTTTCCATTGCGCGCAGCACCAATCACAGCATCACTGGCCTTGGAGTTGAGGCCTTCAGTTTTGGTGGCAGCGGTGTATTGGCCCGCTTCGAGTTTGCTTTGCCATATGTCGTTGCCGGCGTACTTTCCACCTGTGTTGTCAGGGTGGTAGGTGCGCGTGAAGTAGAGCACTGATCCGTCAGGACTCATGATGGGTAGGCTTTCCTCGGCGCTGGAATTTACCTGGTTGGAAAGTTTCTGCGGTTTGGCAAAATCCAAAGTATCCATTTGGGCTTGAACCTGGCCAAAGGCCAATGCCATGGAGAAGAATAGGAGTGAGGTGGACTTCATTGTTTTTAGTTTTTGCGGTCAAATCGAAATCCGAGTACAAGTTCGTGACTGCCGCTACTCAGGTTGTTGATGCGTGAGGTGACATAATCATAGGCATAGCCAAATTGTAGCCAGTCGTTGATGTTGAAGCCTGCGAGTACTGACACAGCATCCTGGTTTCGGTATGACACACCAAGGAAGAAGCGCTGATCGAAGTCAGCCCGCAGGTTGATGTCGAATGACACCGGGGCGGGGCTGCGCCACTTCATCAGGAAGCTGGGCGTGAGGTCAATCATGTCGCTCACTGTAAATCGGTAACCGGCCATTACAAAGTGGTGCAGCGCGAGGCGCGTATCGGCAAGTCCGGAAGGGGTGCTTTGATTGCCCAGTTCTATTTGATTTTGCCCGAGCTGGTAAGCCGAATAGCCCGCAAAAAGGCGTTCGCCGTAAATCATTGCCCCGGCATTGATGTCAAAAAGATTGGAGCGCGTACCATTGGCCACAAAATCATTGTAGGTATTGTCCAGTGGGTTTTCGAGGCGCACCTGGTCTGACCCGAAGTTGAGTCCATACCAGCCCATGCTTGTTCCTACCGCGAGGTAGTATTGATCGCCAATGGGGTGGTGGTATGCGTAGCTCGCCATCACTGAGCTTCGCTTGAAAAGGCCGTATTCATCAACAGCTGCCATTCCGCCCACCACATGCTTGGCAAAGCGTTCGGTGCTCACCTGCCGGTTCAAACTGCGGTTGCTGATGGGAATGCCGTAGCTGTAACCAGTAGATTGCGGCTTCTTGCCAATATTGACAGTACCACCCGCATAATACGTTTGCGGAGCACCGTCAAATCCAGACCACTGCTGGCGAAAACCTACGTTGAGGTCCACATCGTGGTGCATGCTCGACGCCGCTGGGTTGATTACGTAGGGGTTGAGCATGTACTGGCTAAACTGTGGCAGCTGCTGGGCCTGGCTGCTGATAGCGGTGAGCAAAAGCAAGCCAAGTGTCGCTGAAATTGAAAAAGCGGTAGCGTTGTATTTCATGGTTTAGCGGATAATGTTAACCGTTCCGTTCAAATTTTCTGTTCCCGATTGTCGGTAGTCAATCATATAGAAGTAAGAGCCTGCAGGCAAAAGATCACCGTTTCGGGTTCCATCCCAAGGTTCTCGGTAGCCAGTGGAGTTGAATACCTCAGTACCCCATCGGTTGTAAATGACCACCTGAACATTCGGGAAGTTTGCAATACCCGGAATATTCCACACATCATTTACGCCATCATTGTTGGGAGTGATGGTGTTTGGAAGGTCGCGGAACACATTTACTGTTACCGAATCGGTCACCTCACACCCGAGGGGAGAGGTGTATTGTACAAAGTATAGGGTGCTCTCTGATGGCGTAGCCACTGGGTTGGCACAAGCTTCGCAACTCAGTGTTTGGCTGGGAAACCAAAGGAATGTGCCATTGGCAGGTGATGCCGTAGCTTGCAACGCTGCCTGTCCACCAGCAATGATGAGTTGATCGCTTCCTGCATCCACACTAACGCCAGGCTCTACCGTGATGGTGAGGGTGTCACTTTCTACATCGCATCCGTTTTGTGGGTCGAGCGTCCAGACAAATACGTTGGCGCCAGTTCCGAGATTTTCAACATTGGTGCTGTTGGCATTCGGATTCACAATATCGCCAGTGCCACTGATGATGGTCCACGTGCCAAGCGCATCGCCGGGGGGATTTCCATTAAGTGTAGCTGTTGTACTTCCGCAAATATTGCGGTCTACTCCAGCTTCAGCCCTCGGTGCGGTGGGCAGCACCTCAACCACGAAGGAGCAAGTGGCTGAATTGCCAGAAGCATCCGTAGCTTCAAAAGTAACTGTGCTGCTGCCAAGCGGAAATTGAGAGCCACTTTCAGGTCCCCCTATTTGCAACACTTCGACATCTGTACAATTGTCCGTGGCGATAGGTGCGTCGAAAGTTACCACACCCGCACAGCTTTGCAGCGTATCAGGACAAGCAAACTCAGGGGCGATGTTGTCAAGCACCGAAACAGTGAATTCACATGTGCTCACATTCCCGGAAGGGTCTGTAGCCTCAAAGCTCACGGTGTACTCGCCGGGAGCCAAAGTTTCACCTGATGCAGGGCCGGATATTTGTTCGAGGCTTACGCTGCAATTGTCAGTTGCAGTGGGAGCAACAAAGTCAACAATTGCCGAACAGTTGTCGTCACCAACGAATACGTCAAAATCGACAGGACAATTGGCCAGCACAGGCGCTTCGTTGTCTGTCACTTCAACAGTATACGTGCAGGTGCTCTCGTTGCCGGCGTTGTCGGTGGCGGTAAAGCTAAATGTGGTTTCGCCAAGCGGAAGCGAGGCACCGCTTGCTGGCCCTGCTACTTGAACAAGGGTGGCCACTTCACAATTGTCACTGACCACTGGAAGGTCAAAGTTGTATACAGCCTCGCATGAACCTTCGTCGGTGTTGATTTGCAGCACAGGTCCGGGACATTCAAATGCTGGTGCTTCCTCATCGGTGATAGTTACCTGAAAGGAGCAGCTAACTGAATTTCCTGATATATCTGTGGCCTCATAGGTCACAGTAGTGGATCCTAAAGGAAATTCGGCGCCACTCACCGGGCCCTCAATAAGGCTAATGATGACGTCACCACAATCATCGCTGGCTTCTGGCAGATCATAGTTTACAATGGCTCCACAAAGGCCTTGGCTATTGGCTTGAACAATATCATCAGGGCAGGTGATCACCGGTGGCACATCCTCATTTACCGTCACGGTGAAACTACAAGTCTCGCTGTTTCCGTTTACATCGGTTGTTTCAAACACTATTGTCGAAATACCTACCGGAAAGAGCGATCCACTTGCAGGGCCCTCGATTAAGGTGGTTGATGCAATTCCACAATTGTCATCCACAGTGGGCAAACCATAGGTAACAACAGCATCACATTCGCCAGATGCAGCATCAACTACAATATCATCAGGGCATGTGATGACCGGCGATTCATCATCTTCCACCGTGATGGTAAAGCTGCACTCGGCCGTATTTCCGGAAAGGTCACTTACCTCATAAGTCACCGTGTATACACCCACAGCAAGCACCGCGCCTGATGCCGGGCCTGAAATCAGGGCAGGAGTGAGGCTATCGTCACAATTGTCAGTGACTTCGGGCAGGTCATAGCTTACGGTCGCTTCGCACTGGCCGGGGTCATTGCCCACTACGATGTTTTCGGGGCAGGTGATTATGGGACTTTCGGCATCTACTACGGTTACGGTAAAGCTGCATGAAGCTTCATTTCCGGAAAGGTCGGTTACGGTGTAGGTCTCCGTGCTGGTGCCTAAGGGAAAGGTAGCTCCGCTGCCCAGACCCGAAGTGAGGCTGGTGGTGGCTCCTGGACAATTGTCGAGTCCTTCAGGTGCAGTGTATGTAACTACTGCGCCACATTCGCCCGCATCATTGTTTACGGTGATATCACCAGGGCAGTCGATGGTTGGCGATACATTTTCGGTAACGGTAACGGTAAAGCTGCATGAGGCAGTATTGCCTGCATCGTCTACCGCCTCGAAAGTCACCGTTGTAGCGCCTACGCTAAATGTTTCTCCACTTGCCGGGCCTGCCGTCAAGGTGAGTGTGGTCTCAGGGCAATTGTCGCTCACGGCGGGCAGGGCGTAGTTTACTACTGTGTCGCAATCGCCATCAGGAAGGGTAATGTTGATATCGGCAGGGCAGGTCACGATCGGCGCTTCGGTATCTTCGACTGTGATTACAAAGCTGCACTGAACGGTATTTCCGGAAAGGTCGGCAGCTTCATACACTACTTCGTTGTCACCAACAGGAATGAAGTCGCCACTGGCTGGCCCGCTGATCAGGGTGATGGTCACATCGCCACAGTTGTCGGTTCCTGTAGGTACGGTGTAGTTTACAATGGCACCGCAATCGCCGGGATCATTGTCTACGGTGAGGTCACCGATACATTCTATTTCGGGAGGGCTGTCGTCAACTACAATAACGTTAAAGGTGCAGGTGCTGGAGTTTCCAAACTCATCTTCGGCAGTGAATTCTACAGCAGTGCTCCCTGCGGGGAAAGTCGATCCGCTTGCGGGACCTCCGGTTTGGGTCACCGTAACATCGGTGCAAGGGTCGCTGGCGGTAGGAGCTTCGAAAGTGACTACTGCGTCGCATCCACCTGCATCGGCTGGCACGCTGAGGTCGGCTGGACAGTCAAAAGTCGGGTCGTTTGAATCTTCGAGCGTTACTTCAAATGAGCAGGTCGAAGTATTTCCAGAAGCGTCGGTCGCTTCGAAAGTGATGGAGTAAGTTCCAGCTGTAATGGTTGCACCACTGGCAGGACCTTCGATAAGTGTAAAAGTAACTCCCGGACAATTGTCATCTGCCACAGGGTCTCCATAGCTGATGGTACCTTCGCAACCGTCATTGGCAATGCTAAGGCTCACATCGTCAGGGCAAGTAATGGTGGGTAATTCTTCGTCGTTTACAACTATGGTTAGCACACAGGTGCTGGTATTTCCAGCATCATCGGTTGCTGTAAATTCTACTTCTGTGCTGCCTACCGGGAAGCTTGATCCGCTGGCCGGGCCATCAGTTTGCACTATGCTGCCGCCAGGGCAGTTGTCTGTAAAGCTTGGAATACCGAAAGTGACTGTGGCTGAGCATTGTCCGGCTGCAGCGGTAAGCTCCAGGCTGCCCGGGCAGTCGATAACTGGTGATTCCTGGTCTTCTACCACTATATTAAAGGTACAAGTGCTGGTGTTTCCAGATTCATCCTCGGCGGTGAATTCCACCGCAGTACTTCCCAGTGGGAAGGTGGAGCCGCTTGTCGGTCCGCCGGTTTGGGTCACGGTCACATCGCTGCAATTGTCTGTAGCGGTCGGGGCCGCAAATGAAACCACAGCATTGCACTCACCCGCATCATTGCCTGCGGTAATGTCGGCAGGACAATCAAACACAGGGTCGCCTGTATCGACAAGCGTTACCGTAAATGAACAGGTGGCGGTGTTGCCTGATGCATCGGTGGCCTCAAAAGTGATGGTATAAGCGCCGGCGGTGACGGTTGTACCGCTTGCCGGACCTTCGATAAGCGCAAAAGTAGCTCCAGGGCAATTGTCATCCACTACCGGATCGGGGTAGCTGATGGTTCCATCGCAGTCGCCATCAGGGAGCAGAATCTCCACATCGGCTGGGCATGTGATGGTGGGTAATTCTTCGTCGTTTACAACTATGGTGCGCACACAGGTGCTGGTATTTCCAGCATCATCGGTTGCTGTAAATTCTACTTCTGTGCTGCCTACCGGGAAGCTTGATCCGCTGGCCGGGCCATCAGTTTGCACTATGCTGCCGCCAGGGCAGTTGTCTGTAAAGCTTGGAATACCGAAAGTGACTGTGGCTGAGCATTGTCCGGCTGCAGCGGTAAGCTCCAGGCTGCCCGGGCAGTCGATAACTGGTGATTCCTGGTCTTCTACCACTATATTAAAGGTACAAGTGCTGGTGTTTCCAGATTCATCCTCGGCGGTGAATTCCACCGCAGTACTTCCCAGTGGGAAGGTGGAGCCGCTTGTCGGTCCGCCGGTTTGGGTCACGGTCACATCGCTGCAATTGTCTGTAGCGGTCGGGGCCGCAAATGAAACCACAGCATTGCACTCACCCGCATCATTGCCTGCGGTAATGTCGGCAGGACAATCAAACACAGGGTCGCCTGTATCGACAAGCGTTACCGTAAATGAACAGGTGGCGGTGTTGCCTGATGCATCGGTGGCCTCAAAAGTGATGGTATAAGCGCCGGCGGTGACGGTTGTACCGCTTGCCGGACCTTCGATAAGCGCAAAAGTAGCTCCAGGGCAATTGTCATCCACTACCGGATCGGGGTAGCTGATGGTTCCATCGCAGTCGCCATCAGGGAGCAGAATCTCCACATCGGCTGGGCATGTGATGGTTGGCAACTCTTCATCATTTACCAAAACGGCAGTTGTGCAGATGGTTGAATTTCCGGCAGCGTCTGTTGCGGTAAATTCTATCTCAGTGCTTCCTACGGGGAAGATTGACCCGCTCACGGGACCGTTGGTTTGAACGATGCTGCCACCAGGACAGTTGTCACTGAACGTAGGAAGGTCGAAAGTAACCGCAGCCTCACAGGCTCCAGCGCTTGCGGGAGCCTCGATATTGGCAGGGCAAGTAATTATTGGAGACTCCTGGTCTTCGACAACGATGTTGATGCTACAGGTGCTGGTGTTTCCCGATTCATCCTCAGCGGTAAATTCTACTACCGTGGTACCTAAGGGGAAAATTGAACCACTCACAGGGCCATCGGTTTGGGTAACAGTAAGGTCGCCACAGGCGTCAGTTGCGGTGGGAGCGGGAAAGCTCACAGTGGCCTCACATTCGCCAGCATCAGTGCTGACTACCAAATCAGTAGGGCAGGTGAAAACCGGAGGATCCGTATCTTCAACGGTAATTTCGAAACTGCATTCGGCAGTATTTCCAGCCGCATCTGTAGCTTCAAAAGTGACAGTTTGAGTTCCTACCGCCACGAGGTCGCCACTTGCCGGACCTGAGGTCAGAGCGATACTCACTCCCGGACAATTGTCATCCGCAACAGGCAATGCGTAAGTCACCTCGGCTTCACAAGTTCCTGCCGGGGCGGGCACAGTGATATTTGCCGGGCAGGCAATGGTGGGGACTTCTTCGTCATTGACCACAATGTTAAAGCTGCACGCAGAAGTGTTGCCTTCGGCATCCGTTGCAGTGAAAGTTACTTCAGTGCTGCCAGCCGGAAATAAGGAGCCACTAAGGGGTCCATCTGTTTGGGCCACTGTCACTCCCGGGCAATTGTCGGTGGCATCAGGATTTGAAAAGGTAACTGTTGCATCACACGAACCCGGATCAGTCGTGGCAGTAATATCTGTGGGGCAATCGAAGACGGGCGCTTCCGAGTCTTCAACAGTGATGGTGAAGGAGCACTCAGCAGTATTGCCAGAGGCGTCAGTGACGGTGTAGGTTTCGGTGCTCACACCGATTGGGAATGTTCCCCCCGAGCCGATGCCTGCGCTCAGCGCAGTAGTTGCGCCTGGACAATTGTCAGTGCCTGTTGGCGGTGTATAGCTTACCACAGCTGTGCACTCGCCGGGATCAGTGCCTGCAGTAATATCTGCCGGACAGCTGATTTCGGGAAGCACATCTTCATTTACGGTAACGGTAAAGCTGCACTCGCTCACATTGCCTGAAGCATCGGTGGCAGCAAAGGTGATTGTTGTTTCGCCTGTGGGAAATAGCGATCCCGAGGCAGGGCCTTCTGTTTGTACAATGTTTACACCAGGGCAGTTGTCCGTTGCGGTTGCATCAGTAAATGATACGTTGGCTTCACAGGCATCAGCAGCTGCACTTACCACGATGTCGTCAGGACAGGTGATCACAGGGGGAGCCACATCAACCACATCGATATTGAAACTACAGGATGCGGTATTGCCCTCAAGATCTGTCACGGTGTACGTTTCTACAGAAGTGCCCAAAGGGAAGGTGGCTCCTGAACCTAAGCCACTTGTGAGTGCGGTAATTGAAGGGCCACAAGCATCTACACCCACAGGTTCTGTGTAATTGACCACAGCTTCGCAGGCGTCAGTCACTTCGACTGTGATGTCTGAAGGGCAGTCAATGGTTGGATCTGTTGTGTCGATCACTTCGATTACGATTCGGCAAAAACCCAAATTTCCTTCGGAGTCGAATGCCTGAAAGTCAACACTGCTTTCGCCAACCGGAAAAGCGGAACCACTCGGCAGACCAGCCGATTGAAATACGTCTACGACTGCACAATTGTCTGTGGCATCTGGAATGTCGAAGAACACGATGGCACTGCACTCTCCTGTATTGGCATCAACAGTGATTTTTAACGGGCAGTCGAAAACAGGATCTTCTTCGTCGGTGACAACCACAAAAAATTGGCATTGAGAAGATGCTCCTTCATCATTGCTTACCTCATAAGTGATAGAGGTAACTCCCACAGGGAAATCAGCACCACTTGGCAAGCCTGCTATCAGGGTGGTTGTAATATTGGTGCCACTTCCGGTACCTACCGGTGTTGTGTAATCGACTATGGCACTGCACTGGCCCAAATCATTGCCTTGAAAAATGTCATCTGGACAGGAAATGCTGACCTGTGCGGTTGCGAGGTTCAGAGAGCAAAAAAAAGCCGCCAGAAAGACGAATACAAAGCGCTGATGGTGTGATTGGTAGAAATGTTGCATATGTCAACAGGGTTATAATTCCTGCGTATCAAATATATGCGGTCATTTCAAACCTGAAAATTTTTTACCACAAACTTTTCAATACTCCTTTATGGACAGCTTTACAGTAAAAGTCGTGTGTGAATATTTCAGTAAAAGTCAGTTAGTCAGAGTTTATTTCCGCATTGATGGCAGAATTCTGCTTTTTGCAGGTGTTTACTTTCTCCACAATGTTCACAAGTCCTTTCTGAAATTTTGTCAAGCTTTTTTACGACTTCGCCGTACATCTCAGCCCCAACGATTCCTGTAGGAATTGCAATTATACTATAACCGGTAAGCATGATTATAGATGCAATAAACTGTCCAGCAATGGTAACTGGAACCATGTCGCCATAACCAACTGTTGTGAGCGTAATTATGGCCCAATATACACTCCGGGGTATACTGTCAAAACCGTTTTCAGCACCTTCAATCAGGTACATCAAGCTTCCCATAATGAATACCAGAACCATAACCGATAAAAAGAAAACGGTGATTTTGTGCCGGCTTTTAGAGAGGGCCATGCGAAGTACTTTGGCCTCTTCGATAAACTGGACGAGTTTGAGAATCCTAAAAATCCGCAAAAGGCGAATAGCCCTCAATATCGCCAGGCTTTGGGTACCTACTACAATCAAGCTGAGGTAGGTAGGAATAATGGATAGGAAGTCCACAACACCAAAAAAGCTAAAAATGTATTTACGGCTGTTGTTCACGATCCAAATACGAACCGCATATTCAATGGTGAAAAAGATGGTAATTATCCATTCCAGAACAAGCAGAAACTTGCCGTATTTAAAGGCTATGAAGCTTACACTTTCCAGCATAACCGCGAGCACGCTAAGAAGAATAAGTGCTATCAAGACAAGATCAAAAGTCTTTCCCATCTTGGTTTGAGTCCCGAAAATGATGATGAAAAGTCTTTGCTTGATAGACCTGTCGCGGTACTGATTTAAATCACCTACGTACGACTCATTGTCAAATGGCATGGGGTGAAAGTAAAAATATTTTGGCTGTGCGCGAAAAGGCACTTTGGTTGAAATGAACTTAAGGCAGCTGAAAGCGGAACCGACTCAGGCCGTCGTGGCGCTAATCGACCCTCGCTCAGGAGCCAATATACGCTTGTTCATCACGGCAAACCAAAGCGGCGGCGCGGCACTCAGCAGCATCATCCCGGGGTAGCCTGTCGGCATTTGGGGACTGTCTTCATGGTGCTCCAGCGTTTGGTATTTTTTGGCGGGTTGGAAGTGGTGGTCGCTGTGTCGTGACAGCTCAAAGAGCATAAGCCGCCCTACCACATGGTTGGAATTCCAGGAGTGTGCCGGTCGTACGCGCTCATACCTCATATCGCTCAATTTTTTCCTTGCAAGTCCGTAGTGCTCTATATAATTGACTGTTTCCAGCAGGAGAAATCCGCCAATAGCAGCTATGCTATATGCCAAAGTGATTTTCCAACCAAAAAGGACAAAAATAAGCCCCCAATAGCCCAGTTGAATAACCTGAAAAAGGAGCATTTCATTTTTCAAACTCCAAAATGAATCGCCGGAGCGTTGCAGCTTCTTTTGCATAATACTCCACGCGGAGAGGTAGCTGTAAAAGGTGGAGCGCAGCCAAAAGTGATAGAGCGTTTCATTGAAGCGCGCCGAAGCAGGATCTTCAAATGTGCTTACATTCTTGTGGTGGCCGTAATTGTGCTCAATGAAAAAGTGCATGTAGCCGCTGGGAAGCAGCAGTGCTTTTGATACGGTTTGAGAAAGCCGATCGGGCCGGTGGCCAAGTTCGTGGGCTACATTGATGCCAAGACCACCAAGCACCACAGCGAGCGATGTGGTAAGACCCACCACTTCATAAGTGGCCCAGCTGCCTTGCTGCAAAGCGATGAGGTAAGCGATTACACATCCAAAAACTGCTGGCAATACCAGGAAAAGCATCACATCGTAAATGCGGTCATGCTTGCGCATCTCGCGCTCAGCAGCATCTATGTTCGAAGCGTCGGGTGCAAAGAATAACTCCGCAAGAGGGATCGCTCCAAAAGCGAAAAACAAAGCAGCAAAAGTGAGCCAACCTCCTTGCCAAATGCCTAAAGCAAATAACGCAGGAATGATGAATACGAGTAAGTATTTCAGCGCTTTGATGTTCATCTTTGCAACAATTGATCTGGCTCTGTGAGGCATACAAGCCCATCAAAAATAAGCAAAGCATTGCAACATTCTACCACTCTGCCCTTATTTATTGCGCCATCTCATTGCAAATTAAGCTGAGTTTCTGCTCGCGTTGATATTGCCATAAAGCGAACGCACCACCAATTTGCGCAGCACATCGGTTTTCTTCGTTGCTCCCTTACCATCGGCTTCAAGCCGCTTGATATTGATCAAAGCATATTGCTGAATGGTGAGCAAAGGCAGCACGATTTCCTCCCTCAGGGCAATGCTCGCCTTGATGGAGGGATTGCTTGCCAGCAGGGATTTCTGCCCTGAGATGTCGAGCAAATAGCGCTTGGACCGCTCCGACTCCTCGTAGATCATGGTCCAAAAAGCGCCAAATTCGGGATCCTTTTCCATGTAGCGGGTCAGTGCAAATACGGTTTTGGAGAGAGATTGCATGGAGTTTTCGGCCAGTGTCCTGAAAAACAAAGACTCCTTGTACAATTGCTTCACTTCATCAAGCCTGCCAGCTTCGTCCATTTTTGCGAAAGCGGTACCCAGGCCATAAAAGCCTGGCACATTTTGCTTCAGCTGACTCCAGGCACCCACGAATGGGATGGCCCGAAGGTCTTCAAACTTGAGCGTACTGCTCTTTCCGCGCTTGGCTGGCCTGCTGCCAATATTGGTCTCACCGTAATAACGCAAGGTGCTCATCTTCTCCAGGTAGGGAATAAAGCATGGATCGGCCTTGAAAGCTTGATAGCTCTCGTAACTTATGGCCGAGAGCTCTTCAAGCAGGCTGCGCGACTTGTCGCTCAGTACCTTATCGGGATTGTCCAATACCTGATTTTCAAGTCCGGCAGTCAGCAGCTGCTCCATATTGTGCCGCGATGATTGCTCCGTGCCAAAATTGCTGCTGATGGTTTGGCCCTGAATGGTGAGCTGAATCTGCCCGCTCTCGATAGAGGGTCCGAGTGAAGCGTAAAACTTGTGTGTATTGCCTCCACCGCGTGCCGGCGGCCCTCCGCGACCGTCGAAGAATATGACGCGAATGCCATACCTGCGCGACACTTCACTAATCGCCTCTTTGGCTTTGAATATGGCCCAGTTGGCGGTGATGTAGCCTCCGTCTTTGGTGCCGTCGCTGAAGCCGAGCATGACCACTTGCTTGTTGTAGCGCTGCTCTATGTGCTTGCGGTAAATGGGATGTTTATAGAGCGTTTCCATTACTTCCCCGGCCACGCTGAGGTCGTTGATGGTCTCAAAAAGCGGAATCACATCGAGGTACATCCTGTCGTCTTCACCCAGTCCGGCCAGCTTAGCAAGGCCAAATACCCTGGCCACATCGCGCTCGTCACGGCAATTGCTGATGATGTAGCGATAGCAGCCTTTCACCCCATTGCGCTCCTGTATGCTGTCCATGGTGTAGAAGCTCGAAAGCGTGTCGTCCATGATGGGGTCTTCGAGCTTGGGTTTTTTCGAAAACGGCTTAAGTGCGAAAAGCGCATCAACGTCATCGTCAAGTCCTTCTGATTGGAGCTTCTTTGGGATGAATTCTTTCGCTGCTGCAAAACTTTTTGAAATCACGCGGCTGTCTTGCCTGATGTCGATGGTGCTGAAATGAAAACCGAATATTTTCAATTTAACCCGGAGCATTTCAACTTCTTCAAGAAACAAACCGTTGTGCTCCTCTACAATAATATCCCGCAATTTCTTGAGCTGTTCATGGAAATATGCCAAGTTGAGCACTGGTTTATCAGGCTGCTCGTAAGCGGAGGTATAAATTTTTTGCTCCAGGTCAATGATAATTTCCTCGGCGCCCCGAAACGTGATGCGGCGCTTTAATGCGCGAATATCGCGGTAGTAGCTCTTTAGCACAGAATTGCGCAGGCGGTCGGCCACTTTAAGGGTGGTATCGGTGGTTACAAAAGGATTGCCATCGCGGTCGCCACCAGGCCAAAAGCCCAGCTGAAGCAGGCTGTTGTTTTCCAAAATGGTTTCGGCAGCCGGGCCTATGAGGCGCACCACATCGCGGTATATTTCAGGAATGGAATGGTAGAAAATGTTCTCCAGGTACCAGCTCAGGCTCACTGCCTCATCAAAGGGAGTAGGTTTTTCCTTTTTGAAAAATGGGGTCTTGCCCAATTGTGAAAGCAGCGATTTGATCGTTCTGAGGTCATTTTTTTCAATGGCTTTCGCCAAATCGGTAATGATGCCAAGCACTGCTCCCGGGTAAAATTGGGTGGGGTGGGCAGTGAGTACGATGCGCACCCTGAACTTTTCCAGGGCTTTATAAAGCTTGTCCAGAGCATTGCGGTTGGCTGCAATTTGATAAAATGACTGGAAGGAGCCATTTCCCCGCAGGTCGTGCACCCGGTCATAGGAGGCATCTTCAAGTGCATCAACCAAGGTGATTTGCCTTTCTATAAATTGAACAAACCGAAACAATTGATCAACCTGCTCCTCATGGCTATTGTACCCAGGCACCTTCTCGAAAAAGCCCTTGATGATTTCGTCAGGAGTTTTGCCATGCTCAAGTCCTTCTTTGCACTCTGTAGTGAGCAAAGGAAGCATGATCCCCGTGCGGTGCACCCCGCCGATTCCCAAAGTGAGAAATAGAGAATTGTATACCTGATAGCGCAATAGCACCAAATCGCTAAAAATATCCCGGTTGTCTTTCATAACATTTGCATTTGAGGGGTGAAGGTACAAAATGGGTTTTGGCGCACAAGTTGAGATTAGATTTTATCCAAAGGCTTATTTCCGCTACCTTTGCACGGTTTTTATGGAAGGAAAGTCAGCACCCACTGCGGGAAAAAATTTCAGAGAGTTATATCCTTACCAGGAAGAAGCTATTGAGTTAATATTTAAGCAACTGGATGCTTCTCCTGAGAAGGCCGATGTGCTTTTTCAGTTGCCTACTGGCGGGGGAAAAACGGTGATTTTTTCGGAAATTTCCCGTCAATACATCCAGCGTCGAAATCAAAAAGTACTCATCCTCACCCACAGGGTGGAGCTGCTTGCGCAAACCTCTAAAGCCCTGCGTGACATTGGGGTAAAGAACAAAATCATTGACCGCGATGTGAAGTCACTCCCTGACCGCGATGACTACGATTGCTTCGTGGCCATGGTCGAAACGCTCAACAACCGGCTCAACGACAATGAGAACTACCTCGGGCATCTCGGCCTGGTGATCATTGACGAAGCCCACTACAACTCCTTCCGCAAGCTCTTTAAGTTTTTTGAGAAATCGAACATGCTTGGCGTTACTGCTACCCCGCTCAGCTCAAACCGCAACCTTCCGCTTAACGAAAATTACCAGTCGCTTATAGTGGGTCACAGCATTTCAGACCTTATCAAGGCGGGCTATCTCAGCAATGCGACCACATTTACTTACAATGTAAACCTGCGCTCGCTCAAAGTAGGGCCGGACGGCGATTACACCATAGGCTCGCTCGACAGGCTGTACAGCCTGTACACCATGCAAGACAGGCTGCTCGCAGCGTATGAAGAGCGTGCTCTGGGCAAAAAGACTTTGGTTTTCAATAGCGGTATTGCTACATCAGTGCGTGTATATGAGCTGTTTAAGAATGCAGGTTACAAAGTAAAACACCTTGACAGCACTTTCTCGCCCAATGACAGACGCGAAACGCTGGAGTGGTTTCGCGAAACGCCCGATGCAATTCTGAGCTCTGTCGGCATCCTTACCACGGGCTTCGATGAGCCTTCCGTGGAGTGCATCGTCATCAACCGGGCTACGCGCTCACTTACGCTCTACCACCAGATGATCGGCAGGGGTTCGCGCATCACCGACACCAAAAGCCGCTTTGCCATTATCGACCTTGGCAACAATGTGCAGCGACTTGGCTTGTGGCAGGACTACATCAACTGGATGGATATCTTTAAATATCCAGAGCGCTACTTCGATCAAATTCAGGAGCGCGACACCAACCTTATGGCCGATTACAATTATGAGCGGCCCCAGTCATTGATAGATCGCTTTCCTGCCAATACCCCTGAGGATGATTTTGACATGAAAGCGGTATACCACGGCCTTCAATCTAAAGGTTCCAAGCCCAAGAAAGCCATCGACCTCTCCATTGAAAACCACGCTCAGCAGGTATTCAAGAATTGCGATGATTATTACGATGGCCTCGAGCTGGTCGAATTGCTGCAGGAAGAGGTAGAGTACCGCTGCCGCATATATTGCAATTGCTTGCACAGCGCTACCGATAGCTATTGCAACTGGCTCATTGAAACGTACAACCGACGCCTGAAGCACCGCGTCAGGCAAGAGATGATGTAGGCTATGAATGCCGCTGACATACAACTGGAGTCGGGTTGGAAGCAAGCCCTGTGCACTGAATTTGAGCAGCCCTATTTCCATGAACTGATCGACTTCGTGAAAGCGGAATACCGCACGCAAACCATTTTTCCGAAAGGCAGGGATATTTTCAGGGCTTTGGATGCCACGCCTCTGCCCGATGTGCGCGTGGTTATTTTGGGGCAAGACCCTTACCATGGGCCGGGACAGGCCAATGGGCTCTGCTTTTCCGTGGCGCCGGGCATTCCGCTGCCGCCGTCACTCAGGAATATTTTCAAGGAGATCAATACCGACCTAGGAATCCCAGTACCGACACATGGTGACCTCAGCACCTGGGCGGAGCAAGGAGTGCTCTTGCTCAATGCTACGCTTACAGTAAGAGCGCATCAGGCGGCGTCCCACCAGGGCAGGGGATGGGAGGCGTTTACAGATGCCGTGATTGGCAAAGTCAGTGCGCATTGTGAACACGTGGTGTTCTTGCTCTGGGGAAGCTATGCGCGAAAGAAAGGGTTGCTCATTGACCGACAAAAACACCTGGTACTCGAATCTCCACATCCATCGCCATTATCGGTGCACAGGGGATTTTTGGGGAATGGCCACTTCAGCAAGGCAAATGCCTACCTTGAAAAGCATGGCCGCGATGCAATTCGCTGGGAATTGCCCTGATCAGGATGCCATCCAAATTAACAAAACCACCATTGCCAAAGCAAACAAGGCAAAAGTAACGGGACCAGCTATTTCTGGTTCGAGGTCTTTGTTGGGCTTTTCAAGCATGTCTCCAAATTTTTTGGCGAAGTTAATCAATAGCCGCGAAAAGCAAAGGGGTATTGGGAAATTTGGGAAATTCGATTTGGAATCTCGATGTTTTGATCAAGGTGTTGGATGCGTATTTGCGAAAGCGGAATTGCGCATTCGAGATGGTGATACTTCCTACTTAAAAAAATTTATACTACTTTCATGTCCAAAGCGATACCTCACGAGCTATGAAGAAGTCTTGTATAGAGTGCGGGGAGTCATTTGCCGGAAGGGCAGATGCCAAGTTCTGTTCTGACCACTGCAGGAGCAATTACCACAACCGTGCGCATGGCGTAAAGGTGCCATATGTGCGGCAGGTGAATACTATTTTAAAGAAGAATCGTAAAATTTTATTGGAGCTCAATCCGGAAGGCAAAGCCAAGGTGAGCAAAAAAGATTTGGAACACCGCGGCTTCGATTTTGGCTACTTTACCAACATCTACAATACCAAGTCGGGCAAGACCTATTACTTCTGCTATGAGTACGGCTACCTCAGCACTGGCGCTGATTGGTATTTTCTTGTGGTAAAGCAGGATTACGTTTAAACCTAGATGCTGTGTGAAGTGCCTTGAGCAAGCGCAATCGGCTTTCGCTTGAAAAAGTAAGCAAGGATGAGTCCTCCGAGAATGTGCCACACGCCCCACCAAGCAGCCACGAGGGCCATGGCACCGTTGCCACCGAAGAAGGTGAAAATAATGATAAGCCCAAGCCCGGAATTCTGAATGCCTGTTTCAATACTCAGTGATCGGCAATCGGCCTCGGGTATGCGCGTAAGGCGGCCGGTGTAGTAACCCAATGCGAACGCCATGGCATTGTGCGCGAGCACGAGCAGGAATACAAGGTAGAGGTGCGATTTGAAAGCTGAAAAATTGTTGACCAGGGCGATGCCGATAAAGGCCATCAGCAGCAAGAAACTCAGCCAGCGCACCGGCTTTTCAATTTTTGCGGAAAGCGCGGGGAGGCGCGCTTTGCAATACATCCCGAGCACCAAGGGGAGCACCAGAACAAGTAGTACGGTCTGCAGCATTTGCAAAAATGGAATATCGAAACTCCGCAGCAATTCTGCCGTTTCCGGAAGGATGCCCGCCCAGAAATGAAAGTTGAAGGGAGTGAGGATAGGGCAAAGTAAAGTGGCAATACCCGTAAGCGATACGGAAAGCGCGATGTTGGCGCCGGAAATCGAAGAAATAAAATTGGACACATTGCCACCGGGGCATGCCGCGACGAGAATCATACCCAGGGCCAATGCAGGATGCGGATCAATAAGCCAAATGAGAAGAAAGGTGGAGAGCGGAAGAAGGATGAATTGGCTCACTACGCCAGCACCAACACTCCGCGGCGATCGGGTGATCTGTTTGAAATCAGCCGCACTGATACCAAGCGCAATGCCGAACATGATAATGCCCAGGCAAATATTCAGGGCGATGAGGCCATCGTCTGAAAAGAGAATCTGTATGTCTTGTAGAGAGCTCAATCGGCGGTAAAATTAACATTGCCGTTGAGAAAAAAAAGAAACCGCAAGCGAGCCCTGAAAAGCGATTCAAAGAATCGATAACCAATCAATCTAAAACAACCATTAAAGATCGGGCTCAACTTGCGGCTATGGCATCCCTTTCGGGAGTACCATCGGGCTAACCAAAACCTCGCTGTAATACCTAGCACGGTATTACACCACAAAGATATGTCGAAAGTCTTGTTGCCACAAGCGAAAATTCGTTAATGCATCCTTAACATACCATTTACAAGGTGTCTGAAGGGAGGCAAATATTTAGAAAATGGCGATAAATAAATTTAGAAATCGGTGAAAGCCTCAAAGCTTTCGACAGAAAAAAATCAAAATATTTTGAACTGGACGTAAAAAAAATTGAACTAATCCAAAATTTCTGCTGCAAAACCGACAATTTCGCATTCATCAACCTCTATTTCGGCTAAAATGGGATTGCAGCACACTTCACAATCCTCCACATAGGATTGTTTGGGCACAGAAGGATCCACCAAAAAGGATATTTCCTCGAAGCAATAAGGACACTGAAAAAAATGCTCAATCATGATTTTTGTTTTTCGGTTTACTTAAACCTTCGTAATTTTATTCTGTTTTCAATGGTAACGAATTTTTTGAGATGTATAGACAAGGAGATGTGTTGATAGAAGCAGTGGATAAAATTCCTTATGCTACATATACAAATGAGCGATTACTTGTGCGCGGTGAAGGCCGCAACCATGGGCACTTTATCACAGGCGATCAGGTGCAGGTGATCAAAGCCGCCGACGACGAACTGAGTGAAGGAGGCGGTATCGTGACCCATTACCTTGACATTGCTGATACTTGCGAACTTGAGCACTTGCTCATTGATTCAAGCATCTGGACCAAAGAGCATCACCCTATTGCCATTCCACCCGGCAAATACAGGGTGATCAGGCAGCGGGAATTTAATCCATACGCAAGGGCCATCCGTGCAGTAAAAGACTGATTATGTCTGGCGAAGTAAGCCTCACAGATAGCCTGAATCTTCTTTCCGGAAAAAAGGCGGCCTACCTCGATCGATGTTTTCAGTTCGGTACCGCAGATGTATCAAAATTAACAGAGGCTGTCAACGCGCTTTACGCAGATGTTGGCGCTAAATCAAATCCTGAGATTTTCCTCGCACAAGGACCCTCTGAAGTACTCGACTATTTGAACCGCTACAGGGCAGGCGCATTTTCATCTTCTGGCCGAAATATGGCCGATGCCTTTTTCCAGTATGCAATGGATACTGCCCGTAAATTGGGAATTCAATGCGCCGCATATTGGGCGGCAGAAGATCTTGAAATGGTCAAGAAGATGATTTTTTGGGATTTGAATTTTCAGGTTTCTCAAGCCTATGCCGCCCCCGTTTTTCAATCCTTGCTTCAACTTGGATATTTCCCTTCCGATTACGACAGACGCTATGCGCACAACCCCTGCATTGCCGATGCGGATTGGTTGCATTTCTACACTATTTTGCAGGAGACCCTCGACATTGAGCTTAATATCCCCACGGGATTGCAGGCTTTTCTAAGAAACGGTGGTATGTATATGCATGCCTTTGAGGAGCGCGCCGTAGTATGCCGCAATCCACTTTATGTGCACAGGGATGAGAACTTTGCCCTCCACGGTGAGGATGAAGCAGCCATGGTATGGGAAGATGGCACTGCGCTCTACTTTCACCACGGGGTAGCCGTTCCCGAAAAGCTGGTTCTCAGCCCTGACACCATCACCAGGGAGGATGTGATGCATGAACAGAATGCCGAGGTGAGGCGCTGCTACCAGGAAATTCTGGGCAGTTACCGCTTTGGCAACCTTCTGGGATTGGTGTTGCTTGACGCTGATAAAGACCGTTTTGGGAATGACCTTAAACTCTACAAAACCGAATTTCGGGACAAACTCGCAGGCGACTTCATCTATTTTGCACAGGTGGTGTGTCCCTCTACCCAGCGGCAATATTTCCTCTGCGTTCCGCCAAAGCTGCGCACGGCCAAAGAAGCTGTGGCATGGTCATTTGGCAAGACTGCCGAAGAATACAAACCGGATATCGAGACCTGAAAGAGCAGGTTTAGTTGCTCATCATTCCCACCTTCGCACGTTTCCTTTCGTTCTCGTTGAGGTGCAATTTGCGGATGCGCAATGAGGCCGGCGTTACCTCTGCCAATTCATCTGCTTGCAGGTATTCGAGTGCTTCCTCAAGTGAGAATTTCCTGGGTGGAATAAGCCTCACCTTGTCATCCGTTCCTGAAGCCCTTACGTTGGTGAGCTTCTTGGTTTTGGTCACATTGACCACCATGTCGCCCGGACGTGAGTTTTCACCGATTACCTGGCCTTCGTAGATTTCTTCATTGGGATTTACAAAGAAAGTACCCCTGTCTTGCAGGTTGTTGATAGAGTAGGGGATGGCTTTGCCATTCTCCATGCTGATCAGCGAACCATTCTGCCTTCCGGGGATGGTGCCTTTGTAAGGCTCAAATCCCAAAAAGCGGTGTGACATGATGGCCTCACCAGCGGTAGCGGTGAGCAAATAATTTCTTAATCCGATAATTCCACGTGAAGGAATTTTGAATTCGAGCAGCATACGGTCGCCTTTTGGGTTCATGCTGATCATTTCTCCTTTGCGGAGGTTTACAGTTTCTATGGCCTTTCCGGAATACTCGTCAGGAAGGTCAATGCGCAGTTCTTCAATTGGCTCGCACTTCACGCCATCAATTTCTTTGATGATAACCTGTGGCTGGCCTATTTGCACTTCGTAGCCTTCACGGCGCATGGTTTCGATAAGTACAGAGAGGTGAAGTACACCACGTCCGAATACCATAAATGAATCGCTTGAACCGGTGTGCTCCACGCGGAGTGCCAGGTT
>DAIRDH010000007.1:76898-81253 GCA_036796255.1 Cryomorphaceae bacterium
TAAAGCTCTTTGATTTTACCGGTAGTGCTGCTGCCATCTCTTTTGATCATGGCAACACGCATTCCAGGCTTGAGTGAGCCGCGCTTTACCCGGCCAATGGCGATACGGCCGATGAAGCTCGAATAATCCAATGAAGTGATGAGCATTTGAAGTGTTCCTTCTTCAACCACAGGCGCTGGAATGTGCTCAATAATTTGATCCATCAAGGGCGCAATGCTGTCGCCAGGTGTGCGCCAGTCGTCGCTCATCCAGTTGTTTTTGGCCGAGCCGTATACTTCCGGAAAGTCTAGCTGATCCTCAGTAGCACCCAAGCTGAACATCAGGTCAAAAACCTGCTCCTGAACTTCTTCAGGCGTACAGTTTTCCTTGTCAACTTTGTTGATCACCACGATGGGCTTCAATCCGAGCTGAATGGCTTTCTCAAGTACAAAACGCGTCTGTGGCATAGGGCCTTCAAATGCATCGACCAGCAGCAGTACGCCGTCCGCCATGTTAAGTACACGCTCCACTTCGCCACCGAAGTCGCTGTGACCTGGGGTGTCTATGATGTTGATCTTGTATCCTTTGTAGTTTACGGCAACGTTTTTTGCCAGAATGGTAATCCCTCTTTCTTTCTCCAGGTCATTGCTGTCCATGATGAGCTCACCGGGCGTTTCGTGATCTCCGAATACTTTTCCCATGAGTATCATCTTGTCCACCAAGGTAGTCTTACCGTGGTCAACGTGGGCAATAATTGCTATGTTGCGAATCTTTTGCATAACCTGCTTTTAAATCGCGGCAAAGGTACGCTTTAAGTTTGGTGAATTCGCAAAAAAAAGACGGGCCCCAAGAAGGTTTTAACATTCTGTAGAACAATTTATTACCACAATATTAAATTCCTGGAAATTGCTGGTGATTTCAGAATTTATGCCTATGTATCTCGTCGCGACTTGAAAAAGGGTGGAATTTCAAGCATAATGAAAGCGGATGCATAGAGCCAGATAAACCCAGAATGAGGGCAAGAGCTTTACAGCAAATGGTGGATAAAGAAAGTCTTACCTATTGTCAATCACCTCAACTCCCGGAAACTTCGCCTTGTCAAAAGCAAATGCCGAGGCGGGGTAATCCTTATCGGTGGTGAAGGTCTTGACGTTGTAGATGTAATTGTCGCCCTGCTTGCCGAGGATTTTCATCTTGGACACTTCTTTTTTCGACTTGTCGATGTAAAGGTTTACGGTGTGAAAAGCCTTCTCTTTCGGGTTGTTGGGGTTGAGCTTGATGAGGTGGTGGGCTTTGCCATTTTCGGTGACTTCGCCTTCGTAGTAATGCTTAAACCCCGTTTCCCATACGGTGTATATCTCGGTGGGGTTGAGCGCATCTTCTCCACCATCGGCGTTGTCAATGTAAACCTCATTCATTTCTTCATTGTAGGTCCATCGTGTGGTGCCATCTGAAAATATCTGGTTGTCGCCCAGCTTGATGTAGTATTTTTTGTCCTGCATCTTGAGCAAGCCCTTTTGGGTTTGGTTCACATCGGCGATTTTATCCTCAAGGGTGAAGTCGAAATCGCTGGTGATGGAGGTGTACTTCCTCGTTTTGCTGCTCATCTCATCGAGTATGGCTTTCGCTTCGGGGTCTTGTGCTTTTGCAGCAAATGAGAGGCCGCCGATGAGCACAAGTGAAATCAACATATTAGGGATTTTCATAGATTCAATTTGAAATTTTTTCACTCTCTGCCTTCAATAACTGTTCCAAAGCGTATTCGTCTGGAATTAAAACCTGTCGGGCCTTGCTGCCTTCAAATGGCCCCACGATTCCGGCCGCTTCCAGCTGGTCTACAATGCGGCCTGCGCGGTTGTAACCCAGCTTGAGCTTGCGCTGAATAAGGGAGGTGGAGCCTTGCTGGTTGAGCACAATAACGCGTGCCGCATCCTCAAACATGGGGTCCCGGTCGGCAATATCGTACTCACCCGGCCCCTCGCCCTCTTCGCCTACATACTCGGGTAGGAGGTGGGCCGATGGATAGCCTCTTTGGGAACCAATAAAATCTGTAATGTCATCCACCTCGGGCGTGTCCACAAAGCCGCACTGCAATCGGATAAGTTCATTGCCAGTGCTGAGGAGCATGTCACCGCGGCCTATCAACTGGTCGGCACCACCGGCATCGAGGATGGTGCGCGAGTCGATTTTGGAGGAAACCCTGAATGCAATACGCGCCGGGAAGTTGGCTTTGATCACACCGGTGATGATGTTGACCGATGGCCTTTGCGTGGCAATGATCAGGTGAATACCGATAGCCCTTGCAAGCTGCGCCAATCGGGCGATGGGGGTTTCCACCTCCTTGCCGGCTGTCATGATCAGGTCGGCAAACTCATCGACCACGAGCACGATATATGGAAGGTAGGCGTGTCCTTTTTCGGGATTCAACCTACGCTTGATGAATTTGGCATTGTACTCCTTAATGTTGCGCACTCCTGCATCTTTGAGCATCTCATAGCGGTTGTCCATCTCGATGCAGAGCGAGTTCAAAGTCTTCACCACTTTGCTGGTGTCGGTGATAATCGCTTCCTCTTCGTCGGGAAGTTTTGCGAGGTAGTGGCGCTCAATTTTGTTGAAAAGCGTGAGCTCCACTTTTTTGGGATCCACCAATACAAATTTGATTTGCGAAGGATGTTTTTTGTACAGCAGAGATACCAGAATGGCGTTGAGGCCTACCGACTTACCCTGACCTGTAGCACCAGCCATCAGCAAGTGAGGCATTTTTGCGAGATCGGTTACGAAGTTCTCGTTTGAGATGGTCTTGCCCAGGACAATCGGCAAGTCCATGGTGCTCTCCTGAAACTTCTCGGAAGCGATCAGTGAGCGCATCGATACAATGTCGGGCTTGCTGTTTGGAACTTCGATACCTATGGTGCCCTTTCCGGGGATGGGCGCGATGATGCGAATGCCAAGTGCCGCGAGGCTCAGGGCGATATCGTCTTCAAGGTTTTTGATCTTGCTGATGCGCACGCCGGGTTCAGGCACTATTTCGTAGAGCGTTACGGTGGGCCCTATGGTCGCCTTGATTTTCTCGATGCCGATTTTATAATGCGACAGGGTAGTTACAATCTTGTCTTTGTTGGCTTCCAGCTCTTCCTTGCTCACGCTGATCTTGCCGCCGCCGTAGTCGTTGAGCAGTTCGATTTTTGGCATTTTGAAATTGCCAAGGTCGAGGGTGGGATCGTACTCGCCAAAATCTGCCAACTTGCGATCAAGTTCTGAGTCGCTCAGTTCCTTTTCCAGAACGGGAGGCGCCACCACCAGTTCACGGTCATCCTCATCAGCGCTGTCCTCTGCACTTTCTTTGCTGCTGCTTTCCTCAACCGGCGTTTCGATTTCAAATTCGAGGTCTTTCTTCCCGGTGGTCGAAGCTTCTTCCACTTTCTCGGGTTCATCCCAAGTGGTGTCGGCGGGCTCGTCATCGTCCTCATCATCGGCCAGGGCGAGGTCGGCCGCGGAGGTGGTGAAGCGGTCTTGCTCGCCAATGGTATTCTCGAAAATCACTTCGCCTACATCGGGGTCACCATCTTCGGCGGCATCTTCTGCCGCACGGGCCCTGAGCTTGCTGTCGGCTACTTTTTTGCCGATAAGGCCACCTGTATGAAGCATCCATGAATAGAGCTGCCCAAGCCATGTGAAGGAAGGGTTAAACACCACGAGCACGTAAGCCGCTGCCAGAAAAATCAATAGAAGTGCGGTGCCCACGCTGCCAACCTTACCTACAAGCACGTGGTCGAGGTGGTAGCCGAATGCGCCTCCAACGAATTTCCAATCAGAACTGCTGAACAGAAAGGCGAGCAGCGGCGAAAATATCAGCATGGCCACAAAAGCCGCCACCGCAGTGCGGCCAAGCGGAAAGAGGTTTTTGCCAAAGAGTATTTTATAGCCAAGGCCGAATAGCAAGGGCAGAAACAGGAAACTCATGATGCCAAACCACTCGTGGATAAAGAGGTGGCTGAGCATGGCTCCGAGTGGGCCCAGCCAGTTTTCAGCGTCGTAATTGCCCTCACGCAGCACGATCCACCAATTCTCAGAGAGCATGGATTGATCGGCCTTCCAGGTGAAGATGAAACTGGTGAAAGCGATGAAGCAGTAGATGCACAAAAACATCAGACCCAGGCCTGCAATGCGCTTAAAGCGACGGTCTTTCCAAAATTTAGGCTTGGCGCTGCCAGCAGCACTCTTGGTGCTTGCGGCTTTCGCTTTGTCCGGCTTTAATCTGTTTTTGGTGGCCATGGTTTACCCTTCAGTGGGAACAAGATTCAAAGATACTCCCACTTGGCTTACCAACGGTTTTTAATACTTGTGTATTTCAACAGGGGGGTGTTGATGCAGGA
>DAIRDH010000008.1:0-12238 GCA_036796255.1 Cryomorphaceae bacterium
CGATGCCCTGCGTTTGCCCGGTGATGAGCGCCGACTTGCGGTAGAGAAATTCCTCGAGCCAGGTGGCCATGCTGAGAAATACCTTGTTGGTAACCAGTCCGAGCTTTTCGGCACTCTCCGGCCATAGGTCACTTACGTTAAAAACAAGGCGCGCACCTTTCAGCTTGCTGAGCAACCAAGCTGACTTTCCAAGAAAAAGCGGCGGCGATTCGACCATAATAAAGTCAAATTGTGGGAGCCGCCTCCAACCTGTCCAGAATGAGGTCCAGACGAAAGAGTAGTAATTGAGCAAGCGATGAACAATACCCTTTGATTTTCTGACATAAATTCTGGAACGGTGTACAGTGATGCCATCGATCTCTTCGCGCAGGTATTGCTCGCCCCGGTAGCCCTCGAAAACTTCCATTTTCGGATAGTTGGGCATGGCGGTGAGGACTTCCACCTCCACCCCATTGTCACGCAGGCGGCGCGCCAGGGCATGCAGCCGGTTTTGAGGTGCTCCTGTTTCAGGGGGGTAGTACTGGGTGAGTATGAGCAGCTTCACTGTGCTGTGTCTTTGGGGTTCACTTCAGCAGGTGATATTTCCTTTTGCGGAAGCGAGAAAAATAATAGCGCATTGAAAAAAGCGAAAAACACCACCCCACTTTGCTTCTCAAGCATGCTCTCGACCATAAAGTGAAGTGCAATGCTCAGCAGGAAAAAAGCATACAACCAGTCGTGGCGCTGCGCAACTAGAGGGATTGGATAAATCAAAGAAAAAACGAACCACAACAATGCCGGAATGCCCAATGCGAGGCCAATTTGCAGGTAGTTGTTGTGGGGATTGAGCCCTTTCTCCGCAAGTTCGTGGAGACCTTCGGCACTGAAGCGCGCCACCATCACATCGTTTATATCGCCAGTGCCTACGCCAAAGGGATTTTTCAGTATTTCATCAAAGCTCAGCCGCCAGGCGTGAAGTCGTGCAGTGCTGCTTTCAATTTCGGCTGGGGCATTTTCAGCGTCTTCGCCTTCTGCAACTACGATAGCAACAGCGCTCACGCGTTGGCTTGCTACAGGATCAAACCGAAGCATGATGCCAAACAAAAGGAAGAGCCCGGCAAAAAGGGCGATCTTAATTCCGCGCAGAGATTTGTAACGCCATGCAAATGCCAGCACAAAAGGCAGAATGAAAACGAACTGAATGAAGCCCATTTTCGAAGCCGGGAAGATGAGGGAAATGCTGAGAAAATAAAGGGCGACCCATGCGGCTATTTTCCATTTGCCGAGAAGGCCCCCCTTGAAAAGTTCCAAAAGCAGCCATGCGATGGCAAAATTCATGTAAAGCGCCAGGTATGAAGGGTGGTGGGCATGTGGAAACTCCGACATGTAAAAGTCGGAAATGAGGCCAGATACTTGAAATTTAGAAAAGCTTTCCGCAAAGGAAACCAGCACGGAAACGACCACCCCCAGCACAAATGAGATGATCATAAGGCGGCGATTGGGAATGGCGTCGCTAAGGACAAAGCCCCACATGAGCGGAAAAGCGAGCAGTGAAAGCTTCTGCTCAAGATCGGACGTGCCACGGCTGCAGTTTTCAGTATATAGCATGCCGATGAGATGGAAAATATAAATGCCTGAAAAGATTAAGATTGGATTCCAACTATGCCGAATATGTTGCTTGGGCACGAAAAACCAAGCGAGGATCCACAAAATGATAGGAATCATGATTCCCTTGGACATCAGGGGTATGGCAAAGCAAAGCAATGCCGTGGCCCAGGCGAAAACGACCACGCTCTTGGGCTTCATTTGCAGAGCCTTATATTGGTCTATGCCCCTCAACGAACAGATTTGATTTTTCTTTTTTGCTTTTGCAGCCAGCCCACTATACCTCCACCCGTCTGAATTCCGAAGCATGGCGTGAGCTCAGCACCGAAAGCACGAAAATACTTTTCTATGGCCGGAACGGAGGATCCCAAAAAATCGAATTGCTTGCATCCACACATTTGGGCTTCGTGAATGGCCATCCAAAGGGCCAGCGTACCCGCGAGCGCATCGCCATTATCGGCGCTGTGGCCTCCAGCAATGTAGTAGGCGCGGTGCGCATCGTGCACCGTAACCACTGCCGATAAGGGCTTACCGTTCTTGGAAATCACAAGGCTGTACACCTCATCATCGCCAATGTCAAGCAAGCTGCGAAGCAAATCCGGGTTAAATGGAGCTCCGGCCTTTTTCAAAGTCAGGCCAACAAGTGAAACCACGGCGTCTTGGTTTGAATTGGCCGAAACTTCGTAGCCGGCCTCGAGCGCATTCCTGATGTTTTTTCTGCGTTCTGTGCTCATTTGCTTCAGGAGTTCTTCTTCCGTCCGGTCCAGGTGGAGCAAATAGGTGTATCGGGGCAAGGCATGAAAGCCCTTCCACTGAAATGGCTGAACATCAATAACCTCAGGCGGAAAGCTGAAATCAAAAAATGCAGACTTGTATTCTGTTTTTAAAAATTGAGCCATTGCCGTGAGCAGGCGCTTCATTTCGCTCTGCCTGCTGTACATCTTCTCGCCCGATAACCTGGCCTGAAAACCACAATGCGGAGACATGGGAGGATTGATCAGAAAGTGCTTTCCGAGGCGGGTGTAGTGATAAAGGTGGAAAGATGCGACCATTTCAGTGCCCTTAAACATGCCATAACTCTGGCAGCCTTTGCCCTGAATTTCCAGCCAGGCGACACTCCCAAAGAAATTGTCTTTGGAATTCATGCCAGCTTGCTTGAAATCACTTACTTGTATCTGTCGTATTTCCATCACTTACACTTCGCCCGAGGCAGCGCTTTGCGGCTTTTGGCGGCTAAAAGTACTCAAATTGACCATTGTCGTGGTGCACGCAATTATCCAACAATACGTTTCAATCAGTCCATCAGCAATTTATAAGCGCTTAATTGCTTGTCCAGGCAGTTTTTCATTTCGTAGTGCCTTTCGGCAAATAGCTGCGCTGCCTTGCCCATTTTTGCCGCAAGGCCGGGATCACGAATAAACCGATCCACTACTGATGAGACCTCTTCGACAGTTGGAGGGGCGATGAGCACGCCAGTGATACCTTCGTCAACGACCTCGGGAAGGCCGCCGGCCCGCGTGGCGATGCTGGCCATACCGGCAGCCGCTGCCTCAAGTACACTTACACCAAAGCTCTCCGTATCGGGGGTATTGATCAGCACATGCTTGTCCGCAAAAAAACCGGGCATATTGCTGTGGGCTACCCTTCCGTGAAAATGAATCTTGCGATTGAGGTGCGCGCCCGCAAGGCTTTGGCATTGACTCATCTGCTCGCCATCACCTGCCACATGCAGGGAAATGGGCAAATCAGGGTTGTGGTCGAGCAGCTGCGCGATGGCCTGCACAGCGATGGGAATGTTGTAAATCGGGCCCAGCGTTTTGGCGGTGGCGAAGTTTAAAACCCCCACTGGCTTGGGCACTTTTGGTTTAAAGCGCTCAGTATCCACGCCGAAAGCAATGACTTCAATGGGACCTTTGCGGTATTTTGCAGCTTCGCGAGCCATGTGGGCGCTTGTGGAAAAACACTTCGAAGCCCGCCTTAGGGCATATTGCAAGAGCGATTTTTGAATGATCCCTTGTCTGGGAAATTCATAAACATCACTGCCCCATACAGAAATGCAATAAGGCTGAAAATTGCAAAGCGCGCCGAGCAAGCCATAACTTGAGGCGTAGTGCGCATGGAGGATATCGGGCTTAACCCGTGCTATGAATCGACGCATATGCGGCAGAGCCCCGAAGTAACTCAGCTTGCCCAGTGCGCTTACATTCGACTCGTGGTGTTCCACCTCGATTCCCGTAAGTGCAGCACGATTATCGGGGATAGGTGCATTTAGTGAAAAGCAGGAAATGTTCACGCCCATGTCGCGCAGCGCGCAGAGCCACTTCAGGCTGTGCGGAGAGTTTACGTCGGTGAGGAGCATCACTTTCATTTCAATTCATTATTGACGCACTTCATTCGCAACGAACAGGTAAAACAAAAATTCAAGATCACCACCTTCATGACCTCACTTTTGCAATTTTCCAAAACCAAAATACCAAACCAAAATTGAGCAAGGTATTGATCACCGTCATAAATATGAGCACTGGAATAAATTCAACCTCAGTAATGTACAGATAATACACAACAACAAGCGTTAGAAGGCTTACTACCATGTTAATCCACATAAAGGCCTTCTGCCGCATCATCACTGTGGGCACCGTTGAGATGGGGCTGCTTACGAAGTTGGCAAATAGCCAAGGCGACATGATTGCAGCGTATTTACCAGCGTCTCTCCACTCCTCATCAAAAACGAAAGCAAAGATTTCCTCGCCGTATATCATCAATATGCTGAATGGAACCACGCCAATGAGTATAAACGCAAGCGCCGACTTGAGTATCAGGCCGCGCATCTCCCCATTCTCATTCCTGAGCCTGGCCAATTGGGGGGTGAGTACCTGGCTCAGCGATGAGCCCATCATTTGCAGCGGCAGGCGCAGGTACCGAAAAGCAAAAGCAAACAAGCCCAGGGTGATTTCACCATACCCCACAGAGATGATTAAGAAAAGTACCGTGCGGCTGGCCTCATCGTAAAAGGCATGGCCACCGTTGTAAAGTGGAAAGTCTCTGTAAGTGCTGGCCATTTTGCGCAAGGGGGCGGGCAGACGCAGCGCATCAGCACACCATTTGCGCATATCTGCATTGCGCAAGAGGCTCAGTACAGCAACCAGAAGGCCAAGGAGGTGACCAATTACCAAACTTAGCGGACCGGGATAGAAGAATCCCAACACGACCTTGGAGGTGTGGTTCCCTCCTACTGCAACTATTTTGTTGAATGACATGAGCTTAAACTTACCCAAGCGCATAGCCACTTGCGTGAGTAAAGCAATGGCACCACTGGCTCCAATTCCCAGGGGCAACCACCAGATCAAACGTGCAAGTGACGTATTTTCAAAACCCGCGGCAATTTCATTGCGGGCGAAAATGGTAAGCGCTGAAAACAGCGTAATCCACAGAAGTAGCTTAAAGCAAAGCTTTGTAATGGATTGAGATTCCTTATCAGATGCCGGCAATACAATTGCCAGTTCATAGCGCAGCGAAGCCACAACAGCAATCAGGGAAAGCAGTTTTACATAAAGCTCGTATGCAGCAAAGTCGGCGGGGGTGTAAAGGCGGGTGATGATGGGTGCCAGCACAAAGGGAATGACCATCGCAGCGCCATTGCCTGAGAAAAGCAAAATGGTGTGACGCACCAGTTGATTGTCGCGCAATAGGCTCCTGAATCTCTCGTACATGTGCTTAAGCTGCCATTTCGGCCCGCAATATCGCAATAATGGGCAAGCGCTGTGAAATTACATTCTTGGAAGCGCGGCGCGCAAAACAAACACGCAAGGCAGGAATCTTAGCGTAAAGCATTCCAATACCAGGCAATCGCCTCCTGAATACCCTCTCCCAACTGGTGGCTGGGCACATATCCTAAAAGCTTTTTCGCACGGCTGATATCTGCGAGGCTGTCGCGCACATCGCCTTCGCGTGCAGGGCCGAAAGCCACTTCCACTTCCGCAATGGCCGGGTCGAACTGAACGAGCGCCTGCTTAATAAGGTCCACCAATTCGAGCAGGTTGGTGCGGTCACCGCAGGCCACGTTATAGACCTTATTGAGTGCCTCGGGATTGGTGGTGGTGGCAGCCAGGTGGTTCATTTGAATCACGTTGGCGATGTAGGTAAAGTCGCGCGTTTGCAAACCATCTCCATGCAATATTGGTGATTCATGCTCAATAAATGCACGTACAAATTTTGGAATCGCAGCGGCATATGCGCCATCTGGAGTTTGGCGCTTTCCAAACACATTGAAATAGCGCAATCCAATGATTTCCATGCCAAACAAGTTGCCGTACACGTGCGCGTAGAGCTCGTTCACGTATTTGGTCACGGCATATGGCGAGAGCGGCATTCCGATTACATCTTCGACTTTTGGCAAAGCTTTGCTGTCACCATAAGTGCTGCTGCTGGCGGCATATACCATGCGATTAATGCCCAATTCCTTGGAAGTATGCATTACTGTAAGGAAACCGGTGATGTTGACATCGTTGGTGGTAAGCGGGTCGTTGATGCTTCGGGGCACGCTGCCCAGTGCAGCCTGATGGAGCACTATGTCACATCCTTCCATGGCCTTTCGGCAAATGGCGGCATCACGGATATCGCCTTCAAACAGGGTGAACTTCTCATTGCTGAGGAAAGTGGCAATGTTCTCGCGCTTTCCGGTGGCAAAATTATCGAGACAATGCACCACATTGCCATGCTCCAGCATTGACTCACAAAGGTTGGAGCCGATAAAGCCGGCTCCTCCCGTTATGAGTATTTTTTTGTTTTGAAGCGTCTGCGTCATGCTTACTTACTTGGCGTAGTTTACCGCCCTTTTCTCCCTGATCACGGTCACTTTTACTTGTCCGGGATAGGTCATTTCGTTTTGAATTTTCTGCGAAAGGTCAAAACTCAACACATCGGCCTGCTCATCGGTTACCCTTTCGCTCTCAACCAAGACGCGCAGCTCGCGGCCGGCTTGTATAGCGTAGCTTTTGGTGACTCCTGGGTAGCTGAGTGCCATGTTTTCAAGGTCTTTGAGGCGCTTGATATAGCTCTCCACCACTTCTCTCCTCGCGCCTGGTCGTGCGCCAGAGATGGCATCACACACCTGGATGATGGGTGAGAAGAGGCTGGTCATTTCAATCTCATCGTGGTGGGCGCCAATGGCATTGCACACCTCGGGTTTCTCCCCGTACTTCTCGGCGAGCTTCATACCGAGTATTGCGTGTGGCAATTCCGGCTCGTCTTCCGGTACCTTTCCGATGTCGTGTAGCAGTCCGGCGCGCTTGGCCACCTTGGGGTTAAGCCCGAGCTCTGATGCCATGGTGGCGCAGAGGTTGGCCACTTCGCGGCTGTGCTGGAGGAGGTTTTGTCCGTAAGAGCTGCGGTACTTCATGCGGCCCACCATTCGGATGAGTTCGGGGTGCAGTCCGTGAATACCCAGATCGATGGTGGTTCGTTTACCGATTTCGGCGATTTCGTCTTCGAGCTGCTTGCTCACTTTATTCACCACTTCCTCGATACGCGCCGGGTGAATACGTCCGTCGCTCACAAGTTGGTGCAGTGAAAGCCGCGCCACTTCCCTGCGCACAGGGTCAAAGCATGACAGGATGATGGCCTCAGGCGTGTCGTCCACAATAATCTCAACGCCGGTGATGCTTTCGAGCGCCCTGATGTTGCGGCCTTCGCGGCCGATGATGCGGCCCTTGATCTCGTCGTTCTCGATATTGAATACGGAGACTGCATTTTCCACTGCGTGCTCCGTAGCTACCCGCTGTATGCTTTGTATGATGATCTTCTTCGCATCGGCACTTGCTGTGAGCTTGGCTTCATCGACGATGGTTTTGATATGGGTCATGGCCTCGGTTCGCGCCTCGTCTTTCAGGGTTTTCATGAGCTCCGCTTTGGCTTCATCGGCCGAGAGGTTTGAAAGCTTCTCAAGCTGCTCCACATTACGCAGGTAGGTTTTTTCAATTTCCTTCTGTCGGCTTTCGAGCACTTCGCGTTGACGGTCGAGATCGGCTTTTTGCTGCTCGTTGCTGCGGCGGTCCTTTTTGTTGTCTTCAGCGTGCTTGCTCACCTGGGCCTCCCGGGCTTTTAGCTTGCCTTCAGCGCTTTGTATTTTGGCGTTGCGGTCCTTGATCACTTTTTCATGCTCTTCTTTCAGCTGAAGGAATTTTTCCTTGGCCTGGAGCATTTTTTCCTTTTTGATGGCTTCCCCTTCCTTCTCTGCCTCTGAGAGTATAGAGTTTCGCTTCTTGTTCATCACGGCATTTAGCGCAAGCCAGGCCACGCCGCCACCCACGATAAGCCCTCCAAGCAGGCCAATCATCAGGGATGTCATTTCTATATCCATTTCAATTAAATATTATACACCCATGGGTGTTGTTTAATCGATGGTCAAGAAGGCAAGTACCAAAGCTAACTTACAGGGAATCGATGATCTTTTCAATGGCTACCAGGTCTTCCTCTTTCACCAGCACCATGCCCGGTTCAGGTTTAGAAGTTTGCTCGGTGGCGAGCTGCAAAGCGGTCATGGCAAGCAGGTCTTGCTTGTCTTTCACGGCATAACTGCTCAAGAGCATCTTGAGGTTGTCATCCACCTTTTTTGCAGCAGCGCGCACCTTATCTTCCTCACTGGCCGAGACCGTGATTGGGTAAATGCGCCCCCCTATGGTAACCTTTATCGATAGTTCGCTCATTGCGGATCATCTATCTGTTTAGTAGTGCTATACACTTGTCTATCTCCTTCACCATCTCGTTCACTTTGAACTTCATCTCAGCCTTATCACCCGATACTGTCACCACCGTTTTGGCCAATTTGATGCGGTTGACTTCTTCACCAAGCGCTGTTATGCGCATTTCCTGTGCCTGTAGTCGACTTTTGGCCGTTTCGAGCTCTTGTTTAAGCTGCTCGTTTTGGCTTTTCAAAGCAGCGCCTTTAGAGGCTACCTTGTCAAGCTTCGCCTTCATTCGCTGCATCCGCTCGGAAATTTCACTCATATACAGTGCTTAGCTATGGTTATCAAACGCGTTACAAAGGTAGCTTCGTCGAAAACATTTACAAAATGATTCCTTCATCTTCCGGCAATAGTTTTCACGCTTCTCTGTTTAAATCTTGACTGCAGGCGCATTTCATTTTATCGCGGTGTCCATTACCTTCACCATTGCTTAGCCTGCTGGTCTTTTCCACTGAATTTTTTAATCCAAAGATTTGAAGCATCTCCTTGTTGTTATTTCCCTTTTTTTAGCCTCGCTCTCTTCTTTTGGGCAAGAGGCCTTGCCTTCATTTCATCCACCGGTTGATATTCCCATTTACCTTTCGGGAAATTTTGCAGAAATGCGCCGCAACCACTTCCACACCGGGCTGGATATTAAAACGGCAGGCGTGGAAGGTCAAAATATCAGGGCTGCTGAAGCAGGAAAAGTGACGCGCATCGCCATTTCGCCATGGGGCTATGGCAAGGCGCTTTACATTGAGCACGATAACGGTTACACCACGGTGTACGCCCACCTGAGTTCCTTTTCGGAAAAAATAGACGCTGTGACCAAGGCCGAACAATACGCGCGGCAATCATACGCAGTTGACTTTGCTCCCGATCCACCCATACCGGTAGATCGCGCTGAGCTTATCGCCCTGAGTGGAAATTCAGGCAGCAGCGGCGGGCCACACCTGCATTTCGAAATCAGAACCACCAAAAACAGCCGCCCTCAAAACCCCCTGAATTTCGGTTTTGACATCAAGGACAATATCGCTCCGCGCATTCGCGGTGTGCGTTTTCATCCCCTCACAGATACCTCATTGGTCAATGGCAGTGCTGATGCCAGAAGTTTTGTGGTGTACGGCGAGGCAGGCAAGTACCACCTCAAGGCGGGCCAGAGCATCAATGTGTATGGCACTGTGGGCTTGTCGCTGCATGCCCTCGACTTTCTCGACGGGCAGTCCAATAAGTGTGGCATTTACAGCCTTGAGCTGGAAATAGATGGCAAGCTGATTTGCAAGCAGCAATTTGATGAACTCGATTTCAGCACCAGCCGCCATATCAATTGCTACAAGGATTATGGAGCCTTTCGCAACAGCGGGTGGCATTACCATAAATCATTTATCGAGCCGGGCAATCAGCTCGAAATATACCCCATTGCCCCACCCGATAGTGGCAGGGTCACCTTTAGCGGAAGCGGCACCCACCAAGCGCGTTACATCGCCACCGATGCCTACGGCAACAAGTCGGAGCTCAATTTCACCTTTACTTCTCTGGATGCCCCAAACGGTGCCTTCGCCAGGGCGCAACCCTATGATGCATATTTTTTTAGAAATCAGGACAACAGTTTTGATTATGGCAATGAGCTGCATCTTTCGGTACCTGCCTTTGCGCTGTATCGGGATATTAAATTTCAATTTGGCCGTGAGATGCCCACAAGCACTTCCTTGAGTCCATATTATAGCCTGCACAATGACATGGAGCCCCTGGACAAAAATATCAGGGTTGCCATATCAATGGATGGGGTGCCGGCCCGGCTTAAAGACAAAGTGGTGGTGGCGCGATACGCCGCTGCGGGTTCACCGCAAATGATAACCGGTGAGGTGGAAAACGGCTACTATGTGGTAAAAATGCGGGATTTCGGACGGTTTTGCCTCATGGCCGATACGGTGGCTCCCACCCTCAATCCAAACAAGTATTCGCGCGGAGGTGCTGTTAATTCCCGCAGCGTGCTGGGCTTCGGCATTTCCGATGACCGCTCAGGAATCAAAACCTACACCGCCATGCTCAATGGAGAGTGGGCGCTGATGGAGTATGATCCGAAAAAAGCCCTGCTCTCCATGAAAGTGGGCGAATCCAATTTCCGGAAAGGAAGCAACACGCTCGAAGTGACCATCACCGACAACTGCGGCAACGCGACTACGAAGAAGCTGAGCTACACGCTTTAATCTTCGTCCTGATGGTACTTGACCAGGCCCTCAATCGGGGCTTTGATGATGTGGTCGATATTGACCCCGTACATCTCTGCGCGCTTGCGCAATTGCGGCTCGAAGTAATAGCCCACTGAACCCAAAATGCGCACAGGCAGGTTTTGGTAGTTGGGATATTGGATGATGTAGCGCTCAAAGAACTTCATGAAGGCATCATCAACCAAAGCGGCAAAGTATGGATGCTCGATGTTTTTCTGAACGAATACGCTAAACGATGCGAGATAGCGGTTGGGGAAAGTCTTTTTGTACACTGCGAATGAAATCTCATCCTTCGACAGGTTGAACTCCTGGTTGAAGCGCTTGAGCACATCTTCGGGCATGAGGTCACTCATGAAATCGCGCACCACCTTGCGGCCTATATGCATACCGCTGCCTTCGTCGCCGAGTATGTAACCGTGGCCGCCGAGCACTTGTTTGATTTCGCCGTCGGCATAGTAACATGAATTGCTCCCAGTACCGAGTATGCAGGCTATACCCGTTTCATTTTGGAACAAAGCCCGCGCTGCGCCAAGCAAATCGTGCATGATATTGAGCTTGGCCGAAGTAAAAACTTTGGCAAAACCCTTTTCCATCAGCTCTCGATTTTGCTTGTTGCTTACCCCCGCGCTGTAGAAGTCAACTTCCTTTATGTCCCTATGCGCGAAGGGCTCGAATGAGGTAGACCGCAATATCTCGGCCACCGACTCAGGAGTATGGAAAAAAGGATTGATTCCCTCACTCTTGAAGGAATACATGGCGCCACTGCTGCTGAGCAGGCGCCAATCGGTCTTGGTAGATCCGCTATCGGCTATAAGTTTCATATAGGCCGCAAAGCTATGCAAATTGAGCGAATTGTAAACACAAGCCGCAGCTCAGCATTGAAAGACCAACCTGTAGGTTAATTGCAGTTAAACAAGCTGCAGAGCAGATCTAGCGCGAAGAAAACAGGAATTTATTAACGTTCACCAAGTTGGTTTTGACTGCATACATCACCACGGCTGCAGTATTATTGACACCGAGCTTATGCATGATGTTCTTGCGGTGGGTATTCACAGTATGGGGACTCAGAAAGAGTCGCTCCGCTATTTCGGAATTGGTATAGCCTTCAGCTATGAAAGTGATGATTTCCTGCTCGCGCTCGCTCAGGTGCACTGGTTCGCAATTGAACTGCGACCAATCCTGACCATCCACGTCGATGTTCACCCGGCGTATCGTTTCCAGGATCTTTCCGCAGAAGAATTTACTTCCATTTGCAGTTTCGCGCACGGAAGAGATGATTTCATCAAAGTCGCAATCTTTTTTAATATAGCTAGTTACGCCAGCTTTCAAAGCATTGATAATGGTTTCACCATCCTGATCGGGGGTGATGGCCACCACCCGGGTATCGGGAAATGTGCGCGTGAGTTCCACGATTACCTCGAGGGAAAAATTCTGTGCGGTGAAGTCCATCAACACCACATCAACTTGAAATGAAGCCAAAAGCTCCACCAATTGCGCAGTATTCTCGGCTTCGCCCACCAACTCGATATCGCTTTCCTGGGAAAGAACGAGATCCAAGCCTGTACGAATCAGCCTACTGCTATCGGCGATGGCCACTGAAATTTTCTTTACTTCCACTACAAGCTATTTAGAGTAATCAATACAGTCAAGTGGCTGAGTCATAAAGTTCGATAACAACGCGCACGAAGTTCTAAAATAAAG
>DAIRDH010000008.1:12338-31127 GCA_036796255.1 Cryomorphaceae bacterium
GTTTTTAGAACAAGTGCAAGACAGGTAGCGGATTTTATGGACAGCCACTATTTAGACTGCATTTAAATAACAAAGATAGCTGCTGCAAGTTCTGCGGCCAAGGATTATTTATGCACAGGCCCGATTGGGTAGCTATTCCCCTCAACAGACAGGACTGACTGCGCAAAAACCTCAGCCGCCTCCTGCTGAAAAGCGTCGATTTGTTTATAACGTGCACTGAAATGACCCAACAAGAGCTGACCGGCTTCTGCAAGTTTGGCCACAGCAGCTGCCTCTCGTGCTGTGGAATGTTTGGTTTGCACGGCCCTTGCATGCTGGGCTTGCAGGAAGGTGCTCTCATGGTAAAGTAGGTCCACTCCGCGCACATATTGAGCCGTTTGCTTCGTGAAGGCCGTATCAGAGCAGTATGCATAGCTCCTTGGTGGAAGCGGATCGCGGGTGAGCTCGGCGTTGGGAACTACTTCACCGCTTTCGAGCACCAAATCGGCTCCGGCCTTCACCTGCCTGATGCGCGCGATAGGAATGTTGTACTGCTTGATGCGTTCGGGTATAATGTTCCTCAATTTAGGTTTTTCGCGCAGCAGGAATCCACATGTGGCTATGCTGTGCTTCAAAGGGAAGCTATACACTTGAACGTGCTTGAGATCGGCAATGAGGTTCAAGCCGCTGTAATCGAGCTTATGCCAAATCAGCGGAAAGCGGAAAAAAGATTTGGACAGGCGAAGCTGCTGCTCAGTAATCACCTGCAAATCTTCGTGGGCATAAAGATGTATGGCTTTGGTACGGCCCAATAGGTGCATGGTGCTCAGTAAGCCTTGCAAACCGAGATAGTGATCGCCATGCAGGTGAGAGATGAAAACATGGCCTATGCGCTGAAAGCTTTCAGAAGCGCCGCGCAACTTGAGCTGCGTGCCTTCACCACAATCGATCAACAAACTTTCAGATTCATGAGCCACCAACTGGGCAGTAGGGGAATGCATCAGGGTAGGTGTGGCCGAGCCGCAACCCAATATCGTCACTTCAAATTTCATGTCGTGATTGCACAGCCCTCATTCGCTTAGGCAAAAGCTTATTTAGCGCGCCACCACAAAGCGGCTGGAGAGGGTTTCTCCAAATGCGTCAACCCGGTACACATACAGTCCCGTTGGCAGGTGGCTGGTGTCAATTGAAATGTTATTGTTACCTGAATTAAGCTTGATTGATTTCTTAATCACCGGTTTGCCTACGAGGTCAAAAACAGTGAGATCAGCTTTTGAAGTGTTGGGAGCAGCAATACTCAAAGTTGTCCTATTGTCGGCTGGGTTTGGCACGTTGGGCCCCAGATCAAATGAAAATTTGCCAACACCTTCAGCACTTAATGGATCAGAGACTTCAATTCTGTAACCTTCCACCACGAATGGAAGGCTTAGTGGACCTAAAAATGAGCTGCCATGCACTGTGAGTATGACTTCAATTTCATAAGTACCGCCTTGCGTTGGTATACCTGAAAGCACAGCACAACCCAAGGATCCACCCGGAAACGTGCAAGGTTGAAGTCCAAAATCCGCACATTCGTAAGTTAAGCCTGGGGGTAAATTGCTAATGGAGGCCACTGATGCCGAGTCGACAGTGAGCGAGGCTCCCAGATCTCCAAGAAAAGCTCCATTCGCAGGTACTTTCACGTCAATCTGTTGTACGTAGAGCACATTAATTTCTGCTGGCGCAAAATTTACAATGGTATCAGGGCTTACGCCAAATGGCTCTTCCCCAAAATCAGTCATCGGTTCACACTGCCCAAAAGTGAGAAGTGAAACGCTCAAAAAGAAAAAAGAGAGTAAAGTTTGTTTCATATTGATCAGTTAGATGCTTCCTTCGTCGCCGAGTTCTCGTTCTATTTCTTCCATCATCACAAAATCCACTGCTTCGTTGCGGGTTGGTGTAATGTTGAAAACGCTGCCGAGTTGAGAGATGTTCACCAGCTTCTCCACTGCGGGCTGCAGGCCACTTATAGCAAAAGTCCCGCCATTATCTTTGCACAACCTATTTCCCGTAAGGAGGGCGCTCAAACCGCTGGAATCGCAATAACGTGAATTTGAAAGGTCCACAATGATATTGCGCACTCCACTTTTTGTAAGGTATACAATTTCTGTCTTCAGGTCAGGTGCACTCAATGAGTCGAGTTTTTCCACATCTGATACCACAACTGAGTACTTTTCTTGATTTTCTACGCTGAACTTCATAGGATTGATTGGGTAATATTAAGCCAAATATAATCGATTTAACCTTTGCGTTCTATTTTTCCTGCCAAAAGGTACATTACAGCCATCCGAATGGCCACCCCATTTTCGACCTGATTCAGGATAATACTTTGCGAACTGTCGGCTACGTCGCTGCTTATTTCCACCCCGCGGTTGATCGGTCCGGGATGCATGATTACGATTTCTTTGCCGATGCTGTCGAGCAGTGCGCGCGTGAGCCCGAAGAGCATGGTATACTCGCGGAGTGATGGAAAGTATGCTATGTCCTGACGTTCGAGCTGAATGCGCAGAACATTGGCCACATCGCACCACATCAGGGCTTCGCGCAGGTTGTGGCTCACTTTCACGCCAAGTGACTGAATGTACTTCGGGATGAGCGTGGTAGGCCCACACACCATCACTTCGGCTCCAAGCTTTTGAAGGCAGAAAATATTGCTCAGTGCCACCCTGGAATGCAGGATGTCGCCGATAATGACCACTTTCCTGCCCTCTACATTGCCGAGCTTTTCCCTGATGCTAAAAGCGTCGAGCAGGGCCTGCGTGGGGTGCTCGTGGGTTCCATCGCCGGCATTGACGATGGCAGCATCCACATGGCGCGACAGGAAGTGCGGTGCTCCCGGCTTGGGGTGCCGCATCACCACCATGTCCACCTTCATGGCGAGTATATTGTTGACTGTATCAATCAGCGTTTCACCCTTGCTAACCGAACTCGATGAGGAGGCGAAATTGATGACATCGGCGCTGAGGCGCTTCTCAGCCAGCTCAAAGCTGAGCTTGGTGCGGGTCGAATTTTCAAAAAACAAGTTGGCTACCGTGATGTCGCGCAAAGAGGGCACCTTCTTGATCGGCCGGTTGATCACCTCTTTGAAATTGTCGGCGGTGGCAAAGATGGTTTCAATGTCTTGCCTTGTGAGGCCCTTAATGCCGAGGAGGTGGTTTACAGAAAGGCTGCTCATGCTTTTGGGCTCGTGGAGTGTAAGTATACCTGGTCTTTTCCTTCTGTTTCCAGCCAATCAACCGAAACGCGTTCGGTGGTGATGCTGTCCACACTGCGCCCCACATAATCGGCCTGCACAGGCAGGTGGCGCCTGAAGCGACGGTCGATCAATACGAGCAGCTCTACGCGCTTTGGCCTTCCAAAAGCGAGCATGGCATCGAGGCCTGAACGGATGGTGCGGCCTGTGTAGAGCACATCGTCGATAAGCACCACATTGAGGCCTTCAATTTCAAAATTGATCTGGGTCTCGCTGGGCACGAGCGGATTGGGATTTCGGCGAAAATCGTCCCGGTGAAAGGTGACATCGAGCGCGCCGGAGCGCAGCTCTTTCAAACCCGTCATTTCCTGCAAGCGGCTTACAATGCGCCTCGCGAGAAAAACACCCCTTGGCTGCAAGCCAATAATGGCCGTTTGCGAAAAATCTCCATGGTTCTCTATCAACTGGTGACAGAGGCGCGTGATGGTGATGGAGAGCTGTGCGCTATTGAGTACCGGGACGGGGTTCATGATTGGCGGCAAAGATAAAAACTAAATGTGGCCGACGTCGATTTCAATGAAAAGGGATGAATTTTCCATGAAATCTCCTGTTTTTGTTACCACTGATTTGTCAAGCACAAAAAAAGCGCCCCAAACGGAACGCTCTTTTTGTTCGATAATGTATTACGGTCTAGGCCGTCGCAAACTCAGCCATGATCAAATCGGCAAGCTCGGTACCTATCCTGTCTTGTGCTTCCTCAGTAGCAGCGCCCACGTGAGGGGTGAGTGCTATTTTGGGATGCTTGAGCAAGTCAGCGCTTGGTGTGGGTTCATTTTCAAATACGTCGAGTGCAGCTGCGGCCACATGCCCGCTATCGAGGGCTGCAATGAGGGCTTTCTCATCAATTACCCCACCGCGTGCGGCATTGACAAGCAATACGCCCTTCTTCATCATACCGAGTTCAGCTGCTGTGATCACTGCCGAGCCATCTTTCTGTTTGGGCACGTGGATGCTGATGGCATCACTGCGCTGAATCAATGCCTCCATGGGCACTTTCTCAACATTCACTTCTACTTCGCCATAGCCTTCTACCACGAAGCGCACTTTGGTATTCACATCGTAGAGGTCGCTGCAAATTACTTTCATGCCGCAACCCAGCGCATATTGCGCAAGTGCCTGGCCTATGCGCCCAAAACCTATGATGCCCAAAGTCTTGCCTCTTAGTTCAGAGCCTTTACCGTACTTCTTCTTCAAGGTTGCAAATTCTGCTTCACCTTTGGAGGGCATCTGTCGCTCGCTGTCGAAAGTAAGGCGGGCAAGGCTGAAGAGCTGGCCCATCACAAGCTCAGCCACCGACTGAGAGCTGCTGGCTGGCGTGTTGGCTACGGTGAGGCCTTTTTCGCGGGCGTAGGCCACGTCGATATTGTCCATCCCTACGCCTCCGCGGCCTATGAATTTCAATCCTGGGCAAGCATCGATAAGCCCTTTGCGGGCTGTGGTGGCGCTGCGCACGAGCAATGCCACGATGTCATTTTGATTGATGTAGTCCGCCAGGTTGTCCTGTGGTACATGGTCGGTAATTACGGTAAAGCCATTGGCTTCAAGCTTGCTTTTGCCGGAAGGCGAAATACCGTCGTTTGCTAATATTTTCATTTTCTGAGGTTTTATGCGTTTTTTTCCAATTCTTTCATCACGTCTACCAGCACTTGCACGCTCTCGATGGGCAGCGCATTGTACATCGATGCCCTGTAGCCTCCTACCGAGCGGTGTCCCTTGATGCCGCTGATTCGGGCATCGTTCCACAGCTTGTCAAAGCGCTCTTTGTGTGCAGCTTCGTCCTGAAGCACGAAGGTAGCATTCATGGTGCTGCGGTCTTCCACAGCTGTGGTACCTTTGAATAGCGGGTTGCGGTCTATCTCATCGTAAAGCAGCTTGGCTTTAGCCTCGTTGCGCGTTTCCATGGCTTTCACACCGCCCAGGGATTTCATCCACTCCATGGTAAGCATAGATACGTATATCGAAAATACCGGCGGGGTGTTGTACATGCTTTCTTTGTCATCCTGCTTGGCGAGGTCGAGCATGGAAGGTATTTTGCGGCCTGTCTTACCCAAGACATCCTTATTCACAATGTAAACGGTAGCTCCTGCAGGTCCGAGGTTCTTCTGCGCGCCAGCGTATATCAGGTCAAATTTTGAAACATCAACGGGCTTACTGAATATGTCGCTTGACATGTCGCAGAGCACTGGCACTTTACTTTCCGGAAAGGACTTGAACTGGGTTCCGAAAATGGTATTGTTGCTGGTAAGGTGGAGGTAGTCCACGTCGGTAGGTACGGTGTAGCCTTTAGGGATGTGGGTGTAATTGTCGGCTTTGCTAGAGGCGATGGTGACAGCCTCGCCGAGCAGCGATGCCTCTTTTATTGCCCCTGCCGACCAGGCGCCGGTATCCACATAGGCGCCTTTGCCACCTTCATTTTTCATAAAGTTGATGGCCGACATGTAAAAGCCAAGGCTGGCTCCACCTTGCAGGAAAAGTACGGTGTAATTGTCAGGAACGTTGAGCAATTCGCTTACAAGTGCCCTCGCTTTCTCCATGATGGCGACGAACTCCTTGCTGCGGTGCGAGATCTCGACGAGTGAGAGACCTATTCCATCGAGCTCTATCACGCTTTGTGAAGCTTTCTTTAAAACCTCTTCAGGGAGGATGCAGGGACCTGCGCTATAATTGTGTACTTTAGACATGTTTATCAGACTTTTGCGACTCTATTTGGCCAGAGCCGATGCAAAACTAAGCCTAATTTTTAGATGCACAAAAGGTAAAACATTAGGGTAAGTTTAAGCTTTACTCACCCGTGATGGGATTCTTTGTGCTGCGGGTGCGGTTAAGGTCAGGCCTTGCCGGAAAATTGAACTGTGCCTTATTTTCTTCTGACTTTGGGCGGCTCATATCAACTCCTTCTTCGTGCTGCCACTCGCCCCCTTTGAGGCGATAGCCATCGTATTCTGTGCCTGCCATATACATGCTGTAATTGCCTTCGGTGGCTCCAGGTTTTGGAATTAATACATTGTAAACCAGAACTTCTTTTTCCGGAAGGTAAGCCAGGGTCATGTTGCCGCTCTTGGTGTATTCAAACACGCGGCGCATGCGGTTGTCCTTTCCCCCATGGTTGAAAACGGCTTTGCCAAAGCGGGGTTCATTTTTTTTATCAAACCACATGGCATCGAGCATCTTTTTGTTGCTCAGCGCATTGTGACCATCCCAACCCATTAAGGTGTAGAACGTATCGCCCCTGTGCTTCACCGGCATGATGTGGTAGTAGAGCGCCCCGTACCAATCGTCGGCTGTGAATACCCGGCGTTCGTCATTTGCCGTAAGGCTCTTGCCACCATTGAGTTGCCTGTACTTCTTATCGGGAAACAGGATGAGGGCGCAATACTTATAGCTCCCATCCTTCATGGGAATGTTCCAATTGAAAAGGCGAAAAGCATTGTCGGGCGAAATGAGGGTTCCCAATTTGTTCCAGGTAGGAAAAGTTCGGTTGAACATTTCCTCCATTTCAAAAGAAGAGATGAGCACTTCCTTCATCTGTTCGCTCGCCCGGAGACGCTCCTCATCGGTCGGCGCCTCACCAATGCGCAACTGCAGTGTTGCCACTTCGGCTTCTATTTGCTCAATGCGCTCATCCTGAGCATACGCAAAGATTGCGCTGCATAAAAACAAGCATAGGGTAAGGGAAAGTCGGGTCGCCATGTTGCTCAAAACGTTCAAACCCCTTTAAAATTGCCGGTCGGGGGCCTCGTACTTAGAGGTGCATAAATTCCTTTTTCTTCAGGAGCTGCTCCTCGCTTTCGCGGAAATCCGGGTCGTCTACACAACAGTCAACCGGACATACCGCGGCACACTGTGGCTCATCGTGAAAGCCTACGCACTCGGTGCATTTGTCGGTCACAATGTAGTACACATCCATGCTCACAGGCTCCTGCTCAGTTTCTGCTTCGTAGCTATTGCCCATTGGGGTAGCCACTTCGCCTTTGAGGTCGGTGCCATCGGCAAGGCGCCATTCCACACCACCTTCGTAAATTGCGTTGTTGGGACATTCTGGTTCACATGCACCACAATTGATGCATTCATCCGTTATCATGATAGCCATAGCTGGTCGGTCTTCGTTTGGTTCTTCGTTTATTTGTGCAAATATAATGGCCTATGGGCTGAAAATGTTCCGAATTGCTTAAAAAATCAAATAATACATTGACAAATAATTGGATAGATGAGCTGATACGCATGGGCGAACTGCTGCATGAATGGGCCAATCAAATCGCGGAACACCCCGTCAAAGACAATGAGAATGCGCCCTCCACCCTACCCCTGGTTCAGGCAGCTGTCAAGAGTCAGCGGGAAAATCCATGGTTTACTGCCCAAGGCATCGCCGAGGCGCTTAAGGGCCTGACCCACATGCTCCGCCCTGAGGCGGTTCGAAATTGGGCTGCGGCACACAACAATTTGCCGAAAAGGTATACGGGCAAAAAGGTGGGAATCGTCGCGGCAGGGAATATCCCCATGGTGGGCTTTCACGATGTGCTCTGCACCGTGCTCGCCGGCCATGAGGCGGTGGTGAAGCTTTCCAATCAGGACCAGCGCTTGCTTCCGGCTTTGTTTGCCTCTTTCCAGAAAACGCTTCCAGACGTTCAGTTTGACATCAGCTGGCACACCGGCCGACTGCCAAAGGTGGATGCCATGATCGCAACGGGGAGCAACAATACGGCCCGGTATTTCGAGTATTACTTTGGGAAGCAGCCACACATCATCCGCAAAAACCGCAACTCAGTGGCCATCCTCACCGGATCGGAAAGTGAAGAGCAGCTTCGCGCGCTGGGCGAGGACATCTTTTCTTATTTCGGGCTGGGTTGCCGCAACATATCCAAGCTTTACGTGCACGAAGACTTCGAGATCAAGCGGTTTTTTGAAGCCATCTACCCCTTTCACGACATTGTGAACCACCACAAGTACGCCAACAACTACGATTATTACAAAGCCCTGTGGCTGATGAACAGCGAAGATTTGCTCGACAATGGCTTCCTTTTGCTTCGGCCTACGGAGGCCATTGCAAGCCCTCCGGGAGTGGTGTTTTACGAGCGCTACAGCAATGAGGAGCAGGTGCGGCGATCCATCGCAGAGCGAAGCAATGAAGTGCAGTGCGTTGTTTCCTTGCAGGATGTGCCTTTCGGCAAAAGCCAAAAACCCGAGCTCTGGGATTACGCCGATGGGGTGGACACCATGGGGTTTTTGCTCAAACTTTGAGGAATCTATAAGCCCAGTTCTAAAACATCGGTGCCATAGGTATTTCAAAAAATCCAGCGCTGCCGTCCCGCCTGCCAAAAACGGTATCCACCGCTAAAGCTTCATGCCAGCACGTGCTGCTTTGGGCACGGAACAGGTGAATAACTTCGAAGCACATACAGCGAGAGAAAATTGAAAAATCTCTCATTGAAAGGTCGATGGTGTGAATGATTAGTCACCATCTTAGCATACGATTTCTCACTCCGCTCCCTACGGATACACTCGACATGACGTGGGCCTCGTGTGGTATTGAGGGGTTGCTGGGTGGAGTACTTTTTTGCTGGCCGCCGCCCCTGCCTCTGACATCCGCAAGTTAGCACGCGACGTAAGCTGAAATCTACATTTTACTCATTTCTCTTTCCTTGCAATTTTTTAAATAAAGACAAACTGCGAGTTTCTCACGCTGATTTGGTTCGTATAGTAGTATTGTCTAAATCTGAAATTTACAGAAATGTGATGACGGTAATTGGTCAAATGAGCCAATAAATGGCGTCGTGAAATGAAAAGGGAAGTTTTCCGGACACAAGTAAGTCAAAAAATCTAATTTTGGCAATTCACCAAATTGATCTCCCTTGAGCACCGCACTTCATCAATTCATCGAGGGCCTGCCCAAGGTTGAACTTCACCTGCATATTGAAGGGACATTCGAACCCGAATTGATGTTTGAAATTGCCCGCCGCAATGGCATTGCGCTTAAGTATGCTTCGGTTGATGAATTAAGGGCTGCATATCAATTCAACAACCTCCAGGAATTTCTGGAAATTTATTACGAAGGTGCCGGTGTATTGATTGAGGAGCGCGACTTTTACGACCTCACCATGGCTTACCTGAAGCGCGTACACGCTGAAAATGTAAAGCATGTCGAGATCTTCTTTGACCCACAAACCCACACGGAGCGCGGCATCGCCTTCAGCACCGTAATCGATGGCATATACCGTGCACTGGAAGATGGGCAGCGCGAGCTTGGAATCAGCTTCGGCCTCATCATGAGCTTTTTGCGCCACCTCAGAGAGGAGGCCGCTTTCGAGACGCTTGAGCAAGGATTGGCTTACAAAGACCGCATCATTGGTGTAGGACTGGACTCCTCTGAACTGGGCAATCCACCCTCGAAATTTCAGCGCGTTTTTGCGAAAGCGAAAGAAGAAGGATTCCTTCTCATGGCACATGCCGGCGAAGAAGGCCCGGCAGAATACATCTGGGAGGCGCTCGACTTGCTGCATGTGGACCGGATAGACCACGGCAACCGATGCCTCGATGATGATGAGCTCGTGCAGCGCTTACGGCAATGGCAAATGGCACTTACCCTCTGCCCGCTTTCGAATGAAAAGTTGCAGGTATGTCCTGATTTGCGGAAGCACCCAGCGCGCGAAATGCTTCAAAAAGACCTGCTCGCCACCATACATTCCGACGATCCGGCCTACTTCGGGGGATACATGAATGCCAATTACACTGCGCTGGCCGAGGCCCTGGAGCTCAGCAAAGACGAGATCGTCAAGTTGGCGCAAAATGCCGTGAAAGCCAGCTTTATGGATGCTGGCGCCAAGGAATCACTGCTTGCAGAAATCGAAGTGTACGCCAAGGAAAATTGAGTTTCACCTGCCCGGTTTCATCGATGAATCAGGCCCTCTTAGCGCTTTTCAGATTTCCCTTCCTTCGCCTTGTCGTAATCTGGCCAGTCGACGTAATGGTCAAAATTTTCAATTTTGTCCATTTTTCCAAACTGCCGGAAGTAGAGCTCCTTGCTCATGCCATCGTAGTGCAGGCTGAAGTATTCGAACTGGTAGGTTTGAAATACGTTGAGCCAGATGAAAAAACCCGCCACGCTTAATGCAATGAGTTTGATGACGAGGTGCCGCTGCCTTATGAATTGGACAAAAGCTGCCAGTGGAATGGCCATCAGCGCATATGAATCTACCATGGTACGTTGGCCATAAGTACCCCCGTACCACCAGCACCACCAGGAGAAAATGATGTACACATTGACCACGGTAAATACAATCGTGGCGCATTGCCACGACCGGGACAAGCCGCGCATAAATGCGATGCCCACAAGCGCAAAAGCCATGATGGGGGTGTAAAGCAACCAACCTTTGCGCCAGCTGAACAACCCTTTGATAATGCGGGGCCTGTCAAAGAAAAAGCCTTCATCGTTGTAGGAGTAATAAATCCAATGGCCCGTGGCGCTTTTCCAATAGAGCAGCTGCGGAATCCATACCGCGATGCAAAGCGCAGCAATGAGCAAGATCAGTGGCCAATTGCGCAACCACAGGCGGAGGCGCGCAGGAATATCGCTCCAGCGCTCAATGCCGTAAAGCATAAACAGCAGGACCACAATGGCATTGCTGGGCCTCACCAGTACAATCAATCCGCACACGAGGCCTACCGCAAGGCTGTTACGGAAATTGACTTGCTTGTACCACTTCATGGTAAGCCAAATGAAGAGCGTAAACAGAAAGAAGTTGTACACGTGCACATTGGGCGCCGATTGGGAGGCATAGGCCAACAAATTGGTTCCGGCCCCCACGAGCAGCAATGTTATGGCCGTGGTGCCATCATTGAAGCCCAGTGCAAAAAGCAACTTGAGCAATATAAACAAGCCCAACATGAGGTAAAACAGGGCACTGACCAGCAGCAAAATTTTGTACGGCTCCGAAAATCCATTTGCCGGAAAGGCATCTGTGCTTAAGGCGATGGCATGGCCTGCAAAAAAGAAAGGTGCGTACAGAAATGACAAGCCCATGCTCATCTTGATCACCTTGCGGCCTTCAGGAGTGTACAAGGGCCAAAACTTGTAGTAATCGACCCCATCCTCGCCTATGCTTTTGTAATCACCCTTCTCTAAAGTCAGGTCATCGTAAATAAAAAATGCGGGAAGGTAGGCGTAATAGGAATGCACGTCGTGCTCAACTACTCGGCGCTGTTCTTTCCAATTTTGCAAATCGAGATCGATGGTGGTTGCCGCGATGACCACGGCCAGGAGGGCTATCAGTGACCAGGGGCTTTTTGACTTAAGAGACATCAGCATCCATGTTAGCATTCGATAAGCCTGGCACGGTCAAATATTTGTATTCTTTCAAAATGTGTGCTTTTCGCAGCAAAGTAAAATTGAGTACACAAATATATACAAGTCGGATTCCCGGCGACAATCCGAAAGATGATTCAGGGAAATAATAACTGCTGCCCCGCGCCATCCTGAGCTTTCTAATGAGAAGAAATGTGGCCTTACTTTAAATCGCAAGGATACTTACTTTCACACCGCCCATTTGCGGTCGAGCGTAAAGGCCACATTCAGCCACTTCATGAGGCTTAGATCGCTCAACTGGGCCATGATGTCTCCACTAATGGCGTCTTAATCAGGCAAACCTGGCTTGCCAGTACCTGACTTCGCCACCCGGGTAAAGGTTTTTGAGCGCGATGATTACATGGTTTGATTGCCCAAGCGGGTGCCAAAAACGTAGGCCAATCGAAGGTTGAAAGTTTCCAAAGCACGTCCGAAAGTGGAGCGGTCATAGCGCAGCCCGAAGTCAACGCGTCTGTTGGCAATACCTACCCCCGCGGCATACGAAAAAGCGGTAACTCCATTTCCATCAATGATGCGGTTCATGGCCCCAGCCTGGCCAGCAGCGTAGAAGTCGCCAAACAACCTAAACCTGTAGCCGGCGCGATAAGGGATGAGTTGGGCATTGGGAAAACGGCGGTCAGATACAGATGAGTCTGTGCGGCTGCCCCTGTGCCATGTGTAGCCCACATGGCCTATGATGAAACCCCTGAGGCCAAAAGGAACTGCCAATTGAACCGAACCCCCATAACCGAAATTATTGGTGTTGCCGAAATTGCCAACGGGCAGGGCAAATTCAGGACCTAAATTCAGATTCAAACGTCGGTAACGCATGGTGCGACTTTGGGCCATAAGATCGTCAGCACAGATACTTACTAGCAAGGCGAGGATCAAGGTTTTGAAAAGTGTCTTCATGGTTTGTGTTTGATTGGCTCGGTTATTAATTGGCTTTCACTTCTACCGCAGTAGTTGGCTTGTTTGCTTGTGTCAAAATCTAAGTGACGAATTTATAAATTAAATGTAGTGATTAAGTAGTGTGCAGCAAGTATTAGATGCAAGCGATCACGGACCACAAAACGATATCAATGCTACATCAATCCTTCATTTTTTGAATTCAAACAATTGTATAACATGTTTTTAATCAATTTAAAAATAGAATTCTAAAGCCTTAGAATAATTGATTGAAGCACGAATTGCGCTCAGTTCGCCTCCATTTTGACTCATGAAATTCAGGAAATCAAGAAGTCCCAGTAGGCGGGTTTGTATGTGAAAACTCAATACAACCCGAATGCCTTGCGCAATTCGTCCTTGATTTGCACCTGCAACCTGAGCGGTGCCTTGACCTCAACATCTGATCCAAAGCTCAAAATTTGCATCACGAGTTCGCGTGTAATGCAGAGCTCTAGTTCTACTTCAAGCGCCACTTCATCATCGCGAATTACCTTTTGGGAATGGTGCCATGGCTGAGATGCCACATACTTGCCGCTGAGCGGAGTGAAGCGCAGGTGGATGCGCTGAGGCTGCTCGTTGAGCGCAGTAATTCCAAGGCTGTGCTTGAAGTAAAGGTCGGCGTTGAATGATGGTTGTCGCTCAAACTTATCGTCAAAAACCATGACCTCGCCCTCGATGCGGTCGAGGCCAAACACCACCACTGCCTCTTTATCGGGATTGAAACCAATCACATACCAACGGTTTCGATACTCCTTGAGCAGATAAGGATGAAGGGTGTAGTTGCGGCGCTTGCCTCCGGTAAATTTCGCATAGTTGAAGCTGACTACTCGCTTTCTGTTGATGGCTGAGAAGAGGTGCTTTAGGTGCTTGCCACCCTTGAAACTCGGCGCCGTTTCGAACTGCACATACTCCTCCACGGCTTTATCGTGGCCGCTGGGCGAAAGGTTAAGCCTGTCGAGAATCTTGTCGATCGCAGCCTCACCTGATTTGAAAAGGTCAATGCCCCTGAACTGGCTGAGTGTATTTGCCGCAAGGCGAATGGCATCTGCCTCCTCCTCACTGAGCGGAAACTTGTCAATGCTGTAGCCGGGCTCGGTGTAGTGGTAGCCTTTGTGAACCTTGCTGTAAGCGATAGGCGCATGGAAACCGAGGTTGAGCTCATTGCGCATGGCGTAGAGGTCTTTCTCGATGGTACTGTCGGAGATGTAATCGCCCTCGCTTCCGTAGAGCTCCTCTTCGCAGGCAAGGCGTAAATCTTCTTTCGAAGGATAGGGCTTGTAGGGATTGCCAATGCATCGGTCTATGATACGGTAGCGAAGCAGGGCGTATTTATTGGCAGGCATAGAGGTCTGTATTTAGCCCTGCCAAGGTAGCGATTTGACTGGATTGAAGGATGCGAACTGCCATTATTCCATGGCCTTGCTTCGGTTCCAGTACACATCCATCTCTTCGAGGCTCATATCGCCAAGTTGCTTGCCTTCTTTGGCACTTTCGGTTTCGAGGTATTGAAAGCGGCGTATGAATTTGCGGTTGGTGCGTTCGAGCGCGTCATCGGGATTGATACCCAGGAAGCGCGCATAATTGATCATGGAAAAAAGTACATCGCCAAATTCCGCTTCCACCTTGTCTGAGCCTTTCTGCACCTCTTCATGGAGCTCATCCATCTCTTCTTTTACCTTCTCCCACACTTGCCCGGCATGGTCCCAATCGAAACCAACACCCCTGGCCTTGTCTTGTATCCTGCTGGCTTTCACCAATGAGGGCAGGGATTTTGGCACGCCTTCAAGCACTGATTTATTGCCTTCTTTCAGCTTCAGCTTTTCCCAGTTGGCTTTCACTTCCTCTTCATCGGCCACCACCACATCGCCATAAATGTGCGGATGGCGGCTCACCAGCTTATCGCACACGCTGTGCAGCACATCGGCCACGTCAAAAGCGCCTTTCTCTGCGCCTATTTTGCTGTAAAAGACAAGGTGAAGCATCAAGTCGCCAAGTTCCTTTTTGACCTCATTCAAATCTCCATCGATGATAGCGTCGGAAAGTTCATACATCTCTTCAATGCTCAGGTGGCGAAGGGATTCCATGGTTTGCTTGCGGTCCCAGGGACACTTCTCGCGAAGTTCGTCCATGATACTGAGCAAACGTTCAAATGCTTTCAACTTCTCGTCCATTGGATTCTCATTTTGCCACAAAAATAGGCAAAAAGAGCCCCTTGAGCCCAATGGAGATTTCGGGCCAATGCCTTACATTCGCGGCCATGGTGCGGGTAATGTGGCTTCTTGTTTTTTCGCTTTCGGCAAATGCGGCCTTTGCGCAAGCGCCGTACCGCCTTGAACTGGGCCCTGTGGGCGGCTTCCTGATGCCTCACCATGACCACATGCTCTACCTTGCCGATGGACATGTGCGTGGAATTTCAACGTCAATTCATTTTGAAACAGATGGCTCAAAAGATTGGCACCACGCCTTCAATTTCCCAACCTGGGGCTTTTCAATCGCCGGCTATAATTTGGGGTCGGTCAGGCTCGGCGAAGGCTACAGCCTGCACAGTTTCGTAAACTTGCCCCTCGATGGCAAGCGCCGCTACAGCATCATGATGGGCATAGGCTTGGGCTACGTTACAAGGCCATTCAACCTCGAAGACAATTTTCAGAACGGTGCCATCGGCTCTCGCCTCAATGCATCTCTTGAACTTTCTGCTTACCGCAAATGGAGGCTCAGTGAGCACCTCGCCCTGCGGGCTGGCATTGGCATCAGGCACATGAGCAACGGAGCCATGCGCCTGCCCAATACCGGCATTAACCTCGCAGTGGCCACTGTGGCCTTGCAATACGCCCCTGAAGCGTTCAATCCGCCACAGCGCCTGCGCAAAGCAGTAGAAGATAAAGCCTGGCACCTATTCGGAGGTATGTCCTTTGGCGTAAAGGAAGTACTGCCCCTCGGCGGACCAAGCTACGGCGTGGTAAACGGCTTCGCCAGCGCCCAGAAGCGCATCAACCCAAAATCGTCATGGGGCGCTGAAGGCGGAGTGAATTACAACGCCAGCCTCGAGCCCCGCGCAATCGACCGCGGTGCATCGCCCTCGGCGGGCCTCAACTTCAGGGCTTACCTCGCCGGGCAATACATACTGCACTTTGGATTACTCAGTCTTCGCCTGCAAGCCGGAAGCTACATACTTCCAAAATTTGAAGACGATGGTCTTGTATTTTTTCGCTACCAATTGCTCTATGAGCAGGGCCGATGGCAGGCATTCGTAGGGTTAAAAACACACTATGCCAAAGCCGACAACGGCGAACTTGGCATCGCCTTCCGGATATTATGAAATCAGCCCCACAGATATTGATCTTCGTGCTCATCGCACTACTTTTTAGCGCCTGCGCCGAAGAAAACCGCTGGGATTGCTTCACCGGAATGGGAGATATACAATCGGAAGTGCGCATCCTGCCCCCATTCGAAAGTATCTACACCCAGGACCGGATTGATTTGGAATACCGCTTTGACAGCGCCTATTTCATTGAAATCACTTTTGGTGAAAACCTGCTGGAGCACATACAAACTGAAGTGATTGATGGGCAGCTGCGACTTGAAAATACTGCCAAATGCAATTGGGTGCGCGACCTTTCCATTAAGCCTTCCGTTGTTCTTTATGCGCCTCATTTTAGCCATATCGAAAACCGGGGTACTGGTCATATTGATTTCCTTGACACCTTAAATGTGGCAAGCTTCACCTATGAGGAATACGAGGCCAACGGAGCAGTAAACTTATTGCTCAACTGCGCCGAGAGCAATATCCTCCTGCATACAGGGCGATGCAACGTACAAGTGCTGGGAAGAAGTGAAACGAGCAACCTCTATAGCTCCGGCGTAGGCCAGATGAACGCGTCGGGATTATTGAGTGCCACCGCCCTCGTGAACAACAGCAGCCCGCAGCCCATGCGCGTGCACAGCAACGGATATCTCTTTGCCTTCATAGGCCGTCAGGGCAGCATTTGCTATACGGGTAGCCCTGACCTGATAGAAGTTGAGCGAGAGGGCAGCGGTGCAATTAGTGCATGCTCAGATTGAGAAGGCTGCAATATCATCTGCTCCACTCAAAATCATCTATCCTGACCTGTTTTTTCACAAGCCTTTGCATGTGAAATAGGCCGTCGTCGATGATGTTTTTGTATTTTTGCTTTCGCAAAATCGATTGAATTATGTTTCAACTTGCCATCATCACCATTGTAATGCTCGGCCTTGCCTTCGCTGGCATTGCCATCAAAATACTCGTCAAAAAAGACGGCCAGTTTGCCGGTACCTGTGCGAGCAACAACCCACTGTTGCAAGAAAAAGGCGCCTCTTGTGGGGTTTGCGGCGCTCGCCCTGAAGAGCAGTGCAAGAAGTAGAATGTATCACGGTTGAAGACTCCGTTTACCTTGCAAGTTTCATTGATTGTATGAATAAACTGCCGTTGACTTATAAAATTTCATTGAACGCACAGTGAAGGCTGAAAGGTCAATCCTCAAATTCCTCTATTTTCACTTTCCACCCTGAGGAAGCATAAGTTGAAAGTGATTCATCTCCTGCATCAAAAATTAAATAAACCTCAAGTTGTAGTTCAGGATGCTCTTCCAAAAACAGTTTAGTCTCCTCTACACCCATTACTAAAAATGCCGTTGCCATGGCGTCAGCATTGGTACAGTTGGGCGCCATCACGGTAACGCTGAGCAGATTGTGATCTACCGGGTATCCGGTCTTTGGATCGATGGTGTGGGAGTATTTCTTGCCATCCTTTTCGTAAAACTTGCGATAGGTGCCACTTGTGGCCATGGCCGCATCCGGGAGGGCAACAGCGGCCTGAAGCTCTCGTGGAGCCATAGCATCGAGTGGCTTGTCAATCCCAATACGCCAGGACTGTCCTTTTTCATTCACACCTCTGGCTACCACCTCTCCACCTATCTCCACCATCATGTTCGAAATACCTTTCGATTGAAGATAATCTGCAACAACATCAACGGCATATCCCTGCGCGTAACTGTTCACATCGATTTGCATCCCGGGCTTCTTCCGGAAGCGCAATCCTTTTTGATCGAATGCCTCCACCTCAATGTTAAAAGTAGCCAGCTGCTTCAATGAATCTACATTGACGTTGTCTTTTACACGTCCACCCTCAGGGCCAAAACCCCAAGCCCTCACCAGGGGGGCAACCATGGGGTTGAATGCGCCACCTGTAAGCATAGACAATTCCCTTCCACGCTCAAAAATTGTGATAAAATGGGGATCTGTGATTTCAATGCTGTCATTACTGTTGAAACTCGAAATAGTCGAATTCTTCACCCAAGTGCTCAGTGAAAGATCAATGGCATCAAGTATAGAGTCGATCTCCGTCTTTGACACCACCACAGAATCAGAAGCTAAATACCTGATATTGTAAGTAGTGCCTTGCGCTTCTCCGTGTATAACTTCAACATCTGATTGCGTCGAGGTCTCAGTTTGAGAATCACAGGCTACCAATGCAAGTAGCATAAGTGGCAAGGACAAGATTCTTTTCATAAATAGGGCATTTTTGAAGGAACAACCATTTCTTTAGCTTTGTTGTTAGTCCGGATGTCGCAAAGCGACCGGACAAAGTTAGCAATATGAAAAATCAGCGCGAAAGCCTTCCCGCCACCCTGGGCGAATTGAAAAAATCAGGATATCAAGCCATTTCTGTAAAAGATGAAATTCGGCGCAACCTCATGGCCCGAATTAAAAGCAAAGAACCTGTATTCGAAGGCGTTTTGGGCTATGAGCACACCGTGTTTCCAGAGGTAGAAAGGGCGTTGCTATCAAGGCACAACATCAACTTTCTTGGGCTACGCGGCCAGGCCAAAACGCGCATGGCCCGACAAATCATCGGCTTGCTCGATCCATTCATACCTGTAGTTAAGGGCTCAGCTGTGAATGACGACCCCATGGCGCCCATCTCTCGCTATGCCATAGACCTTATTGCCGAAAAAGGCGATGACACCCCTATCTCCTGGCTGCCGCGAGAGGAGCGCTACACGGAGAAACTCGCAACACCCGATGTGACCGTTGCCGACCTGATTGGCGACACCGACCCCATAAAAGCGGCCAACATGAAGCTGGACTACTCCGATGAGCGGGTTATTCACTTCGGGCTGATACCCAGAGCGCACCGCGGCATTTTTGTCATCAACGAATTGCCCGATTTACAGCCGAGGATTCAGGTGGCACTTTTCAATATTTTGCAGGA
>DAIRDH010000008.1:31227-58870 GCA_036796255.1 Cryomorphaceae bacterium
AAAGCGCTGCGCAACACCTTTGCCCAGTACTTCCCCGATCCCGAAATGTTCAAAAAGAAGAAAAACGAACCCAACCCTTACGCGCAGGTGATCACATGGTTTGGGAAGAATGAGCTGGAGTTGCCCGCTGAACTTTCGGAAGATGAACACCGCAAAGCCCTGCTTTCAGTGCCTGGACTGCAGAAGCTGGTAAACAAATACAGCCCTGGATTGGCAAAAGAAGAGGAAACGCTGCTGATGGAATTTGTATTGCACGGCCTGGCTGAGCACAGCCTGCTCGGCAAGAACGTTCTTGAAGAGGGCCTTAGCTTTAGCGACCTGTTCAGCAGTGTATTCTCCATGGACGACTTTGAAGCCGACGAGTACGGCCAATGAACAAGCGCCTGCAACTCGCCGGCTGGGGCACGCTGATTGGGTTTCCCTTGTTGGGAGCATTGATCTTGTTCCTTTTTGGCGAGCCTGTGGTAGGGCAAATGTTTCGCTCAGAGCTGAACATCATTCTTCAGATTGGTCTGGGTGGTGCCGCAGGCGTATTGCTGGGGCTTGGCGCCAAATGGGTGGTAACCCGACCTTTCCTTTTGCCGGTAGCGGGGCGCTACAGCCGCTTGATGCAAGGCCTTGGCCTCAAGTCGGGGCATGTGTACTTTCTTTCTTTCTGCGCAGGGTTCGGAGAGGAATTGCTGTTTAGAGGCGCCCTTCAGCCCTTGGCAGGAATTTGGATTACCGCCATAATATTTGTAGCCATACACGGTTACCTCAACCCGCGCAACTGGCGCATATCGGTTTATGGCATGTACATGACCCTGGCCATTGCCCTGCTCGGCTACCTTACCGAATGGTGGGGTATATTTGCAGCATGCACCGCCCATATGGCCATCGACATCATCCTCTTCAACTTCCTGATTAACCATGCGAAAAATGAAAATCCTCCCATTGTCGAATATACTTTTCAAAGCGCAGATGAAGTGGAGCAAAATTAATTTGCACCCTGTTGTCCTTATGTTCTCGGCCTTGCTCATCTTGCAGAGCTGTGATGGACAGCCCAAAACCACCTCGGATGTGAGCATGGCCATTGCCAATCCAGAGAAATTTAGCGCTTACTGGTACGCTGGCGAAGCCGAGCTGAGCAGGTATGCTTTACAGCAAATGCGTTACGGTGAAAGAAGAAATGGGGAGTTGGTGCTCATTTACGTCACGGAAGACTTTTTGCCGGAGAGGCAGGTCAAAGACGAAAGCGGACAGGAAGGTGCGATCAAAGTGCTGAAATTGAACAGCGTCAAGAAATTTGAAACTGGAATCTACGATTACTCCGTCATGGGAAGTACCTTCACTCCTGTTGACTACAGGAAGTTTCCATACACACTGAAATCAACCTTCAGTTCACAAGACTGGTGCGGTCAGGTTTTTAGCCAACTCAACCTGAGAGAAAGAACCCTCTCCTGCCAGTCGCGCTCCTATTTTGAGCAAGAGGGCGATGTAGACACCACCCTGGACGCCACATATTTTGAAGAAGATGTGTGGACACGCATGCGCATTGAGCCGCAAATGCTGCCGCTGGGCGAGATAGATATGATACCCGCCCAGGAATTTCTTCGTTTGATGCATGTCCCTTTTAAAGCTTACAAAGCCAACGCCGTGCTGCTGCTGCAGGTAGGCGATCAGAAAGCGCCTGAAGAACGTTACGTATACCGCATTGAATTTCCCGAGCTAGACCGAACGGTGGAATGGATTTGCGAAAGCGAATTTCCGTTCAAAATTCTATCCTGGGAAGAGCGAATAAAAGACTTGGATGGTAAAATTAAGACCACCTCGGCGAAGCTTACTAAAAGTCTCAAGAACAGCTATTGGCAGCGCAACAGCAATGCAGATAGCGGACTACGCGACTCTCTGCAATTGAAATACCGCTGGCAGGAGTAGTGCACCCGCTTGCAGCAATTACTGGACTTCAAAAGTAACTGAAGTGGTATCCCAGGCAATGGTTACAAGCCCTTCACTACTTACCTCAATAGTAAATTGCTCAACTGGCTCATCCGTTTTATAAACCGGAGCGCTAATTCGAACGGCATCTTTTGAAGCGTCGTAATTGTAAGCACCCCATTGGTCCCAAACGGTATTCAATATGATTTCCCACTTGTTTTCACCTGGCACCGTGAATAGTGCATATTTGCCAGCTTTTACGGCAGTACCACCCACGTTCGCATCCGATTCGAAGGTAATCGTGGTGGCTTCGTTTGCGCCGGTGCGCCACACCTTGCCGTAAGGTACCAGCTTGCCAAACACCTCTCTGTCTTTCTTGGAAGGGGCGCTGTAATTTACGGTCACCTCGGCGCCATTGATTTTAGCACTGGACTCCATAGGTGGACTGCTGCGCTCTTTCTTGTCTTGTGCCTGGGCTGAAAAAGTTCCCATAAGGGCAAATGCGATGGCAAGCATTCCTGTTTGAATTGAAAGTTTCATGTGTCGTTCTTATTTGGTTTGTTAATCTTTGGAAATTTTGTGAATATCATTGTTGTCACGCTCAATTTCATCCTTCACTTGTTCAATCTTTTTAGCGACCAAGGCCATTTCGCGGTGCTCATTTTGAACCAACCAGTTAAAAGCCTGTTCATTGCCATCGCCTGCCATGGCGACATGCGCCAATACATCATAATTATATCGCTCAAGCCATTGAACAGCTGCCTTTTGTCCCTCAGCTCCTGCCACAGTAGCAGCGAGGTGGGGGTGGCCATTTTCAAGCAGCCATTTGCGGGCATCCTCTTTGTTGCGCAAAGCAAATACAAAAACCCCAAGCTCCTCGAACCCATTGACCATCAACCAATCTGAAATTTTTTTATTTCCAGAAATGGCTTCAGCCCAAGCCAAAAGAACCTTAGAAGGATAAGCAGTTTTCAAGTGAAAGTGTTTAGTGCTATCTTTAACGCGTACCAAAAATATACCAAAAATGCGTCACAACGACTCCATGCTCAAAGATAAGGCCCTTGAGGGAAAAACAATCGTAGTAACCGGCGGCGGAACCGGACTTGGCAAATCAATGGCCACCGGATTTGCATTACTCGGTGCCAATGTAGTGATCACCAGCCGCAAAATAGACGTGCTTGAGAAAACTGCACAGGAAATGTCTGACGAAACCGGTGCCAAAGTGCTGGCTGTGGCCTGTGACGTGCGCAATGAAAATGAAGTAGAAGAGCTTCTGCACAAAACCATCGAGAAATTTGGCAAGGTAGACGGACTGCTCAACAACGCAGCCGGCAACTTCATCAGCCCTACCGAGCGGCTCAGTCCCAAGGCATTTGGCGTGGTGATCGATATTGTGCTGAAAGGTACCATCAATTGCACCATGGTTTTTGGAAAGCACTGGATTGCCGAAAAGCAAGCTGGAACGGTCCTCAACATTGTGACTACCTACGCATGGACCGGCTCGGGCTATGTGGTGCCTTCGGCTTGTGCAAAAGCGGGAGTGCTCGCGATGACGAGAAGCCTTGCTGTGGAATGGGCCAAATACGGCATCAGATTCAATGCCATCGCTCCGGGACCATTTCCCACCAAGGGAGCTTGGGACAGGTTGGTGCCAGAACCTTTGAAAGACAAAATCAATATGGAGCAACGCATTCCATTAAAGCGGGTGGGCAAGCACGAAGAGCTTTCTAACCTTGCTTCATACCTGATGAGCGACTTCTCAGCATATGTCAATGGCGAGGTCATCACCATCGATGGTGGCGAATGGCTTCAAGGTGCTGGCCAATTCAACCAACTCGAGGCAGTACCCGGACCCATGTGGGATGTAATTGAACAGGTGATCAGGGGTAAAAAAGGCAGCTAAATTTGTCCTGACTAATCCCCCTTACAAGTGACCTTGTAAAAAGGTGTGTTCATCTAAATAGCGTAACCCAGAAGCGGCTTCTGTAGTAAACGTTCGGTATCACAGCTATCGAACTTATGCACAGAATACGCTTACTGTACATCCTACCCTTCTTACTGCTTTCTTCAGCAATAAACGCCCAAAATTCTGAGCATAAGAGTTTTGGACAGGAAACATACAACATTCGTGCTGAAGAGCAATGCGCCCATACGAGCATTCATGAAAACCTGATGGCGACTGATCCCAACTATGCACAAGAGCAGCTGTTGAGGGAGCAAAATCTGGCGCAATTGGTGGCGCAGTATGAAGCGGGTTCTTTAAGCAGAAGCAATGAAATATTAACGATTCCCGTAGTAGTGCACATTGTGCACAAAGGCGAAGCCATAGGCACTGGAACCAACATAACCGATGCCCAAGTATACAGCGCCATCAATGGCCTCAATGAGGATTACCGAAAAATGACCGGCACCTGGGGTGATGGCGACGGTGTGGATTCAGAAATAGAATTTTGCCTGGCACAGCGCGACCCCGGTGGTAATGCCCATAATGGTATTAACCGCGTAAATGGATGCACCGTGACCGACTACTGCGCAGAAGGAATTACAGCAGGTCAAGGCCAAGGCGCCAACCAGATGGACGTAAAAAACCTGTCGAGATGGCCCAATCAGCAGTATTACAACATTTGGGTGGTTTCCGAAATTGAAAACAACAATGGTGGTTCAGGAATCCAAGGTTACGCTTACTTCCCCACCACCTCACAGGTAGATGGCACTGTGGTACTCTTTAATGCCTTTGGCACGGTGGGAAATCTCAAATCATATACCAACCGCAACCGCACCCTCACCCATGAATTGGGTCATGCCTTTGCACTATTTCACACTTTTCAAGGAACATCGAGCTGCAACAATGAGACCAACTGTGCGCTGCAAGGCGACCGCGTATGTGATACTCCGCCTACAACGCTCAACTCTAATTGCAGCAATCCGGCTTGCGGTGGCACCCAGCAGGTCAACAACTACATGGACTACACGAGTCAGCTATGTAAAAACATGTTTACCGAAGGGCAAAAAGCCCGCATGCGACTGGCCATTCAAAATTCACGGCCCAACCTGCTGCTTTCAAACGGATGCGAACCCGTAGTGGCTGTCCTGGCTGATGCGGCCATTACAAATATTTCGAGGCCCCTCGGAAGCACATGCACCAATATGATTCAACCGGTGGTAACCCTCAGCAACGAAGGCGGTACCAGCCTGTCAACAGCTACAATAGAATACCGCACCGGTGGCGCATGGCAAACGCAGAACTGGACAGGCCTGCTCGGCTCAGGACAGTCTGCCAATATTACCCTGCCGGAATTTAACGGTGGCTGGGGTGCCCGCACCCTCGAAGTACGCGTTGTATATCCCAACGGCGGGGCCGACGCAAACAATGCCAACAACCAGATGAACAAAGCATACACGGCTGTACAAAATGGAAACGACGCAATGCTGGTTTTGACACTCGACAACATTGGCGCACAAAATACCTGGTTTGTTCGTGACACCGATGGCAATGTAATGGCCGCTGGTGGCCCCTATAGCAATTTTCAAAACGGAACAGTTTACAATATCCCTATATGCCTGCCCAATGACTGCTACGAGTTCGTGATCAACGATTCAGGCAACAATGGAATGTGCTGCGCAAGTGGCAACGGGGGCTACGTGCTGCTCAATAGCGAGGGTGTAGAATTGGGATCCGGTAGCAACTTTGGCAGTCAGGATGTATTGCCTTTTTGCATCGAAGATCCGGTATCTCCACCCCTGCCTGCGCCTCCAGTCGCCAATTTCAGTACTTCTCAAACCCAAATTTGCGCAGGAGCCAGTGTAACATTTGCCAGCACAAGCACAGGACAGATCGACAACTACGCATGGCAATTCACAGGTGGAAGCCCTGCCAGCTCAAGCAATGCAAGTCCAGGTGCAATTACTTACAACACTCCGGGCACCTATACTGTGCAATTGACAGTGAGTAATGCCGGAGGAAGCGACATTGAAACGAAAACTGCCCACATCACTGTGCTTGCCAACCAAACCTGGTATGCCGACAACGACGGCGATGGTTATGGCGACGCAAATAATACCCAGGAATCATGCACCCAACCGACAGGCTATGTAGGCAATGCCGACGACTGCAACGACAATGATGCTGGCGATTGGGACAGCTGCTACGACTGTGAAGGCGTGATGAACGGAAGCGCCTACATCGACGATTGTGGTACCTGTGATGACAACCCCGCCAACGACTGCGATATTTGTGATGACCTTATTATTACACTGGTACAATCCACTAATCCCAGCTGCCAAGGTGGGGCAAATGGAAGTATCAACATCCAGGTAACCTCATTTACCGGAGTGCACAGCGTAAGCTGGAGCAACGGCGGCACGGGAACAACACTGAGCGGCTTGAGTGCAGGAACTTATACCGCCACAGCCACAAGCGGCACTTGCACCGAGACACTCAACGTGGTGATCAATGAAGGCGCACTTGCCAACCAAACCTGGTATGCCGACAATGATGGCGATGGTTATGGCGATCCAAACAATACAGTTGAGTCTTGCACACAGCCAGCTGGCTATGTAGGCAATGCCAACGACTGCAACGACAATGATGCCAGTGACTGGGACAGCTGCTACGACTGTGAAGGCGTGATGAACGGAAGCGCCTACATCGACGATTGTGGTACCTGTGATGACAACCCCGCCAACGACTGCGATATTTGTGATGACCTTATTATTACACTGGTACAATCCACTAATCCCAGCTGCCAAGGTGGGGCAAATGGAAGTATCAACATCCAGGTAACCTCATTTACCGGAGTGCACAGCGTAAGCTGGAGCAACGGCGGCACGGGAACAACACTGAGCGGCTTGAGTGCAGGAACTTATACCGCCACAGCCACAAGCGGCACTTGCACCGGGACAATCAACGTAGTGATCAATGAAGGCGCAGTCGCCAACCAAACCTGGTATGCCGACAACGACGGCGATGGCTTTGGCGACCCGGATAATAGCCAAGAATCGTGCACCCAACCAACAGGCTATGTAGGTAATGCTGGAGACTGCAATGACAACGATGCCTCAGATTGGGACAGCTGCTACGACTGTGAAGGCGTGATGAATGGAAGCGCCTATACAGACGCCTGCGGAATTTGCGATGACAATCCCGTCAACGATTGTATTCCTTGTGATGAATTGTCCATCGCGCTGATTCAGTCTACAAATCCATCTTGCCAGGGCGACCTGAATGGAAGCATCACAATTCAAGTTGAATCTTTCTCTGGAGAGTACAGTGTAAGCTGGAGCAATGGTGACTCAGGCACAAGCTTGAATGGCTTGGGTGCAGGAAGCTACACGGCTACAGCTACGAGCGGCACTTGCAGCATGACCTTCAGTGTAACATTAAGCCAGCCAGAGGCGCTTATCATTGAGGTGAGCAATATTCAGCACGTGGCTTGTGAAGAAGAGAACACGGGTGCTGCGGGTATCGCAGTAAGCGGTGGCACAGGTACAATTGTACTGGAAGCATTTGGTGGTCCGGTAAGCCCAGGCGCTTTCCCAAATCTGGCTGTGGGTACTTATCCCATCATTGCGACAGATGAGAATGGCTGCTTGACCAGCGATACAATCAACGTATTGCAATTGCCTTGTGATTCGCTTGAATTCACTTCCTTGACTACATCTGATTGCGGTGCGTCGGAAAAATCCTTCTTTGAAGTAGTTCAGGCCAATGAAGTACCCGGAGCTGAAAGCTACGCATGGCAAATCAGCAATTCCTTTGCGGCACATGTGGCAAGCTTTGAAACAGCGCAAGCCCATTTCATGCCGGAAGATGTGGCCAACTTACTCCCTTTTGAAACCTATCAGGTGAGGGTGAAAGGAATCCATCCCGATCTGCAAAGTGACTGGGATGAACCCTGTGAAATATCCTTTGGCATTGCGACCACTTCACTTGTGGAGGCTGACTGTGGCAACATGTCACTCGGTGAGGATGCCTATATAATATGTACAGCAATAAATGGAGCAGAGCAATACGAATACCGATTTGAGGAAGTCCTTACCGGAGCGCGTACATACGGTTATTCAGGTCCTGAAGTGGCCATCGCCCTTGGCAGTGTCGAAGACCTCGAGCCCGGCCTGCAATATTTGGTTGACGTTCGCGCCCGATACCGCAACACATGGGCCAATCACGGCCCCTCATGTGTAATTTCAATAATGAAAAACATTGAAGTTCCGGTGATTCCAGAAGCCATTTGTAACAATTACAGTATAATTGCTGAAAATGATGGGCTCAGCCTGCAACCTATCAATGGGGCCAGCGTATATGCAGTCGAGTTTAGCGGCCCTTCATTATTTACGCCCGTTGAATTCGAGAATGATGTCCATGTTTTTGGTTCGGACTTGTTGGCCAATTTGCCGAAAGGCGATACGCTCACAATACGTACAAGAGCTTATGCCAATGAAGCCTGGACACCATGGAGTGAAATGTGCAATATGGCTTTTGCCAATGAAATTGAAACCCTCGAAGAATATACAATGAACTTGTTCCTTTTCCCAAATCCTATCCTTTCCGGAAACAGTGTGAGTACCCGAATGAATGGTAACTGGGATAATGTACAGATAACGCTGCGCAACCTGGCCGGAGTAGCCCTTGCACAGGTACAAAGTGATTACAACCATATGGAGCCGCAGCAACTGGAACTTCCTGAAATCGAAGCGGGCATCTATTTCATCACTGCGGTACACGGAACCTCCACCCTTACCAAAAAACTTATCGTGCAATAAGCATACCCCGCACGGAAAAGATATCTGAACGCTTAGTTTAAGGGGAGAAGTCGCTGTTTGGTCTTAGGATCGGCAGCGGCTTTCCCTTTTTAGGGCCTCAGAGTTTGCTTCATTGTTGAAATCCCAATTTATCCGAAAAATTTGTTAATGTATAATTTGCAATCATTTAACCTTCACATAGCGCATTTTATTCGGCCCTAAAAAGACTATTTTTTCAATTTCATTGGAAAATAATTGCGCTTAAGCATCATTCTTTTGTACCTTGTCGAACTTTTTGTTTAACTATTTACAAACCAATTTCAATAAGATGAAGAAGATGTTTACGTCATGGAAGCTTATACCCCTACTCTTAGGTATAGCTTTCTTTAGCCCTCAATTCGTTGAGGCACAATCGGATTGTGGTACCATTTGGTACGACAATGGAGGGCCTAACGGGGTCTACCTGCCAAATTCAAATCAAACCACAACGTTCTGCCCGGACAATGATGATGATTTGGTAACAGTTACGTTTACAAGTTTTAACGTAGAAACAAACTGGGACAAGCTCTACGTCTACGACGGACCAAACGCAACATCACCGCAAATTTCGAGCGGTAATGGAATAGGCAATGGCACATGTACCACCACTGGCGGATTTTGGGGAACGACCATTCCAGGTCCGTTTACCTCAACAGACGATACAGGTTGCCTCACATTTGTCTTTTGCTCTGACGGATCAGTAGAACTTGCAGGCTGGGCGGCCAACGTAACTTGCGCACCTGCCCCCAACTGTACACCACCCGTGGTGTCGTACGTGCAGAATGAGCGCGATTGCGAAGACCTCTCTTACAGTGTGACTGTTACAATCGACGAGCAATCCGTTCCTTCAAGCGCTCCTTTGCTTCTTGCTACAGCTACAGCCAATGGACAAATCATCCCCGAAGTAGGTGGTGTATTTAATAACCTTGTAGGCGCCGAGCTCGAAATTGGGCCATTGCCCCTCGATACCCCGGTATTGATAGAAGTAAATGTACTTGGCTTCTCATGTCCGACATCTGAAAGCTTTACTGAAGTTTCTAACGGCTGTCCCATTCCTTTGGAATGCGGCGTTGCAATAGAAGAAACATACTGCTACGGCGACAATGAAAACACCCCTTTCCTTTGGGTAAGCCCGGATGGTGAGCCCGTGACGATTCTTTTTCAAAGTGGCTTGATTGCTACCTTTGGGGACGCCATTACCATTTATGACGGTGCTGACGATACTGGAGAGGTACTCTTTACAGGCGCCAATAATGGAACACTTTCAGGACTTAGCGCTGTTGCTGAAAGCGGCTCGCTTTACATGGTTGTAACGTCTAACGGCTTTACCAGTTGCGCCAACAATGGTTTCGGCACTAGTGTCTGGAATTGGATTGTGGGTTGCAACCTTGATATTCCTGGCTGTACAGATGCAGACGCTGTAAACTTCCAGCCTGTAGCCACAGAAGATGACGGTTCATGTATCACTGGCGGTACAGATTGTACAGAAGCCATTGAAGTGGCCACATTGCCATATACTTCAAATGCAAACACCAACCTGTTCGGCAACAATTACGATGCCGCTGATCTACCTCCAGCTGCTGTCGACATCAAGTTGAACGGTGCGTACTCAAGTTCTTATTTGAATGGTGACGATGTAGTATACGCTTATACTCCTGCGGAAGATGGGTTTATCGACGTAAGCTTAACTCAAACCACCACTTGGGTAGGTTTATGGGTTTTCGAAGGTTGTCCTTTCACCCTTGGCGTTGGCGCCCACACAGGCAGTGATGCCAATGGCCGCTTGGTGCAGGCTTTGCCCGTTGAAGCTGGCACGACTTATTACGTGGTGATTTCAACTTTCCCAGCACCACAGTCTACTCCTTACATCCTGAACATTACCAATACAGTGTTTGATTGTGTGGAACTGAACAAGTTTATCGGCGATGCCTGCGACAACAACGGCGAAGTTGGTCAACTTGATGAGGATTGTGAATGTAATGAGGTAGTATTCGACGGCTGTACCGGCGATTTCGCTGCTTTTGCTGGATTGGTGCCAAATTGTGAAGGTCCTACAACAGTAACCAACGCTACATTTACCAATTACCATGAAGTACCCGTTGACAATGGTACTGAATACACATTTATCAGCAATCCTTTTGGAATCTTCCAACTGGTATACATCACAGTTACAAACCAGGCAGGTGCAGAAATACTTGCAACCGGAGCCAACTCAGTAACCTGGACCAGTGACTTCAACGGTTTTATAAGGTTTTACACCGATGGCAACGCTGATTGTGCAAGTCCTGGATTCTTTAGCCACAACAGAACAGTTATCGCCAACTGCGAAAATCAAGTTTTTGATTGCCCAATACTTGGAGCAAATGAAGGCGAAGCTTGCGCATTGGATGGTGAATTCGGTATCGTTGAAGATTGCGAATGTTTGCCAGTTGAATTTGCCGGTTGTACTGGTGGTTTTCTTTCAGGTGGTAACTTGAATCCAAACTGCGATGGTACACCCGCACTTACTACATTTAGCGTAGGCTCTGGTTCTTACACCACTGTTAACGTATTTAATGGTGTAGACTACGTGTTTGATATAACCGATGGTCCACTTTCTGGTCCGTTCATGTACCTTACCATTACCAACTTTGCAGGTACTGAAGTTTTGGCTTCGGGTATTCAAGCCATCAACTGGACTGGCGATTTCAACGGGCAGGTTCGTTTTTATGCCAATTCAAGCCCTACTTGTGCCTTCGTTACCGGTACCTGGAACCACTTCCGCAGGGTAACTGCTGATTGCAGCAACCAAATCTTTGACTGCCCGGTAGAAGAGCTCAACTTTAATACGGTTTGTCCCCTGGAAAATGGTGACTTTGGCTTAATCAGTGAAGACTGTGTATGCGCTGAGCCTGATTTTGACGGCTGTACTACAGGCTTTGCAGCATTTACTGTGGGTCTAACCAATTGTGATGACACTCCTTTCGACATTAATTTCGTTGGAGTTGCACAATACAGCAATGTGGAAGTATTTAATGGTGTTGAGTACACCTTTAGCCATGTAAACGGTCCGGCTTCAGCGCCATTCCTATACATTACCATCACCAATGGCACAGGAACAGAAATTCTTGCCACTGGCATCTCTGCTGTCGACTGGACTTCAACCTACAATGGTACTGCGCGTTTTTACACGCACGCCGCTGCCGATTGTACGACTCCTGGAGGCACCTGGACGCACACAAGAAGGATTGAGGCAGACTGCACCAATCAGATTTTTGACTGTCCTGATCTTGCTGCAAATATTGGTACCACCTGCGACGCCGACGGCGAAGAAGGAATTGTACTGGCAGAATGCGAATGTGTAGCCCTTGTTGGAACGGATTGTACCAATCCATTCGAGTTTACAACGGCTGACCTTCCCTTCAACTTGTCAGGAAACACCAGTGTATTCGGTAACAACTATACAAGCGCCGATGTGCCCGCTCTTGCACCAGGCGCTATTGTAAACGGAGGTTTTTCAACTGTATATCTCAATGGTGACGATGTTGTGTTTGAATACACTCCTGAAGAAGATACCTTTGTAGACGCCACCGTGACTGAACATGGCACCTGGGTAGGTCTTTGGGCCTTTACCGGATGTCCGTTTGCCAGCACAGTGGGAGTTCACACAGGAAGCGCCGGAGGCGATGGACGAGCCATCAACGCCCTCCCTGTAACAGCAGGTACTACCTACTATTTTGTGATTTCTACCTGGCCATCACCTCAAAGCACAAACTTCAACTTCACACTCAGCGAGACCGTCTTTGATTGTCCGCTATTGTTTGCGAACATTGGTGGAGGCTGTGACTTTAATGGTGGACCTGGAATTGTAAATGCTGATTGTGAATGTGAAGAACTGGTGGGTACAGACTGTACCAATCCATTCAACCTCACAGAAGCTGATTTGCCTTACTCTCAGTCAGGCAATACCGCAACTTTCGGCAATAACTACACCGGTGCAGATGTACCCCCGGTAGCACCTAATGTGATTGGCAACACTGCTACTCCTGCTACGTTCTACTTGAGCGGACCCGACGCTGTTTTCATGTACACTCCTGAAAACGATGGTTTCATAGATGTTGAAATTACTGGAACTACCACGGGCGGAGGACTCTTCGTTTTCACTGGTTGTCCATTTGCCACAACTGTAGGCTTCAACACCGCATTTGGTGCAATTCCTAAAGCGGTAAATGCGCTTCCTGTAAATGCTGGAGTTTCTTACTATGTGGTGGTATCAAGTTCATCAGCAGCAACACCGACAGCATTTACCCTTACCATCGAGCAAACAGTATTCGATTGTCCAGAGGAAAATGCCAACATCGGTGGATTCTGTCTGCTTGAGAGCGGTGCTCCCGGAGAACTTGACGCAGATTGCGCTTGTATCGAAATTGAGTTTGATGGTTGTGATGAATTAGAATTCGCAGCTTTCGGGGACCTTATCCCTGCATGTGGACAGGCGGTGACTGCTACCAATGCTACCTTCACCAACTATCACGTGGTACCTGTTCAAAATGGAGGTAGCTATGCTTTCAGCGCTGGTGCGGTAACTGGTTTCCCATTCCAATTCCTTACGGTTACAAACGCAGACGGCACAGTAATATTAGCTAGCGGTATTCAATCACTCACATGGCTGAGCGACTTTAATGGCAATATTCGTTTCTATTCAGATGCCAATGCCGATTGTACAAGCCCAGGCTTCTTCTCACACAGCCGCACAGTAACCACTGATTGCAGTGACGTAATCTACGACTGTCCTGAAGAGAACCTCAACATCGGTGATGTTTGTACCCCGGATGGTGGTGGATTCGGAACCCTCAATGAGGATTGCGTGTGCGATGAGATCATCTACACAGGATGTTTAACCGGTGTGCCTTTTGGCAATATCACAGTAAATTGTGCTATTCCTTCTGGCTCGCAAGGTGGAATCTGGTTTGGTGAGTACGTTGAAGTAAACGTGACATCTGGTGTTGACTACACTTTTGCCACTTCGCCGCTTCCAGCATACCCACTATTCTATCTTACAGTTTCAAATGGTGCTGGTACAACTGTATTGGCAACAGGATTGAACTCGCTAGAGTGGACCAGCAACGTGACAGGTGTGGTACGTTTTAACGCCCATGCCTCAGCTGATTGTCCTGCAGGAACCATTATTGCAAGTCATACCCGCATTGTAACTGCTGATTGTTCTGCAGAGCCTAGCATTTGGGAAGTAATCCAAGACAGCGAAGTACACACCACCCTTGAGGCGGCCGTGATTGCTGCTGAATTGGATGATGACCTCGAAGGTGAAGGACCATTCACAGTGATGGCCCCAACCGACGCTGCATTTGATGCATTGGAAGAAGGTGTACTCGATGCATTGTTAGATAATACAGAATTGCTTGCTTCTATCCTGTTGTACCATGCAGCAGAAGGCGCAGTACTTTCTGATGACCTCACAGATGGTCAAGTTATCACAACATTGGCTGGACTTCCTGTGACCATCACCATCAATGATGACGGTATATTTGTGAACGATGCAGAAATTATCGTTGCAGACATTACTGCCTCCAATGGTATAGTGCACGTGATTGACGCAGTGCTTATACCAGACACTGAGCTGGTAGGAACAGACTGTACCAATCCATTTGCACTCACCACTGCTGACCTTCCATATACCCAAAGTGGAAACACTGCAACCTTCGGCAACAATTATGTGGCAGCAGACGTGCCAGCACTGGCTACTGGTGCCATAACCAATGGCTCATTTACAACCTCTTACCTTAATGGTGATGACGTAGTATTTGAGTTCACACCCGACGAAGATACCTTTGTGGATGTGGAAGTAAGCGGACACGACACATGGGTAGGTCTATGGGCCTTCGAAGGTTGTCCTTTCGCAAGCACCGTAGGTTATCACACCGCCAGTTCCTCAACAGGCCGTTTAATCCCTCAGTTGCCGGTAAGTGCTGGAACCACCTACTATTTCGTGATTTCAACTTGGCCAACACCAAACAGTACAGATTTCGTGATCAACATTTCTGAAACGGAGTTTGATTGTCCTACTGAATTCGTAAACTTTGGTGAGCCTTGTGATTTCAATGGAGAGCCAGGTATCATTGGCAACGATTGTACTTGTGGTGAGTTGGTTGGAACAGATTGCACCAATCCTTTTGTGATTGTGCAAGCTGAATTGCCATACAACCAGTCTGGTAACACCGCTACATTTGGTGACAACTACAGCTCTACTGATGTACCTGCCAATGCACCCAATGTGATTGGAACAGGCAGTACAAGTGCTTCTTACCTCAATGGTGACGATGTTGTCTTTGAATTCACTCCAGACACCGACACCTTTGTGGATGTAGCCGTAACTGACCATGGCACATGGGTAGGTCTGTGGGCCTTCGAAGGATGTCCTTTCGAAAGCACTGTAGGCTATCACAATGACAGCCCATTGAACACCGGTCGCTTTATCAATGCGCTGCCTGTAGAAGCGGGAACCACATACTATTTTGTGATCTCTACTTTCCCATCACCACAGAGCACTACCTTCAATCTGACCGTTAGTGAAACTGTATTTGACTGTCCTGACTTGAACGCCAACATTGGTGATCCTTGCGACTTCAATGGAGGTGACGGTTCAGTTAGTGATGACTGTGAGTGTGAGGAATTGGTAGGCACAGATTGTACAAATCCATTTGTACTGACTACAGCTGACCTGCCTTACAACTTATCAGGCAATACCAGCACATTCGGTGACAATTATGACAACCCTGCACCGGCTTTAGCTGCAAATGCTGTAGGTACTGGTACATTTAGTGCTTTCTATCTATCTGGTGATGATGTGGTTTTTGAATACACTCCAGAGGACGATACTTTCGTAGATGCCTCTGTGACTGACCACGGGTCATGGGTAGGACTATATGCCTTCGTAGGCTGTCCATTTACCAGTACAGTAGGTTATCACACGGTGTCAACTGCAAATACAGGCCGCTTTATCGACGCCATGCCTGTAACAGGCGGTACCACCTATTACTTCGTGATATCGACCAACGCTACACCACAGAGCACCACGTTCAACTTCTCGTTGAGTGAAACAGTATTTGACTGTCCTGATGAGAATGCAAACATTGGTGACCTGTGTGAAACCATAGATGGTGACTTTGGTCTTCTCAATGATGATTGCGGATGTGATGCCATCGTTTACGAAGGCTGCACCAACGGTACCTCATTTGGATCACCAAATCCAACTTGTGAGAATCCAGTTGCAACTGTAACCAACTCATGGAACAATGAGTACAGCACAGTGACCGTGTTTGACGGTGGTATTTACACTTTCAGCACCTCATTCAATGCCAATGTGCCTATCTTCTTTGTTACCATTACAAATAGTACTGGCACTGAGATTTTGGCCACAGGCTTGAACACACTGACTTGGGAGAGTGACATTGACGGAACGGTTCGCATGTACACCCACGGCTCGGCTGATTGTGCTGGTGTTACAGGAAGTGCTTCTTCACACACGCGAACATTTACTGTAGAATGTCCTGCTGATGCCAACATCTGGGATATTGTTCAAGACAGTGAGGTTCACAACACACTCGAGGCGGCTGTACTTGCCGCTGGTTTGGATGAAGCCCTTTCAGGTGAAGGTCCATTCACAGTGTTTGCTCCAACCGATGATGCATTCGATGCATTGGAAGAAGGTGTACTCGATGCACTGCTCGATGATCCAGAAGGATTGCTGACTACTATCTTGCTCTACCATGTGGCAGCAGGAGAAGTACTCTCTACTGATTTGACCGATGGCCAAATCATTACAACACTGGCTGGTTTCACTGTGACCATTACCATCAATGATGACGGCGTGTTCGTAAATGATGCACAAGTTATCGTTGCTGACATTATTGCCTCTAACGGTATAGTGCACGTGATTGATGCAGTGCTTATTCCTGAGCCTACTGAGTGTGATGAAGCTACGCCAATAATCGCAGCAGTTACATTCAACGAAAGCTCGGTTTCAGCCTCTATGCTTGATGAAACTGCCTCTGGTGTAGAGCAGTGCCAAAACACCAGCAATGTACAGCCTGACCAATGGTTCTCTTTTGAATCAGTTGCTACGGTAATGTATGTACGTGCATGGGGTCTTGGTGACTTCAACGCAGCTGTGGAAGTGTATGATGCTTGTGGTGGTGAGCTTATCGCTTGCCAGAATGATGCACCTGCCGGTCAGAGAGAGATTGTGATACTCCAAAACACTACTCCAGGTGAAACTTACTACGTAAGGGTTTACCATGGAGGTGCCGGAACACCACAAACACTCAACTATACCGTGGCTGTAGCACACATTCCATTTATCAAGCTTGAAGCGGATGACTGTGGTGTATTTGACTACACGCCAACTGATGTGATAAGCAGCGAACTGCCTTCAAACCAGTTCTTGCTCACCAACTACTACTTCGAGTTTACTGAACTGGAAGAGCCGTTCAACACCTATGAGATCCTATCGCCAAATGGTTCTAACCGCAACTTCCAGTTGCAGTGGTTCCCGCAGGCTGAGTTTGGACGTACCTACTCTGTGCGCACACGTGCAAGGATGTACCAAGGTCCAAACTGGGGTGACTATGGTGATGCATGTACCATTGGCTTTGCTGATGGTGGTGCAACAACCCAGTTGAAAGTAGAGTTTGCACTTGGTTTCTACAACATGTGCGATATTCTCGAGGCCGACAACGTGGCTGGTGCATCTGAATACACCTGGTTGTTTACTGACGGATTTGACTCACTCACAGCTGTAAGTCCAAACCGTTTCCTACAACTCCAGAATGTGGAAGACCTGAACCTTGGTTCGCCTTACGCTGTATCAGTGAAGGCACAATCACTTGGTCAATATGGTGAGTATGGTATATCACGACTTATCGCGATGAACAACTTCGTACCCACCATTGGTCTCGACGAAAACTTCACTGCATGTGGTAGCACTGTTGCACTGAATGCTGTAATCAGTGCCATAAACATCTGTGCAGCTGACTACTACACATTTAGGTTTACCAACATCAGCGACTTGACGCAGGAAGACTTGTTCTACACCCGCGATGACGGATTGAGAACAGTGTTACTGAGCTGGGTTACTGGATTAATACCTGGTGATACCTATGCAGTACAAGTACTTGGTGCTTCAGGTGGACTTGTTGGTACCTACGGTCCAATTTGCGAAATAACAATCGCAGGCGGCATGTCGGGTATAATTACACTAGATGAAAGCAATGTTCAGTCTGATGTCCAGGCAGAAATTTCAATCTATCCTAACCCAAGCCGTGGTGATGAGGTGATGGTGAGCATTGAAAATCTGCAAGACGTACAGAATGATGTAATCATTGATGTGTATGACATGTACGGTAAGCGTGTACACAGTGAGAACTACGCCAACAATGGCACGTTCATGAATGTAGCCCTCGATTTCCAACAGCCTATGGCAGCTGGAGTATACCTGGTCAACATTACTTCGAACAGTGAATTGATTGGTGCGCGCAAGTTGATTGTGCAGAAATAAGGTAGTCCGACTACAAATAGTTAAACCAAACCCGCGGCCGATTGGCCGCGGGTTTTTTTGTATCCATAAATTTCGAAGTAATTTTTCAAGTAAGGGTTTATACCTATTATTGTCACTCAATTTCAAAAGCCCTATGGGAATACCAATTAGCAATGATGCCATCACTTTAGGAATTTTGGTGGTAATACTCGCCACCATCTTTAAAACACATTCACTACCAGCGTTTGCGAAATTCTATAAGTATTTCCCTGCATTATTGCTCTGCTATTTTGTTCCAGCCATTTTCAACTCCTTGGGACTTTTCGACCATGACTCAACCAATAGATTGTATTTCTTTGCATCGCGCTTTTTACTTCCTGCCTCGCTTGTCCTTCTCTGTTTGAATATTGACCTCAAAGGCGTATTCAAACTCGGTCCGAAAGCCTTGATTATGTTTTTCACAGCGACAATAAGTATTGTGATCGGAGCGCCAATAGCCCTCTATTTGGTATCACTGGCAGAGCCCACATTACTTGAAGGCTCAGGTCCTGATGCCATATGGCGGGGATTGGCAACAATAGCTGGCAGCTGGATAGGTGGCGGTGCCAATCAAACTGCCATGAAGGAAATATACGGAGCCAGCGATGCCCTATTCAGTGCAATGATCGTTGTTGATGTATTTGTAGCCAATATCTGGATGGCATTTCTGCTGTTTGGTGCGGGCATCAGTGATAGGCTTGATGTGAAGTTGAAAGCCGACAACAGCGCCATAGATGATTTGAAGCTGCGGGTGGAAAAGCAGCAAGCTGATGCCGCAAGAGTTGCAAGCTTTACTGATCTGATGATGATATTCGGTGTAGCCTTTGGCATGGTGGCAGTTGCGCATGGCCTGAGCGACACGATTGGGCCGCGCATAGCGTTGCGCATCGATGCCATACTTGCAGCCGACAGCGATTCATGGGTAAGACTCTTCACTTCTTTCGGTAGCAATTTCTTCTGGTTGGTGGTGATTGCCACAGTTGGAGGCGTGGTACTTTCATTCACCAAAGCAAGAACGCTCGAAGGCGCCGGCGCATCTAAAGTGGGTAGCGCTTTTCTGTACATTCTGGTAGGAACCATTGGACTGCATATGGATATAGGCCAGCTTTTCAAAGAGTGGCAAGTGTTCAAGTATATTCTTTCCATTGGTTTTGTGTGGATTGCTATCCACATCGGCATTCTTTTGCTCATCGGCAAAATAATAAGAGCGCCATTCTTCTTCATTGCCGTGGGATCGCAAGCCAACATTGGTGGCGCAGCTTCGGCTCCCATTGTAGCTTCAGCATTTAGCCCGGCGCTCGCTCCGGTGGGAGTATTGCTAGCCGTACTGGGCTATGCTATAGGTACATTTGGAGCTATAGCTTGTGCTATTTTGATGCAGGCTGTTGCGGGATAAAGAGATGGCCAATTAAATGGTATGCCGCTGATGATCTAAGGCCTGTAAAATTCTACAGCTTTGCTTCATTAAGCCAGATTACCAGTAAAATGCCTAAAAGGCGCTTTTTTGCTGTGCATCCAAAACACAAAGTCCCCGCGGGAAACGCGGAGACGTAAATTCTTTCTGGTGAGGATTTAAATCCCTCATGTTTATCCACCCTATTGGACTTCGTCGAGGCCTGGTCGCTCGCCGTTGTCATGCTTGGCATAAGCCGCACACGCTTTAGGTCCACTACTGCAAGAGCTTGCAGCTCCAACGAATGCAACAAGACAGCATATTACAAAAAACCTTTTCATGGTTGTCTATTCTCAAGTTCGCATCTATATACCCACTCCGCTTACAAAAGGTTTCAAGTATCCCCCCCTTCTCCGCTTATGGATATATATGCCCATTCATACAGTACTATATTTATTTTAGTACTTTGCTTTGCATAGTACCATATATGATTATATATTTGCCTTGTGATCGTACATGAAAATTGATTGCAGAAAGATGAACATAGAAAATACAAAAGCCCAAATGCGCAAAGGAGTCCTGGAGTATTGCATACTTCAGTTGCTCGAGCGGGAGGAGATGTATCCCTCAGATATCATTGACGCCTTGAAGCAAGCCAGGCTTATCGTGGTAGAGGGTACGCTTTACCCCTTACTCACCCGGCTTAAAAATGCTGGTATCCTCGACTACCGATGGGAGGAGTCCAAATCAGGACCACCGCGTAAATACTACAAGCTCACAGAAATTGGAATCAAATTTCTCGCTGAACTTGACCTTACATGGAAAGAACTTCAAGAAGCCGTAAACCAAACCACCAACATCAATAAGCCATGAACAAGACCATTAGTGCCAATATCGGAGGACGCATATTCAACATAGAGGAAGAAGCTTACGAAAAGTTGAACGCGTACCTCAGCAGTATCAGACGTTATTTCGGAAACCAGGAAACAGCCGATGAAATAATTTCAGACATCGAGCTGCGCATCGCCGAACTTTTTTTAGAGCGCACTTCAGATTCAAAACAGGTTATCACGCTTAAGGATGTCAATGAGATTATTTCCATCATGGGTGAGCCGGAACAATTCGCAGAAAGTGGAGAAGAAGAGGAAAGCACAAGCAAAACCTACACGAAGGGATCTGGCAAGCGACGCATATTTCGCGATCCAGACGACAAAGTAGTTTTTGGCGTATGCAGCGGAATTAGCGCTTACATGGGTTGGGATCCTATTGTGTTGCGCATTGCATTTGCCGTGGCCCTCATATTTTTTGGCAGCGGATTGCTGCTTTACATATTGCTGGCCATTATTATTCCAACAGCCAAAACCACCGCTGAAAAATTGCAGATGCGTGGCGAGCCCGTCACCGTTGAGAACATTTCCAAAAAGGTAAGTGAGTCATTTGAAGACATGAAAGAGGACCTCAAGAACTTTGGAAAAAAAAACGACCTGAATGAGGAACGATTCCGCTCTGAGGGCGAGCGGATAGGCCATTTTTTCACGAAAGTGGGTCACTTTATTGTCAGTCTACTCACCCTGCTCGTTTCATTCATCACCCGGCTTTTGGGTGTGGCCTTTATTGTTGTCGCTGTCTTAGCCATCCTGGGCTTACTCAGCGCCTTTCTGGGTTGGGAGTTTGCCTTCCGCATTACAGATGGTGAGATTTTTTGGGATGAGCACATAAAGTTGCTCATAGCGTCAGCCTTTGAAAGCGATCTTCAACAACAACTATTTCTCTGGGGCCTTGCCGGCATCCTAATCATTCCATTTATCGGTTTATTTTTAATTGCGATACGGCTCTTATTTAATGTGAACAAAGTTCCCCGATATACTGGCGCAGCGCTCACAGGCCTCTGGATTGCTTGCGTTATATTGACAGCTTACCCGGCAATCCATCTTTTGAAAAACTTTAGGATAGAAGCGACCTACAGTGAAGTAGAAACCATTCCCGAAATCACTTCTGACATCCTCGTGATTGACACAGAAAAAAGTGAAGAACCCTCCTACCGATTCAGGACAGGCCTCGGCAATGGCCAAACTTTTTTTCACGGCATTGTAACATTTCCCGGACTCGATTCGACTGACATTTGGTATACCGGCAAGAACCAACTCACCGTGGCCATGAACGAATCAGACAGCACCTTCAGACTTGAAGCAGAGAGAAGCGCTCGCGGTGCGAGTCAGAAAGATGCCATCAACAATGCCGGCCTGATTACTACTCACTATACATTCAGTGGCGACAGCCTCAGGATGTACCCTTGGTTTGCACTTAAAAAAGGTCAACCTATTCGTGATCAAAAAGTGCATTACACGCTGTATGTGCCTGTCGGCAAAAGGGTGCATTTCAGCAAAGGCTCTATTGATCTCATTTTTGATGTGCCCAACGTGACCAATACTTATGATGCCGATATGGTGGGACACACCTGGATCATGACCCAAAACGGACTGACCTGCGAAACTTGCAAGGAGGACAGCAACCGTAGCAAGCGCATCAAGATAGAATACGAAAATTCCGAGAGTAGCTACTAAGCTTTCCGCAAATAAGCACCAAAAGAGCCATGAAAAAGCAATTCCTGTTTCTCCTGATCATTTCCAGCCTCGGCATAGCAATTGCTATAGGTCTTTTTGCGACAGCGCTTTGGCTTACTCCCGACCCAAATGCACCCGATGAGGTTTCAGCGAAACATTTGAATGATGGCAAAACGCACTACACCATGCCGAGTTTCGTGCCCACGGTGAAAAGCACGTGGTGATCCCTGTAATATCTTGATATGATGGGTGTACTGCAAGGATAAAGCTTGAAATGGTTTTATCAAACTCAGGTTACTAACCTGAGTTCGGTTTTGATTCGGCAATTCAGATGTTCATAAAATGGAATATGTCAGGCGCATTTTTAAAGCTTCCTGCCCCTACCGGACAGGCAGGTAGCCGGCTAAAGCGCAAAAATGCAACGCAGCAGATTCCATTTTATGGGCAAGACACAGACAAGTTATTAAGGTGATTTCAGTTTACTTGCTGGCGGGGTGCTTCATTGAGCGATAATACACCTTTGGTCTTGTATTTAAGCGACTTAATTGTAGTCGGTCTGAATCCGAAGAGGAATCAAACTCAGGTTACTAACCTGAGTTAGGTTCTGATTCGGCAATTCAGATGTTCATAAAATGGAATATGTCAGGCGCATTTTCAAAGCTTTAGCGGGCTAAAGCGCGAAAATGCAACGCAACAGATTCCATTTTATGGGCAAGACCCGGACGCGCTATTGAGATGATTCCGGTTTCATTGCTCACTGGGTGCTTCATGTTTCAATAATACACATTTGCTCTTGTAATTTAGCGACTTAATAGTAGTCGGTCTGAATCCGAAGAAGAATCTAACTCAGGTTAGTATCTTTGCAGTGCTCAACCACCATCGAAATGACTGAAACAAAAGAAGCTTTATCCACTGAGGAAGCGGCCCACATTGCAGAATTAATCGCTGATTATAAGCTCGCTTGCGAGAGCAGGGAAGCCTCCCTCTTGGGCCGCAAAGAAGTGCTGACGGGCAAAGCCAAATTCGGCATCTTCGGCGACGGCAAAGAAGTGGCACAGCTGGCCATGGCCAAGCAATTTAAAAATGGCGATTTTCGCTCGGGATACTACCGCGACCAGACCTTTATGATGGCCATTGGCGCATTGAGCTTAAAGCAAATTTTCGCTGGCCTCTATGCCCATCCCGATCCTGAGAAAGAACCCGGCAGCGCTGGCCGCCAAATGGGTGGACACTTCAGCACGCGCAGTTACGATCCCATCAAGGGCGAGTGGAGAGACTTGATGTCTCAAAAGAACTCATCGGCCGACATCTCCCCTACTGCCGGACAAATGCCACGCCTCCTCGGGCTTGCACAAGCCTCGAAGATATACCGCAACAACCCGGAACTTTCCAAAGGGTTTGAAAAATTCAGCGCCGGTGGCAATGAGGTGGCCTTTGGTACCATTGGTGACGCCAGCACGAGCGAAGGCCTGTTTTTCGAAACCATGAATGCCGCCGGAGTACTTCAGGTACCCATGGTGATGTCGGTATGGGATGATGGCTATGGCATCAGTGTACCCAAGAAGTACCAAACCACCAAAGGAAGCATTTCTGAGCTCCTCAAAGGATTACAGCGCGATGAGAAACTCAAGGGTTTCGAAATCATCAGAACCAAGGGCTGGGACTACCCCGACCTCATCACTGCTTATGAGCGCGGCGTGAAAATAGCCAGAGAGCAGCACGTTCCCGTGCTCATCCACGTAGAAGAAATGACCCAGCCTCAGGGCCACTCCACCTCCGGCTCTCACGAGCGCTACAAATCAAAAGAACGATTGGAATGGGCCAAGGAATACGATTGTATTGCCAAGATGCGCGCCTGGATCATTGAGCATGGCCTCAGCGATGAAGATCAACTTGCTGAAATTGAAAAGCAGGCAAAAAAAGATGTGCGCGCTGCGCAGAAAGAGGCCTGGAATGAATTTCAAGGCGAAATTAATGATGAAAGGGAAGCGCTCACCGGCATCCTTCAAGCGCTTGAATCAGCTACTGGCAGTGAGATCAACGGCCTGGATGAGGCCATTGAGGAAGTGGCAAAAATTACTGAGCCCATACGCAAAGAGTTATTTTCTGCCGCACGCAAAGCATTGACCCTAAGCCGTGGCAGTCAATCGCCTGAACGTGATACGCTGCTAAGGTGGCTCAGCGCGCAACAGGAAAAGAACAGCAACCGGTACAGCTCTTACCTCTACAACGAGAGCGGCCGATCGGCCACACGGGTTGATGCCGTTGCCGCCAATTTTGGCGAAAGCCCTGAAATGGTAGATGGACGCATTGTACTGAGAGACAATTTTGCAGCTTTGTTTGAGCGCTATCCGCAAGTACTTGCATTTGGTGAAGATGTTGGCAAAATAGGCGGAGTAAATCAAAGCATGGAAGGCATGCAAGAGCGCTTTGGTGAATTGCGCGTGTCAGATACCGGCATCCGCGAAGCCACCATCATTGGTCAGGGAATCGGTATGGCCATGCGCGGTTTGCGGCCCATTGCCGAGATCCAATACCTGGACTATTTGCTTTATGCCCTGCAGATACTCAGTGACGACCTGGCCACCTTGCATTACCGCACCAAAGGTTCACAGGCTGCACCCTTGATTGTGAGTACGCGCGGGCACAGGCTGGAGGGAATTTGGCACTCGGGCTCACCTATGGGCGCTGTGATAAACGCCCTGAGAGGTATGTATGTATGCGTGCCAAGAAATATGGTTACTGCAGCAGGATTTTACAACACCTTGCTTCAAGGCGATGACCCTGCACTGGTGGTAGAACCACTCAATGCATACCGCAGCAAAGAGCCCCTTCCAGCAAATTTGGGTGAATTCACCATCCCGCTTGGTGTTCCCGAAATTGTGTGTGAGGGTACAGATATCACCATGGTGTCCTATGGTTCAACCTGTAACCTGGCTGAGATGGCAGTTGAACAACTCAAGAAATTGGGCGTAAGCGTTGAACTCATTGATGTGCGCACCCTTCTGCCTTTCGATACAGGCCACATGATAGCCCGCAGCGTGGAAAAAACAAACCGTCTGCTTATTGTGGATGAAGATGTACCGGGTGGTGCTTCGGCATTTATATTTAACAAAGTACTCACCGAACAAGGAGCCTACCGCATGCTCGACAGCCAGCCGCATACCCTTACCGGAAAAGCGCACCGGCCAGCCTACAGCAGCGACGGTGATTACTTTTCAAAGCCCTCAATTGAGGATATTGTTGAAAAGGCATATCAGATCATGAATGAATTCGATCCATTAAAGTTTCCCTCAATTTATTGAAGGGTTTAAAAGTCAGGGTGCCATATTTCAAAACTGAATGGGTTTTAACGTTCGCGACTTAAAGTTTAAACCTCTTATTTACAATTCTTTAAAAAAGTTTGTGTACGAAATCCTGAAGTAGCCTTGCAAAGATCAACGCATATTTACTTAATTTGGCATTACTAAGTGTACGGGATACACAATAACTAACAAAGAGCACACTTTTGAGAGGACATATTGCTGGGATCTGCACCTGCTTGATGACGTTTCTCATGCTGTCGTCAGCAATGGGTCAAGGTACTGTTAAAGGAACCGTATACGACGACAATACCGGAGAAACGCTGATCGGAGCTTCAGTGGTACTGAAGGGCACTTCAACCGGAATCACAACCGACATAGATGGAAACTTCGAATTCGAGGTAAGTCAAAAACCTCCTTTCACATTGGTCATCAAATTTTTGGGTTATACCCAAAAAGAAGTAACTGTCAGCAATTTCAACGATCGCTTAAAGATCAGAATGGGCTCAGATGAGGTGATGATCAGCGAGGTGGAAATTGTGGGTAGCCGTATTTCTGAAAAAAATAAGCAAGCTCCGCTCACTGTCGAATCCATGGATGTGTTGGCAATAAGAGAAGTTCCGGCGGGCAGCTTCTATGAAGGCTTGGCCAACATGAAAGGCGTAGACATGACTTCGGCCAGCTTGGGATTTAAAGTAATCAACACCCGCGGTTTTAACAGCACTTCTCCCGTGCGCTCACTACAATTGATTGATGGTATCGACAATCAATCTCCTGGATTGAATTTCTCACTCGGAAATTTCCTTGGCGCTTCCGACCTTGATGTGATGAAAGTAGATATCGTTTCCGGAGCAAGTTCAGCCTTTTACGGTCCCGGTGCTTTCAATGGAGTTATTGACATCACTTCGAAGGATCCTTTTCTGTTTAAAGGACTCAGCGCTCAGGCAAAAGTAGGTGAGCGGAATATGTATGAAGGAGCGTTTCGCTGGGCCGATGTGATACAGAATAAAGAAGGAGAGGACAAGTTTGCATACAAGATCAACTTCTTTTACATGCAAGCCGATGATTGGGAGGCCAACAATTTTGATCCGGTTTTTGAATCAGCCGTGGAGGCCAGCAATCCGGGCGGATTTAATGCCATAAACATCTATGGAGACGAACAATTTGCTTCTACCAATTTCGATTATTCAAGCCCCGTTGATCAATTTGAGAGTCCAGGCCTGGGCAGATTTTACAGAACAGGATATAAAGAAGAGGACCTGGTTGATTACGATGTCAACAATTTAAAATTCAATACAGCATTTCACTACAGGATAAAGCCGGATTTGGAAGTGAGTTACGATTTTCGCTACAGCAATGGAAGCACGGTATATCAGGGTGACAACAGGTACCGACTGGAAAATATCCAGTTTGTACAAAACCGAATCGAAATTAAGAAAGCTGACAAGTTTTTCTTCCGCATGTATGCCACACATGAAGATGCGGGTGATACCTACGATGTAGTGCAAACGGGATTCTTGCTCAACACGGCGGCTGCCGATGACGCGCGCTGGAATACACTGTATAAGCAACGTTGGGACGCTCTTTTTAGAAATCAAGTGTCATCTCTGCCTGGCTTCCCAACTTTCAACTTTGAGGAACATGGAACGATAGGCAACTGGTCCGAAAATTTTCTAACACCCTTTCTCAATGCAAACAGGGATGTGGTTGCAGGATTTCATGACGAGAATCGTGCAATTGTGGACAACATAGACGGCACTTTCAACAATCCCCGCTATGAACCCGGAACTGCGCGGTTTGACTCGTTATTCAACGACATTAGAGGCCGCACATTTGCGGAAAATGGATCGAGGTTTTATGACCGCTCTGCACTCTACCATGCACAAGGTCAGTACAAAATAGACTCCAAAATAGCGACCATCACCCTCGGAGCGGATGGCCGATATTACACGCCTGATTCGCGGGGAACCATTTTCAGCGACACATTGACTTTCACGCGTGTTCGAAATGACGAAGATGAACTGGTCAAAACGGACAGCACATACCGAACAATCACCAACTATCAATTTGGTGTGTATGCCGGTGCCGAAAGAAAATTCATCGAAGACAAACTCAC
>DAIRDH010000008.1:58970-68476 GCA_036796255.1 Cryomorphaceae bacterium
TCATTTGACAGGTACCGCAGTCAGCTCGATCTTGATGAGTTGGAATATTTCAATGTAGACGCAATAAGGCCAGAGCGGGTGAGGACAATCGAATTCGGATACCGCGGAACGTGGTTTGATCGCCTCTACATCGACATGGGCTACTATTACAGTGTGTATGAAGACTTCATCGGTTTTCAGGTAGGAATTAGCACGGAATTCAACGAGGCGGGACTTCCTTCGAGATTACAAGCGTATCGCGTATCAGCCAATGCACTTGGTTTGGTGACAACCCAAGGATTCAGCGTAGGGTACAACTACTTCATCAAGAAATATAGCCTCAACGGCAATTACTCTTTCAACAGGCTCGAAACCGGCGATGATGATCCTATCATTCCGGCTTTCAATACCCCTGAGAATAAATACAACATTGGTGTAAGCGCAAGAGACCTCAAGATTTTCGGAAAAGAAGCATTGGGCTTTAGTGTGAATTACAAGTGGATACAAGGCTTCGTCTTTGAGGGTTCACCTCAATTTACCGGATTCATTGATAGTTATGATTTGGTGGATGCCCAGATATCTTACACCACCAAATTCAGATCCTTAAAAAATACGACTTGTCAATTCAAAATTGGCGCTTCTAATTTACTCGATAACCGCGTTTTTCAGGTATACGGCGGACCCTCAGTGGGTAGGCTTGCATACTTTTCTGTTTTATTTGAATTTAATAATCGCTAAGTTTGAACTACACTTAACAACTAACAAAATGAAGCAAAATTTACCACTAAAATTCGCGCTTGCAGGACTCATGGCGCTTGCCATTGGCGAATCACAAGCCCAACGCTACGCGACTGAAATTTTTACCGATGAGCAAATTACCGTTACGTCCAATGTGGTGTACGGAACCAATGTTCGCTTTTTACCACCTGTGAACTTCACTAGTACGCAGGCACAGGCAGACTTATTGGACCTGCAAACTATTGCAGCCACAACAGGCGATTTTCCTGATGCATATTTCAACCTTGCTGATGAATCCACAACTGTAAAAATTCAAAATATGCAATTGGATGTTTATGCCCCTGACATGTCTGTAGACGACGTGGAAGAGCGTCCTGTAATCATTTACCTTCACACAGGAAACTTTCTTCCCCCCCCCACCAATGGAAGCCCTACTGGCTTAAGAACGGATAGCACAGCCATAGTAACCTGTCGCCAATTTGCGAAAAGAGGATTTGTTGCTGTATCAGTATCTTATCGATTGGGCTGGAATCCTCTTGGAAACTCTGTAGAACGCAGAGGAACCCTGCTCAATGCAGTATATCGTGCAATTCAGGATACCAAGCAATCCGTTCGCTTTTTGAGAGGTGATGCTGCCGGAGAAAACACATTTGGCATTGACGCTGACAAATTTGTTCTCTTTGGTGAAGGTTCAGGCGGCTACGTGGCGCTTGCCTACGCTACTGTGGATGACCTGGAAAACGAACTATCCGTTCCCAAATTCATCAACCCTGTGACTGGAGAATCATACGTGGATCCATCAATTGTAGGTGATGAGGAAGGTCTCAATGGTGGTTTGACCATTTACCAGGACAACGGACAGCCCACCGACATTCAGATGACTGTAAATCTAGGCGGTGCCTTGGGAGAAATCAGCTGGCTCGAAGCCGGTGACGCACCGATGGTTGCTTTCCACGCCATTCGGGATGACTTTGCCCCTTTTGATGACGGAACCGTTATTGTTCCAACCACCCAAGAGAATGTTGTAGATGTATCAGGTTCTAATTCTTTTATCCAGGCTGCAAATGACCTTGGCAACAACGCAATATTCAATTTGATCCCTGACGGAGATCCATTTACGGATGCAGCCAGATCTTTTTACGGAACAGGTCCTTACGAAATATCCAATGCACTGGAGGTATCTGTAAACGACACGCCGGAAGGGCTCTACCCCATTCTTCTTCCACTGCGTCCATTTCTTCAGAACATTGCCAGCCCCTGGCAGTGGTGGGATCCAAATTCCCCTATTGCTGCAACTGTAATCGCCGAAGTGGGTGGTCAACCTATTACGGCCCACATGGCCTCTTTGGGCTCTAATCCGGATATGAGTCCCGAACAAGGTCGCACATATTTGGACACCATTTTTGGATACTCCGTGCCGCGAATAATGTGTGCCCTTGAACTGCCAGAAAACCCATGTGCACTCAGCGCCAACAACAGCATCTTCGAAAACGCAACAAGCGTTTTCCCAAATCCAACAAGGGACGCACTCACCATTCGCAACAGTGAATTCATCATGCGCCGACTTGAAGTGTATGACATTACTGGCCGAATGGTTTCCAGCAAAGTGATTAACGCCAATGAGTTCAGGTTCGAAAGAGGCCAACTCGGAGATGGTGTGTACCTCATGCAAATTGTATTTGACAACAATGAACGCATTACCAAAAAAGTGCTGTTCAATTAATTGATCGAAACGATCGTTGTGAAGCCCCTGCCCCATCGGCAGGGGCTTTATTTTTTACCTTTGTACCGTGAAAAAAATCACCGAACAAGAATCGCTCTACCAAGACCTTGAAAAAAAATCGGTTGCGGAAATACTGGGCGACATCAACGCTGAAGACGCCAAAGTGGCCACTGCCGTATCTGACAGTATGCCGCAAATCACAGCCCTTGTTGAGGCGGCTGTAAGTCGCATGCAGCAAGGCGGGCGCCTCTTCTACATTGGCGCCGGTACCAGCGGACGGCTCGGCATTGTGGATGCATCAGAATGCCCTCCCACCTTTGGGGTGCCACACGGCCTCGTGGTAGGCATCATCGCCGGTGGAGATGCTGCCATCCGCAAAGCGGTTGAATTTGCAGAAGACGACACCGCCCAGGGCTGGAGCGACCTGCAAGCCCATGCCATCGGCGCGCTCGACACCTTAATTGGCATAGCGGCCTCAGGAAGCACGCCCTATGTGATAGGTGCCTTGCAAAAAGCCCGGGAAGCTGGCGTACTCACCGGCTGCATCACCTGCAATCCCGGTGCCCCGGTAGCCCATGCCTGCGAGTATCCCATCGAGGTAAATGTAGGCCCAGAATACGTCACTGGTAGCACGAGAATGAAATCGGGAACTGCCCAAAAACTGGTGCTCAATATGATTTCCACCGCGCTCATGATACAACTGGGCAGGGTAAAGGGCAACCGCATGGTCGACATGCAGCTCAGCAACAACAAGCTGATAGACCGCGGCACGCGCATGGTAATGGACGAACTTAAAGTAAGCTACCAGATAGCCAACGACTTACTAAAAAAACATGGCAATGTGAGGCAAGCCATTGAACAACATAAGGCTTAAATTGTCATCGCAACATGCACGCACTGGAACCATACTACAGCTGGAGGCAGTACTACACCGCCGAAGACGACCCGAGATCGCCGTTTTACGGCCGCGAGTACAGCGAATTTGAATTCAGCTTGCAAGTTTACGACCACTTAATCCACCCGCAATGGGATGACTTTGGTTCGCAGACACTCTTTCTCAAAATCATCTTTGCAGATTACATTCAGGGCTTTGCCATCATTGAGCTCATTGGTGAGTGGAACGATTGCCTACACAACGACATCATGTTCCTAAAGCGCGACCTTATCGAATTTCTTATCGAGCAGGGCATTAACAAGTATATTCTCATCGGTGAGAACGTGCTCAACTTTCATTATTCTGACGACTGCTATTACGAGGAGTGGTTTGAAGAGGTGAGCGAAGACGATGGTTGGATTGCAGCCCTCAACTTTCCGGAGCATGTGATGCGGGAGTTCAGCGCCGCCAACATCGACAGCTATTTTGTACTCGGCGGCTTGCTGAACGACCTGGAATGGCGCACACTCAAACCCCACGCGCTTTTCGCCCGTGTGGAGGCCTACATGCAGCGCAGGCTGCTCTCTACGTAATATCTGGAAGGCCTTTCAGCAAAGGCACCATCTTTTTATCGACGGGAAAAGTGAAGTGATCTTCATTGAGCGCTTCGAGGGCTACCCACTTGAATTGCTGATCGTCCACAAGGGCTTTGAGTTCAGGTATGCCTTCCGGCAAATGGGTCAGCGCAACGCGGTAATACACGGAAATAACCTGGTGATTGGGATTGAAGGCGGAGGCTACAAAAAAATCAGTGGTGTAGAGGTGATCGAGGACATTCACCTCTAGCTCGAGCTCCTCCATAAATTCCCTGCTGAGGGCATCTCTCAAGCCTTCGCCGTATTCGAGTCCGCCGCCGGGCAGCTTGGTAAATGCGCGACCCGCATAGTGCTCATCGCTCAGAAGGATGTGCCGGCGGTGCACCAAAGCGCCATATACCCGCACATTGAATGGAAATGACATCAGTTCGCAGGTTTTATCGCCCTCACCATCTCACGCTTACCCGGAGGGCCGGGCAACTTCTCCACGAGAAAACCCGCTTCGAGCATATTGCGTCGCACTAAGCCTTTTGAGGCATAAGTCACTAAAGCGCCACCTGGCTTGAGCATGTTCAGACATTTTCTAAAAACTTCCACACTCCACAACTCTTCCTGCGCCCTGAAGCCAAAGGCATCAAACAGTATCAAATGGTAAGCCTCGGATTCGGGCGTCCACTTCATAAAGTCATCCTGAAATTTGAATAGCGAGAAATTCGGATGTATCGAGATCAGCTCATTCCAAAGGGCTGCATGAAGACCCTCAAATATTTTGGCGGCTTCTGGATCATCGATATGTTCGCAATAATTGAGCACACTGCACATTTGCGGTTCAAGCGGATAGAGCTCTATGCTCTTGAAAGTCACGGGCCGCCCCTCCTCTTTTGCTGTCAAGGCAGTAACCAAGGCATTGAGTCCGGTGCCAAAGCCAACTTCAAAAACCTTGACATCGCCCAGCACTTTCTCAAATACCCATTTCAATCCCGCTTCGATGTACACGTGGTAAGCCTCGCGCACCGAGCTATGAAATGAATGGTAGTGCTCGCCCAGCGCAGGTATGAAAAGGGTGTGGCTACCATCGCCAGTGGCAACCACCTCAGGGGCATATTTTTCTTTGGCGCCTTGTAGGGCATTCAGCTCATTTTCCATCCCAACATTGAATTAATGGTGCGGGCACAAACTTACGAAAGTTTGAAGTGCAGCCTTTACGGAAACGATGAAGCAGCCAGAACCAATATTGACCAAACAATCCTTACTCAATGATCTTGAATTCAGTGCGCCTGTTCTCCTGTCGGCCTTCAGGGCTGTCATTGCTGGCAATGGGCTGGGCCTTGCCGTAGCCTGCATAGATAAGCTGCGACGCGGGCACGCCTGCGGCCACAAGGTGCTCCACCACCGCTTTGGCCCTGTTTTCTGAAAGTTTCTGGTTGTATTCGTCTCCGCCTACATTGTCGGTATGGCCTGAGATTTCCACCTTGATCTGAGGATTCTCAACAATCAGCACTTTCAAGCGCTCCAGCTCCGCCTCCGATTCTTGTCGGATGGTGTAGGCATTGTAATCGAAGAAGATGTTGCGCAACACAATGGTCTCCCCAATCTTGATGCGCTTGAGGCGAATTACCTTGTAAAACTCCTTGTACACCGCCGTGTCGGGAATGTCAAAGTTCATAGAGTTAAAGAGGTATTTGTCGGCATTGACGTTGAGTCCATAATTGCGGCCCGCAGGCAGCATCACAAGGTAGGAGCCATTGCCGGGGTCGCTTTGAAAGGTGGCTATCACACCCGATGTTTTGTTGTCGATCAGGTCAATGGCCGCCGATACGGGCTCACCTGTCACGTCATCGACCACAGTCCCTTTAAGCAAAATCATGCGGCTGGTTCTGATTTTCACCTCGGGCTGCATGGGAATTTCCATGATTTTCTCATCGCTGCCCACCATCAATTGCTCCTCCACATTAAGTACAGGCTGTTTTTCGGGCCCGAGAAAAGTGATGCGGTAAATGTCCTTATCGCCGAAGCCATCTTCGCGAATAGATGCGTAATAAGCCGTGCGGCCATCGGCGGCCACCACGAAGAATACATCATCGTCAGGTGTGTTGATGGGGTGGCCTACATTGACGGGGCGCTGCCATTGTCCGTTGAGCTTTTCGGTGTAGAAGATGTCGTTGCCCCCCATGGAGTTGTGGCCCCGTGAACTGAAGTACAGGGTTTTGCCATCAGGGTGCAGGTACACGCCATCCTCGTCGTATGGGGAGTTGACTGTAGGGCCCAGGTTTTCAGCCAGGCCCCAATCACCCTTGCGCGCATCCCAACGCGCCACATAAATGTCCTTGCCTCCGAAACCTCCTTCGCGGTCGGAGATGAAGTATAGTTGGTTGCCATCGTATGAAAGGGCTGCTGAGGTCTCATGTGCCGATGAGTTGATGCTTTTCCCAAGGGACTTCGGCTTGGTCCACATGTTGTTTTCAAGCTGTGAAATGTAGATATCCCCATTGCCTTTATTGCTGCCCTTAAACACAAAAAGCGTACGCCCGTCGGGCGAAAGCCCACTGCTCGCATCGTGGCCTGAGCCATTGATGTTTTCGCCAATATTGCTGAGCGGAGTCCACTCCCCTGCTTTGTTGCGGCTGAAGTAAATGTCCTCATAAGGCAGGTTGTCCATCTCATCTTTTAGCCCGCCCACTGCATCATTTCGCCGCGCCGTGATGATCAGCAAGCTCTCATCGGTCGAGATGAGAGGCGCATATTCGGGCGCTGCTGAATTGATGTTTGGTCCCAGATTGTCAATCCATACCCGCTCTTTGGTCGCGGTGATTGCCTTGCCATTTTTCACCTCATCGATGTATTTCTGGATGGCTTTGCTCTCCTCGGGATCGCTTTTCTCGCGCCGCAGCACATCCATTTGCTTCATGTATTCCTCCAGCGCTTTATCCCACATGCTATTGAGGTGGTAGCCTTTGCCCAGCAGGTAGTGAATGCTATACGCGTCATAATCTGGGGCGAGCTCATATGAGCGCTTGATGAAATCGAGGCTGCGGTATTTGTACGCAGAGTGGAGGTAACACACACCGAGTTTGTAATTGATCTCCGCGCTCTTGGGGTTGAAGGCATAAGCCCTTTCATAATAGGGTATGGCGAGGTTGTAATAGCTGGTATTGTTGGCCAAAAATATCTTATCGCCTTCCTTGATATCCGCCTTGGCGTTTTTCAATCCTTCCTTATCGTCAGGAAAGTATTCTTTTTCAAAGGGCACGTCCTGTGCCTTTACGGCAAATGTGCAGAGCACCAGGACGCAAATGAGTGTGGAGAGTCGCTTCATGGTTTCTTCAGTATTTGCAGGATATGGATCTGTACGTCTCGGCGTTGGCCACATTCATTGCGGCGGCCTTTTCCCAGTCAGCACAAGCGCCAGTCATGTCGCGTATCATTTCGCGGGCTATGCCTCTATTGAGGTAAGCCAGGGCATAATTCGCGTCGATTTTTATGGCACTGCTGGCGTAATCAATGGCTTCCTGATAGCGTTCCTGTTTGATCAATGCGCCTGCAAGGTTATTGTGCGCAAAGGCGTATTTCGGATCCAAATCAACAGCGGTTCTAAAGTCGCGCTCCGCCTTTTCATACTCTTCCATCAGGAAGTGAATGTAACCACGGTTGTTGACCACCACGGCATTTTCGCCATCAAGGCGCACCGCCTGGCTGAATTCTGTGAGGGCTTCGGGGTACAGTTCCATTTTGCGGTAAGCGGCGCCCAGATTTGCATATGCGCGGCTCAGCCCTGGGTCGAGCTTGATGGCTTTTTCAAAATCGGCCACCGCCTCCTTAAGTCTGCCCAGGGTCATCAGGGCACTGCCCCTGTTTTGGTAGGCACCGGCATTGTTGGCATCGTGCTTTATGGCCACGTCAAAATCACTGCTCGCGGCCTTCATATCGCCATTCATGAAATGCAGCTCAGCCCGGTACAGGGAAGCTTCACCCACTTTCACGCCTTTGTCGATCGTCTCGGCATAACACTGAATGGCGCGATCGTGGTGCCCGAGTAAGTGGTGGGCCCGCGCCCGAAGGAAGTAGGCATCCGTAATGGTGTCTGACAGCAAGAGGTAGCGGTCGAGGTCGGGCGTGGCAAGGGAGTAGCGCTTGCCCTCCATGTAAGCCGCGGCCCTGTTGTAGTAAGCTTTCGCAAAATTGGGCTCGAGCTCGAGTGCCTGTGAAAATGCAGTGATCGCCTCATCGAGCTGGTATTTCTTGTAGGCATTGAGCCCGTCGTTGTAGAGTGAAAGCGCCTCGGGCGAGAGGCCTCCCTCTTGCTGAGATGCATCGAGGGTATCGGCTGCAATGCTCACTTGCACAGTATCTACCTGGGCAGAAACAGAAATCCAGAGAAGGCTGGCGAGCACAGACGAAGGAAAATATTTTGCTAAGGTCATTATAACGGCTTTGATGTGAAGGTCGCAGTAATGCGCAGGCTTTTGTTGGTAACGCCTGCCTACTTATGAAGCGCTCCCGGTGGAAAACCCTAATTTTGACCAAAAAAGAAATGGCACAAAAATCTTTGCTGACTCCGGCTTCGCTCAAATTTCTCGAAAAGTACATCAACAACCCCTCCCCGACGGGTTTTGAAGTTTTGGGACAGCAAGCCTGGATCGACTACCTCAAACCATACATTGACAGCTATGAAGTAGACACTTACGGCTCCGTAGCCGCGGTGATCAATCCGGGTCAAAAGTACAAAGTGGCCATCGAGGCCCACGCCGATGAGATCAGCTGGTTTGTAAACTACATCACCGACAAGGGTTTTATCTACCTGCGCCGCAACGGTGGCAGCGACCATATGATTGCACCGAGCAAGCGCGTTATCATTCACACGGACAAAGGCCCGGTGCGCGCCGTATTTGGATGGCCGGCCATTCACACCCGCAACCTTGCAGCGGGCAAGGAAGAGAGCCCCAGCATGAAAAACATCTTCCTCGACTGCGGTTGTGTGACGAAGGAAGAGGTTGAAAAACTGGGCGTTCATGTGGGCTGTGTCGTGACCTTCGAAGATGAGTTTATGACCCTCAACGACCGTTACTACGTAGGCCGCGCACTCGATAACCGCATGGGCGGCTTTATGATTGCCGAAGTGGCAAGGCTCCTTCAGAAAAACAAAAAGAAACTGCCCTTTACCTTGTACATCGTCAATGCAGTACAGGAAGAGATTGGACTGCGCGGGGCTGAGATGATAAGCCGCAAACTGGCCCCTGATGTGGCCATTGTAACGGATGTATGCCACGACACGCAAACTCCGATGATCGATAAGATTGAACAAGGTGACCTTCACAGTGGCAAAGGGCCCGTGCTCACTTACGGACCAGCGGTTCAAAATAACCTGCTGAAGAAAATCATTGCCACTGCCGACGCGAAGAAGATTCCCTTCCAACGGGCAGCTGCGAGCAGAAGCACAGGTACAGACACAGATTCATTTGCATACTCAGGCACTGGTGTGGCCTCAGCACTTATTTCATTGCCATTGCGTTATATGCACACTACCGTCGAGATGGTGAATAAGGAAGATGTAGAGCACGTGATCACACTGATATACGAGACCTTGCTCAACATCAAG
>DAIRDH010000008.1:68576-78157 GCA_036796255.1 Cryomorphaceae bacterium
GGAAGATGTAGAGCACGTGATCACACTGATATACGAGACCTTGCTCAACATCAAGTCAGGCGAAGATTTCCGCTACCTGAAGTGACTTAGATTTAATCAATTATTTAGCGGAAGCTTACCCGATTTCATATCCCGGTAAGCCTTGGCGAGATAGCCAAGGTATTTTCCAAACAGATTGAGCGCAGCCTGGGTTTCCGGGCTGATCTCTTTTGCGGCAAGCCGTAAAGTGAGGTATCCATACATGGCGGTGAGCGCTGTTTCCACGTCGCTCTTGGGTAGCTTATCGGTTTTGGCCCTGAACTCCTGGAGTACAGGCTGCACTTCCGTAAAAATTTTCTTGAAGGCCTCGTCATCAATGACAGTGATCAAGGTATTTTGCAAGAGATTGAGTTCCGAAATCAGCTCGTAACTCTCCGCGCTGTGCCCGCTGGTTTCGGCTTTGGCGCTTTTCATATCGCGAATCAAAAGGCTAAACCATGCCATAGCCTCGCGCTGCTGCTCCTCCGATTCCAGAGCGTTCAGGAAGCGCTCCTCGAGCGCCATGAGGTCAAATTCCACTCCGCGCAGCAGGTCTTCCATTTGCCACATATAGAGCAAGTACTCTACAATGTTTTCCTTTCGCTTGGCTTCTGCAATGTGGCGCACGGCTGCTTATTTTTTGTCGTCGGCTGAGGCCGTGGCCAGCTCGTCAGCGTATTGCTTGTTCAGGCCTTCGAGCACCTCATCAGTGATATCGAATGCTGAAGATACCCATAGCAGGTTGCCTCCTGGTTGGAAATTCAGGATGACATCATAGGTTTCGTCCTTGTTGTACTCCTTCAGGAAAGTGTTGATTCTTGACAAGTAATCCTTCTGCAATTCAATTTCACGCTGGCGAAAATCACGTGCCAATTTTTCCTGAAATTCCTGAATCTCTACTTGCAGGTTTTGCATTTCGATCTGTGCCTCCTGCATTTCAAGCTGGCCCATCCTAGGTGCTTCGCGCTGTAGCTCTTCAGCGCGTTTCTCGGCGCGCTCATATTTGCGTCTGATGCGGTCGTCGATCAGTTTGCCTTCGCTTTCGAGCTCTTGCTCTGCATCGATCAGGAAATTGTATTTCACATTGATGGTATCGCCATAAATGAATGCAATGCGCAGCTGGTCCATATTACCGGCAGTGCTGTCGCGCTGTGCTTTCACATTTGCGGAAGCGGTATCAGTTTGCTTTTGATCGCAGGATGTCAATGTTAAGGAAGCGGCCATTAGGCAGGCAATGCCAAAAGAAAAGTAGGATCTCATAATCAGTTATTGTCGGTGGTGTTGGCTACATTTCGCTGTCGCCAGGCATGGTTAAAATCAATGGACATTTGCTCAAAGCGCTTGAGGCAAGTCAGCAAGAAGGGTGTTGAAAGCACCGCCTCCATCTCATCGAGGCCGTAGAGCTCATTTTCGGCAATCTTGTATACCTGCTCCAGGTGTTCATCCTCAATCTTGACGATGTACTTGCTGTTCCAGGAGAAGATTGTGATTTTAAAACGTGGGTGGGGGACTTCCTTTACAATACGCATGGCCACTTGTCATTAGCGGCCGCAAAGATAGCTATTCAAATATAACTGAAGAGGCAGGATTCAAATTTCACTCCGGCTCATTAACCGTACTTGAGCATTTGGGTCTCATTGAATTCTGAAAGCTCGTACTCTTCGTAATAAAAAGTGAGGTCTTCCACCATCATTTCATAATCCTTACCCAGCTCCAGACTGTCGTCGTCATGGCGTTCATACATCCAACGCACAGTAACGTTGGAGCCGTTTCTTGCAATCTCTGAGAGCTTGTACAAAATAAAAAGAATACGCTTTGAAGAGGCAATGTTGAAGAAATCAAACCTGAAACAAAATTCCATTTCCGCCGGTGGTGTCAAAGCCAACTTCTCCAACCAATTAAGAATAGGCCTGTAGAATAACTCTGCGTCTATAGGTATAGAACGACCTGCAATCATGTAAGTCCCTGACATATCATTCAGATGAACATAGGGTGTGCTTTTAGTTGGTCTGCGTACAATAACTTCCATAGTGATGCTTTTCAATCGTGTATACCTTTCTTTCTTCTCGAAAGTTCAGGAATTTATACGAATAGTTCAGCAAAATTCTACCAACCCGTACAGCTGTAAGACCAAAACGTAAAAGCCAAAGACAAGGCCTGATGGTTTTGAACAAATGGCAGTGAATAAGCCATCACAGGCTCAATAACTCCCTGAACTTGGCTGCCTGTCGTCTAGAGACTTCAAGTTCGTTACCGCTTTGTAATCTGATTTTTAAACCACCGTTAAACCAAGGTTCGATGTGTGAAATCTCTTTGAGATTCACGATAAATTTGCGGTTAATCCGAAAAAAGTCTCTTTCATCCAGCCGCAGCTCTAAATTATTCAAACTCTTTAATATCAATGGTTTAAAATTTGAGAAATATACACGCACATAATTGCCCTCCGACTCAAACATGCGTACGTCTTTTAAGGTAACGAACCAGCACTTCTCCCCGTCCTTGAGAAAAATCTGGTCGTTCATAGAGAGCATTGAATTGTTTTCCGGAGCTCTTGTCTCGGAAGATTTATCCTGCTCGATCTCTTTCAACACTTTTTTAATGGCATCGTTGAGCCTGCTCTCTTCCACTGGCTTGAGCAAATAATCAAGGGCGTTTACTTCAAAAGCCTTGATCGCATAGTCATCATATGCCGTTACAAAAACCACGTGCGGCATGAACTCGAGTTCTTCCAGCAATTCAAATCCCGTCTTACCTGGCATCTGAATATCGAGGAATATCAAGTCAGGGCGTTCCTTCTCAATCATGGCCTTGGCCTCTTCGGCATTGGCACACTCTCCCGCCACATTCACTTCGGGGTGTGCCTCCAGCAATTTGGCCATTTCCTTTCTGGCCAGTCTCTCGTCGTCAATCAGCAAGGTTTTCATCTGCTACTTCTATTTTAGTGCGAAGTGGCATACTGATTTGGCATACCACAGTTTGGTTTTGATTAAATATTTGCAATCCTGCCCGCTCCCCAAACAGCAGGCGAAGGCGGCGTCGCGAATTTTCAAGGCCTACAGCGGTATCTTGTTCAACCGCCTGGCTTAAAGGTTTGAATTCGCCTGTATTGATCACGCTGATCAGCATGGCATCCTCTTCCGCGCGCTCCGCAGTTACAGTAATTTTTCCGCCTTTCGGCAAATGGGATATCCCGTGTTTTATCGCATTTTCTACAAGCGTTTGCAAGAGCACGGGAGGCACTAGGGCATCCATCAACTCCTGGGGCACCTTTAAAGCGTATTCCAGCCGTTCCTCATACCTTATCTTTTCAAGCGAGAGGTAATCCTTCACCAATGCAATCTCCTCCTTCAGCGGCACCAGTTTTCGCTTTCCGGCGATGAGGCTGCTGCGCAATATGCGGCTCATGCGCGTAAGGCTCTGCTTGGCCTGATCGGGATTCTCATCTATCAATGCCCGGATACTGTTAAGTGCATTGAACATAAAATGAGGATTGAGTTGTGCCCTGAGATTGCCCAGCTCAATTTCATTCATGTTCGAAGCCAGCCTAAGGTTTTTCACCTCCTCACGCTCGTAATTCTTGAGGTAGATAGCGGCGAAGTAAAGGATGTTCCAAAACAAGTAAATGGTAATAAATGGCAACAGCAACTCAATCAAGAGCGCATAAGGATACACAAGGATGGACTTAACATTCTCAAATAAGGTGTCGGAAATGATGGCATAAACAAAAGCCGAAACTATGCCAGCCAAAAGAGAAAGTGCGATAATACGGGGAATAACCCGCAAAATTTTCATGGATAGCATGCCACTTCTCACAATGAGGCCACGCATCAAGTGCGATATTAAAATGCCGAGAACAAAATTGACAAAAAGCACTTTGACAATGCCCATGGTCACATTGCCCGCCATCAGGTTCTGAAAGAGGATGAGCAGGATGTAGCCGAACCATCCGCTGACCTGCGTGAGCCAATATATTGCTTTCTCGTCGCTCATGGACAAAACGAAGATATGCCGAAAAACCTGTACTTTGTCGCCATCGGTAACAATTAGCCACCGTTCATCACTCTGCAAGCCCATGAATTATCTCGCACACCAATACCTTTCATTCGAAGATGAGCTCTTGATGGTAGGCAACTTCATCGCCGACACGGTGCGGGGCAAAGACTTTAGCCAGTACACAGACCGTGTGCAAAAAGGAATTGAAATTCATCGATTTATAGACCATTTCACCGACACGCACCCGCTTGCACTTGAGAGCCGCAAATTGCTCTATCCGTATTTTGGAAAATATGCCCAGGTGGTACAGGATGTTTTCTATGACCACTTCCTTGCGCGCAATTGGACAGATTATCACCCGCAGCGCTTGCCACTATTTGCCGAAAAGGTATACCACACCATGGAAAAGCATCAAGCCCAGCTCAATGCCCGTTCAGAAAGAACACTTCACTACATGAAGCTGCACAACTGGTTGGCAGGATACGCACAGCGCGAAGGGATAGACCGCTCGCTCAAAGGCATGGCGACACGGGCCAAATTTCAAAGCAATATGGAACATGCCATGCCCGCGCTCGAGGCCCATTTTGACGCAATGCAATTGCATTTCTCCTCCTTCATGCCTGAGCTGGAAAACGCTGTGAAACTGAAGTTTCGCGCAGATTTGCAACAAGCCCCATGAGGGCATACGTGCAACCTTTGAAACCACAAGCCGTACAAGCGAGGTGCTCCTCTAAAGGGCAAGCTATGCAAAAAGGAAAGCAACAACGGCGCAGGCTGTTTCATATTTTGTTGATTACCACAATGGTATCTGGCTCATGCAGGCAGGATGCTCCCATAGCTGAGCGTGCCCGGGTAAAACCAGCAGATTTTGCAGCGCATGAATCTGTAAACTATGACCTCGATGAGATCATGGCTCGGGGCAAAATAACAGCACTCACCCTCAACAGCTCAAGTACTTACTTCGTATACCGCGGGCATGCCATGGGCTATGAATACGAGCTGCTAAGCCGTTTTGCGAAAAGCATCGGCGTAGCGCTTGAGATCAAAATCATACCCGATGTCAACGCCATGTTTGACCTGCTCAACAAGGGCGAAGGTGACATCATAGCCTGCAACCTCGCCATTACCAAAGACAGGCTTCAGGAAGCCCGCTTTAGCAGGCCTTATAATTTCACAAGGCAGGTACTCGTGCAGCGCTTGCCCGAAGGCTGGGAAAACATGACCGAACACAAATTGGGCAATAGCATCCTGAGCAGTCCCATCGACCTTATTGGCAAAAAAGTGTACGTCAACAAGACTTCTTCCTTTTTCAGCAGGCTGCACAGCCTTGAAAACGAAATAGGTGGCGACATCAACATTGTGCGGGTGCCCGGCTACATCGATACCGAAAAACTGATACAGCGCGTGGCCAATGGCGAAATCGATTATACCGTCTCCGACGACAATATCGCCTATCTCAATGCCACCTATTACCCAAATATTGATGTGAGTGTGCAGTTGAGCTTCCCGCAACAAGTGGGTTGGGCTGTCAGGCACAACAGCCCTATGCTGCTTGGAGTCATCAACGACTGGTTTGATAAAAATCACGCCACCAGCACCCACGCCTATATTTACAACAAGTATTTTAAGGCTTCGAAAGAGCAGTGGGAGAAATTCAACGGAGAGTACTCTTCCCTTCAGGGCAACCGCATTAGCGATTACGACGAGTTGTTGCAGGAATACAGCAAGATCATCGACTGGGACTGGCGCTTGCTCGCCGCACAGATGTACCAGGAAAGCAAGTTTCGCGAAGACGCGCTTTCGTGGGCTGGCGCCTTTGGCCTGATGCAACTTATGCCAGCCACCGCAGCTGCCTATGGTGTAAGGGAAACTTCCTCGGCCGAAGAGCAAATCCGCGCGGCAATACTCTACCTCAGCTGGCTCGACGACTACTGGAAAGAACGCATATTCGACGACCACGAACGCATTCACTTCATACTTGCCTCTTACAATGCAGGCATGGGCCACGTGCGCGATGCCATGAATCTCGCTGCAAGCCTGGGATATGACCCCCTGAAATGGGAAAACAATGTGGCGGAATGCATGCTACTCAAGTCACAGCCTGAATTTTACAATGCAGAGGTGGTAAAGCACGGTTACTGCCGCGGACGCGAACCCTATGAGTATGTGCAGCGCATTCTTGCGCAGTACGAGCATTACAAGAAGGTGATTTCCTAGCGTTCTTGCTGGGTATCAAATAGCCTTTCGGCAAACGGGGCAAAAGGCAACGCCTCCAAGTAATTGCGGTCCTGGTAAACATGGGCCATCACTTTAAGGTAAGAGGGTTGCTCATTGAGCAAGACCAATTCCAGGTGCACATTTCCATAGCGCTGATCAAGGGGCGGCTCGAAAGTGGCAGGCAATTCAGGTTTTAAATAATACCGCTCCATACAGTGCACACCATTGGGACGCTCACTGTAGCGGCGCTCTGCAATCTGCGGGCGGTAGCCCAATTCCTTGGTCACTTCGCAAAAATGATCCAACACAAAGCGGAATTCATCTGTAGAAAAATTCATCGCGGTGTTGAAATAAAATCCATTGCTCTGCGGACTTTCATACAATTGAAAGGCTTGATTTTGCAATCCCAGTGTATGGGCAGAGGTCTTCTGCTCTGCCAGGGCGGCCATCATGCCAGCAAATCGATCGCTGCCATACCAGGCCTCATAAGCATGCTTGTACTTTATACTGCGCTCCAGAGGTTCGGTGACCAGCGGCAGTTTATCGTCTTCGCTTTCCTTTTCAGGAAAAATGCGGTTTACAAGGTTCGTAAAGAAATCGGCAGGCATAAGCTTGTGTTTAAATGGATACTTTTGGGCATGGAAGCTAAAATCGCCAACATCACAGTCCAAAAGACTGCAAGGTACGCCACACTCGGTGAAGATATAACCAAAGCAGAGCGCATTTGGTTCGTGTGTCATGGCTATGGCATGCAGGCGCAGTACTTCATCCGAAAGTTTGGTGGACTCGACATGAGGCGTAATTTTATCATCGCTCCCGAGGGCTTGCACCGCTTTTACCTGGAGGGCTTTACCGGAAGGGTGGGCGCCACCTGGATGACAAAAGAAGCCCGCCTTGACGATATTGATGATTATATCCGCTACCTCGATGCGCTTCACGAGGCACTGGGCCTGGACGCCTTGGACAAGGGGCAGCAGCTCTTCCACTTCGGATTTTCGCAAGGAGTAGCCACCATTTCGCGTTACATCGCCATGGGAAGGCACCGTGCCCACAAGGCTGTATTCTGGGCTGGGACCTTCCCTCCCGACCTCAACCCCGTGCAGTGCCGACAAGCTTTTGAGGGTCTTCCCGTCTACACCGCTATGGGAGACTCAGATCCCTTTTCAAAAGAACTGCACAGGCAAAACAATACGCGACATTTTGAGGCCATGGGCATTATACCTACCCACATGGATTTTCAAGGCGGACACGATATCCTGCCCGATTCGCTTCGCAAAATTGAAATTTTACTTACTGAATAGCAATCGCTTAATCTAAGTAATAGTTTTTTCAAACTAAACAATTAGGAGTTGAACTAATTTTTTAGTTACATTTGCTTCATGACTGAATTGACAAAAGCCGAGGAGCAGGTGATGCAATACCTCTGGCAGCTGGAGCAAGCATTTGTAAAAGAGCTTTTGGCTGAATTTCCCGAGCCCAGGCCCGCCTACAATACCGTGTCGACCATGGTGCGCATCCTCGAATCAAAAGGATTTGTTGCACACCGCGCTTTTGGCAAGAGCCACCAGTACTATCCATTGGTCAGCAAGGACGAGTACCGCAGCTTCAGCACTGAGAAACTTGTAGAGGGCTATTTTGGAGGCTCCCCTTCGCGGCTCCTCTCCTACTTTATCGAAAACAAAGAACTCGACGCCGCCACGGTAGATGAAATCCTCAAACTTATTGAACAATCCAAACCTTGAAGCCATGAACAACTTCATCAATTACCTCATTGAATGCTACTCGTACCTCGGAATTTTTGCCTTGGCCTATGCGCTTTTGCAAAAAAAGCTGAACCATGCAATTGCCAACAGGTACGTGATATTGGCATCGCTGGCACTCGCCGTGAGCCTGCCATTGATGCCTTTTTCGATTGCTCCAGGCGCAGCTGTGACTGAAACGGCTGTATACGAGGTCATACTTTCCCCAGTGATCGTGGGCGCAGCGCAGGTCAATGCGCAGATGGCGGCAGCTCAGCAAGGCATAACCTGGCTATTGTACGCCTACCTGCTTGGCGTATTTGTAAGCCTTGCCCTACTTCTGTACAGATTTGGAAGCACCTTGAAACTCATCATGCGCGCCGAGCGCAGCAAGCACAAGGGCTACACCCTGTGCGAAGTCGATGAGCCGAATGAAGCCTCAAGCTTCTTTCGCTGGGTGATATTGTCAAAACAATGTCCGCCTGAGCACATAAACTGGATCGTACAACACGAGCTCGCGCACATCAGGGGCATGCACAGCCTCGACCTCATCTTTGCCGAGCTCATGAGCGCGCTGTACTGGATGCATCCCGGCGCATGGTACTTTCGACATGTCATGAAAGAAAACCACGAGTACCTCGCCGACGCCAAAACGCTTGAGCAAAGCGGTGACAAACAGCATTACTGTCAGGTGCTGCTTGCGGAGGCCTTGGGTACCCGACGCCAGATGCTGCAACACCCTTTTGCCGGAAAGGCCACACTGCGAAAGCGCATACAGCGCATGACATGCGGTTCCGGGCACAATACCTACAGTCGCTATTTTATCCTGGTTCCTGTACTTGCGCTGGCGGTAGCGTTGCATGCCTGCAATGAGGAACCTGTGGAAGAACCCATGAGCCCTGAAGTGGAAGAGTCTCTTATAGTGCTTGACCAAATGATCGAAAATGGAAGTTTACAATTCCCAGAGGGAGTGGACCCAGAAGAACGCATTGCGTTTATGCGTCAAGCGATCAAAAGCGGTGAATTGAACTTGATTGCTTCCTTTGCCCCTCCCGTAACCGGCCAAAAAGACAAAGACGGTTTTTACATCAATGTCGATAAGATGCCCCAGTTTAAGGGTGGTGAAGCTGCCCTCATGCGCTGGCTCGGTGAGAATATCAAGTACCCCGACGCCGCCAAAGCCGATGAAGTGGAAGGAACTGCATTTGTAAGCTTCGTGATTGATACCGATGGAAACCCATTCAACTTTAAAGTACTCAACGAAAACGTTATAGACTCCAGGCTTTCCAAAGCGACTCTGGAAGCATTGCAAGAAATGCCCGCCTGGGAGGCCGGAAATCACGCCGGCGAAAACGTTAAAGTGAAATATAACCTGCCAGTGAGGTTTGCATTGGCGGATTGACAATCGGTGCCTTTACGGATGTTTTCGGACCATGAGACTTCAAGAATCCGCAATGGTTTTTACTTCTACGAGGTACAAAAACGGGTGTGCTTTTGTAACTTGCACCCATGAAAACACTTCGCCTCCTTTGCATTGCATTTGCTCTTGTGGCAACAAGCCTCAGCGCACAAACAGAAACAGACCTGCCGCGCTACCTCACCGATGAAGAGCGC
>DAIRDH010000009.1:0-77533 GCA_036796255.1 Cryomorphaceae bacterium
GAGGCCTTGCCGGCCTTCTCGTAAGTGCGGGCAATGCCGAGGGCTTCCACCACATCGTCCGTGTCGCGGATGCCGGCAGTGTCGATAAAGCGGAAGCGCACCCCGGCTATGCTCATTTCGTCTTCGATGGTATCGCGCGTGGTGCCGGGGATGTCAGATACGATGGCCTTGTCGTCTTCGAGCAGGGCATTGAGCAGCGTGCTCTTGCCCATGTTGGGCGCGCCGAGTATGGCCACGGGAATGCCGTTCTTGATGGCCTGCCCTGTGGCGAATGATTCAATGAGCGCTGAAACCACGCCCACGATTTCATCCACGAGTGCTTTGAGGTCATCTCGGTTGGCGAATTCCACATCCTCCTCGCTAAAGTCGAGCTCGAGCTCAATGAGGGATGCGAAGTCGATCAATTTTTGCCGTAAGGCATTGATCTTTTTTGAAAATCCTCCCCGCATCTGGTTCATGGCCAGCTTGTGCGCCGCTGCTGATGATGAAGCGATGAGGTCGGCAATACCCTCGGCCTGGCTCAAGTCCATTTTGCCATGGGCAAAGGCGCGCATGCTGAACTCGCCTGGCGTGGCCATGCGGCAACCGGCCGAGAGCAGGCTTTTCAAAATCTGCGTCTGTATGTACTGCGAGCCGTGGCAGGATATCTCGACGGTATCCTCGCCGGTAAAGCTGCGGGGCGCGCGAAACACGGTTGCCAGCACCTCGTCGATGATTTGCTCGCCCTGGGTGAAGGTGCCAAAATGCACACTGTGCGGTGCCGCATTGCTCAGGTCCTTTGAGAATGAGGTGTTCACCAGCTCAATGGCGCGGCTTCCGGATACGCGAATTACGCCAATGGCGCCAATCCCGGCAGGGGTGGAGAGTGCGCATATGGTGTCGTTTTGGTCTGAAAAATACATGGCTGCAAAGGTAGTGCAATCGCGGGGTTAATTGCTTTCATGCCGAATGCTGTATGAACTGCCAGCCAAATATTGGGGCATAAAAAAAGCAGGACCGAAGTCCTGCTTTTTCAAATATTGCCTTAAATGCGCTTAGCGGATAACCAGCTTTTGAACGCCAGCTTTGCTGTCAGAAACAAACTGTACAGTGTACATGCCAGGAGCATTGCCGCTGAGGTCAATCTCATGGTTGGCGCCTGTAGCCATGTTTACCAATTCTTGCTTCACCACTTTACCGCTGATGTCGAATACACGCACCTGGTAAGTTTCGGTATCACCTGAATTTACCAGGTTCACAATTCCATTGCTTGGATTGGGGAAGATGCGGAAGTTAGAAGAGATGTTGTTGCCTTCCTCCGTAGACAAAGTGCAATCAACTGCATCACCGGGAAGGGCAATGTGATCTAGCAACATTGAGAACTGGTTAGTAGAATCGTGGTGACGGAACGCGATGTAAATTGACTGGTTGCTGTAAGCGCTCAAATCTATTGTGCGGCCTTCCCACTCGTTTGATGCGAGTGTTTCAGTGAAAACAACATCAGTGAAATCAGCGATTTCATTTCCCGTAGTGGATACAAGCACTGAATAATTTTCAGCAAAGAAATCTGCATCAACACCACGTACTACATAAACCAATGAATCGGCACCGGCTCCCATAGCAAGTTGCGGTGTGATCAAGTAGTTGTCAGGAGTCAGTACAATATTAGGATTGACAAATGATTCGGAACGAACGGCCCAGTCGCTTTCAAAACCAGGAAGTCCTGCGGCGAAATTCCAGTTATTGCCATCGCCATCTGCATCTACAATTGTCCAACAAGTTGGAAGTACGCCACCTTCAAATGACTCAGCGCCTTCAAGTGCGATGGGTGGTGGGGGGCAAGCAGAACCTCCTGAGTTGGTAGTGATTGCAGGAAAGCCATTGTCGTCGCTTCCCTCGATTCCGCAATTGCCGGCCTCATTGATCAGAACAACATAAGTTCCTGATTCAGAAGCAGTCCAGGTGATTGAGCAGCCGTCGCCATCGCCAGCACCGAAAGCATCTATTGCTCCTGATGGGGCAATAACCGTGTATTCAGGTACCCAAGTTCCAGATGCACCGTTACAATTGCTAAAAGTGTAGCTTGCACCTTCTATTCCGTTTTCGAATGAATATGCTTCTGACTGCCAAATTTCAAATCCAGTGATTTCGCTGGTTGCTCCGTCACAAGGAAAACTGCCAAAGTCATTCCAAGCAGTAGTTGGTGTAGGACTTGCCCATTCTTCGCACTGGGCGAAGCTTGAAAAAGCGGCAAAGGTGAACATTGCCATGAAAAGTAAAGATTTACGCATGTTTAAAAGTTTAGAATTTATAATTGCGCCATATTAAGGCAGCGCGAAGATGACAAAAATATAGTGCGCAGTATTAACGCTGGGGAAATAATGGCGCACAAATCAATGTGTGGAACTTTGATGTCCGCCTGGTGGATTAACTTAAGAAACCAACATACAGTGTCTTATACATGTGTTTTTCCCGAATAAAATTTTGAAGTGGAATGTTAAAAAATTCAGATTGCTCCAGGCAGTGTGTGTTAAATCGTTGTGTGTAGGTCGATGGAATTCAGTTGCCCAGTTGCGGAGATGCAAGATGAATATAGCGTAATTCAGTATTTAAAGCTTGGCAGAGCCCCGGCAATGGTCTATTTTTGCCCACCAAAATAAAGCACTTAATCTACCATGTCAGTACTCGTAAATAAAGATTCCCGCGTCATCGTTCAAGGATTTACCGGAAGCGAAGGCACCTTTCACGCTTCACAAATGATTGAATATGGCACCAATGTGGTTGGCGGTGTCACCCCTGGCAAGGGTGGCCAAAAGCACCTCGACCGTCCTGTTTTCAATACTGTAGCCGATGCTGTAAAGGAAACAAAAGCTGATGTGACCATTATTTTTGTTCCACCTGCTTTTGCCGCTGATGCCATTATGGAAGCAGCTGAGGCTGGCATCAAGGTGATTGTTACCATCACGGAAGGAATTCCGGTCAATGACATGGTGAAGGTGAAGAACTATATAAACGGACGCGATTGCACCCTCATAGGCCCTAATTGCCCTGGGGTAATGACTGCAGGCGAGGCCAAAGTGGGCATAATGCCGGGTTTCATTTTCAAGAAAGGTAGTATTGGAATCGTTTCTAAATCAGGTACACTGACTTATGAGGCAGTAGACCAGATCACCAAAGCGGGTATGGGCCAATCTACAGCCATTGGAATTGGCGGTGATCCTATTATCGGAACCACCACACTGCAAGCGGTACAATTGCTTATGGCTGACCCTGACACAGAGGGTATTGTAATGATCGGCGAGATAGGGGGTAACCTCGAAGCCGAAGCTGCACGTTGGGTGAAAGCCCACGGCACCAAACCCGTAGTAGGCTTTATCGCTGGTGTTACCGCGCCAAAAGGCCGCACCATGGGTCATGCAGGGGCCATTGTTGGTGGTGACGAAGATACCGCTGAAGCCAAAAAAGCCATCCTGCGCGAGTGTGGTATCCACGTGGTGGATTCACCGGCACACATCGGCAAGAAAATGGCCGAAGTACTCGGAGTTACCGCGTAAGGCCATATTTCAAGAAATTGAAAACCCCATTGCCATAGGCATTGGGGTTTTTTGATGTAAACGCATTCGAAATTTATTGTAAATCTATTGTTTAGAATGGATATCCTATCGCAATGTTTAGCAGCAAGTTGTCTTGTCGCCAATTTTGTTTAAATGGATTGATCTGGTCTAGCACCCAGCGCTCGCCCTCCGGCAAAAATGGAAGGCGCGCGGGAAAGGCCAGATCGAAGCGCAGCAGGACGAAAGTAAAGTCCATGCGCAATCCCACGCCGGCGGCAACTGCGAGTTCGCTCACAGCGCGGTTCCATGCAAATTCTCCACCAGGGCGTCCCTCTGAGGGCCTTTGCAACCATACGTTGCCGACATCTGTAAAAAGCGCCCATTCAAAGTAGCCGCCTTTGGCAAAGCGGTACTCCAGGTTAAACTCAGCAAGGTAATCGCCAGTTTGATCAAAGAAAGAGCCGAAAATGGGGTCTTCATTGATAAAGGATCCCGGTCCTATGGCCCTGGGCTGAAATGCCCGCATTGAGATGGCTCCACCCACGAAAAACTGTTTTGCGAAAGGAATTACAGTACTGTTGCCATAGGCAAAACCTGCTCCAATATTTTGCCTGAATACAAGTTCAGAAGTCCTGCTTAACTTAAAGGTGAGGCGGTTATCGATCAAAAACCTGCTGTATTGCGAAAAGGGGATTCCTCCAAGCGTGAAGTCACCTGGTTCACGCAAGTCGTTGCCAAGCAGTGCGTATATTCCATTGAGCACATTTCCTGATAAGTCTATGTTGGCACTAAAAAACCAGCGCACGCGTTGGCCTTTTTTCCATTTCGGATTGTAGGTGTAGGTGTAATTCGGACCAACGACGAATTGATTTTCAAAGCTTTCCCGAAAGAATACATTGTTTTCAAGCAAATCGTCCAAGCTCTCGGAGGAGCTGAGCAGCCGCAGGTAGTTGACGCTAATGTAGTTGATGCTATGAAGGTGAGCTTCGCCACTGAGCCATTCCATACCGTAGCGCAGTCCCGCAGCACTTTGGGCATAGAAGTCGGCCTGCTGAAAAATACGGTATTGCGCGCCATACTTTGTCCGGGGTACATTGCCCCTGTTTTTACCTTTTTTTGTCAAGCGGCCTTTTTGGGGCACAAGTAAATCGGCCTGAAGGTCAAATTCAAATGAGGAGAGCCCCTTTCTGTCACCTGAGAGTTGGGTTTCGTAGCGGCCTATACCAAGGATCCGTAGCTTTTCCGCTCCTCTGAAGAGGTTGCGGTTGCTGTACTCAAGTCGAAGCCCTGGTCCCGTAAAGTTATTGGACGTGGTATTGATATCGAGCTCACTTCCTACAGTTTGTTTTTTCATCGCTGAGCCCGATATTTCCGCTTTGAGGTCGCGGTTGCCATTTGTAGTATCACTGCTGAATTTCAGATTTACAAACTCAAATACATCCAGTCGGTTGAGCTGACGAAGGGTGAGGCGTTGGTCTGCGAATGAGTAGGCTGCACTGTCAACAATAGAAACGAAAGGCTTTAGTTTTTCTGGTTTAATAAAAGGTTCGTCCTTTCCGAGTAAAACCTTTACAGGTCCCATAATAGTGTCGGTGACGGCCTCACCGCCACTCAGGTCAAGCCAAATTCCATCGATGAAGTATTTGTCTGTAAGGCTGGGTTCGAGGTCGTCAATAATCCCCACGCGCAAATCTACCGTGTGTTCACCACCTGCACTGTCAGCCTGGAATTGGATAAAATCAGAACGAAAGTAATAGTATCCATTGGAGCGGAAGAAGTTGCCGATGGATGAGCGCGCCTCACTCAAGGCAGTTCGGCCGAAAAGGTTGCCGGGGCGCACATCGCTTTCATTCATGAGGGAGTCCAGTTTGGAGCATAGCTTCGTTGGCTCATCACAAATCTCAATTTTGCCAAAGCGGTAAGGGGTTCCCTGGGTCACGGTGTATATTACACGGGATTCATTTTTGGCAGAGTCAATCTCAGCCCGCACCGATGCTTTGAAAAAGCCTTCGCTCCGCAGCAGGTCTTCAATGTACGCTGCATTGCGTTCATGCCTCACCTCCGATTGATAGACGGGTGCATCTCCGATTCGGTACTTGAGCCAATGCTTAATGCCTTTCTCCTTTTCGACATCTCCCATGATACCATGCAGCCATACTCCAGGCCGTGATACCCATACTTTTGATACTTTATCGGGCCGCAAATCATTTTCCACCTGGTCCTGCCATTGCCTGGGCACTTGTTCCTGACCGGCATCATACTTTACAACATGCCCTGCAAAGTAGCGCTCACCTTCCGGCAAATATCGCCTTGCTGTGCACGAGGCGAGCATAGCGACAACAAGCATGGCTAAGAGAAATTTAGAGCCCATTGTCCTCCTTGTCTTTTGAAAGCTTCTTTTCAGAATCGCTTTTTGAATCAGTGGCTTTGCCCTTGCCATTGTTCTTTATAGCGTTTTTTTCCTGCTTTAGCCTTTCTCTTTCGGCCTCGAGCTCTGCTTCCAGTTCTTTTTCACTCTTGTCCTTTTTGAAAATTTGATCCCCTCGGTCAAAACTTCGTCTGAATACGAGGCCGGCGCCTGTTCGGGTAATCCGTCCTACAAGTATGTCCTCAACATCCGTTTTGCGGAAAGCTTTGAGCCGGTATCTGCCATCGTTGGTTATTTTATACTCGACCACGAAATTGGTCATCATTTGCTGCGAATTGTCGGCCATGGCATTATTCTGCTCTAAGGCAAAAGTGCTTCCCATGCTCACCACCACCCGCTCGTCAAACAAGGCTTTGGACAGGTCTACACTCAGATCGGTTTCCGTAGCACCTTCGCTGCCATAGGATTGCAAGTCGAAGGTTAGTTCGACTCCTCCCACCAGCTTATCGCTCATGTTGTTGAGCTGTTGGGTGAGCAATTGGCTGGCACTGTTGCGCGCCTGGTTGCCTACCATTTCGCTTCCGCTGGTTCCACTACCTCCTTCAGAGATAAAGGTATTAAATACCATAAGCGCAAATACCTGCATGTTGAGCTCACTTTCATTTTCGCGCAGCTGCACCAATCTCGATTCGATTGCGCCTTGAAGGCTTCCACGGCTCGACTGGCTCGATTTGTCGAGACGGAGGTCAAATCCTACTTCCGGCTGTTCGATTTCTCCTGTTATTGCCATCAATACCTCCCAGTCAAACATGCGGCGCAAGCCTTCGCTGCCCGCTCCGCCAGTGCTGAGCAATCCCATAGCGGAGGCACGCGTGGGATAAATGGCTGTTAGGTTCAAGTCAGCGCTAAAGGGATCACCGTTCCAAGTGATGCGGCTTCCCGGCTCTAACAAAAATTTGCGCTTTACAATATTGTAAAAAGTCATTTGATAGGCGCCGCTGCTCACTGTATATGTACCGGAAAGGCTTATGCGGCCCGCCCTGTCATAGCCAAGGGCAAGCTTCCCACCACCTTCTATTTCAAGATAATCGCCTGCCAGAGGATCAATGATGATCCGAAATTTGGTCTCCTTGTCTATGTTTAAGTTTCCTGCAAGGTCAATGATGGTTTCGGAAAGGATAGAAGGACTTGCTTCGTTCTCCTTATCTTTTCTTAGAATATTGGGCACCTTTTCGGCATTGAAATCAACCCATTCAATGAGGCCATCATCTTCAAAGGAGTTGTAATCGCTCTCAGGCACTGTAAATACCATTTCAGATCCGCGCTTCAGGGATATGTCGCTGCGCACCACCGGGCGTGTTTGTGTACCGGTAATCTTGATATCGCTACCAACAATCAAGGTTCCGTAAAAATTAGGGTCTTCCCCCTTTTTTACGTCGAGCATTGTAAACCTGTCGCTACGGATGTTTAGATCGAAACGCAAGTCGCTAAAGTTCTTGTGCATCACTTTTCCATTGACGATAAGTGATTGTGATGTAGAGTCGCGGATGTTGAAATTTGGGAACACAAAGGCATCGGGCTCAATGCGAATTTCCTCATTTCGTAGGGCATATAGCCCCCCACCACTAACCCTGAGCGATACGTCTTTAAAAGTCAGCGCACCTTTGAGCTCCGGATTGCCAGATGTGCCGCCGATCCGGATTTGCCCCGATACATCTCCACTGGCTTGGGCGAATAGGGAAGGAGCGATATTCTCCAGTGTTTTTGCTGCAAAGCGGCCTACATCAACTTTGAGATCGAGCTTCTGGCTGCCATCATCCTCAACCTGAATGGTTCCCTGCGATTTAAGGTCCAAGCTTTCACCAGCAAAATTTGCCGAAAGGCGGTATAGATTCTCTTCGGCCTCACCGGCAAAATCGAGTGAGCCAAAGTTGGCACCCGCAATAACGAGGTCTTCTATAAGTCCGTCGCCCTCGAAGGTTCCATCGGCGTTCAAGTCAAGGCCAGCGCTAAGCACACCGTCAAAAAGCGCTTCCTTTTGTGAGAAAATTGATCCCAATGCATTAAGCTTGAATCGCTGAGCCCCGAAATGAAGAACCTCATCCTTTTCATTTTTCGAGAAGCGCAGCTCTTGCTGATTTCTACTCAGCCTCAGGTCTGAAATTTCGGTGCCGCTTTCTTTGAACCGCACGCAGGCATCCTCATCTACCTGCCAAGGTTTGGAAGCCAGGTAAATCTCGGTTTGGGGCTTTAGCAACCAATGTGTTGTTGGGTCTTGCTGATGACTCAAATTTACACCGATCTGGTAGGGTGCCTGGTCAGGGGCGCCACCAATAGACAGCTTGAAAAGTGTACCGACAGAATCGGGTGCCACTGAAAGGTTTAATTGATTGATAACCAATGTATCAATTGAAATATTTTTAATACTGAAGTCACCTGTGGTACTGCCTTTAGTGCTGCGCAGATCAAGTGATGTGCTGTCAATTCTAAGGCTCCCATATTCCACGAGTGGCATAGAAAAGTTTACATCCAGCTTTCGCTCAGCGCCTACGTAGCGAATCCTTGCCACTGCTGGTTCAAATTCTTTCAGGTCGCTCAGGAGCAGATCGCGAATCAACTCGGAATCGCCCGATCTGAAGTCAAGATTCCAATAAGCATCACTGAGCTCATTATCGGGAATATTTTGTTTAAATAGATTTTGAACCCTCGTCATTAAAGAGTCAATTGAGAGGTTGGAAGTTGAATTGAGACTGAGCAATTCACCTGAAATATTGATGCCTGTGCTGTCAGGGCCAAGAAAGAAGTTGGCTGACATTGGTTGTATATCAATGCGTTCATTTGACTGAACGACTACACTCGTGCCTATATTCACTGCGCCTCGCTGCACACTGTCAATCTGCACGTAATAGGCGCTAAAATCGGTACTCAGCCTGATGTCTTTTTTCGAAATGCCTAGATATTGGAAATCGGCGCCGGACACGGAGGCATTTAACACCACATCGACACCGTTTGTGAGCAGCGCGGTGCCTTTGACATTGGCGATCAGGGAAGAGTCATTTGCCATTACACCAAATCGGTGCAGGTCGCCATCCAGGGTATCACTGACGAAAATATTGCGCACGTTCAGTGCATCCTTTCTGAACTCAGGAATATCGAGCGTAAGATGTCCGCGCATGCTGTCAGTGGCCAGGTCTTTAAGGTCGGCAGTAAGGCCAAAGCAAGTGAATGCAGTGTCTGATTGCAATAAGCTGCCAAGGTCAATCATGGCTGAATTCACTTCGGCAACAAGGTCATAGCTTTCAGATTTCCAGCCACCGCTTCGAACATCAATTTCGAGGTCGCCAAAGGGAGGCAGAGAAAGCAAGCCATCCAAGGCCGAGTATTGAGGGCCGGCCTTTGCCTTTCCGGCAAATTGTATGCTGCCTGGAAGCATATTGCGGTCGAGGCTATCAGGGAGCCAGTGAGCCACATCTTGCATGAGTACAAGCACATCGAGTGCATCTAGCTCAATCCGATGTGCATTCAGGCTTTCCCCTTTCGTATGGCCACTGATCGAAATCTTGGAGGCTCCCGTGCCTAAACTGAGCTGCTGAATGCCGATGGCCTTGTAATTCCCTGTCAAAAGGGCGCTTGCTTCAATGGGCCTATTGGGTAGCGTTGGCAAAGCACTGTCGGGATTGACAAAAGTGAGCAGGGCTGCGATGTCATCGGGGTGTACGCTGAGGCGATTCAGGCCAATACGTGCTTCTGAAAACGCGTTGTCGTTCAACAGCTTCGCCAGGCTGGGGTAGGAGAGTTGCAGGTCGGCTTTGCCAACAGTTTTGCCCATGGAGAAATCGAGCCCGGAGAGCGAAACTGCTTCGGGCCCGAGATCGAGGCGGAATGCAATTTTATTCAATTGAGGGAGGTCGTCATAGCGCAATTGTCCACTTAGGAGCTCCAAAGCATAGCCCTCATCACTGGCTTTAAGGTCTTCAACTTGCAAATAAACGTCGCTCAAAATGATTGAAGCTTCACTTTCACCAATGGCAGCTTTATCACTAAAGGTAAACATTTTAAAATCAAATCCTTCAATACTAAATTCATTAGCATAGATATTTAAAGGTGCCCAAATCTCACCGTCGAATGGGGTGTCGCTGGGGGGCGAATCCGGAAGGTATATTTCGAGGTCGAGCGCTGCTACGCTGAGCGCATCGATGAGGTAAAGGTCTTTGTTGAGGTCAATTTCTTTGGTTTCCAGCTGCAGCTTGCCAAGGCTGGCCTCGTAGCGCGAGCCGTCACCAAGGTCTGTGAAATACAGGTGGTGGTCTTCGAGGAGTATAAGTTCGATGCCGATGCGAGGTAAGGCCTCGGTAGTGTCGGCTTCCGTGGCCGCTGCTTGAGGATTGGCCTCAGTTACATCCTTCGTGGCTGCACTGTCGCCGTGGTAGCCGAGTTGGGCGTGAATCTCAGCTCCTGCAAGGTAAATCTTTTCAAATTCGAAGGTCTGTTTAATGAGAGAGAAATCACTGCTTCGAATTCTGAGGTCTTGAAAACTCACGAGAAACGAGTCCCGGCTCAAGGCATCGCTGTAGCGCAAATCGATGCCTTGTAGGTTGAGCTTTTTCAATTCTACATCCCAGGAGGTGCCCGAGGCTGCCGGCTTGGGCAAAGTGTCTGCCTCATTTGCCGCGAAGGCATTCACGATGAAATCATAATTCCAAGTACCTAAAGTATCACTGTAGATATTTGCATTTAATCCTATGATATGCAAATTATCAACAACAGCTTTATTGTTGAAAAGCTTTCGCCAGCCCAGCTTTAATTCGAGGCTTTCCATGCCAGCTATGTGTATGCTGTCGGGGCTGTAGAGCTCCAGTCCTTCTATAGCGAGATAGGAAGGTATGCGCAGCTCAAATCTTTCGATATTTAGACTGCCGCCCGTTTTTTTATTGAACCATTTCGTCCCCTTTTCTATGGCAAGTTGCTGAACTGGAGGCAAGTTGACGGCTATAGTGAGCAGCACAAGCAGGGCTACCGTCACGATAAAGCTCCACTTGACAAGGAGCCACAACCATAGCAATACTTTTAAGGTGATTCTTCTCAACGATAGCGGTCTGTGGGGCGATTGCGTAAAGGTAAAGTTTTGAGGGCAATGATTTGAGGCGCGTTTTTGAGCGTTTTGCTGTAAGTTCGCCCCATGGCAATACCCTTACACTTCAGGACAGCTATTTTGCTTTTTGTGATTTCTCTTGGTGTTGCCGCGGCTGTACATTTGTTAAATGCCCGAGCTTTAGCAGATTCGGGGTCTGTATTGAGGCATGGCCTCACGGTGATTACTGCCGATGACGCCGCATATCTTGTTCCGGTCGAGAATTTTCTCGCGGGTAAGGGTTGGCGCACCAATGCCGTTGGAAACGCCGCCTATGTGCAACGCAGCCCGGGCTATAGCCTGTTCTACCTCACTTTTAGGATTTTTTTGGAAGCTGAGGCTGCACTAAGGGCCTTGTTTGTTTTCCAATTGTTGTTGTGGAGTGCCAGCGTCTCCTTGATTCCTTCCATTGGCAGGCAGCTGCAAATGACGCCCAGGCTTGCCTTGGTCCTGGGCTACCTCATTGGGCTGAGCCCGATGTTTTTTGGCTTTTTGTCCTACACGCTCACAGAGGCTGTGGTGCCTTCATTGGTCATTACATTGGTCTTTGGTCTTTTGAATGCACGTCGCCCTCTTTATCTTTTGATGTCCTCGCTGGTGCTGGGCTTGTTGGTTTTGATCCGCGTGCCCATGGTGCTGTGGCTGTTTGCCCTGCTTCCATTGCTTTACAGGCACTTCAAAGCTGTTTCCAAGTTTCGGTCCTTGGGCATGCTCGCCCTGACTTTGCTTCCACTCCTGGCCTGGCAATACCGCTCAAGCCGCATCATGGGGAAATGGCCTTCATTGCATCCCATTTACCATTGGGACAGCAATGACCTGTACCGCCCGCCCCACGAAGCGATATGGGGCTTTCACAAAATGTGGGGCGACCATGGAGCATCGTTTCATCAATCCATGCTGAGCCTGTGGGAAGTGGCACGGCGTTGCGGTGATGCAGAAGCGGTGATAGACGGTATTGTTGCAAAGATTCCCGTGGCTTTGCAAAGGGACCTGGGTGAGCAAAATATAAGAGACGCTTACTTTACCTATTACCGCGTACTGCAAGGACAAATGCCATACCACGACCAGCAATTGGCAATGCCATTGCAGCCGGATTTGAATGAGATTGCGGTGGTCGATCAATTTCAGGCACTTAGAAATACCACCATTCGCGTGCAGCCCTGGCAGGCCTTGATTGCGGTGCCTACTAGAGTGTATTATAAGGACATGGCGGCCCACAGCAATTTATCGCTTTACATCTTTCAGGCCACGCACCGGGGCAAGTGGTGGATGGAAGTGCTGCGGTTTGGAAGTGCTGCGCTGCACCTCTCCTTGTTTGTGCTTTTCATCCCGGCATGCTTCTTTTTACTTATTTTCCGCAAGGAGCAGCCTTGCAAGAGGTTGGCCCTAATTGCCGCACCAGTGTTGCTATACCTGGCTTATCTCGCCTTCGTGCAGCGCGGGATTGAGGAGCGCTATACCCTGCCCGTATTGGTTCCTATGCTGCTGGTTGTTGCGGTGAGCTTGCATTTTTTTTGGCAAAAGCAGTTCCGTTTAAGCTCCGGTTCTGGTCGAAAATCCCCAAATTCGCAGGTATGAAATCCATTGCAGTATTTTGCGCTTCGAGCGAGGGCCACAATCCAATTTACAAGAAAGTTGCTTTTGAAACAGGAGCCCAGCTGGCACGAGAAGGAATACAAGTGGTATACGGAGGGTCTAAGATTGGGCTTATGGGTGCCGTGGCCGATGGTGCGCTTAGTGAGGGAGGCTTGGTCATCGGGGTGTTGCCCAAGTTTATGCGCTCGCGCGAAATAGCCCATGAGGAACTTACGCAGCTGATCATGGTGGAAAGCATGCAAGAGCGGAAGCTTAAAATGCACGAGCTCAGTGATGGCGTGCTCGCATTGCCAGGTGGCTTTGGAACATTCGAGGAGCTGTTTGAAATGCTTACGTGGGGCCAGCTTGGCTTGCACCAAAAGCCGATAGGTGTACTCAATGTGAATGGTTATTACAGGTTTTTGACACAAATGCTGAACCATATGCAAGATGAAGGGCTGTTGAAATATGCAAATCGGGAGATGCTCCTGATGAAGGAAGACCTTGAAGCATTGCTCTATGCCATGCACGCATATGAACCACCGATGCCCACTATTGTGATGAGCACTGACCAGGCGTAGAGAGATTGGTGTAATTATACACTATTAATTTTTGCCGACCGTACTGGGTTTAAGGGCTCTTCAGTGTGTGAATGACAAAAAAAATGAGAAGTTATTAACCATTTTTCTTTTAGCCATGAAAACACTGGTCTTCCTTAAATTTTACAGTGGTGGCAATCATTTTGGAGCAATTAAACTAACGTTATGGACATAAAATATCATTCCGATCGAGGAGTCCGGACAAAAAATAATTTAACACTGTATGAACTTATTTTCTTTGTTTAATGTTTTATTCCTAATGTTCAACAAAAACCCAAAAACAAATCAATTATGAAAGCTTTATCCTTACTGATGGTGGAAATTCCTGTGGATGACCCCGTAGCGTTTACTTTTTTCGTTGGGTACATGGCAATGTTCGCTGCCGCTGTATTCTTTTTCTTTGAGCGTAGCCGTGTGAAAGGCAAGTGGAAAACTTCACTTCTGGTTTCGGGCCTCATCACTGGTATTGCAGCAGTGCATTATTATTACATGCGCGATTACTACACTGCCACAGGACAAAACCCAACGGCTTTGAGGTACATCGACTGGACACTTACTGTGCCCTTGATGTGTGTTGAGTTTTATCTCCTCACCAAAGCCGCAGGTGCCAAGATTGGTTTGCTTTGGAAATTGATCTTCTTCTCAGTACTCATGCTTGTTGCGGGTTACATCGGTGAGGCATTCACAGATGGAGGCACTGTCCATTCAGTTACTTGGGGAGTTATTTCGACCATCGGCTACATCTACATTCTGTATGTAGTATGGTTTGGTGAAGTGAAAACCCTTGCAGACAATTCAAACAATCCAGCTGTAGTGCGCGGAGTACGCGCCCTTGCGTGGTTTGTTTTGGTAGGATGGGCTATCTATCCAATCGGTTACATGTGTATGCCAGGTGGCTGGCTCAATGTAGGCCTTGGATGGGAATCATCTAATGTAGACCTGTTTTATAACATAGCTGATGCGGTCAACAAAATAGGCTTCGGTCTTGTGATCTATGGTATCGCAATCAGCGATGGTTATGCCGACGAGAAAGCAGTAATAGCCTAATTCAAAGATATACGCTCAGATACCAGTTTTCGGACCCCACTTTTGGAACATGAGGTGGGATCAAAGCTGAAAAGGGTTGTATAGAAAAAATAAAATGAACCTGCGGGCCTTGTGCCCGCAGGTTTTTTTTTGCCTTCTCGCAACTTATACCTGCCAAACTTAGAGGATTTAAATGGAGGGCCTTGCTCAGAGGGCGAAAGGATGACACGGAGAAATAGTTTAGATTAATCTAAAAATATATATTTGCAGCTGTAAAAATAACCGAATGAAGAGCACTTGCGTTTATTTTGTATTGATATTCAGTTGTATAAGCTTATCCTATGCCCAAACTGGTGATATCCGGGGCGTCATAAACTCCAACGGCGAATCCATGCCCGGTGTAAATGTTAGTATTCTTGCATTGGGCACTGGGGTGGCCAGTGCCAGTGATGGCACTTTTGAATTGCGCAATTTGCCGGAAGGCAGCCACCTCCTTCGTGCAAGTCTGATCGGTTACAAGCCGACGACGCTGGAGGTGTATGTTGTCGCAGGTCAGCAAACTGATGTCAGCATCGCTTTGGAGGAAGATTTGCTCAATCTGCAACAAGTCACGGTAACTGCTACCCGCAACGCTATCCCGATGTATAATACACCCGTGATTGTAAGCCAGATATCTCCAAAGACTTTTGAAGCCACACAGTCGCTGAGCCTATCAGAGGGTTTGGCTTTTTCACCAGGCCTCAGGGTAGAAAACAATTGCCAGAACTGCGGCTTTACGCAATTAAGAATGAATGGATTAGAAGGTGCTTATTCTCAGGTACTCATCAACAGCAGGCCTGTTTTTTCAGCACTGGCCGGGGTGTATGGCCTCGACATGTTTCCCGCCAATATGATTGACAGGGTAGAGGTGGTGCGCGGGGGGGGCTCGGTGCTGTATGGAGGCAATGCCATTGGGGGTACGGTCAATATCATTACAAAGGAACCGGTTAATAACAGCTTTGAAGTGGCTTTAAATCAAGCGTTTACTGACTTTGATGCATCTGACCGCACATTGATGCTCAATGGAGCAATCGTAAGCGATGACTTGCAAAAGGGCATGAGTTTGTACGGTTACACCCGCAACCGCGATCCCTGGGATGCCAATGGCGACGGCATCTCTGAAATTACCTTGCTCGAAAATAATACTTTTGGGTTTGATGCATTCTACAATCCCACCCACCGCAGCAAGCTCAAGGTGGGTGCATACAGCATCCATGAGTTTCGGCGAGGAGGAAGCCAGTTTGAACTCGCGCCCCACCAAACAGAGGTCACGGAGCAGCTCGACCATAAGATTTTCGGGAGCAACATCTCATTCGAGCAGTATTCCGCTGATTTCAGACATAAATTTTCTGTGTACGCCTCTTTACAGGCTACAAGGCGCGACAGCTATTACGGTGCGGGTGGGCGTATACTCGCCCCCGGCGACAGCCTAACCAATGATGATTTGCTCGCTATCAACGCCTATGGGCGCTCTCAAGACCTGGCAGCAGTAGGCGGATTGCAGTACAATTATGACCTTAACGACAAAATAAACATCACTGCGGGTACAGAATATCAGCATTATGATCTCACTGACGCCATGCCAGGTTATGGCCGCTCCATTGAGCAGCGGGTCGCTACCATGGGCAACTATGCGCAGCTTCAACTCACGCCTTTGCCGCGGCTGAGTTTTCTGCTCGGCGGTCGCTTTGACGCAGTTAATATCAACGGACGCTACGACCTTGTGCAGGATGTTTTTGACAACCAAAAAACCCTAGGTGTTTTTGTACCAAGGGCTTCGGCCATGTACGACCTTTCGGAAAATTTGAAACTGCGTGCTTCCTTCGCACAGGGCTATCGCGCTCCGCAAGTATTTGACGAAGATTTACATATTCAAACGGTGGGCGGTGATGTACTATTTATCCAGCTCGACCCGGAGCTTGAAACCGAACGCAGCAACAGCTACACGGCTTCACTCAACTATACCCGCATGCAGGGCAGCAAACAGCTCAATTTCGTGGCTGAAGCTTTTCACACAAGGCTTAACAATCCCTTCATCCTGTCTGATCAGGTGGCCCTTGACAATGGGATTGCTGTGATCACAAAGCGCAATGGCGATGCTGCAATTGTACAGGGTATGAACCTTGAAGCCAATGTAGCGCTTTCGCGAAAATTCATTTTTCAATCGGGAGTTACATTGCAATCGGCTCGCTATACCACCGAAGAGGAAATTTGGGCGCCTGAAGCCGATGATGATTTCAATCCTGCCACCACAACGTCACGGCTACTGCGCACCCCTGATGTATACGGCTATTTTACCCTGCAATACAGGCCGATGACAAAGCTTGCGGTCTACCTCTCTGCTGTATATACCGGACCTATGGATGTGCCACATGTAATTGGTTCAGAATTTTCGGACAGCTTTACGGTCATTAAACGAAGCCCTGGTTTCTTTGAGCAAAATCTCAAAACATCTTGGGACCTCTATCAAAAAGAGGGTTACCGCTTGCAGGTTTTTGCAGGAATTCAAAATCTGTTTAACGCATATCAAGACGACTTGGATTTTGGCCCTGAGCGCGATGCCGGTTATATCTACGGTCCTTCTCGCCCGCGCACTGTTTTCTTCGGGTTGAAGTTCGGGTTAAATTAGTCTTACTTACTATCGGTGTAAAATTGCAATATTGATCATAGTATACAACATAGTTCGTGGCCGTTTATCTAAAAATACCGGATGGTTGCCGATGCTATTTGTATTTCAGGCGAGAAAAAAGTAAAACCCAACATGATTTAAACCGTAGTAGCATTTAAATCTCAATGCAACCAATTACAGAATGATGTCTCTTAAAGGTGAACAACTAAAAAAAATTCTGCTCGATTCTCAAAACTACCGGCTGAATTCAAAGCTCTATGGAGAGTTTTATATAGACTCAAGTGATATTGAAGATTCCTGGATTGCTCCGGATTTCATGACTGAACTGGGCTATGTAAAGGACGATATGCATGACGCGGATTTTTGGAGTTTGCTCCATCTCGTTGACCGCAAGCAATTAATGAAACAGTTGAAGGGCGGTGCCTTCATGGAACGATCGACTGTAGCTTCGCTTGTTCGGTTGAAACGAAAGGACAAGGTCTATGTTCAGGCCAGCCTTAAAATTCAGCTTATCAAAAGTTCGAATTCCGGTGAGCCTGAGGTTTTCTATGGCATATGTACGCTTTTGCCAGAGGCGAAAGGCCAGTTGCCGATCGAGCGCGTTTCATATAGCCGTATGGTGCTGGAAGCCATACCTGACATGTTCTTTGTGATCAACGCGCAGGGCTTAATCTTGGATTATAAGCCAGGGAAGTCAGAGGAGTCGGCAAATCTCGACGCAGATGAAACGATCGGGCTAAGCATCAATGAAGTGATGCCCGATTTTGTAGTTGATCAAATCAGCAAATGCATCGATTTACTGGAATCGGGCAATCCTGCTTCGACCTTCGAGTATGCCCTCGATTGGGACAGCGGCACAGAATATTATGCATGTCATTTGAGTACACTTGGAGAAGGTGTGTTTTTGGCGATTGTTCAAAACGTAACACACCGTAAGCGCAAGGATGAGATGCTCAAGGAGGTATTTGAGCGCCGCCGTATTTTTATTGAGCAGGCTCCTAACGCTATAGCGATGCTGGATAAGGACTTGCGCTACCTCGCCGTGAGCAACCAATGGATTGAAGATTACAACTTGCAGAATGTTCAGATTCTTGGAGTTGATCACTTTAGCATTTTCAACAATGTGGATGCGAAATTCAAATCCCTGATGCATGATGCACTGAGGGGAAATGGTTTTAAAAGCAATGCAGACCCTTATCTGCGCAATGATGGATTGGAAATGATCATAAAATGGGAGGCAAGGCCCTGGTATATAAGCAATGATGACATAGGTGGAATCATCATTCTTACTGAAGACATTACTGAAAGAAGTCGCATAGCGCATGAAAATGCGCGGCTTTCGACGCTTCAGCAATTGCTGATGGGTATTTCAACCCGGTTTATGAATGTGACCAACAAGGATTTTGATTCTGAAGTCCAACATGCGCTCGCACTTTTGGGAAATGATGTAAGTGCCGACCGGATTTATGTTTTTCAATACGATTGGGCCAATCACTGCTCCAACAACACCCATGAATGGTGTGCCGAGGGTATAGAACCTCAAATGGATGAGCTGCAAGGGTTGAGTTTTGACTTTAGTCTGGATTGGCCAGAAAAGCACAAAAAGGGAGAAGAGATTTACATTGCCGACAGTGCCGCGCTGGAAGAGGGGCCCTTGAAAGAGATTTTATTGCCGCAAGACATTAAGAGCCTGTTGACCATTCCACTATTGCATCAAGGTGATTGCCTGGGTTTTGTGGGTTTTGATTCGGTGTTTAAATGTTCGCCATTTCCTGAAAAAGAAAGGGAGCTGCTGTCCCTGTTTGCAGACATGCTGGTGAATGTGATGGTGCGTCTCAAAGCCCAGCGCGAATTGAGAAATACCAAAGCCCAACTTGAAGGTATCTTGCTTGAAATGAATGATGTTGTATGGTCGCTTAGCCTACCTTCTCAGGAAACGGTTTTTCTTTCGCCTTCAGCCGAGAAGCTGGTTGGGTGTCCAATCAATTTAGGAGAAAAGAATGTTTTTTGGTGGGAAGAGTTTATTCATCCGGAGGATAAATTCATTTTCAACAACATCATGAGCGATTTATCTATAGAGGGTAAATATGCCGGGCAGCTCCGCATCATCGCAAATGATGGTGAGGTCAAATGGGTGCACTCTCACGGCAGGGTAATTCGCAACAGCGAAGGAAAGGCAATCCGAATTGACGCTTTGGTCAGTGACATAACGGCACAAAAGCGAAATGAACTTAAGGTGAATGATCTTTTGAACCTTGCGAACGACCAAAACGACAGGTTCAAGAATTTCGCACATATAGTCACCCATAATTTACGCAGCAATTCAACCAATATTGATATTTTGCTTAAGTTTTGGATGGAAGAAGAAGATCCAAAAATCAAGATGGATTTTTTGAACAATTTACAGCATGCTGTCACTTGTCTCAATAAGAACATTGAGGATTTGAACGAGGTTGTAGAACTCACCACCAATACGGATGCCGCCTTACGGCCAATTGGCCTCGCAGTGGCTGCCAATGCGAGTCTCGGGAGCCTTCAAGCATTTCAAAACAGTGCCGGAGCGCAAGTAGAAATGGAAATCGGGCCCGAAATGAAGGTGCTGGCAGTACCGGCCTATCTTACCAGCGTGTTGCACAACTTGATCAACAACGGTATCAAGTACCGCCATCCGGAGCGCAAGCCAGTTGTACACATTCGCGCAGAAAAAGAAGGAGACTTTTGTGTGCTTGACATTTGCGACAATGGATTGGGGATTGATCTGAAGGAGCATGGCTCCAAGCTTTTTGGGTTCCTGAAAACATTCCACCATCATCCTGAGGCCCGCGGCCTAGGTCTTTTTATTACCAAAAATCAGGTAATAGCCATGGGCGGTCGCATTGAAGTGGATAGCGTACCTGGCGAATGGACAGCTTTCAAAGTTTACCTCAAAGTGGCTTAAGCTGATTTTTATTGAAAACCTTTGATCAATTCATTGTGCTGACTTAAGTCTAGCCCGATTTCTTCTTGCTCGGCGCTCACCCTCAAGGGCGCAATTTTATCGGTGATCAGGTACAGCACCCACGATACCGCGAATATGAGCGGCACCAATACCACCAAGGTGATGAGGTGCAGCATGAAAAGAGAAGAGTCACCGGTGGTGTACCAACCGCCTTCGAGTGCAAAGACTGCTGTGAGCAACATGCCAACCATGCCGCCAAGTCCGTGACAGGCAAATACATCTAAGGTATCGTCCAGTATCTTTTTGCGCCCTATGCGGTGCATGGCCCAATTGCTGATGAGGGCCGCGAGTACACCAATGAGCAAGCTGGGCCCGGCTGTTACAAAACCTGCCGCGGGTGTAATGGCTACCAGACCAACCACGGCACCAATGCAAGCGCCCAGGGCTCCTGGCCTTTTGCCGCGCGCAGCATCGTATACGATCCAGGCAAGCATGGCTGCTGCCGATGCCAAATGGGTGTTCCACAATGCGCTTACAGCAACGGTGTCAGCCGCCAGCGCTGAACCTGCATTGAAACCGAACCAGCCAAACCACAGCAGTCCGGTGCCTAGAATCACGTATGGAATGTGGACAGGATCTTCTTCCTGACCATCATTAATTTTCCGTTTGCCAAGGTATAGCGCACCTGTGAGGGCGGCCACCCCGGCCGATATGTGAACAACTGTGCCGCCCGCAAAGTCCAGTATCCCCATGCTCGCAAGCAGCCCATCGGGATGCCAGGTCATATGCGCAAGCGGGCAATAAACCACCAGGCTAAACAGGCAAATGAAAATAATATACGACCAAAAACGCACCCTTTCGGCAAATGAACCGGTGATGAGCGCCGGGGTGATGATGGCGAACTTGAGCTGAAAGGCAGCAAAAAGCACGAAAGGCAGTCCGGAGGCAATGACCGGATGAGGGGCAGTACCCACGTTGTGGAAAAACGGAAAGCTCCGCGGATCACCAACAATGCCTCCCAGGCTTTCGCCAAAGGCCAGACTGAAACCCACCACATACCAAAAGATTGAAATTACTCCCAAGGCTATGAAGCTCTGCAAAAGAGTAGAAATGATGTTTTTGGCGCGCACCATACCGCCATAGAAGAAGGACAGCCCCGGCGTCATGAGCAATACCAAGGCTGTGGCGGTAATCATCCATGCGAGGTCGCCGGTATCAAATGCCTCGATGGCTTCCGGATGCATGGGTTCAAAAAGTACTGAGAGCAGGCTGAAAACTACAAGTAACACCAGGGCGATACGCCCGAAAGTTTGATTTCTTCGCATGTGGATGTCGCATTGATGGGTGCGACTGCGAATTAAATTATTTTTTCAATCTGAGGGGTCTGTTTTGCTGAAATGTGGAAAAAAATAAATGTCATTTCATTTATTTAGGGGTAAACGCTGAAATAATGGCAAAAAATACACATACACCCCTTGTTACATAGGGGACGCTTTCATTTGATCAACTTTTACTTTTTCCATTTGTAGCTGCTCTACGGCAAAATTTTCAACGGCCAGGATCACCTCTTCCACTGATTTTGACATCAGGTCGCAGGGGATGACATGCGTTTCAGCATCGGGAAAGGCTACGGCAACTTTCAATGGATCGGGCGTGCCCACTTGCTCGTGCATTTTCTTGATGGCCGATACCTTAACTGTTGGATCCTGATGGACTTCATCCCGGTAGTAAAACCCATTCCACACCGGGCAGGTCACGGCCTCAAAGGTGCTTTTGGTAGCGGCAGTACTTACAAGTTGTTGCAGCTCAACGGTCGCTTCTAAGCGGTAGGTATCATACCAATACTTTCGGTAATCTTTATCACTGGGCACTGTGCGGGTGTTGCCTTTGAAGACGAGACGTGCCAATTGCAAGCCCCATGGCTTGTTGAGCAAGAATGCCGCAGGGTCATTGATTTCAATATTCGGAGAGAAATTGATCAGGGCTTTGATCTCCGGATAGGTCGCGGCTAGCTTGATGGCCAGGGTGCCGCCCGTACTCGTGCTCATGATGATAACTTCATCGCCGAGTTCTTTTCCAATGGCGTAGGCTTCTTTGGCACTGTTCCAAAGTCGATCGGCGCTGAGGTGATACATGGCTTCCGTAGTGTCAATACCATGGTCGGAGAGCCTTGCGAGGTAGAGGTTGCAGCCAAACTTCTCTGCAAAATCCATATGAGCAGGAAACCCCTCACGCTGGCTCGCTGAAAAACCGTGCAGGTACACAAGGGCCACAGGGGTTTTGGCTTTGGTGGCCGGGTTGGCCCATACGATGCGCGCCTCGTTGTTGGGCTTGAGCTTGTGCTTCTGCTCCTTGCTGGTCACGTAGGCTTCGAGTGCTCCGCTCATTTGCGGAAGCGATGGAAGGGCAGGGTCATAGGAAGGCCTGTCAGGGCTGGGGCCCAAAAAGTAGGCTGCCACAAGGAGGACGAGCAGGAAGAGAAGTATGCGACGCTTTTTCATGGGGAAGATTTGCGGATGAAATTAGAATTTTTCGAAGACTCCAAGGCCAAATAGTGCGAAATCAAGCCGTACGGGGTCATTTTTATCGATGCGTCGCAGGGCTGAGGTCAGTTCTACCACGGCTTTCCAGTCGTCTTGCTTGCGGGTGAGCAGGCCCAGCTTGCGCGCCACGCGTGAGGTGTGCACATCCAGGGGGATGTAAAGCTGTGCAGGTTTCATGCTTTTCCAAATGCCAAAATCAACCCCCTGCTCATCTTGCCGCACCATCCAGCGCAAGTACATGTTCATGCGCTTTGCCGCCGATCCTTTCAAAGGGTCGGGCAAATGTTTGCGGCTGCGCGGCAAATGCGGCACTTCAAAAAATGCCGTTTTGAACCTGTTCCAGCCACTGCCTGGCTCAGCCAGGTCGCCTTCAAAGCATTTTTGCAGCAATGCCTCCAGGCCGCCCTCTTGCTGGTACACCCTGCGCAGGGCGTGCATGAAGGTGATGGTATCGTCGCCGTTGAAGGTGCGGTGCACAAAGCCTGTAAAGGGCTTTAAGTCCTTGTCGCTAAAGTTGAGTATGAAGTCATGGGGCGTGTTGCCCATCAGTTCCGTAAGCCGCTTTGCATTGTTTACAATTGTGACGCGCTGCCCCCAGGCGATTACCGCGGAGAGAAATCCGGCGATTTCAATGTCTTCTTTCAGCGAGTATTGACGTGGAATCTGTATGGGATCCGTCTCGATAAATTCGGGATGGTTGTATTGGATCGCCTTCTCGCGAAGGAACTGGGCTAATTCAGCTTTCCTCAAGTTATCAAGGCTTTATGGCAGTCGACTTGGCCTCAAAGAGGCCATCGACCATTGTGAGTTGCCGGTCAGCCATTTGTGCCAGCTCGTGGTTGTGGGTCACAATTACGAAAGTTTGGTCAAATTCCTTGCGCAGCTCAAAGAATAGGGAGTGAAGCATGGCGGCATTTGCAGAGTCGAGATTGCCTGAAGGCTCATCGGCAAAAACCACATTGGGTCGGTTGACGATGGCCCGCGCCACAGCAACGCGCTGCTGCTCTCCGCCGCTTAATTCAGAGGGTTTGTGATCGGCCCTGGCGAGAATCCCGAGTCGCTCGAGCAATGCCCGGGCCATTTGCTCGGCTTCTTTCTTCGACTTTCCGGCTATAAATGCCGGAATGCACACATTCTCAAGCGCCGTGAATTCGGGAAGGAGGTGGTGAAACTGAAAGATAAAACCGATGTGCTTGTTGCGAAAAGCACTGAGGCGCAAGCCACTGAGTGAAGTGACTTCTGTACCGCCTATGGACAATACACCGCTGTCGGGTTTATCGAGCGTACCCAATATCTGCAGCAATGTAGTTTTGCCAGCGCCGCTGGCACCTACCACAGATACCACCTCGCCGCGCTTTACGTGCATGTTGACACCCTTCAGTACTTCAAGGCTGCCATAGGCTTTTCGGATGTTTCTGGCTTCAATCATAAGCTTGCGAAGATAGACCTTCGCGGCAAATTTAAAGCCATTTGCTGAAAAAGCGGGACAAGGAAATACGTCACACCTTATTTCTGGATTTCTTCTGCTTCTTGCGTGCTTTCTTGTCGAAAACCTTGACAAGGATAACGATGGTCACAATAAAAAGCACGATCAAGCCAAGCTGTCCGTAAGGCGTGTAGAGTATGTTGAGATGCATAGGCTGCTGAATTTAGGGTCAATGTAGAAAAAATCCATTCAGATTCAAAATCCAAACACCCTGTGAAATGACCATCAATTCATGCGCTCACCTTGCACCGGTGGCAACATTTTGTACCAAATTAATGGGCCTTGCTGCTGCCATTTTGAGCAGCTGGGTAGTAGCAGCTCAGGATAGACTGAAGGGTGCTCTTTCCTTTCGAAATTTCCAAGGCTTGTACCCATGTATCTTGAGGAATGAATTTTTGCAGCGGTTGTACATGATCGGGCATGCGCTTCATGGCTGAGAGCACCTGCTTGTCCCACTGTTGGTGGTAGCGCAATATGTCGTCCGGATATACCGTCTTGCGTTTGGTTCCCTCGTCCACCCCTCTAAATGGCTCAGTCACGTTGAGGTAACCGTAGTCGTCGGTAAGTTGCTCGCCGGGCTCAATATCGCGGATGGCGATCTCAAAGTCATAGGCAGTGCTCAAGCAATTGGATTTGAAACTGTGGTTCACGAAGCGTGCAATATCCCAACACAGCACAAACTGCCCTTTTCCATTCCGGTAGCAGTAGGTGTCGATTATTTCCTGGTAAGGCAGGGGCAATTTCTCGACATCCTCAGGGTCAAAGGTGCGGTCAAGTTTGTCGAGAACCCATGTTACTGTACCTTTAGGAATGAATTGGGTGGCTACTACACCGTAGCCTATTTCTTTGCTGATGAAGCGAAGTTCCGTGTGCGGATGAATCATAGATTAATCTGAATTTTAGAACGAATTTCAATATTAGATACATATCAAGTTCATTTCTGATAAAATTTTTACATGCTGTAAATCAGCATTTAGTAGGCGATTTAGCAAATTGCGCGGTTAAAAAGAAAAATATATAGTCGCGTCTAACCCTTTTGGCTGAAAGCCTTGAATTTCAGGTCTTCTTTTTTATCGAAAACAAAGCAATGCGCGTCGAAATGACCACCCAGAATTAACGCTGACCTTTAATTTTTCTAACGGTGATTAAGCCTTGTCTAAACGCGCATTTACTTGCCGCCAGTTGATGACTTCGAAGAAGTTTTCGATGTAATTGCCCCTTTGGTTTTGGTGCTTCAGGTAGTAGGCATGTTCCCACACATCGATCCCGAGTATTGGATGGCCCGACTTCTCAGCCAGATTGCCCATAAGCGGATTGTCCTGATTGGGCGTGGTGGTGATGAAGAGCTTCCCGTCTTTGGCGCAAAGCCATGCCCAGCCTGAGCCAAACACGCCAACGGCAGCCTTGCTGAATTCGGTTTTGAAGGCCTCGTATGAGCCAAAGCTGCCCGAAATTGCATCGGCCACTGGGCCGCTCGGTGCTCCGCCGCCATTTGGTGACATGACCTCCCAGTACAAACGGTGGTTGTAATATCCGCCACCATTGTTGCGAAGTGCGTTATGGTCTTCGCTGTCATTGAGTGAGGCCATGATTTCTTCAATGTTTTTTCCATGGAAACCTATACGGCCCTTGAGGGCCGCGTTGAGCTTGGAGGTGTAACCAGCGTGGTGCTTGCCATGGTGTATTTCCATGGTCTGGGCATCGATGTGGGGTTCAAGTGCATCAAAAGCATATGGCAGCGCTGGCAAGGTAAAGATGCTTACCTCCTCTTCTGCAGTGCTCTCCTCTGCTTTGTTGTCTGTTTGGGGTCCGCTTCCGCAAAAGGTGAGGGCGGGAGCGATTAAAGTGCCGGCTGCCGCCACGGAACTCAACCTTAGAAAGTCTCTTTTCTTCATATTATCTCATTTACGCGAGCTACATCGCCTAAGATAACTTTAAAATGTGAGCGGCTAAAATTGTTTTTTGCTGACCAATGGATTTAATTCTGTTACTTATGCAGCTTCAGCCTCGATTAGCATGCGTTCTGCTTGCTGCATATGTCTCTCGTTGTGGTATATCACAAATCGGAGGGTATCGCCAAGCCGGAAGCGAAGCAGGGGTAGGGTAGTGGCGGTTTTCGTTCTTGTCAGGTCCACTTTTGCGGCAGTATTGAGCAATCTCAAAAATTCCTCTTGCTGATTGATAAAAATTTGAAGCGTATTTTCCTTTAAGCCATCTAAAGAAGGATTTTTACTTTTAAAGGTCTTCATCTTTTTAAGACCGCCCTCTTGAGGTAGCATCGACATTGCGGATTTGTTGCCCAGCCAGCCGCTGTTAAACTCAATTTCATGCGATTCAGGTGCAGCCGCGATCACCTTGCGTATTTCAGGAAGGTAAAAGTCGCCGTAGCGGTTCAGGTGATCCAGGCATTCCAGCGCGCTCCATCTGCTGCCATCGCCTTTATAGTTGAGGAAAGCATCAGTCAGGCATGCCATTTTTTCGGACCGCTTGAGAATGCTTTTGGTGATGCTGCCAAGTTCTTTCAGTAGTTCTTGCTTGTTCATGGTTGTGTATGCTTATATAGTACGGTAAAGGTCGTCACACCTGCATACACTGCACTTGATTGAAATCAAGATTTTCGTAATCGGCTCAAAGTTTCCGGGGTCATGCGGAGGTAGTTGGCGATGTGGTAAGCCGGAATTTCCTGAAAAAGCTGAGGACTGCGCGCCAGCACACGCCCGAGCCGCTCGGCAGGCGACTGAATGAGCAGGTCCAGCTCGCGTTCCATGAGTTGCGAGATGAGCTGCTCCAATTGCAGTGAGTACATCTGCATTCCGTTTGGCTTGCCTGTTAACCAATCCAGATAGCGCTCACGGTCAAGAAGCTTTACCGTTGTTTTGCGCAAAGCTTCCATGTTAAATTGTGATGGACTTCCGTCAAAAAAAGAAGGCAGCGAAGTGATGACGGATCCTTGATACCCAAATCGAATATTGAATTCCTGCCCGTCATGACAATAAACCACGCGAACAGCTCCTTTGTCAATATAGTATATGTTGCGTTCGACGCTGCCCTTGGCGATCAGGTTTTGGCCTCTGCTGTACACCTCTGTTTTTACCGCTTCGGGCATGGCCTCTGCGATCTTAGAGAATACATCGAAGGGTTTGTGCATCGGATGATTTATAGGCGCTTGATGAGCCGCATTTTATGCGTGTATTTTTTCAGCCCTTCGTGGTATATGCCTTCATGGTCAATGTTGTCAATGCGCACGGAGCCACTCGCATGGATGATGCGCCCGTCGCCTATGGCAATGCCCACGTGTATGATGCGGCCTTCATCATTGTCGAAGAACACAAGGTCGCCTTTTTGCGCAAGCGCGATAAAATCAACGCTTTCTCCTATTTCAGCTTGCTGCCATGCATCACGCGGAAGCATTTTGCCGGCGCAGGCAAATACTACTTGCACAAATCCAGAGCAATCGATACCCAACGCCGACTTGCCCCCCCACAGGTATGGGGCATGAAGCAGGCGCCTTGCGTGGCGTAGCACACTGTCATCATCATGACGGGCTATGCGCCCTTCAAAATCGAAGGTATGCCCATCGAGTGTGAATTGCCCTTCGCTATATCCTGGAAATATAGCGCTGCAAGGCACTGCAAAACGGTGGCCCTTGTTGTCGCTCAGGTAACCCAGGCTGTCACCACAGCGCCGCTGGGGCAAAGCTTTCAGCTGTTCTGCTTTTTCGGAATCAATGGCATGGTGCTGCTTGGCGTCGATCCAACATTGATAGCCGTCGGTTTCGTTTTCCAGCAGCACCCATTTGGTATTGGAATCGAGCACAGTATATCGCTCGCCAAATATCAGTTGGGTAAGCATTTCGGCCTTGTCTGAAGGTTCTTTTCGTCCGGGCACCAAGGGGTGCATTACCAGTCCATGCGTCATGCCACAAAGTTAGTTTTTTTGGCCTGCATGGTAAAAGGCTTCGCAGTGTGCTCCAAAAAAAAAGCTGTACCCGGGGCACAGCTTTTTCAATGGTATTGGAAAATGGCTTAGCGCCAGTTCACGATTTCGTTGGCGTGGTATTCACCAGCTTCGAGTTTCACTTTCATTTTTTTGAAAGTTTCTATCGTGTAGTTTACGTCTTCCAGGGTGTGCACTGCTGTTGGGATTAGCCTCAGCATAATCACATCCTTGGGAACCACCGGGTATACTACGATGCTGCAGAATATGTTGTGGTTCTCGCGCAGGTCCATGGTGATGTTGGTGGCTTCGCCGAGGCTACCTTTCAGGAAAACCGGCGTAACACATGAATTGGTGTAGCCAATGTTGAATCCGGCATCTTTCAATCCTTTTTGCAAAGCGTTGGCCACTTTCCAAAGGTTTTCCTTGTGTTCAGGCTCATTGCGCATCATTTCGAGTCGCTTGATGGCGCCTACAACGATAGGCATCGGCAGTGACTTAGCGAATGTTTGCGAACGCATGTTGTAACGGAGGTATTCCATTACATTCTCATCACCAGCTACAAAGGCGCCAATGGTGGCCATTGCTTTAGCAAAAGTGCCAAAGTATACATCAATGTCAGCGTGAACTCCTTGCTCATCACCAGCACCACGGCCATCGCGGCCTATGGTACCAAAGCCGTGGGCGTCATCGACAAAAAGACGGAATTTGTATTGCTCCTTAAATGCGACAATTTCTTTGAGCTTACCCTGATCACCTGCCATGCCGAATACACCTTCAGTAACCACGAGAATACCACCGCCGGTGGTTTCCGTCAATCGCTTGGCGTGCTCGAGCTGCTTGGCAAAGCTCTCCATATCATTGTGCTTAAACACGAAACGCTTTCCATTGTGCAAGCGGACACCATCTATCATGCAGGCATGCGACTCTGAGTCATACACGATTACGTCGTTGCGGTCAACCAGAGCCTCAATGGCCGATTGACAGCCTTGGTAGCCATAATTGAGCAGAAAGGCATCTTCCTTTTCCATGAAATCAGCGAGGTCAGCTTCAAGCTTCTCGTGCATGGCCGTTTGTCCCGACATCATGCGTGCGCCCATAGGATAAGCCATACCCCATTCAGCGGCGGCATCGGCATCTACTTTGCGCACTGCAGGGTGATTGGCAAGACCCAAATAATTGTTAACACTCCACACCAGCACTTCCTTGCCACGAAATGTCATTTTTCGGCCTATCTCACCTTCGAGTTTAGGAAAGGTGAAATATCCATGCGATTCTTTGGCATGTTTACCAAGTGGGCCGCGGTTGTTTTTTATTTTGTCAAAGATGTCTTGCATAGTATAATGATGTTCAGTTGATACAGGCCGCGAAATTACATCTAATTGCGCTCATCGCAAAATAGGTATAAAATATCGTTCTGGCATGGCCGTTGTAGAGCCAAACCATATTTACGATATACAAGAATAGTATTACCTTTGCGCGATGTTTTTTAAGGCCATGAGACCCATTTTGATTATCCTGACAGTAGTGCTGTTTTCGGCCTGCTCAGGATATAACAAAATATTGAAAAGCAATGATATAGATTTAAAGTATGACAGTGCCGTGGCTTACTATGAAGACGGTGAATATCTTAAGGCGCTATCACTCTTTGATGAATTAGGTACTTTGCTTCGTGGCACAAGCCGCAGTGAGAAGGTACATTATTACATAGCCGATTGTCATTACAAGCTCAAAGACAATTACTTTGCGGGATATTACTACAAGAATTACGCAAAAACCTACCCCAACAGCCAAAAGGCGGAGGAGGCCCTTTACATGAGCGCATATTGCTGCTACCTCAATTCGCCAACCCACAGCCTCGACCAGCAGGAAACGGAGCAATCAATTGAAGAATTTCAATTGTTTTTAAACCGCTACCCCAATACAACGCTTAAAGACAGCACCAATGCGATGATTGCACAGCTGCGTTCCAAGCTTGAGCTTAAAGCCTATGACAATGCCAAGCTCTATTACGAGATGGAAAACTACAAGTCGGCCACAGTTGCGCTGGAGAACATGCTGCGCAAGTTTCCTGAGAGTCCGCACCGTGAAGAAATTGAGTATCTAATGGTAAAGAGCAATTATTTGCTCGCTGTGAACAGCATTGAATCAAAGAAGGAGGAGCGTTATAACGCTACCATCGAATCTTATCATAAATTTGTAGACACTTACGGTACCGAAAGCAAGTTTGTAAAGCAAGCAGAGGCTTATTATTCCAATGCCTTACGCGAGCTGGACAAGATGAAATTTTAAACAAACAAAACGAAGGATGAACTTCAAGAATACCAACGCCGCCCGCACCACCATTACACGCAATGTGAAAGATTTGGAATTGCAAACAGGCAATATTTACGAATCGATTGTGGTGATTTCCAAAAGAGCCAATCAAATAAGCTCTGAGCTGAAAGAAGAGCTAAGCCTTAAGCTTCAGGAATTTGCAACTGCTCAAGACAACCTAGAGGAGGTTTTTGAAAACCGCGAACAGATCGAAATCTCGAAATTTTATGAGCGTCTTCCGAAGCCACATGCGATTGCTGTGCAGGAGATGCTCGAAGACGAAATCTATTTCCGTCGTCAGGCAGTTGACCCGCAGGACGAGGCACTTTAATATTATCAACCTCATATGGGGATGCTCGCAGGCAAACGTGTGCTTTTGGGAATTTGCGGAAGCATTGCGGCCTATAAGTCGGCATACCTTGTGAGAGAACTTGTGAAAAATGGCGCCGAGGTGCAGGTAATCCTGACCCCCTCGGCGCTTGGTTTTGTTACCCCTCTTACTTTTGCCACTTTAAGCAAGAATCCGGTTCTCAGCACTCTCGTTGCAGATGAGGAGCGCGGACTTTGGAGCAACCATGTAGAGCTCGGTCTCTGGGCTGACCTTATGCTCATAGCTCCCGCTTCCGCAAATACACTTGCACAGATGACCCAAGGCGCTGCTGATAACCTGCTGCTCACCACGTACCTCAGCGCCAAATGCCCCGTATTTTTCGCTCCGGCGATGGATCTCGATATGCATGCCCATCCGGCCAATCAGGAGAATATCGCGGCGCTGGAATTGCGGGGCAATATTCATATCCCTTCTGAATCGGGTGAACTCGCAAGCGGACTTGAAGGAACCGGCCGTATGGCTGAGCCTGAGCACATTGTTTCCTTTCTTCATTCCTATTTTGCCGAAAGGGCACCCCTGAGGGGAAAGAAAGTACTGATCACAGCCGGCCCCACGCATGAGCCTATCGATCCGGTGCGCTTTATTGGTAACCGCAGCTCAGGCAAAATGGGGTATGCCCTTGCCGAAGCAAGCGCGAAGCTGGGCGCTGAAGTTACTTTGATAAGCGGACCGACCCACCTCGCGGTTCCCCGCGGTGTACAGGGCATTCAAGTGAGCAGCGCACAGGAAATGTACGACGCAACCACATTGCGCTTTGCAGATACTGACATTGCCATTCTCGCAGCCGCCGTGGCTGACTACCGGCCAAGAGAAGTGGCCACGTCAAAAATCAAAAAGGCCAACGCTGCTATGCAAATTGAGCTCGAGCCTACACCCGATATCCTTAAAACACTCGGTAGCGTTAAGACCAATCAGGTACTGGTAGGCTTTGCACTCGAAACAGACGATGCCTTTAACAACGCGCGCAAAAAGCTCGAAGCGAAACGCTGCGACCTCATCGTGCTCAATACGCTACAGGATGAAGGCGCCGGCTTCGGTCATGATACCAATAAGGTGAGCCTCATCACCCACAATAAAACAAAGGATATCGCGTTGAAACCCAAAGCTGACGTCGCGCGGGATATTCTGGATTATATAATTGACTTGTTTTTATGAAGCGAATTTTGCTCATCTTTTTTTTGGGAGTGCTCAGCACGCCTCAGCTCAAGGCCCAGGAGCTCAATTGCCAGGTAGAGGTATTGTCTCAGCAGGTTCAAGGGGTGAATCCCGCCATCTTTGAATCCTTAGAGCAAATGATCTTTGAGTTCATGAACAACCGGAAATGGACCCGTGACCAGTTTACCATTGATGAACGCATACGATGCAGCATCATTTTAAATATTGAACCAACTGCTTCGGCTTCCAGCAACAGATTCTCGGCTACCTTGCAGATTATTTCCGGAAGGCCCATTTACAATACTGATTATTATAGCCCTATCCTGAACATCCAGGACAGGAATGTTCAGTTTGAGTTTATCCCCAATACCCAGTATGTGTTTAATCCAGATGTGTTTCAGCACAACTTGCTGCACATTTTGGCATTCTATGCTTACCTTGTTATAGGATATGATTATGATACCTTCGCCCCTAGAGGAGGCACACCTTATTACCAGCAGGCGCAGCGCATAGTACAGGCAGCGCAAACTTCCAATGCCCAGGGTTGGAAGGCTTTTGAAGGCGACCGCAACCGCTACTGGCTCGCTGAAGATATCATGCACCGCACCTTTGAGCCTATGCGTGACTGTCTTTACGAATATCACAGGCTCGGTATGGATGTAATGGGCGAGAAGATGCAGGCTGCCCGCACAACCTGTATGACAGCTTTACTAAAAATGGAGAAAGTGCACAAAGTGAAGCCGTTGGCTTATAATACTCAAGTATTTTTTCTCGCCAAGAGCGATGAAATCGTGAACATATTTAGCCAGGGTCAGCCCAATGAGCGAAATGCTTTGTTTGAAGTGCTCTCAAAAGTAGACCCCGGTAATCTGGGGAAATACGAGAAGATGCAAAAGGGCAAATAATCTTGCCCGCCAAGGCTGCTTTGACGCGTTAAAATTGCAACTTTGTGCCATGTTAAGGCACCTCTCCATCCAACATTATGCGCTCATTGAGCAGCTCGATATCGCCTTTGGGCCGCGGCTCAACATCATGACAGGCGAAACCGGCAGTGGGAAGTCTATTGTATTGGGCGCCATGTCATTATTGCTTGGTGAGCGTGCTGACTTGCGTGTGGTGCAAGAAGGAAAAACCAAATGTGTTGTTGAGGGTACTTTCAGTACTGCGGGTCTTGGACTTGAGCCACTTTTCGTGGAAAATGACCTTGACTTCGACGAACCTTGCCTCTTGCGCCGCGAAATACTCGCCAGTGGCAAGAGCAGGGCATTTATCAATGACACACCGGTCAACCTTAAAGTGATGCGGGAAGTGGCCATGCGTCTCATCGACATACACTCACAGCACCAGACTTTACAGATCAATGATCCGCTGTATCAATTAAATATTCTGGACCGCTTTGCCCAATGTGATGACCTTAGAGGGGAGTATACATCGGCATTTGCGGCCTACAGGCATGCAAAGGTGGCCCTGGAGGATGCAGTTGAACAAGACAGGCTGTTGAGGAACAACCTCGACTTTCTTCGCTTTCAGCATAAGGAGCTTGATGCGGCCCAGCTCGACGGCATCGACCAGTTGGCACTTGAGGAAGAGCTCAATATGCTCAGCAATGCCGACGAAATTTCGGGAGGCTTGGGCAAAGCTCTGAATGCACTTTCAGAAGGTGAAGTCACGGTAAGCCAGCTTCTGCGTGAAGCCATCGAAGGCATTGGAAATCTGAGCAATTTTGCCCGGCAGTATGAGGAATTGGACGAGCGACTTCAGTCAGCGGAGATAGAACTCGACGATGTGGCCCGCGAAGTGGAAGCCTTGCTCGGCAAGGTGGAAGTAGACCCCCAGCGGCTCGCGAGGCTCGAGGCGCAACAGGGCAACCTCTTCAAGCTGGAGCAAAAGCATGGCGTGGAAGGCGTAGAGGCACTCCGTGAATTGCGCGACTCGTTGAAGCAAAAGGTGAACGAGCGCGACAATTTTGACGAGCTTCTCGAACAACTTCGAGAGGTCGAAATGCTTGCGCTCAAAGATGTTCGAAAGCATGGAGAGGCACTTCGCGCCATGAGAAAAAAGGCCGGCCCGGCATTTGGGAAAGAAATCGCCAAATTACTCAAAGCCCTCAATATGCCCAATGCTACACTCGAAGTAAAATTGGAAGCCCTTGCCGAGCCCGGGCCCAATGGACTCGACAAGGCAGTGTTTTACTTTTCAGCAAATGCGGGACACAAGCCAGCCCCATTGCGCGAGGTGGCATCGGGCGGTGAGCTTTCGCGCTTGATGCTGGCCATCAAGCATATCTCTTCGGCCCAAGCCATGAACAGCACCATCGTATTTGATGAGATCGATACGGGCGTATCGGGTGAAGTGGCGCACAGCATGGGACGCATCATGCAGGGCATGGGCGAGGGCATGCAGGTAATTTGCATCACCCATTTACCACAGATTGCCGCCAAAGGCGAGGCGCATTATAAGGTTTACAAAGAAATTCGCGAAGGACGCACCATTACAGACATTGTGCGCCTGGACGAAGAAGAACGTATTCAGGAAATTGCGCAAATGCTGAGTGGGGCCAAAACCACGGATGCATCGCTTAAGAATGCAAGGGAACTGCTGGCCAACCACTAAGCTGGCAAAAAGATCAAGCCTTATTTGGTTGTCCATAAATCAAAAAAGCCCACTGTCTGAAAACAGCGGGCCCGATTATGCCAATGGTTTGGATACTTAAAATTTATAGGCCACTCCAAGGTTGAGGTAAGCTATGCCATAACCAAGTTCAGCCATCGCGGCAAATTGCTCGCTGAAGTAGTAGCGGCCACCTACATAGATGGAAAGTCCGATGCCACCGCTGGCTGGAGTATTCTCAATTGGTGCTGTACCGATAGAACTGTACGATACCACAGTGTAATTCAACATTAATCCGCCGTAGGTATCAAGTTTGTCAACCAAGGGATAATGAACTGCACCTCTGGCACCAATTACAAGGTAGTTATATCTATAACCCCAAGTCTCAGTGCCAAAACGGGTTTCGAATTTGGAACTGGCATATCCCAGGTATCCTCCAAGACCAAGGGTGAGGCCTTCGGTAATAAAATCTTCCTTAAAACCATACTCTCCTGAAATTGAAAGGGGAGGCAATACGCCGGAGTATCCAATTCCGCTGTACAGGGTTGTTCCGATTCCGAGGCCGGCATTGATTACGAAATCACCCTCATTGAAGGTGCTTTCCTGGGCTTGTAGTCCAGTGATCAGGCCTGCGAAGGCGAGAGCGAAGGTTAGTTTTCTCATGGTGTTTGGTTTTTAGAATTCATGAACGAAGGTATGATAATGTTCAAAATATGGCTGGGCATAAAGGACTGTTTTTTTGGAGTACAAGAGGGTGATGTTGAAGGGAAATAAATTGGTCGTTTGAAGGCCTGAAAAATGCCCGGATTTTGATGCAAAACAGGCGCTATTTTTCACATTTTTTGTAGAAGTTGGCTTTTAACTGGCAAGCAATAAAAGCTTTTAACATCTCAACAAGTATTTATAATAACTTTACATACAGAGATATGGAGTGTTTTAGTTCATCTTTGGACAAATACTCCCTTAAATCACTTAAGATTTAATTAACATTGAGTCCTTTAATGATAACAATAGCTAAAAATACCAGCCGATTTAAGCATCTAGATTTGGCCCAACTAAACCATTCATCAAACTCAATTTCTAACACATGAAAAACTTTTTACGCTTGCGCTTGATCCCATTCGCAGTTGCCCTGTTTTCGGCAAGCTTTGCGTTTGGTCAAGGTGCTACAACATCAAGTATGTCCGGTAGCGTGTCCAGCCCTACTGAGACACTTCCCGGAGCAACGGTGGTGGCGGTTCACACCCCATCGGGTACCACTTATGGTACATCCACCAATACAGAAGGACGCTACAGCCTTCAGAATATGAGGGTAGGAGGTCCCTACAACGTTACGATATCATTTATTGGCTATCAGGAACGACGGTACGAAGGCATTAACCTCACATTAGGGCAGAATTACGTATTGAATGCATCTATGAATGAAGGTGTAGAGTTGCAGGCAGTCGATGTGACTGCTTTCAGCAATGAGCAGTTGAACAGCGACCGTACTGGTGCAGCGACAAAAATTGACAACAATAAGGTTCAGGCGATGCCTACAATAAGTCGAGGTTTTAACGACTTTACGCGGCTTACACCACAAGCCACCATCAGCGGTAATGCAATTTCCATTGCTGGTGCTAACAATCGTTTCAATCAGGTTACCATTGACGGTGCTGTGAGCAATGACGTTTTTGGACTTGCAGGTTCAGGTACCAATGGAGGACAAACCGGTACCTCTCCAATTTCGCTTGATGCGATAGAGGAGTTTAGTGTACAAATCGCACCTTATGATGTTCGTTTGGGTGGATTTGGTGGTGGAGCTATTTCAGCAGTTACCCGATCGGGAACAAATGATTTTCAGGGATCTGTGTATGGCTACCACCGCAATCATACCTTCTCAGGAAAGACGCCAGGAAGCATCGTTCGTCAAAATGAGGGCAATGATGACTTCGAGCGCACCCGATATGACAATTTTACCGATTGGCAGTATGGTGCCCGTTTGGGTGGAGCCATCCTGAAGGACAAGCTTTTCTTTTTCGCAAGCGTTGAGCTCACTGAGAATATTACTCCACTCGCCTTTGCTCCCGGAACGCCAGAGAGCAATATCACAGCGGAACAAATTGCAAGTGTAGAGGCGCGAGCGCGTGAACTTGGATACGATCCAGGCAATGCCTTGGGCCGTCAGGAAAGAACCAATGAGTCTTTGAAGTTATTTGGTCGACTGGACTGGAACATCAATGAGAAACATAAACTCACTTTCCGACATGCTTACACATATGGGGAGGCGGTTCAACTAAACCGAAATCCTAACCAGGTAACTTTCAGCAATGGAGCAATATTGCGAGAGAGTACCACCAATTCAACCGTATTGGATTTGTCTTCTAATTTTGGCAATGGTATGAGCAATAACCTCATTGCCGGTTATACATCCGTACGTGAGCCGCGGAGCACTCCTGGAGATCCTTTTCCAAGGGTGCGCGTAAATATACCAGGAACTCCGCAGTCTATACTCCTGGGGTCGGAAGCATTTTCAACTGTGAATCAATTGGATCAGGATATATTTACCCTCACCAACAATTTCACTATTAGCCGAGGTAAGCATACCTTGACTTTCGGAACCCACAATGAGTTTTACAGCATTTATAACGCTTTTATTGGCCAGGCTTTCGGCGATTATCAGTTCCCAAGTATTGAGGCATGGGAGGCAGGTCTTGCAAATAACTTTACCGCACAATATAGCCGCACTGACAATCCTCGCGAAGGGGCGGAGTTTAGAGCTTTACAACTTGGTTTCTATGCCCAGGACGAATATCAAGTGAGTGATAAATTTAAATTAACGTACGGTGTTCGCTTTGACGTGCCAATTTACCTCGATGAACCGCTTGTCAACGATAGCTTAAACGAATCAGTGTTGGGACGCAACCTGACAGGGCAAAACAACAATGAGCTTCCTCAACCTGTAGTGATGGTATCACCACGCGTTGGCTTTAACTGGGATGTAACAGGCGATCGACGTACACAAGTGCGCGGAGGTACGGGGATCTTCACCAGCCGTTTCCCTTTTGTTTGGGTGGGAGGTGCATTTACACAAAATGGTATCTTGCTCGATCGTAATCAGCAATCTTCACCTGTTGATGATCCAACAATTCAATTTGAGGCTGATCCAAATAATCAACCGAGAAGAGATGCTGATTTATTTACACCCGGCGGCAATATAACCATCATCGACCGTAACTTTAAGTTGCCTCAAGTATGGCGTACAAACATCGGTGTTGACCATGTGTTGGGTAGCGGTTTTGTAGCTACAATTGATGCGATGTACTCGCACAACTTGAACTCTTTCCGCTTCACAGACCTCAATTTAGCTGGTCCGGAAGGTACACTTGAAGGGGCTGACGATCGCCTGCTTTTTCCCAATAACCGCAGGATACTCAATGATTACACCCAGATAGTGTACGTAGACAATGTGAATGAAGGTTATTCATGGAACCTGACTGCTCAGCTCCAAAAAACCTTTGGGTTTGGTCTCTACACCTCCTTGGCGTACAGCTACACCCGCAGTACTGACCTCTTTCCGGGTACCTCTTCACAAAACCAGTCAAATTTCCACCGCGTAGCTACAGTAGATGGCAGCAATTATGCACAAACTGCATCGAACCCTTTCGATTCGCGCAGCCGCATAACTGGTTTGGCTTCATACTCAAAAGAGTACCTCGGATTGGGTAAAACTACCATATCATTGTTCTACAATGGCCAAACGGGCGCACCCTTCTCTTACACTGTGCGGGGCAACTTAAACCGTTCAACAGTTAGTGGAAGCAACAACGACCACTATTCGCTTTTCTACGTACCGCGCACGCAAGGTGAAATTCAGTTTGTGCAGAATGGTGATCTTACACCAGATGACCAATGGCGACTGCTTGACGCATTTATTCAGTCAGATCCCTATCTGCGCGAGCGTCGAGGTGAATATGCTGAGCGCAATGGAGCACGCACTCCGTTTACCCACCAGATTGACTTGAAAATCCTTCAGGATATTTTCACAGACATAGGAAAGAACCGCAACACGTTGCAGTTGTCACTTGACATCTTCAACGTTGGCAATTTGCTCAACAAAGATTGGGGACGTCAATTTACCTACGGCAACGAGTTTTTTGACAATAGGTATAACCTGGTTCAATTTGTATCACTTACCGAAGATAATGTTCCACAATACAGATATTCTCCTGTAGCCAACGGTGAGCCTTATTTTACCAACGACAATCCCATCGGAGGTTCACGCTGGGTTGCCATGATCGGAGTCCGCTACATCTTTAACTAAAAAACGACACCCTAAACCAGGGTTTGTGTATGGTTGATAAAGTGAGGCCGCCGCGCGAAAGCGCGGCGGCCTCTGTTTTGAATTGCATTTGGATCCTTGAAATGGGCTCTGGGATGATGGGTGTAAGCAATTTCACATTTCCCGTAAAGGCAGCTTCTCACGCATAAGCTTGTGAAAAGCCTTGCTGTCCTTCTCGCGGTAGGTGTAGTACACGTAACCATTGAACACCCTCACGGATTTTGGAAAACCACTGCGCAGCTTAAAAGGCTTACCGGCAGCTCCATTCTTTAAGCCAAGTTTTCGCAAGTACACGGCACCTCCTTTCTCATGCAAGGCATAGCAATAACCGCTCTCACTATCCTGGAGCATACCCCTGTAACGCTCTCCGTCAAACTGATGGTGATACATCGGAACCGAGTCTATGGGAATGCCGCGCATGTCGTGGTGGTAAATCCACGCGTTAAGCACATCAAAAATCAGGATGCGATCGTCTACTCCAAAGGCCTGTGTTTTGGGATATTCGACCGGGTCGAGTCGAAGGTAATCTCTGTCGTAAACAAACGTTTCAGAGCTTGAGTTGAGCCGCACGTATGGCGCCAGATCAACTGCACTCACACCATATTTAGCTTGCAACTGGTACGCATATTCTTTCTGTGCATCAGTGAGCATCCTGAAATGTCCTGGAGCATCGCGAAAATATTTTTCATTTCGAATATGCCGTATGGGCACAGAACTGTCACCGCCAGCGAGGTATACATAGTAATTGACCTGCGGAACAATTGGCATCACTTCCGTGAAAAATATGGAATAGGGACTGGCGACACTCGCCGGAGCAATACGCTTGTTGAAAAACTCTACATCTGTTTCCTTTAAGGCGATTTGCGCTCTGTGGCGCACAACTTCCAAAACAAAATCATTGCCGATAATCCAAAGCCGGCTAAATGGATCGAAGTAGAGCCCTTTTACACCATCAGGCAATACTATACGCTTTAAATGTTCGCCATACTTACTCAAAGTCAGTGTATTGCGCAAGTATATTTCTTGTGATTTAGGCGTTCGTGGTTTGTAATCCATATAGGCCAGTATGGCCATGGTGTCGCTGAAAAACGCATAATCCAGCACATTTTCAAAGCCCTTCTCATATACCACTTCGCTGGTTTCAGCCTGCGCAACATTGCCCAGCCCGGACGAGCTGGGCGATACGTAAATCACAATGCTATCCAGACCTTGGATTCGTTCATATTCGATGCGCCTGGTTTGATAACCCACATTGCTCACCAGCAGCTGCTCTCCTGCCACCACATCAAGCTCAAACCTGCCTGCATTATCCGTTTTGCGTGAATATTTGCCCGAGCGCACAGTGGCCCTTACCAATGGTCGATTTACAGCGGCATCCATTACCTTGCCTTTTAATGGCTGCCTGCTTTGTGCTTCAACATCAAAGCATAAAGTGCAAAAGCATAACAAGAATAAAAGCGGAATAATGGCTAAACGTATCAAGGCAAATCAATCATTGGTGGATATTGATTTCGAATATAGCATTTGTATTGAACACTTTTCTCACAGCAGAGTCATAATAAGCCAGCCAGTAGCATGCGGAATTGTCGCAAGACCAACAACTGCAAGATATATCTGTTATAACATAAGTTTATGTGTTTGTCTATTTTGCCCTTGTTTCTAAATGCCTAAATCATTTGAAATCATTTTAGTCCTCAAGGTTAAATAGTCAAATTTGCGCCCTTCACGTCAAAATCTTGCTATGATTCGAATTTGTCAGATATTGCTCTTCTTGACATGCACGTCCTATGTTCATGCACAAAGCGGAGTATCGGGCAAGGTGATGGACAAAAGTTCAGGCGAGGTAATGCCCTTTACCACGGTGTCTCTCTTGACCTTGCCCGACAGCGCCCTCGCGGGTGGATTGATCACCGATGTAAACGGAGACTTTGTGCTAAATCAATCGCCTGGCAGGTACGTGCTTCGCATCACTTTCGTGGGTTACCTTGACTATGAAAGCGATATCCAAATTGAGCCAAATAAAATCACCGAGGTTAAAACGCTCAAAATATCTCCCGACGCCAAAATGTTGAAGGAATTTGAAGTGGAGGCATTGCAATCGAGCTTCCGGACGGATATTGACAAGCGTGTTTTTAATGTGGAGAACAGCATCGTTGCTGAGGGAGGTACGGCCATGGACGTACTTGAAACCTTGCCGTCTATACAAATCGATGAGGAAGGCGGCATAAGGATGCGCGGAAGCAGTGAAGTACTCATATACATCAATGGCCGCCCAACCAACCTCAGTGCCGATGAAGCGGAAAATGTATTGGCGCAGTTTCCTGCAAATGCGGTAAAAGACATTGAACTTATTACCAATCCGAGCTCGCGCTACGATGCGTCCGGAGCCGGCGGCATCATCAATATAGTGCTAAGGCGCAATGAGAAAACCGGATTTAATGGACAAACGAACGCTTCCATCGGCACGCGCCACAAGTACAATACCGGGGTGAATCTCAATTATGGTGCTGGAAAGACCAACTATTATGGTTCCTATGATTTTCGATATGAGGACCAATTCAGCAACAACGAGACATTTCGCGAAAGCTTCGAATCCAACTCATCCAGATTTCTCGACCAGGATTATTTCACATTGCGCACAAGGCGCAACCACGTAACGAGGTTTGGAATAGACCACAACATCAGCGAGACGATGACCCTTGGTTGGTACGGACAGGCCAATATACAGAGCTCACAGCGCAAGCGGGATTACAACCAATTGCTTAGCAATGATTTTGGGGTAAGGGACAGTTTGATCAACCGAACCATTTGGGAGCTCAACGACCAAATCAACTTTGAGACAGGCCTGAATTACTCCTGGGATATAGATACCTCAGGTACAAAGTTGAATCTGAGCTCCTCGTTTGCGTATGACAACCGCGATCGGATTGAAGCGTTCAATCAAATGGTCAGTTTCGGCGATGATGCAGAGCCTATGCGTGTAGACAAGCAGAATTACGGCCGACCCCGAAGCAATCAGTTGTTTCAAATCCAGGCTGACTACGAGAGGAAGCTGGGTGAGCAATTCGGTATGGAAGCCGGATTAAAATCGACTTTGGAATTCGAAGAGCGCGATCAGGTATTCGATATTTTCGACTTTGAAACTGGTACTTTTTCAAATGATCTGGTGGTGAGCAATTTCGTAAAGTTCGACAGGCAGATACATGCTGCCTACGCTATATTTCGCGGCAAGCACGGAGATATTGGTTATCAGGCCGGCGTGAGAGCGGAGCAGACTTTTGAGAATATTTTTGATGAAAATTCTGGAGAAACTGTCAGCAAAGATTACCTCAACTTCTTCCCGAGTGTATACCTGACGTACAAACTGGGCGAGAATAATGACCTATTGGTCAATTACAGCCGCCGCATCAACCGACCGAGCCTTTGGAGCATGGCGCCCCTGCTGAATATTCAGGATCCACTCAATTTAAGGATCGGTAACCCAAACCTCAGGCCCGAATTCACCGACAGTTACGAGGTGGGCATCGCACAGTCATTCAAGGGCTATTTTGTCACTGCCACGGTTTTTCACAGGCGCACTACCGATCTTATTTCCAGAATATATGTGCCAGGAGGAGCCAATTCGGCGCTTCAGATTTGGGACAATGTGAATACTGAATTGGCTACTGGTCTTGAGGTCATTAACCAGATAGAAGTCGGCAATTGGATGGATGCCACCCTTACGGGAAATTTGTTTTACAACGAAGTGCAGGGCGGTGCTGAGAATCCGGATTTTAACAACAGCAACCTTACTTGGACGCTCAGCCTTTTGAGCAATTTCAAATTGGGAAAGATTGGGACCCTACAGGTGCTTGGAAACTACCGCGGACCTATCGTGCGGCCTCAAGGCTTGGTGAAGCCGCTTTATGGCATCAATATGGGTTTCAGAAGGGAAGTACTTAGTGGCAAAGGAACCTTAAGTCTGAATGTTACAGATGTGTTCAATACGCGCCGCTTCATTGTGGAAGTGGCCGACGATACATTCGCCCAAAGGCGTGTCTTCGATTGGGAAACCCAAATCGTAACCCTCGCATTTACTTACCGCTTTGGTGGGTATAAAGACCGGGCCTCTAAAGAGGGAGGTGGCCCTGGTGATAGGGGTGGAGGGGGAGATGGAGATTTTTAAAATATTTCGGTAACGCTCATATTCTATCCCTGATATCGAGGCGCTTGAGCATCTCATCGCTGTACTCACCTGAGTACATGCCATAAGCATCAACGAGTACGCCTTTTCTTCCATCGCGGCTGGCTACAGCATACACGATGCTATTGTCGCTTGGGTTGCTTTCACCTTCGAAGCGATGGAACTCAACCACCTCAAAATCATTAGGATTCAAACATAAATTACTGTCCTGAACACATTCAAGAAATTTACCATGTTGCTTAAAGTCAAGGTCAAATCCACGTGCATGAAGGTCGTCAGTGGCTTCGGATAGGGTGTCGTAATTTTTGGTCATGGCGCTTTCTTTTGTTTCCAAGGTAGGCATTTGGCCAGTTTTTACAGTAGCGTTTAGGAATGTTTTAACGAGTTTTAAAAATCAATACTACTTTCAAAGGCGTGCATCCGCATATTTGTGCAGGCGTTTGTTCAACTTTTGAACTGCTTTTTGGGGTTTTCTTGAGAAGAGCAAATTGTTAAATGTGCGAACATAATGAGGAAATGGTGAGCTGAGCTCTACGAGCTGATTGCTCATCATTATAAGCGCATTGAAAGAAACTGCGGCTTCCTGTGGCACCTTGTGAATTTCAATGTGCCACTCCCCATCCTTTACATAGTGCAGGTAGAAAGTTTCTTCCTTTCCAACATCGGTTTGCGAGAAAGCGGCGGCAAGAAAATTACGTGGCCCTTCGGCAAATGGAAATACGGTATCGCCCTGTGCGGTGATTATGTCCACGTCAGCCCAATTGCGCTCCTTTATTGCATCACTTTCCCTTGCGTGAAAGAAGAAAACAGGACAGAAATCAAATCCATTTTGAAATGCTGTGATGGTCTCAGCATTTTGAAGTTTTATCTTCTGCTCAAATTCTGCAGCAGTTTCCAACTGACCGCGTTCCTTCAATCCTTCTATAGTCGCATCCCTCGATTCCAGGCGCACGAGTAGCACCCCTTCTTTGAGGTGCCTTATTTGCTGCTCTGCGAGGTATTGCCGGCTTTGATTGCCAGATAGTATTCCTCTTTTATCGATTGGAATTTGCCCTGAAATGGATAGCATTGGCAAAATACAGAATGCGAGAAGTGCCTTTTGGAAATAAATCGTCAGCGTTTTCATTTATCCTGTAGTACTTTAAGGGGTTTTATTTTCTAAGCCAAGATAAAGAGAAATCGCACTTTTTTGAATCATTTTCTGAAGGAAGGCTGCCTTTTTTTTGGAAATGAAACCACTCGAAAAGGCCTGACCCCCATTCATTCCTACCTTTATCCACAAAAACGAACGAGATGAATATTCAGCATACCGTTGCCGAGCGATTTTTGCGCTATGTGCGCATCGATACCCAGAGTGATGCAAGCTCACCCACCTGTCCCTCCACTGAAAAGCAAAAGAATCTATCCCGCATTCTGGTCGAAGAACTTAAAGCGATGGGCATACAAGATGTCGAGCTCGATGAGCACGGGTATGTATACGCCACAATTCCGGCCACCAGCAGCAAGCAGAATGTACCCGTCATTTGTTTTTGCTCCCATGTAGATACTTCACCCGACCTTACGGGAAAAGACGTGAATCCCATCGTGCACCGCAACTACATGGGCCAAGACATTGAGTTGCCCGCTGGTCATGGTGCGATATTGCGGCCATCGGAACACCCTGATTTGCGGAAGCAGATAGGGCATGATGTGATAACAACCGATGGCAGCACCCTCCTGGGCGCTGACGATAAGGCCGGCGTGGCAGAGATAATGGACGCGGCCCACCACCTTATGAAGCACCCCGAAATCAGTCACGGCACCATAAGAATTCTATTCACCCCGGATGAAGAAATAGGGCGCGGCGTCAATAAAGTGGATTTGGAAAGACTTGGTGCTCAATACGCCTACACCATGGATGGCGAAACGCTGGGCTCCATGGAAGACGAATCCTTCTCAGCCGATGCGGCCTACATCACCATTAAAGGCGTGAGCGCGCACCCCGGCTTTGCCAAGGGCAATATGGTCAATGCGCTCAAGGTGTCAGCGCAGTTCCTCCAATCGCTCCCCGATGCAATAAGTCCTGAGCACACCGAAGGCAGAGAAGGTTTTGTGCATCCCACCTCGGTTGATGGCAATGCCGATAAAGTGCAGATAGAAATGATCTTGCGCTCATTCGAAACCCCTGTCCTTTCTGACTATGCGGACCTGATCAGGAAGAAACTAAAAGCCGCTGTACGCTTGTTTCCCGGAGCCGATTTTGAGTTGAAAATTGTGGAGCAATACCGCAACATGAAAGAGGTTCTCGATCAGCATCCCCATGTGGTACAGTACGCCGAGGAGGCCATTGCCCGCAGTGGATTGGAAGTGAAAAAAGGAAGCATTCGCGGTGGCACCGATGGCAGCAGACTCTCGTTTATGGGATTGCCTTGCCCCAATCTATTTGCCGGAGGGCATGCCTTTCACTCTAAATATGAGTGGGTAAGCGTGCAAGACATGGAAAAGGCCGTGGAAACCATCGTGCACCTTGCCATGATTTGGGAAGAGAAATCGAATTGACCTTTGGGTCTCATTTTCATCAATTCACCTGTTTTGTCTTGTGTTCAATGAAAAAGGCTGCCTCCACATTTGGAGACAGCCTTATGTAAAATTGGGTTGATGTTTTGACGCTCCCAGATCACCTCTGAGATGAGGTCGGCATCCCTGTTTATTTGTTGATTACAATCACCTGCTGCATAAAGCGGTCGCCATTTTGAACCACCAAAATGTAAGCCCCTCCTTGCAGGTTTGAAAGCTCAAGGGCATTGCGCTGACCAGCAATTTGGCCGCTTTTCACCATGCGGCCTGCGAGGTCAAATACCTGATAGTTTGAAATCTCAGTCAGATTGTCAGCTTTGTGCTCTACCGTTACCTGTCCTGCTGATGGATTAGGATAAACGTTCATCATTGAAACAGCCGCTTCAGCATCGCTGCTTGACAAAATTATATTGGCGAATACCGCAATGTTGTCGTAACGGTTGTTGCCGTTGTCTTGCATGGTGTTGCCTTCAAAAATGATGCGCACTGCAAAATTTGGGTTGTCATTAGCACCTTCAACGGCGGTCATGTCAATCACTTCGGTTTCAAATTCCGGGTTTATTTCAATATTGGCAGGAACCAGCCCATCATTGCTCCAGGTTTCACCATCAAGGGTGTATTCAAAATGGTTGATTTGCATTCCCGATCCGCTGCGGTGTACATCGAAGCTCAACACGATGTTTTCACAATTGGTGGTGGGCATAGGGATCAACAGCGTGCGGCCTTCTGAGCGATTTCTTACCCTGAGGGCAGCTCCACCTGGCTCATCGAGTTGCGCATTGAGGGTACTCCCGGGGGTATAATCATCCATGTATCCCTCTACCGAGCCTGGCTCCTCAACATAGTCTGGCAGGAATTCATAAGTGATGGTAGGGTTGCTACCTGCGAAGTAGCTGTAATCTGACGTGGCCGATTCAACGGTACCAATGGGTAAGTTGTTGAAGTGCCAGTAGTAGATTAAGGTGTTCGAGAATTCGCTCAAAGTGATTTGGATGGTCTCGTCGCCGGTTACCTCGATATTTTGGTTGTATTCTACAAAGCCATCAGCCATTACATTGAGGCTGTAGGTGCCACCAAGTCTTTCAAAGCTTGCGCTTCCGCTTGCATCGCTGATTTGCTCTTCTCCGTCAAAAGTTACCACAGCGCCTTCGATTGTTCCCAAAGATCCACTGATGATAAATTCAACCGTAAATGGCGCTAAAACGGTGATGCTGGCAGTGGCTTCAAAGCCTCCGTCATCTGTAGTCACTGTGATTGTGGTTGAACCACTCGCTACGCCGGTAACCGCGCCACTTGCATCAACTGTAGCAATGCTTTCGTCGGCTGAGCTCCAGCTCACATTTTGGTTGCTGGCATTGGAGGGCAATACGGTTGCCTCGAGCTGGGCAGTTTCACCCACCGCGATGGTTAATTCATCTTCCACCAGTACCACACCTTCTACTGCACCGTCAAGTGATACACCTTCGAGTACAAAATTGTCAATGCGGTTATTGCCATTGTCGGCTGTATTCTGTCCGAGGAAACGCATCTTCATCGCGAAAAGCGGATTGTCATTTACTCCTTCGATGTCCGAAAGATCTACCTCAACCAGGGCGTATGAAGTCGCTACAGTAATCGGAGCTCCAATTAACTGATAATCGGTGCCGTTAGTAGTGTACCACAACTCTTGCTCGAGCATACCGCTGCCCGATCTTTCTGTAGCGTAGCTCAAGTGCAGGTTTTCGAAACCTACCGTACTCATGTTGATTTGAAGCTCACCATTTGCAGAAGGGTTTCTTGGACGAATTCCGTTGCCTCCCTCAAAACCCAAACGGGCATTGATGTCGGTACCTCCTACATCATCCATGATTCCGATGTCGTCACCAGCTTCGTCTATTTTCTGGTAAGTAATGGTCGATGGCTCAGTCCCTATGAATACATCTGCGTTGACTGTGCCCAATTGGCCATCTGCTTCATTGAAGTGCCAGTAGTGAATAATGCTTGGTTCTGTGAAAGCATCGCCTTCCAGCACGATGTTGTCCAACCTGTTGTTGCCATTATCAGCAGTATTCTGCCCCAGGAAGCGCATCTTGATGGCAAAGAGCGGATTGTTGTTCACACCTTCCAGGTCGGAAAGGTCAACTTCCACCAGCGCGTAAGATGTTGCCACCGTAATTGGATCTCCAATAAGCTGGTACTCGACCCCATCCGTAGTATACCAAAGTTCTTGCTCTAGCATACCGCTGCCCGACCTTTCAGAGGCATAGCTTAGGTGCAGGTTTTCAAAACCCTCCGTGCTCATGCTGATGAAAAGTTCACCATTTGCGGAAGGGTTTCTCGGACGAATACCATTGCCAGCTTCCATATCCATGCGCGCATTGATATCTGAGCCGCCTACGTCGTCCATGATGCCGATGTCGTCGCCAGCATCATCAATTTTTTGATATACCAATGATGCAGGCTCTACTGTATTGCTAAGGTCAGCGGGCACTACATCAAGTGTTCCGGATACTTCATTGAAGTGCCAGTAATGCACAATTTCCTGTGCGTTGAGGCCATTCCCTAACAGTAGGGTAGCGGCTGAAAATAGTAGAATTAAGTGTTTCATTCTTTAGGCTTTTTGGTTTGGGCAAAGATGACCACGAAGCTTTGTGAAGCGAAAAAAATACGTTTAACGATTTATTATCATTTCCAGCCAAAAATATTCCTGAGGTTGTCTTTGCGTTAAGTATGGAGTTAACATTGGCTGAAGTACGCCTTATAGATACTTTTAACGCCAATCTCATTACAGCCAATAACCATGCGAAATCTCAGCCTCTTTTTTTTGCTTGCTATCAGTGCTTTTCGCGCCCACGCGCAACCCGAGCTTCACCACAGAAAGATTTGCGATTTACCGGTTGAGGTCGCGGAGAGCTCAGGCTTGGTGATCGAAAGCGACGAATCCATATGGACACACAGCGATTCAGGATACCTCAATGAGCTTTATTTGGTCGATAGCACAGGAGTGCTGCTGCGCACGGTCGTGGTGCAAAATGCTACCAATTTTGACTGGGAAGATTTGGCACACGACGCCGAGGGCAACATATGGATAAATGATGCCGGCAACAATAGCAATGCCCGCAGCAACCTGCGCCTTTATAAAATTGACGCTGATGACATTGCCAATAGCGACGTGGTGGATGCGGAAATTATTGATTTTGACTACCCCGACCAAAATCAATTTCCCCCGCCCAACAGCAATATGAACTTCGATATTGAGGGCATGCTATTTTGGAATGACAGCCTCTATCTCTTTTCTAAAAATCGCTCAAACCCTACCACCGGCTATACCAAGATGTACAGCTTGCCTGCTGTGTCCGGTACGTATACAGCCAATTTGGTCGATAGTTTTTTTGTCGATGAAGATTTGATACGCAGCAGGGTATCTGCTGCTGATGTTCATTTTCCTACAGGCAAAGTTGCATTACTTACACGCACACAAATCATGTTTTTTGACGGTTTTGAGTCTGGAAGTTTCTTTTCAGGAAATGTAGAAAGGCATTATTTTGCTCAGCGCACTGATCAGGTCGAAGCATTGGGTTTTGTCAATGAGCATGTACTCTACATGACTGATGAGGGCGACCCCAACAATGACATCCCGGGAGCTTGGTATGAAGTCACCATGGCAGATGTGACCTCCGTGCGCGATTTTTTTGATTCAGCATTCAGCGTGCGCTGGAATGTCGAAAACGCTCTCGCGGAATTGATCGGTAAAGAGGGGCTCAACTACCGTGCGGAGGTGTACAGCACTTCCGGTCATTTGGTGCAAGCGCAATCTTTCCAGCATCAAACCTCTTTAGACTTGAGTGCTGAGAACCGCGGTGTATACATCATTCATGTAAGTGATGGGGTGAATGTATGGGTAGGCAAATACCGCCGTTAGGTCACTCCCACAGAAGTATTCGCAATCCATCTCAGGTTTTTTGGAAGCAGGTTTTGCAGCCTTTCGGCAAAATTCAGGGTAAACCCTGATTTTTGCTTGCAACAGGATATGGAGTTTTGTAAACCAGTTTGACATCAGGAAGAAATTGAGCCCTGATTTCAAATGGTTTTTAAAAACCTTAAATCCGAAAATCATGAAAACTCTTTTCCTCTTTCCCGTATTATTTTCAAGTGCTTTTCTTGTGGCACAAACCACGTATACCGTGGACAATAACAGCCCTTCAGGAGCTGATTTCGACAATATTCCCGCAGCAATAGCCGCAGCTTCACCCGGCGATACCATTTATGTGCACCCTTCGCCTGTGGACTACGGCAACATTACGCTCACCAAGGTGCTGCATATTCGCAGCCTCGGGCACTCGCCCGAGTACAGCAATGGAATGACCGCCAATATTGGCAATGTTGTCCTCAATGCCTTTATAGGTGCTCAAGGAATAACGCTTTATGGATTGCGCTTTCTGGTATTGAGTGTAACAGGTGTGCAAAACTATAATGACTTGGAGATTCGCAATTGCCGTTTCGAACGAGCTGTTGCTGGTGCCGGTGCCGGACAGTGCAACAATTGGATAATCTCCGGCTGCGTGGTTTCTGCCAGCATGTTTGATCTCATCAACAAGCAAAACAGCAATGGCTGGATTGTAGTCAACAACCATATACACCAGCAAGGAACGAGTCAAAGCTGGTCGCTCTTTCGCAAATTTAACGGCAGTGACATTATGCGCAACAACGTCGTGGTGAGCAACTCCACGGGCCCCGCATCCCTGTTCAACGATTGCAGCAACTTAGGTGTTGAGAACTCAATATTCGTATTTGTCAATACTTCCACTGGGCTCAACCTTTCGGGAAATAGTGTCGAGTTCACAAATTGCTTAAACTACAGTTACCCTGGACAAACGCTCAGCGAGTTGCCCGGAGATAACAACCTGAACAATACCGATCCACTTTTCGTGAATATTGGCGCCAACAACAATCCTGTATTCACGACAGGGCGAAATTTTCAGCTTCAGGAAAGTTCGCCAGCGGCTGGGTACGGCACTGATGGACAGGATCTCGGGCTCTATGGAAGTGACTTCAATTGGAATAATTTTGGCTATGCACCCGATTTGCCTTACCCCACATTTATGGAAATTACCAACAGTGTTGTGGAAGTGGGTGGCACACTCAATGTAGTTTTTAAGGCCAAAGGCAATTAATACCACAGCCATGAAAAATTCTATATCGATAATTCTCATGTTGCTGGGGGGATATTGCAATGCCCAGAGCAATGTCATAGCGGCTGAATATTTTATAGATACCGATCCTGGTATTGGCAATGCTACAACAGTGGCACTGACCCCCGCCGTTGAAGTGAATATCAGTTTTGAAGTACCACTGTCAGGTTTGCCGCAAGGCACCCATGCCCTGCATGCCCGCGTGATCAATGAGGAGGGCAGGTGGAGCCTCTATGCACGCCGTCAATTTCTGATTCAGAACATTACACCCGATCAGCAAATCACAGCTATAGAATATTTCTTTTCTGAAGATCCCGGGTTGGGAAATGCCATTGCCGTCGACCTCGTCCCGGCTGCAGATTATGCACAAACTATAGCCATTGAAATTCCCGAATCACTTGAGCCAGGTCTGCATGTATTGCACATCAGGGCCAGGCAAACCTCGGGTCGATGGAGTGCTTACACGAGGCGCTTATTTTATGTAAGTGACTTTCCCGGCCAGGTCAATATTGTGGCGGCTGAATATTTCATTGATAGCGATCCCGGAATAGGTGAGGCCAGTCCACTCGAAGTGACGCCCGGTAATGTACTTGATGCACTTTACGACATTACACTTCCCGAATCAATGGCCCCGGGCGACCATGTATTGCACATACGGGTGCTAAACGAGCTCGGCAACTGGAGCCATGATACCCCGCGCATTTTCAACATTGATCTAAGCTTCGGAACTGATGAAGTCGGGTTTGATTTTAACGTATATCCAAATCCGAGTTCGGGCTGGATTGTCATTGATACGGGCCAGCGCTCGCTTGATCGCCTTATCTTGATAGATATCAAAGGAGTAATCCTGCTGGATCAAAAACAACCTTCAAACAATTTCGATATCTCATCATATCCTAAAGGGACGTATTTGTTGCAATTGTTTAGTGATAAGCACGCATTGTCAAAACGTATTGTACTTCAATAGTTGTTTAGATATGGGTTGTCTTGCCTCTCGGCAAAATGATGTGTCTCGCTCCTTGCTGAGTTGATAATGCATGTCGAAAATGTCGTCTTGCAAGACAGCTTTCAAGAGGAAGGAAATGGCCATGAGCCGAGTGTTCTCATTGCTCACTTTGCCCAAATGGGCGAAGAAAAATGGCGAATAGTCTAAATTAAATGAGAGAATTGTTTGGTCTGATTTTGGAGTCAATTTACAGATTGTAAGTGGGATAAAACCATTTACTCGGTTGTAGTGCCAACATATTTAAGCGAAAACGGGGAACCAATTTGATGAAAATGGGGTAAAAGACGGGCAATATGCCTAATGCGGTCAAAAATGACCTCCATGGCTAGCTAAACTTAAAACCCTATGAACCAAAAACTACCCTTCGCCCCTGGGGCCAGTAACTGGAGCACGACAGCTTCAGCATTTCGCATTGTAATTGGCGAAATCCATAAAAGCTTGCTTTCTAAGGGTATGCTCGCAAAATTAGGTTTAGGCCTATTTCTCACATTTCAGTCAATCCAAGTAGACGCCCAAGACCCAGTTCATCAATTCACATCGCAGGAGATGATGGGCAATTCAGGTACGTCTGCGGGAGATATCAGTTTACAGTCCTTTAGGAGGCTTCGCGCCAATATAATCACAGATGCCAGCCAAAGAGGTGGTGTTTTTCAGCTTAAGACCCATCGTTTCACTGCCGATTACCTGGACAACAATACATTGCTGTATTCGCTTTACCATAGTTCAGCAGTGGATGCCAACGATAGGTTAATCCCTGTAAACAATGATCCAAACAAAATTGGTGCAACCATTGAAGTGAGCGGTTTGAGTGGTGGCATCTCAGGAATTGATCTTGAAAATTATTTGGTGGAGCAAGATTTTCCGAATACTGACTTTGTCGTCGATTTCAACAGCCACAGTGATTATTGGGTTGTTATTGAGAAAGTGGAAGGTGATAGAGGTGCAATTACAAATTATTCGAATGTTATCGGCAATGGAAGCGCTCGTGCCGACTCGCCTGCCGGCCCTTGGTCAGGCTTCGGGAGATACGCTGCCGATATTGAAGCATTTGAAATCAGTCCGGCATTGACGGGTGTTTCAGTGAGTAATATTCAAGGCTATGGTGCTACTCTTCAAGCCACAAGTCACAAAAATGCAACGGGTTATTACCTCGTGGTACCCAATGGCAGCACCGCTCCCACACCACTGCAAATAATAATTGGCGGAAATTATGGAGGAGTTAGCGTTGCCGCTTCGGGCGCATTTCCAATGAACGCCGGAATGGTTGCCAATACAACAGTCGCGGGCCTTGATCCAAATACTGCGTATCAAACATATGTCGTTGGAGTTTCTACAGTCGGCTCCATGATTGGACGTCGCACACTTCCGCTTTCTTTTACAACCGGCGACCCCAATACTGCGCCATCGATCTCTGCGATAGACGCGCAAGCCATATGTCTCCAAAGTAACTTTGAAGGTGTGCAATTTACCGTAAGTGACAATGAGAGTGCAGCAGGAACACTTACGGTCACTGCCACTTCATCCAACACCAGTCTTGTGCCCAATGCAAACATTGTGATAAGCGGCACCGGTGCTGATCGCACGGTGAGCGTGACGCCAGTGGCAGGGCAATCAGGATCGGCAACAATTCAACTTACTGTAACGGATCAAGGTGGACTGACAGAGACCAGCTCATTCAACTTTACCGTGAGGGAACTACCTGTAGCCGGTGCAATAGCAATCCCAATGACCTGCCCCGACAGCAATGACGGAAGCGTTTCAGTATCAGCTACCGGTGGCCAGGCACCCTACACTTTTCTTTGGTCAAATAATGAAACAGCAACTACACTTAACAGCCTTGGCCCTGACACCTACACTGTATCAGTTACCGATGCACATGGCTGCAAAGGAAACGGCAGTGTTGAAGTTGTAAATGGTGACGATGAAGCTCCCAATCTATTGACCAAAGATTTCAGCTTACAGCTGGGCCCTTCAGGCGTCGTAGTACTCACACCGACTTTGGTAAGAATACTTGCTGACAATGGTTGTACCGACAATTGTGGCATAGACAACAGCACGTTTGCCTTGAGTACCATGACATTCAATTGCACTCACCTTGGCGAGCACAGCTACACCTTTAGCGTGAGCGATGTAAGCGGCAATACCGCCACGAGCGAAATAATGATAGATGTTATTGACCCCTTTAAACCGACGGCTGTGGCCAACGATCTCGAATTGCAGCTCGATGCCGACGGACTTGCAACGCTCAGTCCAATGGATGCTGATGCTGGCTCGACTGACAATTGCGCAATTGCAGGCCGCAGCCTGAGCAAAACAAGCTTTGACTGTTCTGAAGCCGGAGAACATGATGTGGTACTCACTGTAAGTGATGCCCAAGGAAACACAGACCAGAAAAGCTTTAAAGTCAACGTAATTGACGATTCCAGTCCCGTGATGACATTTGTTGCGAGTCCACGTGTATATCTCAACGCCAGTGGATTGGGAATGCCAGAACAAGAGCATCTTATTGGCACGTTGAACGACAATTGCGGTGTGGCAAACACGAGCTTCAGCATTGAAGAATTTGACTGCAGCAACCTTGGGTTTACACCAATGACCATCATAGCTCAGGACTTCCATGGAAATTTGACTGAGATAAGTGGACAAGTACAGGTGGTTGACACGATCAAGCCTACTTTTGACCTTACTACTATCCAATTAGATATTGATGCCGAGGGCAATGCGACACTCACAGAGGCGCTATTGATACCGCATGCCAATGATGCCTGTGGAATTGCCGAAGTGGCTATTCAGAAGTCCAATTGGACTTGCGATGAAAGCGGAGGAACCACCCAGATTATCGTTTTTGACATGAACGGAAATGCAATACAACGGACCATCGAAGTGACACTCGAAGACCATGTGGCACCGGCTGTTTCGGCCAATGATATCGTGGTCCATATTGGTGAGAGTGGCTTTTATGACCTATCTCTTGACGCTCTGGATTACACGGCGACAGACAACTGTCAGCTTGAGTCAGTGTTCCTGAGCCGTTCACGCATCACTTGTCAAGATCAAGGTACTGTGCAGGTTACCATTACGGGTCTCGATGCTGTTGGAAATATAGGTTCTTCTACTTTTAATGTGACCGTGATTGACGATCAGGCGCCAATCCTCGACTGCAGCGGCTTTACTTCAATTTGTGCCGGAGTCTATGACTTTGCAGGTAGAATAACTGTTAAAGACAACTGTAGTGTGAACCTTATCCAAACTACTGGCCCGGAAGTGGGAGAGGAGTTGACAGCTGGGGAGCACTTCGTAGAATTTATGGCAACTGACCCATCTGGAAATAGCACCACGTGCAGCACGACCATTGAAGTTTTGCCAACACCTGTTGCAGACCTTGGTGAAGACCTCATGGTTGAAGAAGGACAAACAGTAACCCTCACGGCGGGCAATAATCCCGACAATACTTACGAATGGAGCACAGGTGAAACTGCCGCCCAGATTACAGTGTTGGTGCAGGAAGATATGACCATAAGCGTAACTGTGAGCAATGCAAACGGCTGCTCTACTACTGATGAGGTTAACATCACCGCGACTTTAGGCCTGAGTACTTCAGAAAGTGTAAATGGCAATCTGTTTAAGTTGTACCCCAACCCAACTACAGATGCTATCAATATGAGCTTTGGATTACAAGAGTCTCTGAGCAATGCGGTCATTACAATCTTTGACTTGCAAGGTAAACTATTGCAAAGCAAGCAAGTAAAGAATATTGAAAATGGACAAGTGATCAGCCTCGATGTGAGCCAGTTGCCTCAAGGCCTCTACATGGCTACCATCACCACGGAAACTGAGCGTATGACTGCCCGTTTTTCAAAGAAATAAGGTTTTAGTTTAAGGGGAGATCGCCGGCTCAATCGTGGGTCGGCGATTTTTTTTATGGTCATGGACAGACTTAAATTTCATCTGATTCAGGTCAAAAAAGTCGCGCTTGCTGAAGGTTTGGTCGAAATATTTTCTATCTTCATCGGACCAATTTTTTGAATAACCTTAAACCCTTGTTATGAAATTAACTCAACCTAAAGCTTTTGCCATGGCTTGTGGAGCGGTGATGGCACTTGCTGTGCTAATTTCCGGAAACGCCCAAGCCCAAATCCACGTCAACGACAGTATCGGCATTAGTTCACTCGTAAATGATGTGTTGCTGGGCGGCGACTTGACTGCTAGCAATATCACTTACAACGGCGTTGCAGCCGATGAGATTGAAACTGCTCAGGCAGGAAGCTTCACCACTACCGATTCACCATTTTCAATTGCGGAGGGAGTGGTTATGGGCTCTGGCGGGGTGATTTATCTCGCTCCAGCAACAGAATTTGTCCTCACGGATGGCTTTCAAAATGACCCGGATTTGATGGTGCTCAGCGGCCAAAATATGAATGATTGTGCGATCATTGAATTCGACTTTGTTGCGGATTCCGATACATTTCTCATCGATTATATATTTGCGAGTATAGAATATCCAGGTTACACCTGCTCCAGTTTTAATGACGTATTCGGATTGTTTATCAGCGGGCCTGGCATTCAGGGTCCATTCACCAACGATGCTCAAAATATTGCCTTGATCCCGAATTCAGACATTCCTGTTGGCGTCAATTCGGTGAACGCCGGATTTCCATCCGGGGGAAATCCAGGTCCCTGTTTGGCTGCCAACCCGAATTATGAGAATGATTCCATTTATTTCATCGACAACAATCCGCCCTTGCCCAACAGTATCAACATTCCCGGGCACACCCACATGCTTACTGCTTCAGCTACGCTCGAGGTAGGACAGACCTACCATGTGAAGCTCGCCATTGGCGATGCACTTGATACCGCTTTAGACTCTTACGTACTGTTCAGAAAAGGCGGAGTGTCGCAAGAAGAGGACCTCAATACGCTTGAGCTCAATGTAACCACGGAGGGTATTCAGGTTGCCCCGGAGGGAATTCATGTTGCCGGTACGTTCAACTTTTTTGTGCCCGAACCCATGGAGCTCGTTCGCGCAGATGTCTATACCTTTCAAGCCCAGGTGTCGCCTTTTGTCAACGTGGTTTATAAGTTCTACAATGGCAGCAGCCTCGATGCACCTGAGCTTTCACCTGAGGAATGCGGCATCGTCAGTTCAATGCCCGGCAATAGCCGGCACCTGGTAATGCCTGCCCAGGACCTGGAGCTGGAACCCGTCTGTTTCGGTACTTGCGAAGTGTGCCTTGGCAGCCTTTCGGCAAATGAAGGTAAGGGTGCAAACTTGCTGGAGATCTTCCCAAATCCCGCTACAGATCACTTCCAGTTTTTGCCACCTGCTGATGGACAGGCGAATATCACGGTGTTCGATATCAGCGGCCGAAGCATTTTGCAAAAGCAGATGAACGTTAATACTGGTAACGCGGTAACGCTGGATCTAAAGGCGCAAACAAAGGGTTTGTATTTCGTGCAGCTCCAGTACGACAATCAAGCGGATATGCAATATGTCGCCAAATTGGTTCTGCGCTAAGGTTGAAGTTCTTAAGCTACAGGGCTGGCTTTAATGTGTGCAAATGCAAAAGGCAGAACATCCTTTTTGGATAACCCTGCTTGATTATTTCCGCTTGTCCACTTCGTTTAGAAAGCTTCTGATGGCTTCGAGGTTTTGCTCGAAATTGTCGTGCATGGTAGCGTGGCCCGCTCCATCAATTTGCACAAATTGCGCCCCCGGCACGAGGCTTTGAAAGTACTGCACTGTTGAAGGTCTCGCCTCGTCATATTCGCCAGTAATGAATAGGGTAGGGACCGTCACTTTTTCAAGGCTCTCTATATTGTCGTACTGCTTCAGGGTGCCAGTGGCTGTAAACTCGGTTGGGCCCCACATGGTATTGTAAATGAATGCGCTGAAAGGTGCTGGAACCGTATCGAGTGGACTTCGCAGCGGCTTTCCCCTCAGACCAAAATTTTTGGCGAAGACCACATTTGCTTCCTGATAGCTGTTTGCCTCGTAATTTCCGCTGCGCTCAGCCTCGGCGATTGCGGCTTGAATGCTATCTGGAAGGGTCATGATGAGTGTGTCGGCATCGGCGGTCCAAATGGCAGTGCTGAAGTAAGGGCTGTTGAAGATTATTCCTTTCACTCCATCAGGGTGTGCGCTGTAATATTCAAGTGCGAGTGCCGTGCCCCAGGAGTGCCCGTGCAGATAGAAATCATCCAGCTCAAGGGCTTTCACGAGTTGCTCCACTTGCTCAACGAAATATTCTACCTTGAGCAGTGCGGTATCCTGATGGTGATCAGATCGCCCACTTCCGAGCTGGTCAAAGATGATAAGCGGTCGGTCTTGGCCCAGCGCCTCGAAAAGATAGAAAGACCTGCTCGTGCCCCCTGGTCCGCCGTGCATCATCAGCACTGGAGCTCCTGGCCCATCACCGATTACATTGTACCATAGTTTGCCCCCTCTCACCTCCACATAGCCATCTCCTGGTGCTGATTGCGCAGTAAGGCCGCATGTGGTAATCGTAAAGCAGAATGAGAAAAGAAAAATGCGCCTGAATTGACTCATAGTGAAGTAAGTATAAATTGATTTGAAAATTTAATCCTTAGCTGAATCCTTAAGGCCATCTGTTTAAACAAATTGTTTTGCCCCACCATCAATTACTCAGTCCGTACAAAACCAAAAATAAGGCCACGTTAACTCCAAAGCCAATCCCAAAATTCGTCCAAACTTTGGTTTGTTTAATCCGGCGTGCTTCCTGTGTATACCCATTCGCGTAATCACTATTTTTCATGAGCTCTGAAGAAGGGTAGCCCAGGTTACCTTCATTTGGGCGAACTGCTGAACATGCGATGGCTGGAACAAGCCCTGCCGGCAAATATAGTAAGCTGGTCACAAGCGTAACTGTTCCGGCAGCCTTGTAGTTTCGGTAATAGCTTTTCGCATCCATTGTCCCCTTGAGATACATATTTTGCCCTTTGAAAGAGTTAGAATCTGGAATTGCAGGAGGTGCAAAGTATGGCTCAAAAGTTTGCTCTTGTGCGAAGGTTTCTGTGGTACCGTTTTCATACCGAACTATCAGGATTTCCGATTTGGGCACTACATACACCGGACCATCCAGATTGTCAAACTTCTTGAATTTTACATCCATCAGCGTGATTTCTGTGACCTTCACCTTGACGTCTTCGCCTGACAGTTTCGTGATTATGTCTTGTGCATTCAGGCAAGATAAGGACAATGCGCTGCACAAAATGGCAATAAGAGACTTTGTCATTTTAACATATTTTTCTGCTTTCAATTCTTACAATTCAAAAACTGCAATACTTGCTGACAATAATAATCAAATGCAGTCTAATATTGGCGAAGAGTTATCCGGTAATTTCGAATTGGTCCTTGCGTAGCACTCTACGCTAAAAAATTTTATGGATGATATGAAAATCCTTGCCGGGCTTCCATAAATTTTACTCCCATAGCTTTTGCCTATTTTCGCCGTCTCATTCTTAGCAGATGTTACAACGTTTTCTAGATTCGCCGCGCTTGTATCAGGTACTATTCGTGGTGCTGCTCATCCCGGCACTTTTGATCAATCTCGATGCCCACCACATCTTTGTACATACCGACGAGGGGCGCAGGGCACTTGTGGCGCTTGAAATGATCCTGAAGAATGAATATTTCGCCCCTACGCTCAATGGACTTTTCTACTATGAAAAGCCCCCGCTCTTCAATTGGTTACTGGTGCTCAGCTTCAAGGCTTTCGGGAGTTATTCACTGCTGGCACTGCGCTTTCCCATAGTAGTGACTTTAGGCTGTTTTGCCTTAAGCATGGTCGTGATGCTAAGGCCGGTTGTAGGAAGTGCCAAGGCATGGTTGGTCATGGTGGCTACTATGACCTGCGGTCGTATCTTATTTTACGACAGTTTTTTGAGTCTCATGGACATTGGGCTCGGTCTCTTGGTCTTTATCAACTTTATGTTGTTTTACAGCCTGGGCCGGCAAAAGCGGTACTTCCTGCTTTTCGCTGCTACGTACAGCATTATGGCCATAGGATACTTAATGAAAGGCTTGCCTTCAGTGGTGTTTCAGTTTTTCACAATTGTGGCATGGGCTGTTTACATCCGCGATTGGAAATTCTTATTTCACAGATACAACTTCATCGGAACCTTGTTTTTCCTGGTTCCTGTTGGCGCCTACTACCTTCTCTATCTGCAGGTCAATCCGGGCTCCTTTGCCACAGTAGTGGAGTATACGATACATCAGAGCAGCCAACGCACAGTAACGGAGTATGGGGTGTGGCAAACCATACTGGCAATTCTGCGCTTTCCGGTCGAGAATTTATACCACTTTGCGCCCTGGACCCTGCTGCTGTTCGCCTTGCTGAGTAAGACGTCGAGACAGGCCGTTTGGCAAAACGATTTCTCGCGCTACGCTTTGATTGCCATTGCATTCAATATTTGGGTGTATTGGACTTCACCTGGCAACCAGCCGAGATACCTGTTTCCCTTTGTGCCACTCGTTTTTGCAGTAGCAATTGAAGCTTATAGCAGCCTTGCGGCAAACAGGCGCAGTATTTTGGACTATGTCTTGCTCGCTGTAATGGTTCTGGCCTCCGCGCTTCCGCTGCTTATGCCGTTCCTGATTGATACACTCCCGGCGGTGTCAAACACCTTTTGGAAGCTCAGCTTTCTCACTGTTTTCTTGAGTTTGCTCAGTTTTCTCTTTTGGCGAAAGCCGGTCCAGCGCTTGATGCTTCTCGCAATTTTTCTATTGGTGTTAAGGATTGGCTTTAATTGGTTTATCCTTCCATTCAAAAATGAAAGTGCCCGCCTGTGGGCTGAAAATGCCGTAGAGGTTACCCAAATCGTAGGTGAAGGGGAATTATATGTACTCGCTCCTAATTACTGCCACGATGGTACCAGCTTTATCATTAGTACCATTCGCGGCGAGGTACTTCAGGTAGCTTACGATGCGGAACCCGGCAAATTTTACCTCGTGGACAACATTAGTTTTGATGCAGACCGATTTGAAGCGCTCCTTGAGTTCGGCACTCAAGGCACAGAGCGCAACCTAATCCTTGCCAAATTGAAAGTATAGCCTAATCGCTCAGTATTGTCATCAAAGGTGTGGATATTTATTCCCTGCTGTTTGAAGTTGTGAGTTGAATCAAAGGGTTTTGAAATTCGGACAGTTGTTTGCCTTATTTAGGTGAAACAATACAGAATCCAACATTATGTCAACCTCAAAAAATTCAGAGAACGCAAAAGCGAAGAAAGAAAATCCAAATGTAGACCGGGAAAAAGAGCGCCGTGAGGCAGAGCTAAAATACGGTAAGCAGAAAAAGGATCACGAAGGATCGCATACGGAGAATACCAACAGCAACAGCCACGAAGGCAAAGCTGAGCCGCAAAACAGGAAAGACCAGAATGCTGATCACAAAAAGGCGGAAAGAGACAGCAAGCAATCTCCACATTTGCGACCAGGTAAGGATAAGGAGCAGAATGTAGATGCAAATCAGGAAGGTGGCCTGGATCGCGACAATTCAGGTGAGTCCAAAGAGAAACCAAAGCCATTTACAGAGAAGAGGTCATAAGCTTTTGGTTTTGGCAGTGACAGTATCCAATCGAAGGTTTGGCATAATTGGTTCGCGGCAATTGTTAATTTAGCGCCGCATTCAGCCGAACTCCGTGGATACTGCCAAAGAAAAAAAACCAAAAATTCACCCCTACCTCAAGCTCGCCATCAAGTTGGGTCTTTCCGCATTGGCCATGTGGATTGTATTCCGCAAGGTAGAGTTTGGAGAGGTGTGGGGATTGGTTCGAGAAAGCAACCCATTGTGGTTGCTTTTGGCTTTGATACTGTTTAATGTCTCAAAATGGTTTAGCGCTTACCGTTTGCAAGCACTTCTGAGGGCCATCAATATCGATCTTGATATGAATTACCAGCTACGGCTTACGTATGTTGGGATGTTTTACAACCTGTTCTTGCCGGGAAGTGTGGGCGGCGATGGCTATAAAGTGGTGCACCTCAATAAGCGGTTTTCGGCAAGTTTAAAGCTTCTCGTTGCTTCCATGTTGCTGGACAGGGCAAGTGGTGGTGCCATCCTGCTGGCCATGGCTTTTGGTTTTGCTGCTTTTGTGATTCCCTATTTCGATTTCTTTCCTTCATACAGCCTTGCAGGTTTGATTGTATTGTCGCTGCTCTGTATACCTGCGCTTTATTTTGGTATCAGGCTCGTCTTCCCTTCATTTTGGTCTGCTCGCCATGCCATTCTTCTTTGGTCTGTTGGTGTGCAGTCAGTTCAGGTACTTTGTGCTTATGCCATTCTGCTCGCATTCGGCGTCACAGAGCTTTTCATGATTTACTTTGTTCTATTCCTGGTTTCCTCACTTGCCTCCATGTTGCCGATTAGTTTCGGGGGGGTTGGCTTGCGCGAACTGGTATTTCTTTACGCCTCTCAGTATCTGCCCATTGATGAGACTCCTGCCGTGTCATTGGGCTTGATGTACTTTGTAGTGATTGCAATTTCTTCTTTTGCAGGGGTGTTTGTGAAATTGCCCGGCACAAAAGGTGCCTTGGTATAGGTGCAGTAAGAATCGCAGCTCATCTGCCCAAAGGCTTCTGACAATTTAGTCGGTAATAATGCTTCAAACTACTGACCCAGCTTCCAGCCCAGAAATTCATTGGGGTCAGGGCAATTTGCTAAATACCTTGTCATTTCTGACTCCATACACACTCCCGGATAGTCACCTTGCATGTCACCCATATCTCTGATAAGTTGAAAATGAAGGTGCGGCGGCCAGTCTCTGTTTTCAGCAGGGATTCCGAGTGTTGCAAAGATTTGACCGCGCCGTATGGGCATGCCCACTTCAAGACCTACAAGTGATTTTCGGCTCAGGTGACCGTACAAACTGTGAAAACTCAGGTTGCCCACCTGGTGAAACAGCACAATGGTAGGGCCGTAATCGCCGCTGGCGTCATTGTCAGCAAAGCTGTGAATCTCACCGGGCAATGGCGCAGCAATTTCGAACCCTTCAGGAAGCCAAAAGTCGATGCCGAGGTGTATGTTGCGGTAGTTTTCACTTTTCGCAAATACGTCGCTGCGCCTGTACAGGTCTCTTTTTTCCCGGTAGCCGCCATATGCTCCTTTAGCTCCTGATGCCGCAATGTGCTGATCAACATAATTGCTGAGCTGCTCCAGGTCCATGGCTTGTTCTCGTGGCAGCGCTGTATTGTTTACCGAAAGGTCAATGGGAATTAAATCCCCAGGTTCGAAAGCGTGCGCAAAAGGGAATTGAATCACCGGCGTGAACGTTTCGCCCAGTATGTTGTATTGCATGTTTTGCATCCGTCAAAATTAAAGAAAGCAATACTTCTAAGCCAAGCCAATTAAGCCTTGGGATGGAAGGCGGCAATGTGGCTTTTTGCACAATTTCATTCCACTTCCATTACCACGTTGAGTTCGCGCTCAGTGCCAGCCACGTTTCCGTAAAGGGTAATGCTGTGTTGCTGCTTGCCTTTTCTGTTTTGGCCACGCAGCTTGCCTGCGATGCTGCCCCAGCTTCCAGAAGGGAATTGCATTTCCACATTATCAAGTTCAAAGATGGTGCTGTCGAACAGGAGAGAGTCGAGCCTGAAGTCTACGTCGCCCAACACTTCAAACACAAAGCTAAATGTGGCCTCGCTTCGCTCGGCCACCGCACCCAGGTCAGCAATCTCACTGCTGAACCGCAAAGTTGCCAATGTGCTGTCAGTCGGGGCCCGCTGCACGCTGGATATTTCAATTTTGCGCTCAAGCGCCGCAGCGATACTCCACACCGCATCACCTTCATTGGGATTGTCGCTCACATATGCTTGCGCCACATACTCGCCAAAGGGAATCTGAATTACTTCAAGCCTTCCGCCATCCTCAGCAGTGCCTTCAAGATAGGGCACAAAAACTCCGCCCTCGTAACGGTGCAGATGGTTGATCAACGAGGCGATACGCCGCGAAGTGAGCTTCACATTGTAGTCTGTTCGGGCGAGCGGGCTTGCAAATCCTTTTACGGTAAGTTGAATTTCCTGGCCCTCTCTCAGTTCCTGTAGGAGAAGCGGCGCAAAGGTAGCCAGGTCGCGCACCCCCTGATCTACCTGATTGAGAAAGAAGCGATCCATCGCCTCCTCAGCCTCGATTCCAGCTTCTGGAGCGAGCCCTCTTTTGTATGCATCCTGATATTCAGGCAGGAGCTCAAGATATGCGTAATAGGAATCGAAGTATGCGGTCTTAGTGGTGTCGCTTTGGCTACGTGGGTCGGGCTCGTCATTGTGAAAGTAGAGGGTAACCGGCAGGTAATCGTTGAGCTCTTCCAGGGTGATGATGTGGAGCGTGTCAGCATATTCATAATCTGCTTCCGCAAAATGCCAGAGGTCATTGCAACATCCAGCGCGCGCATCATGGGCAGCCTCCGGTCGGTTGGAGCTGATGTTGCCCTTGGCGACTGATGAATTGAAGCTGTAATACAGGTCGTTGGACGGAGTGTTCCAGGGTTTCTTCATGTTCTGTGGCATGGCAAAAGCCCCATCCTGCCAGGCTGCGTTGAAAATGTCGTAGCCTCCAAAACCATGGTGCCAATCGGAGGAGAAATAGAGCTGCTGCTTGTCATTTCTGAAAAAAGGTGTGACCTCATTGCCAGGGGTATTGATTGGTGCACCGGGATTAATAGGTTTTCCTTCAGGATCGGCCAAATTGATGTACCAAATGTCGAGCATTCCCATGCCTCCATACCGATCAGAACTGAAAAACAAAACTGGAACACCATCGAGCTCTCCAAAAGCCGGGTGGGAATAGTATGCCGAGTCTTCTTCATTGACTGGTAGCATGCGTTTCCAGCTGATATTGCCCTCAGAACTTTCGGGTATGTTGCCCAATTGAATTTCTTGTTTGCTTTCGGTTGTTAGGATGGTGAGGGCTATCAGGCTGCTGTCGGCATTTACTGCAAAATTGGCTTCAGCAGCGGCATCGGGGTGCAGCTTGAAAGGATAGCCCTGCGACCATTCAGGCCCTTTGGCGATAAAGAGTTTTGTGGTGTACGGCTCACTGGAAGCATCAATGCGGCCTTTCGCATCGCTCTTGCCCTGAAGCGCTGAGTAAATTAAATGTCCTTCGGGGCTTACCGTTCCTGCAAATTCGCTCGCTTCCGTGTTGATGCCTTCTGGCAAGGCCAACATTTCAAAGCCTTCTTCTTCAGCCATCCAAATTGCGGCCAAATCGCATGAGCGCATTTCCTGAATGGCTTTTCGATGCCAATAGCCGTCGGGTTCTTGGGCATGCTGGTCGCGCACCCGCCGCCATATTTTTTTGGACTCTTCGTAGTTGCCACTTTGCTTGTGCATGGTGGCCAGCCACGGCCCGGCATCCGGGAAGAACCTACCCTGATCGCGGCGGTATATTTTGTAGTAGTAATATGCCGACTTCGCATATTCGTGGTTGAGCCGCAAAGCTTGTGCGTAGAGGTAGTTGTGTTGAGCCCGGGTGCTGTCCATGGCCATCACCTCATCCATGTAACGCAGTGCGCCGTAGGGATCATTTTCTGCAAATGCCTCCTCGGCCAGTTGCAGCCAATCCTTGACGCGCTGCGCATGCAGGGGCTGGGCGGTCAAGCCAAAGAGCAAGCAACACAGTACAAATGCCTTGTAGCATCTGTTTCTTCTGGACTCCATGACTGGCCATGGGCTGTGCGCCGGGCGACTCATAAAAAGGTAGGACAGTATTTGTGCTGAAAACCCGGATTGCGCGGTTCGCGGTTCATGAGGTATTGCACTGAAAATTCGAATCCGCCCCGATTGCGGCTGGCCACTTGCAGGTTGCTTACATTAATATCGTAGCTGATGCCCACGCGCCAGTCGTCGATTTCCATGCCCAGCAGCGCAATGCCACTGTCGCCCAATCGCCCGAAGTATCCCGCAAAAACTGCGCGGTAGAGGCTGCGCTCGTTGAGCAAGGTATAGCGCACTGCCGATCCCATAACGAACTCACTGAATGTAGCCTGCCGCATGTAGCGCATGGCTGGCAGTAGATCGATGTCTGGCTTCACATTCCAGGTTCCTGTCGCAAAAAACGCGTGCCGCGTGGGCTGAACCACGCCCACATCATTGAAGAATGATCGGTCGGGGCTGGTGAGGTTGTGCAAGGCATAGCCCACATTCACAGCTTTATCGCGGGCAAGCTGATAGCTGTAATTTAGTCCTAGGTTGAGGTTGAAGTTCCAGCGGTTATTGCGTGCGAAGTTTTCGCCTGTCGGCAAATTCGGGTCATAGGCCACTCCGTTGAATTGGTTGTCGAAACGCAGTGCATCAGTGTCAATGCTCACCTGTGTAAGACCCATTTGAAGGCCTCCATAAAGGTGATGCTTGCCGCTTTCGCCCAGCTGGTATTGGTAGGCGCCGCCCAGCAGGAGGGTGAAAGTATTGAATCGGCTGTCGCCTGCCCGGTCATTCAGTATGGCAATACCCGCCGACACATTTTCCGGAAGGAAATCGGGCCGGCCATCGACTGAAATCGCAAAGGTGGAGTAGGGCTGAGAGACCTGCCTCCACTGTGTACGCTGATTGGCCACACCGCGGTATTGCGCATCCATGCGGCCTATCTCGGCTGGGCTCAACCACTGGGGGCTGAAGAAAAACTGCGAAAAATGAATGTCCTGCCCATTTGCGGTAAGCGAAACACAACCCAGCAATATGATGGCCGCGGTCTTTTTCATCTGAGCAGGCTTACATTTCCTTTTTGAAAATTGCGCTGTCCGTCGCCGCAATCCACTTCGAGGTGGTACACGAATACAGCGGGTGATGCCAGCCTTCCTTTGTAGGTGCCATCCCAACCGCGCGATTGGTCTGTGGTTTCAAACACCAGCTCGCCCCAGCGGTCATACACGGAAAACTTCATCGCTGCGATGTTTTGACCGCGCACGAAGAGGAGGTCGTTTTCGCCGTCGCCATTTGGCGTAAAGGCATTCGGCACGTAAATGAAGGGCTCCTCACAGATGAAATCTGTCACTGTGAGCCTTACAGTATCTGTTTTAGCGCAAGTGCCAAGTGGGCTGCTGTCAGTTACATACACGGTATAAGTGATGTCTTCTTGCGGTGTGCTGATTACCTGCGTGCCAAAGGTGCCATCCAGGTAGGTGGGTGGATCCCAGTTGTATTGGTATTCGTCAATGATTGGAATTACGCTCAATTGGCTGCTGCTGCCCAACAAAAGGACAGAAGGATTGGCGCTGGCCACGATGGTTTCATTGCCCAGCGGCGAGGTGGTAATGCTCACTTGATTTTCAGTGCTGCAATCCAGTGCAGGCCTGCTGGTCACCACGGTGAATGTGGCTGCCTCATCGAGCACAGCGGTGATAAAGGGTGTGCCTTGCCCACTGACAATGAGTTCATCAGGCTCCCAGCGGTATTCCAAAATGGCGCTCGGGACATCTATGCTCAAGACAAGGATTACCGTATCGCCAGCACAGACCAGGAAGTCGGGTGGGAGAGAGGTGCTTAGACTTAGTATCCCAACAGCCACACTGTCAGTGAGCGAGCAGAGCTCATTAAAAGCCTGAACGTGGTAATAGGTGGTAGAACCGGGCGTTACAATGATAGTGCTGTCGCCTTCTGCATTGAGCACATCATCAAAATTTGAGGTGCTTGACCATTGGAAGCTCTGTGCTAAACCATCAGAGGAGGCAGTGAGCGACAGTGGACTTTCATCGCAAATGAGGGTATCTGTCGGGGCATTCAGGGCTATGGGATAGCTGAAAATGTTCAGGCTATCCTCGACCAGACAACCAAATTGAGAGGTACCGGATACGAAAATAGTGAAGGGTTGATCGGCAAAAAAGGTGGCTTCCTGGCTTCCCTGACCATCAACGAGGAAGGCTTCAGGTTCCCATTGAAAACCCTCAAAAGTGCTGCCGCCGGTGAGTTGCGTTGGGATGCTTATTTCCTGCGCCGTACAAAGCACTTCATTGTCAAAAAGAATGTTGATTGAGGGAGCTGGGGTAATGTTGATACTGTCAGTGTCGAGACAGGGGCCGGCGCTGGCCTGGATGTAAATGGTTTGCGGATTTTGCGCACTGAATGTGAGCAAACTGTCATTGGGCCCCTGCAGCAATATGGTTTGAAAATCCGGATCCGTCGCCCATATGTAGCTGGTGGCTTGCCCATTGGTATTGACCTCTAGATCGAATTCATTGCTCGAGCACGAGAATACTTCATTGGTGGTCACGATCTCGACACTGGGGAACAATTCAAATGTGAACGAGGTGGTATCACTCAGGTTGCAGGCCAGCGGATTGATCACGGTGAGGGTGGCGGTGTACACACCAGGCGCATTGTACTGGTGGCTGGGATTGGCCAGATTGCTCGTATTGCCATCACCGAAATCCCACTGGAAAACGTTGTTGCCAGGTGAGGTGATGGAATTGTTTGTAAATACTACTGGCGCCGGAAGGCATTGGGTTTCCACCCCAAAGCCGGCAATGACCCTTGGCAGATCAAAGTCAATTTTGGCCACACCCATGTTGCAATTTGTACTGTTATTTGTAGGGCTGTGTGCGTTTTCCGGAAAAATAGGAAAGTCATCATTGCCACCGCATCCTGCGCATACAGCCTGGTATATTTTGCCCGCATTGTCGAACCTGCTCGTGCCCCCATCGACATGTTCGCTGCTCACCTGGCCACCGTAAAATGAAGCATAGGTGAGCGCTGAGGCATCGCCTTCAAGTACAAGAAAGTAAAAATCACTACCTGTTGTGCTGCTTTGAAATGCATCGTCAGTAACCGGCAAGCCGTTGGTAGAACCCTGCACATTTACTGTGCCTCCCCAGCCCGAGAGGTACACGCGGTTGCAAATGTCAACTGAGAAGGCGCTCGGTGAGAGGTTGGGTACGTTGTTGCCATCGCCAAATACGGTGCTCCAAATTCGGGCATCGAGCTCTGGTTCAAATTTGCAGAGCAGCATACCACTGTTGGGAACGCTATAGCCTGCGTTGAAGATAAATGTGCTCCCTGTCGCCTCTGTTTGACCATAGATATGCGCATTGCCGAACTTATCGCGTTCTACAAAGTAGATTTGGTCATAGGCTTCTGAGCCGTAATAGGTCATGTTCTCGAGACTGCTGAGCGCATTGTTAAAGGTTGCAATGAAACCATCAGCTTCACCGCCACCATATGTGGCTTGGAAAGGTGAGCCTGCCTGCGCTAGATCAGTGGAGCGCGTGCCACCTCCTACTGTGATCATATCCATAGAAACATCGATGGAATAGATCGCATCGTGATCAGAGCCACCGTAATATGTACCGGCAATCATGGCGCTCAAATCGGGTGACATGACGAAAACAACGCCTTCCTGCCCTTCATTGAAGACAGTTTGAAATCCGCCCGAGGGCAAAGGAAAATCAGATGAATAAGTGCTGCTGCCGATTACAATTTCGCTTTCAGAATTAAGTTCAATTTCTCCGCGCATTTCATCGGCGTAGTTGGCCCGTAAGTCCGGGGCGGTATTGACGCCATCATTTTGCGCACCACCGACGTAAGTGGAGCCCAATATCCCGCTGCCTGTCGCGTTGAGTCTGGTGATCACCATGTCACAACCCTCAATGTAATTGATGCCAACACCGCCCAAGGCAGTAGGGGTGCCACCATTGAAAGTAGACTGGAAGGCATTGGAGCTTATCGGGAAATCACTTGAGCCACTTGTGCCCAGCATATACAGGTTTCCTTCAGAATCGGTGATGAGGCTGTGGGGCAATTCATCGCTGCTGCCTCCAATGTAGGTGCTGTAGATCAAGTCGGTGCCTTCCAGGTTGAATTTCGTAAGCCCAATATCAGTACCGACAAGCGAGCCCGCCCCAACGCCACCTGCCCATATGGCTTGAAATGCCCCTGTGGTTGTAGGATAGCCCATTCCAAAAACGGAGCCACCTCCGTAAAGGTGGCCTTCAATATCGTAAGTCGCAGTGAAACCAAAATTGTCGGCAGTGGAGCCGCTGTAGGTGCTAAAGATCAGCTCGGGGTCAATGATGAGGGTATGTCTATCATCATACGCACCAAGGGTATAGCTTACTTCCTTTCCGGAAATGCGGTAATTGCACTCTACCTTGATCACCTTACCATCAATGACCTGATAGGCGAAAGGCTTGGCCTCAGTAACGGTTCCTACGGAAGTTTTGATGACGAGCTCACCTGAGGCATTGATTTTGGGTTTGACCCCGTCATAGCGCAGCCGAATGGCGTCAGGATTGACCCCGGGCGCAACAATGAAATCGTATTTTAAATTTCCTTTTCGGTATACTTTCAGTGCAATTCCGGGATAAAGATCGCTATACCGCACAGCTTCAAATCCCCGCAATCCACCCGACCAACGCTCCGGGTCATTGCCCAGAAAGTAGCTGTAGCTGGTTTCAAATGCCTTAAGGCCAAGGGGGGGGCTCGCTTCGCTCGCCCCTACAAATCCAACGGTGTATGCATGGCAGCTTAACTTTTCAGGAGCAACCAGGGGATTGTCCGCTCCGGTATGTGCAGCAAAGACCCGCTGTACCGTTTCATCATCGTAAAGATTAACTGTAAAGCCCTTATTTTCCAGATAGAACTGCCCACCGGGTATGTCGGTTTTAAAGCGCACCTGCTGCGGCCATTGCCTGCCATTTTCGATAAAGCGCTCCTGTGCCTGAGACCCTAAGGAAGCAAGAAAAGCCAGAAGCATCGTAATGAAGGTTCGTGGAAAGTGCATAGGGCTAAAGAAGTCGAAAATTACGAAAAAAGCGACACACCCCTTTTCGTGGGCCATGAGCCTTTACTTGAACTTCTCGATGCCGCGGTCAAGCCAGTCATCAAAAAGCTCAATGGTGCCGTAATCCTGGTAGTTGGCAGGTTCGTTCAGCATTTTCTCATCGAGGTCGAGCAGTACGTAATAGGGCTGAGCGTTGATGCCGTAGCGAATTTCCTGAAAGGCTGCCCACTTGTGCCCTACATTGCGAAGGCGCTTTTTGCGGCCACCGCCCAGCTCCACTTCCACTTGTTCGGCTTCGGGGAGCGCGGTTTTTTCGTCAACATACAGTGATATCAAGACCACATCTTCAGTAAGCTTTCGCTGAATGGAGGGGTCGCTCCACACCTGCTGCTCCATTTTACGGCAGTTTACACAAGCGTGGCCTGTGAAGTCAAGCATCACAGGTTTGTTGAGTTCTCGGGCTTTGGCCAGTCCTTTTTCGTAATCCTTGTACACGAAAATTCCTTGCGGCCCCAGATGGGTGTCTTCGTATGCTGCGGCGGGAGCAGTGTTAGAGCTTCCTCCTGTGAATCCTACCCCATAAGGGCTTTCGCTGTAGTGCATGGGAGGAGGGAAGGCGCTGATGAGCTTCAGCGGGGCGCCCCATAAGCCTGGAATGAGGTAAACCGTAAAGATACCTGTGAACAAGGCGAAGAATAGCCTTGTAACCCCGATTGACTCGAGCTTGCTGTCGTGGGGTAGGCGAATTTTGCCGAGAAGGTACATGGTCCAAAACCCGAATACCACAATCCAAATGGCGAGAAATACTTCGCGCTCCAAGAGGTACCACTGCAGCACCATGTCGGCATTACTCAGGAACTTAAAGGCAAGGGCCAGCTCGAGAAAGCCGAGGCTTACCTTCACGCTGTTAAGCCAGCCTCCCGATTGTGGCAAGCTGTTGAGCCATCCGGGAAATGCTGCAAAAAGGGTGAATGGCAGGGCGATGGCGAGGCTGAAGCCAAACATGCCTACAGCAGGTGCCGTACCTCCGGTGCTTGCGGCTTTCACCAACAAAGTACCCACTATAGGGCCTGTACACGAGAAAGATACGAGTGCCAGCGTAAATGCCATAAAGAAGATGCCAATGTAACCACCCTTGTCGGCGGCTGAGTCGGCTTTATTGATCCAGGAGGCGGGCAGTGTGATTTCAAAAGCCCCCAAAAAGCTGATAGCGAATACGATTAATAGCACAAAAAAGAACAGGTTGAACCAAGGATCTGTGCTCAGCTCTGAGAGGCTGGATGCGCCAAATATGGCGGTAACCAGCACCCCCAACAACACATAAATCACAATGATACTTACCCCATAAATCACGGCGTTGCGCACACCGGCGGCCTTGCTCTTGCTCGTCTTGGTGAAGTAGCTCACCGTAAGTGGAATCATTGGGAATACACAGGGCGTAAGCAATGCTAAAAATCCGCTAAAGAAGCTGATAATGAAAATACTCCAATAGCTCATGTTGTCATCGCCCACGCCACCTTCGCTGAGCGTAGCCTCGTAGCCGCTGCTTGCAGGAGCGATATCCACACTGAAGTCTACATCCTCCGGGGCGAGGCACTTGTTGTCGTCACAGGTCATGAAAGTGAGGTAGCCCGTGAGTGTAAGCGGTTCTTTATTTTGCTTAAGCACTTTTTGCCGCAGTTCAGCCACGCCTTCAAAATAGCTCAGCTCCATTTCAAAGACCTTGTCGAATTTTTGCTTGGTTCCAAGCTCTTCAACTTCTCCTTCTAAACTGAAATTTTCATTTGCGTCGAAAGTAAAGCTTGTAGGGATGGGGCCCATGTCGCTTTCCAATTTAGAGGAGTACACGTACCAGCCTTCATCGATTTCGGCTTTGGCTAAAATGACCGCATCGGTGGCAGTTTCGCTTTCAAGCGTAATGTTCCATTTCACGGGGGTCAGTACTTCACTGCTCCCAGCCGAGCCCATAATGCCCCCGGAGTCGTTGCTTGAATTGGGTTCAATTTTATTTTCACTATCAGCTGTTTTGGAAGCGGCTACTGCGATCTCAAACTCCACATCCTCAGGCGGCAGGCACATTTTGTCATTGCACACCATGAAAGTGAGCATGCCTTTGGCTTTAAATGCACCGTCCTTGAGCCTCTTGATTTCCTGAATGAAGGTGGCACTGTTGTCAAAATAATTGAGCTCCATGGCAAAGTTGGGATCATAAGAAGTCTTGTACTTGCCTTCTTTGACTTTGCCTTCCAAGCTAAAATTTGGAGACGACTCGAAGCTAAATGAGGTGGGGATTGGCCCGTCATCTGAAGGAAGCTCCATGGCATACACATGCCATCCGGCTTCTATGCTGGCTTTCATAACCAGCTCGATATTGCCATCTGAGTCTTCTGCGCTTGAAAATGACCAGGACACGGGCGCGTATACCTGGCTGCTCACAGGTTTGGTCAGGGCCGCAATAAAAAGAAGTGTTAAGAGGAATCCTTTGAATTTTACCATGAACTTTTCTTTGACAAAACGGGGCAAAGCTAAGGATTTTGAAGCAGCAGCGTGCTTAATGCGGCGCCTCATTCTTGTACACCCACATCGAGGAAATCAATCTCTTCACCCAATGTTAAGTTGAATTTTCTTCGAATTGCTGCGGTGCTCAGGTAAAACAGGGGGGTGTCAAAAAGGGCCACCAAAACTTTAAATAAAAAGCCGTTGATCAGCAGACCGTAGAAAAGTTCCCATGGAATGGCACCAAAAGCGCAGAGCAGCAGCAGCACTACAGAGGTGTCAATGAGCTGCGAGCTGATGGTTGAGAAGTTGTTGCGCACCCAGAGCATTTTGCCTTTGGTGACCCTTTTCCAGAAATGGAAAATGCGGATATCGACAAGCTGGGCGAGTAGATAGGCCGTCATGGAAGCGGTAAGTGCGAGCCCGGTGTAGCCAAAAACTTTCGTGAATTCAGCGTCGCTGATGGGTGAAAATTCCGTAGCAGGCGCCCATTGGGCCAAAACCACCATGAGAAAAATAAAAAGTGTGGCAAACAGTCCGGCAAACACAACAAGGTTTGCTTTTTTGCGACCGTACACCTCACTTATGATGTCGGTAATCAGAAAGGTGAGGGGGTAGGGAATGATGCCCACTGATATCTCAAAGCGGTAGTGTGTAATACGTTGCCAGGCACTTCCCTCGCTTGCACCAAAGTCCAGAAAAGTAAAGGGTTGCCAATGAAAAAACTTTTGGAAAATCAGGTTTCCACCCACCAGGCACGCAATAAAAACGCCTGCGAGGACCAGGTAGAGTCCGAAGGCGAATCGTCGGTTTTCAGCTGTAAGGCTATGTTTTTTCATAGATACCACAACACAAAATGGCGAAGATAGTTATTGATGCAATTCACTTTGTAATCAGCCTGAGATTGAATAGTAGCACAATGCATTTCAACGCAATGTTTACTTTTACCCTTCTGCAATCTTTCGACTTCACATGAATGAACTTTTGCAAACGCCACTGCAATACCTCTCAGGTGTGGGCGAAATGCGCGCTGCTTTACTGGCAGAGGAGTTTGGCCTGCGCAAGGTGGAAGATTTGCTTGCGCATTATCCCTTTCGATATGTAGACCGTTCTGAAGTGAAGCCGGTGGCTTCCCTAAATGAAAGCGTAGATTACGTGCAGTTGAAGGGGGTTCTCGGCCCTGTGCGCATCGAAGGCGAGGGCAGGTCTAAACGGCTTACATCCAGTATTACGGACGATACAGGGCGCATCGAGCTCATCTGGTTCAAAGGCATCACGTACATCGCGCCTACCTTGGTGACGGGGGCTGAATACATGGCGTTTGGTAAGGTGGCATCATACAAAGGCCGCTACAATATAGCCCATCCTGAACTGGAGCGCATACAAACCGGTCAGGAGCCCGATACTTACATTCAGCCAGTATATTCCTCAACAGAGAAGTTGTCTAAGCGCGGACTTTCGTCAAAAGGAATTGAAAAAATTATAGAAAACATCTTGTTGCAGGCGCGGCATCAGGTGGAGGAAACCCTGCCGGAACACTTGCTGGTTTCCTTGAAGTTGATGAACAAGAGGGATGCGCTGTATGCCATTCACCGTCCGCGCAGTCAGGAGGAGGTGAAACACGCCCGGAGAAGGCTCAAGTTTGAGGAGCTTTTTTACGTGCAACTCGAGCTTTTGCTCAAAAAGGAATTGCGCAGCAGTCAAATGCCGGGTTTTGTTTTCGAAAATGTGGCGGAAGCTTTTCGGACATTTTACGAGCAGCATTTGCCGTTTGAGCTCACCGGTGCCCAAAAAAGGGTGTTGAAAGAAATCAGGCGTGACTTGCGTAGCGGCATCCAAATGAACCGCCTCTTGCAGGGCGATGTGGGCAGTGGCAAAACGGTGGTTGCAGCCCTATCAGCACTGATCGCCATTGACAACGGATTTCAGGTAGCCATCATGGCTCCAACAGAAATACTCGCCTCTCAGCACTTTGAAACATTCTCTGCCTATTTTGCAGACATGCCCATCAATGTAAACCTGCTCACAGGCTCCAGCAAAACTGCCAAGCGCCGCGCGATTGATGCTGCGTGCCGAAGTGGAGAATTGCATGTGCTTATCGGAACGCATGCCCTTCTCGAAGACAAGGTGGTGTTTCACAACCTTGGCCTCGCCATCATTGACGAGCAGCACCGCTTTGGTGTGGCCCAAAGAGCAAAATTGTGGAAGAAGAATACCCGACCTCCGCATATTTTGGTGATGACCGCAACGCCAATCCCGCGCACGCTGGCCATGACACTCTATGGCGACCTCGACGTGAGCGTCATCGACGAATTGCCTCCCGGACGAAAGCCTGTTCAAACTTCGCATGTATTTGACAGTGCGCGTATCAAGGTATTTGCCTTCATGGAAGATCAGATCAAGCGCGGCAGGCAGATCTACGTGGTTTACCCTCTAATTGAAGAATCTTCAACGCTCGATTTGAAAGACCTGATGGACGGCTATGAGAGCATTTCCCGCAGGTTTCCCATTCCCGATTATCAAATAAGCATTGTGCATGGCAAGATGAAATCAGCAGATAAGGAGTGGGAAATGGGCCGCTTCGCGAGGGGTGAAACGCATATCATGGTTGCCACCACAGTGATAGAAGTAGGGGTCAATGTGCCCAATGCTTCGGTAATGATTATCGAAAGTGCGCAACGATTTGGGCTTTCGCAATTGCACCAGCTGCGGGGCAGGGTAGGTCGAGGCGCCGATCAATCCTACTGCATTTTGATCACCGATCAAAAACTGAGTGCCGATGGCCGCAAGCGCGTGAAAACGATGACCGAAACCAACGATGGTTTTAAGATTGCCGAAGTAGACCTTGAGCTTCGCGGGCCAGGTGACTTGATGGGTACCCAGCAGAGCGGTGTGCTCGACTTGAAAATTGCCAATCTTGCTACAGATGGACTCGTGCTCCAATACGCGCGCAACAGTGCGATGGATATTCTCGAAGAGGATCCGAAGCTCGGGCTTCCGCAAAATGAACCCGTCGCCAACCGCGCCCGGCAGCTCATCCGCAACAAACCCAATTGGAGCAGAATTTCTTAAACTATGGTGATCGGAATTCCTCTGTAAACTTCATTTTCAAAATTAAAAAATCCCCTCCGCAATAGCGAAGGGGATTCTTTTTGTGGCATGGAGCCATAAATGGCTTCATGCAATTATGATGGGATTTATTTGGTTACAATCAATTTGCGAACCAAAACTTCCTTATTGGTTGTGAGGCGATAGATGTACAGACCATTGGTGAGCGGCTGTGCATCGAATTGTACCCGATACTCTTTGCCGGCGTCAGCCACCTGGTTGAACAATGTCGCAATCTCACGTCCGCTTGCATCGTAAATCTGCAAGGTAGTTCTCAGCGTTTCCCCAAGCGTAAAGGTCACATTCGACTGGCCCTCGGTAGGGTTAGGGAATGTTTCCAACTTGGTGGGAGTCGAGATTGATAGGGCTTGTTCGTCAAGGATTGGATTTACTGTAGGCACTTCACAGTTGTGAAGTGCAACAACACCATCCACATCGTATCCATCACGGCCTTGCAGCTGAGCTGATTCAGGTGTAGTATCAACTATTTTCACCAAAGTGAAGTAGCTCCATCCTGTTGCAGCGTGCACATCGAAGAATGCGCCATTGGTACAGCTCTCTCCTACAAGAAGGAACTGAGTGTGGTCGATCTCAGATGGATCGCTCACCACTTGCTGAGACACATATACGTTGGCACGCTCTTCGTAACTATCACAAGTTTGTGAACCGTAGGTGGTTTCAACCACCTCGAGGTCGTTAACGCCTGGTAGTGCCGGAGCAGCTCCATTAAAGCCAATTACGATATCTCCGCCGAAGCCGAGTGTAGCGAAATTGATGCTGTCATCGCGCTCAGGTTCACCCAAGGCTTGTGTAGGATCCATGCGGTTGGCAGGAATTGGCCCTTCTGGGTTGTAAACCAGGACTTCAGTTGCATAGCAATCTCCATTTTCGGGAGTGTCGTCCGGGAAGTTTTGACATCCATTGAGAGCAACTACACCATCCACATCATAACCGTCGAGGGTGCTGGTGATTGCTGAGTTGGTAATGCGTATCGCAACCACAAAAGGCAAGCCAGTGAGTGCAATATCGATTTCCTCGTTTCTGCATATCATACCATAGGGTACCCAAGTGATACCGTCCTGGCTGAGTTCAATGTCTGCAAACTCATCGTCGCCGAAGCCACAGTCATTTCCAGAGAAGGAAGTCTCTACTACAAGGATATCATTGCCTGGCAAGTCAAGTACTACGCCGGCAAATCCGATTTCCACAAACCCACCAACACCGAGCGAGAAGAAGCTTCCTGCTGAGTTGTCGAGTGAAGGAGCACCAAGTACTACATTCACATCGCTGCGGTCAGCGGCTACAGCTCCTCCGTTGGTTTGTGGGCCTTGGAAGAAGTTCAGCACTTCCTCACCATAGCATGGTGTGATATCGGGCGTAGGCAGGCAGCTTGGGTTTTCCTCCACCTCTATGGTGCGGGTGCAGGTGGCTGTTCTTCCGCATGCATCCACAACAGTGTACGTGTAGGTGTAGGTAAGGCCATCACATTCGAGGTCTTCGATTTCCGGCTCACTGATGCTAACTTCTACAGAAAGACCGCATGAAGAGCTCGCTTCGACATCTTCTTCTGACACTTCAATGTCTTCGATAGTTGAGACAGTGATGTCTCCTCCACAAGAGATGATTGATGGTCCCATATTGCTGATGGTTACCATTTGCTCGGCAGTAGCTGTGCGGTCACATTCGTCAGTT
>DAIRDH010000010.1:0-8979 GCA_036796255.1 Cryomorphaceae bacterium
GTGTTGTAGCGGCTGAAGGAGAAGCGGATGCTGGGCCCGTCGGGCGGGCTGCCATCAGCGGCTATGGCGCGGAGCACATGGCTGCCTTGGTTGCTGCCTGATGAGCAGGCGCTTCCGCCCGATACGGCCACGCCGTCAATGTCGAGCAGGAAGAGCAGCATGTCTGACTGTGCCGTGCGGGGCAGCATCACATTGAGCACCGTATAGAGGCTGCGGTCTTCACAGCCATTTACTTTGAGCCCGGGCAGGGCCTCGCTCAGGCGCTGCTTCATGTATTGCTTGATGCCGGCTATATGCTTGTGGTGCTGCTCCATATGGTCGCAGGCAAGTTCGAGGGCCTTGGCCATGCCCACAATGCCGTAGAGGTTTTCGGTGCCCGCGCGCATGTTGCGCTCTTGTGAGCCGCCGTGGATCAGGGGCTCCACGTGCACCTCGCGGTTGATGTAGAGAAAACCCACCCCTTTGGGGCCGTGAAATTTGTGGGCAGCCCCCACAAGGAAGTGAACTTTTGTTTTGGCCAGGTCGAAGGGGAAGTGCCCCATGGTTTGCACGGTATCTGAATGAAAAAGCGCGCCATGCTCTTGGCATATCGCCGAGATTTCGTCCATGTCGATCATGGTGCCTATTTCGTTGTTGGCGTGCATGAGGCTTACCAAAGTTTTTTCCGGAGCGCTCTCCAGGAGTTCACGCAGGTGGCCGGTGTCGACGTGCCCTTTTGCCGTAAGGCGCACCATGCTGAGGCGCACCTCTCCACGCCCCGCGCAGGCCTCTACGGTGTGCAGCACGGCGTGGTGCTCGGTGGGGGCGCTGATGATGTGCTTCACGCCCAGCTGTGTAATGGCACCGCGTATGGCGGTATTGTCGGCTTCGGTGCCGCCCGATGTGAAGCATATCTCCATGGGCGAGCAGTTGAGCTGCTTTGCAATGCTCTTGCGGGCGGTTTCAATGGCCGACTTGGTCTTGCGGCCAAAGCTGTGCGTACTGGAGGGGTTGCCGTAATGCTCGCTGAGATAGGGAATCATGGCCTCGAGTACCTCGGGGGCCATGGGCGTGGTGGCGGCATTGTCAAAGTAAACTTTCATTTCGGGTAGATTGAGCAGGGCAAATTTACGAAATTGCAGCGTGCACGCCATCCATCACAGCCTGAGCGAGTTCATTGGCTCTGGCCTCAGTTGCGGCTTCGGCATACACGCGAATGATGGGTTCGGTATTGCTCTTGCGCAGGTGCACCCAGCCTTCGGCAAAATCGATTTTGACCCCGTCGGTGAGGTTTACTTTCTCATCGCGGTAGGTTTCGGCGGCGCTGGCGAGCACGGCATCCACATCGATCTCGGCGCTGAGCTGTATTTTATTTTTTGACATGGCGTATTGCGGGTAGCTCGCCTTGAGGGCGGTCATGCTGAGGCCGGTCTTCGCCAAATGGGTCAGAAACAGCCCTATCCCTATCAGGGCATCCCTTCCGTAATGCAGGTCGGGCACGATAATGCCGCCATTGCCCTCACCGCCAATCACGGCATTGACCTCCTTCATCTTCGCCACTACATTCACTTCGCCTACAGCGCTGGCGTGGTATTGCACGCCGTGCTTATGGGCTACATCGCTCAGGGCGCGGGTAGAGGAGAGGTTGGACACGGTGTTGCCCGGAGTCTGTGATATCACATAATCGGCTACAGCCACGAGGGTATACTCTTCGCCAAACATGCTTCCATCTTCATTCACAAAGGCGAGGCGGTCTACGTCGGGGTCGGTGGTGATGCCAATATCGAGCCCCTTGTCGCGCACAAGGGCCGATAGCTCGGTGAGGTGCTCGGGCAGCGGCTCAGGGTTGTGGGGAAACTGACCCGTTGGGTCGCAATACAATTTCTCGACATGCCGCACGCCAAGGGCTGTGAGCAAAGCCGGGATGAAAATGCCACCGGTGCTGTTTACCGCATCGAGGCCTATTTTAAAATTTGCAGCAGCGATGGCCTCGGCATCTACCAGGGGGTGCTTCAACACAAGGTTTATATGCTTCTGCAAATAGCTGTCGTCATGGCTTATGCTGCCAAGTTTTTCCACCGGCGCAAAGTCGAAATTTTCGCTTTCGGCGCGGGCGATCACCTGCTCGCCCTCAGCGCCGGAGATGAATTCGCCTTTGGCGTTGAGCAATTTAAGGGCATTCCACTGTGCAGGGTTGTGGCTGGCAGTGATGATGATACCGCCCAGCGCGCCTTCAGCGGGTACGGCGATCTCCACAGTGGGCGTGGTGCTCAGTCCGAGGTCTACCACATGTATGCCCATAGCGCTCAGGGTCGATGCCACAAGGCCGCTCACCATGGCGCCGCTGCTGCGGGCATCGCGGCCTATCACCACCTTGGGGCTCGGGGAGTCACTGCCGGCGAGCAGCATTTGGCCGTAGGCCGCAGTAAATTTTACAATGTCGATGGGGCTGAGGTTGTTGCCCGGCTTTCCGCCAATGGTGCCGCGGATGCCTGAAATGGATTTTATGAGGGTCAAAGCGCGTGGGTTTTCCGCAAAGGTACATATCGCCACGTGATTCGCAGGCCGGGCTTGAGTGTCAATTTCACACATTGATAATGCAGGGCGTCCCGAAATAGCTTAACTTTGTACGCTAAATTTCTTGATTTTGTGAAAGCAGGTTGTCTCTTTATGTGGACAGCATTGTTCAAAACAAATGATGGAAAGGACGACTTTGGGTGGGGCTTTTCATAAATTTGATGCAACCACGCCATCTTTCAACCTATGACTGAATACTCCAGCGATTATTTTTCAGATGCAGAAGCGGGTTCTGTAGAGCGCTTTGAAGAGATGCTCAGGGCAAATGCTTCCTATTTCTTTGATGTCGATGAGCTTGAGTCCATCTGCGACTTTTACTTTGACGCTGGCAACCACGCCAAGGCGAGGAAAGCCATAGCCCACGGCCTTATGCTCTACCCGGGCTCCAATGCCTTGCTGCTCAAGAAGGCCCACGCTTTGCTGATGGTGAAGCAGCCCAAGAAAGCCCTCAAGATACTTGACTTTCTCGAAGCCAGCGAGCCCTCCAATACGGAGATGTTACTTTTTAAAGCTGTGGTACACCGCAACCTGAGCGACCATGAAGGCACCAAAGCCTGCCTCATGAAAGCTTTGGAAACCACCACCGAAAACCAGGAAGAAATATTTCTTGACCTTGCCTTCGAGCAGGAAATGGTGGACGACTTTCAAGGTGCAATTCAAAGCCTGAAGCAATCACTGCTCATCAACCCTGATCACGAAGCCTGCCTTTTTGAGCTGGGCTACTGCTTCGACATGGCCGAGGAAGTGGAGGCGGGTGTCGAGTTTTTCAATACTTTTATTGATGAGCATCCTTACAGCTTTGTGGCCTGGTACAACCTGGCCCTTTGCTATGAAAAGACCGGCCTTTTCGAAATGGCCATCAAGGCGGTGGAGTACTGCATTGCCATAAAAGAAGACTTTACCAATGCCCACGTAATGCGTGGCAACCTATTGACCATTTGCGAACTTGACGCAGAGGCCATTCAGGCGTACAACGACAGCTTGCAGTACGACGAGCAAAATCCCATGGTGTACGCCGCCATAGGCGAATGCCATGAGCGCCTGCTCAATTTCAACCTTGCTGAGAGCAGCTATCTCCACGCATTGTCTATTGACAACAACCATGTGGAAGCCCTTATGGGAATGGGCGCAGTGCGCGAGGCAGAAGACCGCATGGGCGAGGCACTCGCTTTTTACAAAAGTGCCCTTGACCAGGATGAATTCAACCTCGACAATTGGCACATCTACGCTGAGACGCTGGTGAAAGCCGGCATGATACATGAAGCCGATGGGGTATATGAAGATATGACGGAGCGCTTTATCGACGATGAAGAAAGCTGGACGGCACTTGCCGAAATGCGCTACATCAACCTGGACGCTTCCTGCGCAATGGACGTAATTCGCGAAGCCATGGAGCGCATACCTCAAAGTACCGATTTCGTGTGGCACCTTGTAAAATACCTCTCACTCGATGGCAAGCCCCTGCAAGCAGAGGTATTGATCGCTGAGGCAGTGCTGCATACCGAAGACGGTCTCAATTATCTGCTCAGTATTTTTCCTGAAGCAAAACAATTTCCGAACATTGCAGGCTGGTTTGACAACATACTGCCTGGCGAAGCCCAATAAATGAATTTCGAACTCCCTTTTATTCCCAACCGCCCGGTGAGGCCCCGCAATGAAGGGCTTACCATGGTGATGGACAAAGGCTTAAGCCTTAGAGAAACTGAGAATTTCCTTGAGTCAAGCGCTGCGCTTACTGACATTGTAAAGCTCGGATTTGGAACATCTTACGTGAGTACTGACCTCAAAGAGAAAATAAAACTCTACCACGAACACGACATGAAAGTATACCTTGGAGGTACACTTTTTGAAGCTTTTGTGGTCAGGGGTATGTTTGACGCGTACCGCAGCCTGATTACCAAGTTGGGACTGCAAACCGTTGAGGTTTCCGATGGCAGTATACACATGGAGCACGATGTCAAGTTGAACTACATTTCGGAGCTGGCCAAAGATTTTACCGTGCTCTCAGAGGTGGGTAGCAAGGAAGAGGGCATCCTTATCGCTCCCGGCAAATGGGTGAAGATGATGGATACCGAACTCCGCGCCGGTTCGTGGAAAGTGATTGCCGAAGCCCGCGAGAGTGGCAATGTCGGTATTTATCGCCCCAATGGAACCGCCCACGTAGTGCTGGTCAACAAGATATTGGCCAAAGTTAAATCGGAAGACATCCTTTGGGAAGCACCGCAAAAAGCCCAACAAGTGTGGTTTGTAAAACTCATTGGTCCCAATGTCAACCTGGGCAATATCGCTCCCTTTGACGTGATATCACTTGAAACCCTGCGCATCGGTTTGCGTGGCGATACCTTCTTCGAATACCTTCCCGAAGAGGTCGCCAATGCCATGCGACCATAAACCTTCTTCAGCATGAAAATGTACAGTCCCGAAATGCTCGCAGGCGCAATAGCCACTGGCCGCGATATCCAAATCGTTGATGTCCGCGAGACTTATGAGGTTGAGGCCGGTGCCATAAGCGATTGCCACATTCCGATGGGCGACGTGTTGGAGCGCCTCGATGAGATACGCCGCGATGTACCGGTGGTGGTTTATTGCCGCTCAGGTAAGCGCGCCGCCGCGGTGGTACATTTGCTTACAGAGCGCTTCCACCTGTACAACCTGCACGTACTCGAAGGTGGTGTAGAGGCTTACGCCAAAGCGATAAACCCCGAGATCAGCGTCTACGCATGAGGAGTGTGAAAGGCCGACTCATGCTTTTCCTGAAAGGTATGGCCATGGGCGCTGCTGATGTGGTGCCCGGGGTATCCGGAGGTACCATCGCATTCATCACAGGCATCTACCAGGAGCTTATTGATACCATAAGTTGTATCAACATTGCTTCTTTTCGCATCCTGTTTAAGCACGGCATTGCCGCTTTTTGGAAAGCCATAAACGGAAATTTTATTGTCACATTGCTTGCTGGTATCGCTGTGAGTATACTTTCGCTTGCGAAGTTGATTTCGGGTCAACTCGAAGCCAATCCCGTTGCTGTATGGGCATTTTTCTTTGGCTTGGTGGCTGCGAGCATTCCTTTGGTAGCCCGCCAGGTCAGTCAATGGGGAGGCCTTACATATTTTGCATTTGGGGTAGGAGCCATTGCGGCTTTCCTGATCACTGAGCTGCCCGTGGTCGACAACCCTGACGCCGGTTGGTATCTTTTCATGTCGGGTGCCATCGCTATATGCGCAATGATACTACCCGGTATTTCAGGCAGTTTCATCCTGCTTTTGCTCGGCACCTATGTGGTGATACTCGACGCCATCAATGAGCGTGACCTTGTTTCCATCGGCGTTTTTGCCGCTGGGGCTATTGTGGGTTTGCTAAGCTTCAGCCGTGTGCTGAAATGGATGTTTAAGCGCTACCACGATATTACTGTGGCACTCCTCAGTGGATTTCTCCTGGGTTCGCTCAATAAAATATGGCCCTGGAAGAATGTGTTGATCTCATTCACAAAATATCCCGGCACAGACAAAGAAAAGCTTGTTATCATTGATGATGAAAAAGTGTGGCCATGGGAGTACACAGATCTCAGCGGGCAGCCTTTGCCTGACCAATTGTGGGTAGCCGTTGCCATGGCTGTGGCTGGCGTAGTGCTTATTGTGGCCATTGACCGTCTTTCGCGAAAAAAGAACTGATATGCGGCAGTATGGCCTTCTGGGTAAGACTTTGTCGCACTCTTTTTCAAAAAAATACTTTGAGGAGAAATTTCAAAAAGAAGGTATCTCAGCCGAATACACGAACTTTGAAATTCCAGACATTTCCCTTTTCCCCGACCTTATCAAAAGCCATACAGGGCTCTGCGGACTCAATGTCACCATTCCATACAAGTCGCAAATCATGCCCTTTCTCGATGAGGTCGACCAAGAGGCCAATGCCATTGGTGCCGTCAATACAGTGGCATTTGACCGGGGCAGGCTGGTGGGATTCAATACCGATGTAGTGGGATTTCGCGACAGCATCAAGCCCTTTCTGGCCCATGGCATGGAGAAGGCATTGATACTGGGCACTGGCGGCGCTTCAAAAGCAGTAGCCCACGTGTTGAGAAACATCGGCCTGGATGTGTTTTATGCCAGTCGCTCAGCGATCGCCAACAATGTATTTCGCTATAGCGATTTAAATGCCAACGCACTGAGGCAATTTCTGTTGATTGTCAATACCACACCCCTCGGCACCCATCCTGATGTCGAGGCCAGGCCCGGGCTGGACTACAGCGGCCTTACTGACCGGCACCTGCTTTACGACCTTGTGTACAATCCGGAAATTACGGCATTCATGCAGGAAGGATTGAATCGCGGTGCTACGGTCGTAAATGGCCTGAGCATGTTGCGTATACAGGCGGAGCACAGTTGGCGCATTTGGCAAAGATTTCAGCCCGCAGGCTCAAGCGTCCAATAGGGCAGAAATGTCGAGGTTGCTTAAATAGTTGTCGGCAATGAGGTCCTTCTTGGCCACTTCAATCCAGCACAGGTGCTCCGTAATGGCGCGCGTCCACACCTCCACATAGAACCCCTCGCAATGGTAAAGGTGCACATCGAAGGAACGGTACTTTCGGGATGCAAGAAATTTCCCATGCTTCCGCAAAAAAACCATTTTGCCGTTGAGGCCCAATGCAGAAAATTGTGCTGTCTTGGAGTACATGATTTATTAACAACGCAAGGATTGAATAGTTACCGGAATAGCCATATATACTTATTTCAATCGCCAAATTCGATGCGCACCGTATCGTCTTCTCTCAGTCCCAGCAAGCCTGAAGCACCACCGCCAGAGCCTTCTACCCCACGGTTGATGGCTATTTCCAAATAGCCTGATGAGGTGAAGGTGGCTACCTTCTCGCCCTCCTGCACCTCGCCATAGCTGTTGCGAATGCGGTTGAGGTCGCGGTCGCCGCGCTTCAGTACAATATTAAATCGCTTGTCACCAATCTGCTCGTAGAAGAGGCTTTTGGTAATATTGGTAATCACGTTGCCATAGCCGTCTACATAAATCACCGTTCCGCGTATGTTGTCGTACTCAACCACAGGCTTGATCGAGGGCCGCACGCGGTAGGTTTCCATGGCAGTGCCCAGTTCATGAATGGGCGTGCCGGCTGCGATTTTTGCGGCAGCGGGTATGAAAATACCCTTGGTAGGAAAGCCCAACGCAGCGTCGCCGCTTGCATGCAGGGCATATACTTCGCAGCCTTCAGGACTGTCGAATAGCAGGGAGAAAACCCCATTGTCGGTGCCAATAAAAAAGTGTCCTTCCCTGGATATCACTACCCAAGGGCTGCGTTGGCTCCATTGGGTATCGACCCCGATGATGTGGATGCTCCCTTTCGGGAAATCCTGCCACACATTGCGCAACACAAAAGCAGCCTTGGCAATGTTAAATGCGGGCACCTCATGGGTGATATCAACAATTTGCACCCCTTCGATCTGTGCCAGTGCACTGGCTTTCACCGCGGCCGCGTAATAGTCTTTGTTGCCTAGATCGGTGGTGAGTGAAAGGATGGGCATGTTGAATAATTGGCTTCTTTTGAAGGAAGCGGATTGCAGGAATTTGCTTTATTTTGATGTGTCAAAATTAGCGATTTTAATCAGGGAGAAACAAGAACCATCCTGCAAGACAAAACCTATTGAGCGAACGTATCATTTCCATAGAGCAAGCCGACCCAAGAGAACTGTTTGGTGTCAACAATAAAAAGTTTCAATTTATTGCAAAGCACTTTCCAAAGCTGAAGATTATCGCCCGCGGTGATATGCTCAAAGCCATAGGCGATGAGGAAGAGCTCGATGCATTTGAAGGCAAGGTCCAGCTCTTTTTGGAACACCTCAATAAATACAACAGGCTAACCGAAAGCAATATAGAGCGGCTCCTTATGGAAAATGGTGCCGAAGTGATGGCCGACCGCGGCGGCGACACGGTGCTGGTACATGGAAACGGCGGCATACAGGTGAAGGCACGCACGGTGAATCAGCGCCGCATGGTGGAGCTGAGCAATGACAATGACATGGTATTTGCCGTAGGCCCGGCCGGAACCGGTAAAACCTATACCGCTGTGGCCCTAGCGGTGCGTTCACTTAAAAACCGCGAGGTGCGCCGTATCATCCTCACCCGACCTGCAGTGGAGGCTGGCGAGAACCTCGGCTTTCTGCCCGGCGACCTCAAAGATAAACTCGATCCTTACTTGCAGCCGCTGTACGACGCCCTGCGCGACATGATACCGCCCGAGAAGCTGCGCGAGTTTCTGGAAACAGGTGTTATCCAGATTGCGCCGCTGGCTTACATGCGCGGCCGCACGCTCGACAAGGCATTTGTGATACTGGATGAGGCGCAAAATGCCACCACTTCACAGCTCAAAATGTTCCTAACGCGGATGGGACAAACGGCGAAGTTTATTATCACTGGCGA
>DAIRDH010000010.1:9079-33115 GCA_036796255.1 Cryomorphaceae bacterium
TATTATCACTGGCGACATCACCCAAATCGATTTGCCGAAAAGGCAGCACAGTGGGCTGGAGCGCTCCGTCAATTACCTGCAAGGGGTAAAAGGCATCGGCTTCGTGCACCTCAACGAAAAAGATGTGATCAGGCACCCACTTGTGAAAGAAATTATTCGCGTATTTGAGCAAAATCAAGACAATTCCTAACGATGCAAACCCTTACGAACCCCATACTTCAAATTCCCGGAATTCAAAAGCTGTACCACGGCAAGGTGCGCGACGTGTATTACCTCAAGAACGGCCTGCTGGTGATGCTTGCGACCGACCGTATTTCTGCATTCGACGTCATTTTGCCGAAAGGCATACCTTATAAAGGTGCCATACTCAACGGCGTGGCTGCCAAATTTCTCAACGCCACCCGCGACATATGCCCCAACTGGCTTCTGGGAACGCCTTCGCCCAATGTGGCCATCGGGTACCGCTGCGAACCTTACCGCGTGGAAATGGTAATACGCGCCTATCTCACAGGCCATGCCTGGCGCATTTATAAATCGGGCGAGCGCGTAATTTGTGGCGTCACCATGCCCGATGGCATGAAAGAGCACGACCGCTTTCCCGAGCCCATCATCACCCCGGCTACCAAGGCCGATGAAGGGCATGATGAGGACATATCTCGCGAGGAGATCCTGGCCCAGGGCATTGTCCCTGAAGCTGCTTACCGCAAAATGGAAGAATACACCCGCGCACTTTTTGCGCGTGGCACCGCCATGGCTGCTGAGAAAGGCTTGATACTGGTGGATACCAAATACGAATTTGGCAACAAGGATGGCGAAGTGATGCTCATGGATGAAATTCACACACCCGACTCCTCGCGCTACTTCTATGCGGATGGCTACACCGAGCGGCAGGCCCGGGGAGAAGCTCAGCGGCAACTTTCCAAAGAGTTTGTTAGGGAATGGCTTATCGAGAATGGATTTCAAGGCAAGGAAGGCCAATCAGTGCCGGAAATGACGGACGAGAAAGTGCAGGAAATTGCACAGCGCTACATCGAGCTTTACGAGCACATTACCGGCGATACCTTTAATGCCGGCAGCATGAAGATGGATGTTCGGGAAACGCAGGAACGCATCACCAGCTTTCTGGCTGATTTAAACTCAAATTTCTGAGGCAATTGCCGGATTACAGGCGGTAGCCAATTCGCAGATCAAGAAAGTCGGCGACATGACCGTGGGTTTTTAGGCTGGATCCCAGCGACCATTTTTCAGACATGGTGTAGCGCAGCTCATAGCGTTGGTAAAAAGTATAGTCGAGCCCTTCAGGAGCAGTGAGGTACACCCCAAATTGCTGGTTGAAGCTAAAGTGCCCCAATAGAAATTCGTGCGCTGCTGCTAAGCCTGCCCTGAATCCGGTGAAGTCCGTACTGAGGTCAGCGTCTTCGGGCTGTCTGCCTGAGTAGAAGAGCGCTTCAGTGGCAAGCCCCAGCGCGTTGATGCGCGACACTTGCCGGGTGTGCCTGAATTCAAGGCCCATTATTGGCCGTACTCCACCTTCGACACCCTCGCGGTAGCTGGCCGCAAATGAGCCCGTGCTGCGGTGCAAAGGCCCACTTTCGGTATTGCGCCATGGCAGTTTCGGGCGCTCGCGCAGCTTGATGCCTTGCGGGAAGTAAGTGATCCCGATTGAAGCCGTAGGCCAATTTATGCCTTTGTTGGGCTGCTTCATGCCGCCGTTGGAAATGTGGTAGTAGCGTCCGCTGAGGTTGGCCCTCCAGGTATCAGAGATTTTCCAGTGAAGGCTGGCACCTGCGTGCAATGGGAAGGCTACTGAAGTGCTGTAGCTCAGGTTGTCCGGATTGCGCTCCGGGTGGTGGGGTCGGTTGAGGTAGGCCAGGCCGAGCCCCCCGCGTACACTGAAGCTGAACCTTTTGTGGGCAAGGAATTCTGGCTCCAGAAATACCTGCCCTGCAACGGCCTGGCCCAAAATTTCGCGGTTGTCAAAGTCCCAAAATCCCAGTGAAATTCCTGCGCGCGGGTAGCAATTGCAGCTATTCCAGGCCTTGTCAGAGTTGAGCTGCCGGCCGATGTCAATTTCCGCTCCCCAGGGGTAGGAGTCTTTAATGGCCCTGATGTCGCGGCTGTGGATAATGATGAACCCGTGCAGGATGCGCACTTCTGCAAAAAGAAGACGCGAAGTGGAATCGGACGGTGCAGCAAGCCCTGACTGTGCGCACCGCAATAGTGCGATAGCCGCTATAATTGCCGGGCCATATGACCGTCGAAAATGGATTTTCAGAAGTGTGCTCACAAGGCACTAAGATGCCAATTATGAGTAAAATCTACAATACAAATTTGGATTTCATTGCCGGATAATTGGGTCCGTACTAAATTGCGCCATGAAAACTATTGGCGACCTCATTCAGCACAGCCGCGAAGGCCATTACTATCTTTTTGAAACGGACATTGCAAGGGTACGCATCAGCCGATTAAGCGCATCTACCTTCAGGGTGCAAGTTAATGCACATGAGCTTCCTTTTCAGGAAAATACCTACGCCTGCCCGGCAGTGGCGGAAGCGGAAGATTTTGAGTTCAGCACCTGTGGTGATGGGCTTGTAACCGAAACTTCTGAAGTGCGCATGATTGTAAGCACCAAGCCCTTCAGAATAAGATTCGAACGCCTCGACGGGGTGGTGATTACGGAAGATGATCCCGGGCTTGGCATTTCGGTCGATGGTCATGAGATCAGCAATTACAAAGTGCTCCAGCCGGGAGAGCGCTTTATGGGCCTTGGCGAGAAGACAGGACCGCTCGACAAAATGGGTATGCAGTTTCGCAATTGGAATACCGATGCCTTCGGTTACAACGTGAGTACTGATCCGCTTTATGCCAGCTGCCCCTTCTTTATTGGGCACAGCCACGACCGGCCTTACGGCATATTCCTCAACAACACCACTGAGACGGTATTCAATTTTGGCGCTGCCAATGACCGCTGCAGCTTCTTCCAGGTAGAGCGCGGTGAGCTCGATTATTTCTTTTTTGCCGGCCCTGAGCCGGCCGATATTTTGAGAGATTACACTCAATTAACCGGCCGCTGCCCCATGCCACCCATGTGGAGTCTCGGATTTCAGCAGTGCCGCTACAGTTACTACCCCGATACGGAAATGCTGCGGGTGGCGCAGACCTTTCGCGAATTGAAAATTCCAGCGGATGTACTCTATTTCGATATCCACTACATGCAGGATTATAAGGTTTTCACCTGGCATGCAGACAGGTTTCCGGAGCCCCAGAAGCTTCTCGGAGAGCTCAAGGAGTTGGGATTTAGTACGGTGACCATTCTCGATCCGGGCGTTAAGGCCGAAGATGGCTACGAAGTTTTCGACGATGGCAATGCAAAGGATGTTTTCCTCAAATACCCTGATGGCCTGCCTTACCGCGGAGGGGCATGGCCGGGTTGGTGCCAGTTTCCCGACTTCACACAGTCACGTGTACGCGCATGGTGGTCGGCGTATGTGAAGCGCATGGCCGAGATGGGCGTTGATGGTTTTTGGAATGACATGAATGAATTTGCCGTATGGGGAAAGTTCATTCCCAAGTTATTACGGTTCGGACTCGAAGGTGAGGGCGGCAGCCTCAAGGATGCACACAATGTGTACGGCATGCAGATGGCGCGGGCCACACACGAAGGCGCCATGGAGGCACTGGGCGATACCCGCACTTTTATCCTCACGCGGGCTACATTTTCAGGGGGTCAGCGCAACAGTGCCCTTTGGACTGGCGACAATTATGCCAACGATGAGCACATGATGCTGGGAGCGCGCATGCTCAACGGCCTTGGACTTTCGGGTATGCCCTTCGTGGGCAACGATGTAGGCGGATTTACCGGCGATGCCAGCGCCCATTTGTATATGCGGTGGATAGCCTGTGCTGCTTTTCAGCCACTGATGCGTGCCCACACCATGATCAACTCAAAGCATGCCGAGCCATGGGCATTTGGTGAGGAGTGTACCGAAGTGACGCGCAATTATATTTCGCTGCGCTACAAACTGTTGCCTCACCTGTACTCCTTGTTTTACGAATCCACCCAAAATGGAATGCCGCCTTTGCGATCGCTCGTATTTCAGTTTCACCGTGAGTGGAAGGTCTTTTCTAAAGAATACGAGAATCAGTTTTTGCTCGGCGACCACCTCATGGTGTGTCCCATGGAGTCAGATGCGCGCTTTGCAAAAGTCTATTTGCCGGAAGGCTTATGGTATGATTTCTTCAATGATACGATCCGTAAAGGAGGTGAAGAGTATATCGTGGAAGTGCAGCGCGACACCTTGCCCATTTTTGTGAAAGCAGGTGGATTGATTCCCATGCAAAATGTGATACAACATACGCGCGAAGCCACCGATGGCGTGTTGCGATTGCATGTATACACAGGAAGTGTTGGTGAATACCAGTATTATGAAGATGACGGGCTCAGTGATGGCGGCCCAGCTTGCCTTAGGCATATGAAGCTAGGGGGTGATGGGCTCCATATCAATGCCCAGGTAGGAAAATTTGCTTCCAAATATAGCCGTATCAGGCTTTATCTGCATGGGTTTATGGGCAGCGAAGTGAGGGTTAACAATGCGACCAAAAAAATAACACAATCGGATTTTCGATTTATGGAGCCGATTTCTAACTTTGACCCTTACGAGGTTTCGCCTGATCACGCCAAGGTAATCTCAACTTTACCCCATCTGGAGGTTGATTTTACTTCCGAAACCCTTGATTTCAAATGGGATAAATTTAACGAAATATTAACATAGTGTTTTAATGACACTTTGAGAAATTCTAATATCTTTGCGCCGAATTAGAAATTCAATCTAACATCATGATTAAAAAGCAGTTTCTCAAAACGAAACCCGTTTGTAAGGTAACCTTCAGCCTGGACGCAGCAGCGTTTGGCGAGGTAGAGCAAGTACAATTGGTTGGTGATTTCAGCAAGTGGCTCGAGTCCCCGATCAACATGAAGAAGCAAAAAGATGGAAGCTTCAAAACTACAGTAGATTTGGAAACAGGTAAAGAATACCAGTTCCGCTATTTCATCGATGGCCAAAGGTGGGAAAATGAAGGCGCAGCCGACGCTTTTGCCCCAGCAGGTGTATCATTTGATGAGAACTCTGTAGTTACTCTCTAAGCAGTCCGTGCTAAAAGTATTGAACCGGCCCCTTGGGCCGGTTTTTTTTTGCCCTGCGGAGAATTCATTGGGTGGAATTATTATCTTGTGCGGCAAATAACCCAAGGATGCTTACACACTTACGCACATCACTGATCACCTCGCTGCTTCTTTTAGCGCTAGCCAACCTCCAGGCGCAATCGACCAATTCCATTCCGGGCACCCTTGTGGTATGTCCCATGGGCGAGTTTGATGGCCACCATCACGTGCCCATGCCACAATACATCATGGAGAAGATGCAATCGATGCATCGCTCGAGCGGCAGTCGGGACAATTGCTCCACAATTGACGTGACTTACATTGGTTTTCCGCCTGCGGCCCAAACTGCTTTCGAACACGCCAAAGAGATTTGGGAAAACACATTAACCAGTTCGGTTACTATTCGCGTCGAGGCCACGTGGGCTAACCTCGGAGCGAACACCTTGGGCTCAGCAGGCCCGAACAACTTATTTTGGGATTTTGCGGGTGCGCCTGATGGCCGGATTTATCCTTCCGCATTGGCCAATGCCCTTGCAGGATTTGACTTAGATCCGGGAGAGCCGCATATTTTAGTAAACATCAACTCTACAGCCGATTGGTATTTAGGGGTAGACGGAAATGCGCCATTTGATGAGTTTGACTTTGTGAGTGTTGTACTCCACGAGCTGGGCCACGGATTGGGTTTTTCATCCTCTCGCGCTTACAATGAAGATACAGGAGCAGGTACGCTTGGATTTGGATCGCTTCAATACCGGTATGATGATTTTTTACTTCTGGGTGAGAACGGCACTTCTTTAATTAGCCTGGGGAATGGAATTGCACTGGGCAATGCCTTCACCAGTGATAATCTTTATTCCGGTTCAGTTTTGGCCGCAACGGCCAATGGCGGCAGTCAGCCACGATACCACGCACCAGCTAACTTTACCCCTGGTTCATCAATTGCTCACTGGGATGAAGGAGACTTTCCTGCGGGGAATGATCAAAGCCTCATGACGCCTCAGATTGGTCCCGGTGAGGCCATACACAATCCGGGCACCATCACCCTCGGTCTCTTCGCTGACATGGGCTGGTCCGTATGTGCCAGTCTCGAAGATGATCCTTGCATTACCTGGCAAGACCCATCGCCAACAACAGGTTACAGCGATTTCAATACAGCATTCGGCGGAGCGCCTTGCGATGATGGCAGCGGATGTCCATTTAATGAAATAACGGGGTTTCAGGTATGGGCTAGTGAAGCCTATGCAGTGAATAATTTTCAGGAAGGGGGCACATACACTTTCAGTATTTGCAATGGCTCCGGAGCCGGAACCTGGGTCCCTGATTTTACCATTATTTCGCCCAGTGGTATTGTAGAGGCTTCAGGCCCTGGCACAGGATGCGCCATCACCTGGACGGCCTCTGAGGATGGCACCTACCTCATTGTGATCAACGAGGCCGGCGCTTGCGGTGAGGCCAATTCCATTAACAATGGTTTCCCTGCACTCACCTGTGCTGATGGCACTACGGTATGTGACGACCTCTCCGATTGCAGCACGCCTCCGCTTGTTTTTGAAGGCCCAGACGCTATATGCCCTGACCAGTCTACCACGGTCAACCTGTCTGCACCTGCTACGGTACCCGACGGAGGAGGCCTTCGCTTGCAGTTTATAAATACCGCCACAAATACGGGCATCAATTTGAACGGTGCCACATTCCCATTTACCTTCAATAGCGACTTGAATGGATTGCTATCCGCAAATGGTTTTGCCGCTTTTGAAGGTACCTATGCGCTGAACGTTTTTGTGTATTCTGATGCCTCCTCCACCGCTGCAATCAACGGAAGCATATGCGCTTCAGGAGATACTCCAATAGAGCTCACTTTTTACGAAGAGGGCGCTGCGGAATGTCTCGAAGTGGATGAGCCCTGCCTTACCTGGCAGGACCCAAGTCCTGTTACAGGATGGTCCGACTTCAATGATATCTTTGGAGGCGCTCCATGTGATGATGGCGATGGATGCCCGTTTAATGAAATCGATGATTTCCAGGTCTGGGCAAGTGAGGCATATGCAGTGGACAATTTTATAGCCGGAGGCACTTACACTTTCAGTATGTGCAATGGTCCAGGTGCAGGATCTTGGGTTCCGGAGTTTACCATTATCGCTCCAAGTGGCGAAGTGGATGCATTTGGACTTGGAACTGGGTGTAGTATTACGTGGACGGCAACAGAATCCGGTACGTATCTCATTTTGATCAACGAGGTGGGAAGTTGCGGAATTGCCAATTCAATCAACAACGGATACCCCGCGCTTACCTGTGTTGACGGCACGGCCGAGTGCGACGCAGGTGTAGCATGTGATATATCGCCGATGGAACTTGAGGGCAACACCAGCCTTTGTCCCGGCGAAAGCGGAACCGTGGTGCTCACAGCTCCGGCCATTTTGCCTCCTGGTGCCGGTCTGGGAATTCTGTTTTCGGATGCTGAAAATGGAGGCTTTCTAAGCCTGACTGGAATTGAATTTCCTTTTAGCTTCGACAATGACTTGAACGGATTGCTTTCAGCGAATGACCTGGACTTGCTCGAAGGCGAAGTGGGCTTCACCCTCTTTGCATACACAGATCCGGGAAATGTAGCTGGCAGTGTTTGTAGCATAGGTCAGGTAGATTTTGTGGTAAACTTTCTTGCTGAAGATGATCCATTGTGTGATCCCACAGCAACTTGCGTCGCACCTGATCCGGTGATTATTGGGTCGGCTGAGCTTTGTCCCGGCGAGACAAGCCAACTCGGCTCACTGAGTGCGCCCTTGGTTCCAGATGGCGGCGGTTTAGGTGTACAATTCTTCAATACCGCTACCCAGGCTACTGTGGAGCTCACGGATATAGGCTTGCCCCTCACCCTCGACAATGACCTCGGAGGCGTACTCTCGGCCAATGATATTGATGCCTTGGAAGGACAATATGAGGTGTTCTTTTTCATTTACACCAACCCCGCTGATATAGGAGGGAGCTTGTGCGCTACTGGCACAGGAACCGCCACTATAAACTTCCTTTCATCTGATGATCCGCTCTGTGCAGTAGAGCCCGAACCTTGCCTCACCTGGGTAGATCCTAGCCCAACCACTGGCTATACTAATTTCAATACCACTTTTGGAGGTGCGCCATGCGATGATGGCGACGGGTGTCCTTTCAATGAAATTACAGGATTTCAGGCTTGGGCTGGCGAAGCTTACGCAGTGAATGATTTTCAGGAAGGGGGCACTTATACTTTTAGTATTTGCAATGGCCCGGGCGCTGGCTCCTGGGTTCCGGAATTCACCATCATCGCTCCCAGTGGCGCTGTAGATGCATTCGGTGCGGGCACGGGTTGCAGCATCACGTGGACGGCATCAGAATCAGGCGCTTACTTCATCGTAATCAATGAGGCGGGCAATTGCGGTGTTGCGAATTCAATTAACAATGGATTTCCTGCCCTTACCTGTGAGGATGGTACCGCGGTGTGTGAGCCGCAACCTGAATGTGAAATATTCCCGATGGAACTTCAGGGCAGCGCAAGCCTCTGCCCAGGCGAAACGGCTACTGTAGTGCTTACTGCTCCCGCTGTCTTGCCTGCAGGTGCTGCCTTAGGGATTCTGTTTTCTGATGCAGATGGACAAGGCTTCTTAAACCTTACAGGCGTAACCTTTCCTTATGTTTTTGACAATGATTTGAATGGCTTGCTTTCCGCAAATAATATTGACTTGCTGGAAGGTGAAGTAGGATTTACCCTCTTCGCATACACCAATCCCGGCAATGTGGGTGGCAGCATATGCAGTTTTGGTGAAGTGGATTTTGTGGTCAACTTCCTCGCTGCTGATGATCCTTTGTGCGACCCTCTGGAGCCTTGCACTGCGCCCGATCCTTTGGTGCTCGGCCCTGTCGTGCTTTGCCCAGGAGAGACCAGTCAACTCGGCTCGGCCAGCCCTCCCGAGATTCCCGAAGGTGGCGGTATAGGTGTGCAGTTTGTCAATCTGGCTACTGAAGCTGCCGCAGGGCTATCTGGTATCAGCCTGCCTTTCACCTTCGACAATGATCTTGGAGGGGTACTTTCAGCAAATGACATGGATCCTTTTGAGGGGGAATACGAAGTGTTCTTCTTCATTTATACGGATCCGGCCAATGTCTCGGCCAGTTTGTGCGACATCGGAAATGGCATTGCACTTGTGACATTTCTATCAGCCGACGACCCTCAGTGCACAAATGAGCCGGAGCCCTGTAATGCCGGATCGCTTGCTTTTATCGAAGAAGGCACTGAGTTATGTCCCGGTGAGGTGCTAACACTTATAAATAATGGCGAAGTGGAGGTGCCTGAAGGAGGCATATATACCGTATTCGCAACGTATGCAGGCGAAACCTTTGTGCTCGAAGATGTGCTCGCCAATGTGGCCTACACAGTAGACCACACGCTCGGAGGGTTGATTCCAGATGGAATGGAAGGTGAAGTGAGCTTTACAGCCTTGGCTTACGCCAGTGATAATGAAGAAAGCCTTTGCAGTGAAAGTAATACCGTTGTAGTAACCTTCCTCCCTGCCGACGAGTGGCCTTGCTTTATCAATTCGACTGCCAATTCCGCAATAGGAGCTGTAAATCTCTATCCCAACCCGGCACGCGATGAAGTGCAGCTTGATTTCCGGTTGAGAAGTGTAGATAAAACCGCGATCAGTATCATTGACGTCTCAGGTAGACTTGTGCAATCCATCAATGTAAATCCACAGCTTGGTCATAACAAGCAACTGATTGAAACCAACCAGCTGGCACCGGGCTTCTACAGCGTAGTGTTGCGCTCTGGCGACTACATTGCCACCAAGGCATTGGTGATACAGCATTAAGTAAGGGTACTGCGCAGTGGCCATATTTTGCCGAAAGGCGGTAGAGAAATTAAGCCTCTACCGCCTGAAGCTTACCCACTTCAAGGTTTACATACTGAGCGAAATCGGTCAGTTGCATGTGAATCGCTGAGGGCAATGTGCTGTTCATTGATTTCAATACCTTGAATACGGTGTCTTGTACGTCATTCAGTTCTGGATGTACCCCGATGCGGCCGAGCAATTCCAAGGCAGCACGCATGTTCTGAAATTGATCCAGGGTAACCTTAACATTGCCGCTGTGAATAGGTCCAATGGAAGTGAGCATTGCATTGAGTTTGTTGGCACAAATGAAGTTGAGGTCGTTGTGGTCAACCTTGAATTTGAACTTTTTTAAGTCTTTTACAATTCTTTTCAAATCTGATATCTTGACTTTTCCTCCATCGGGCTTGAAGAGTTCCCGCAATTCATGGTTGAGCAGCATCTCTAAGTTTTTAACCAAAATATCCGGAGCTTTAAGTCCGGAATTTTGCATAACGTTGATTACGCTGTAATTGCGGTCATTGATTTTTTTGTAAGATGAAGCTGCGAGACCCATGCTGTAATCGAGAATGCTGTTGAGCATTTTGAGCTGCTCATCCTTGAACATGTCGAAAAAGGAAAAGCTGCGTTGCTCAGGATACCGGGCAAAGAGCTCAATGACTTTTGAAATATTGGAGTTAGAAAAAGCTGTAACCACTTCATCTATGAACTCATGGTACTGCTCATCGGGAATGGCCTCAAAAGACTTGCCGATCACGTGGTGTTGGCCCATGTAAAGCACGAGGAAGCTAAAATTTTTCTCACTAAACGTCACTTTCGACTTCACATGCGTGCGTCCCACGGCGAGTTTTTGGTTTCCTTGTACTATGCGGCGAAAGTCGGAACTCCGGCAAGTATAGTTTAATACGCTGATCTCATTGGGATCTTCTGCGAAAAGGGATGATACTGCATAGTGCATGCCTATGTGCGTGAGGGTAACCTCTGAGGGGATCACGTATTTTTGATATACACCCTCGCCGTTGGCAAGTTCGGGAAGGTTGCACTGCGCTTCCCGCAGGCGCTTTCTAAATTCCTTGTCGAGCGACACGCCTTCCACACTTCTTGCAAGCTGTATGGTGCGCCTGGCGTACTGAAGTATTTGCACCGTTTCAATGCCTGAAATTTCATCGAAGAACCAACCGCAGCTGGTAAACATCAATAAGGCATTGCGTTGCATTTCGAGCAAGCGCATAATCTGCGTTTGCTCATCGATTTTCAAATTGCCGAAGTGGCGGTGCAAGAAAGATTGTACCACTTCGGGTGTGCGGTTAAGGATCACTTCAATGTACTCGTTGCGCAATTGTTGTGGATCCTTCTTGAGCGCTGTGATCTGCTTGATGTAGATATCAGAGGTCTTGTCGCGAAGCCAATTGAGGCTTTCACGCAAGGGGGCGCGCCACCGTTGGTTCCAGTCCGGCCGGCCACCGGAGTTGCATCCGCAATCGCTCCTCCATCGCTCTACACCGTGCACACAGCTCCACGACGAATTTTCATGAATTTCGGCTTCGTGTCTCGGTGGGTTTAGTTCAAGATATTGGCCGTAGTTCGTAATCTTGGCGAGGCCATTTGTTTCGATATAGCGCATGCAGTACGCCAGCGCCATATCGCCGTAGCGGTGGTGGTGTCCATAGCTTTCACCATCGGTGGCAATGTGCAGCAGTTGATTGGTTTGACGCCCGTCGAATCCACCAGTCAGGTAATTGGCAAATTCTTTACCATCTTTCAACAAACCTTTGAAGGCGACTGCCTCTGATCGTTTGCCGTCGTAAAAGAACAGGCTTATACTTTTGCCGGAAGGCAAATTGCACAGATATGGCTGCAGGGGGTCTATGCCGCTGTGCCAGTCATTGCTGCCTATACTTCTGAAGCGTTTTGCCTGTCGCGGCGCCAATACGGTGTAAGTAATTCCTTGTTCAGCAAGCACTTCCAGCGTATCGAGATCGACAGCCGTTTCGGCCAGCCACATGCCTTGGGGCTTGCGCCTGAACCGCGATTCGAAGTCTTTAATGCCCCAAATCACCTGGGTTTCCTTGTCGCGTCGCGAGGCCAAGGGCATGATAATGTGGTTGTACACCTGGGCCATTGCAGAACCGTGGCCTCCAAAATATTCCATGCTCTTGATATCGGCCTCAAGTATGCTTTGGTAGGTTTTAGGGCGGTTGGCCTCAAGCCAGCTCAACAGGGTAGGACCAAAGTTGAAGCTCATGCGGGCGTAGTTGTTGACTATGTCCACAATTTTGGACTCTTCATTCAGCATGCGAGACACGCCATTGGGCATGTAGCACTCCTGTGTGATGCGCTCATTCCAGTCGTGGTACGGAGCAGCTGAGTCTTGGTATTCAATTTTTTCCAGCCAGGCATTTTCGCGTGGCGGCTGGTAAAAATGTCCGTGTATGCAAATGTACTTGCTCATTAGTCTCTCAGTTTCTTTCAGCACTTAGCTTTAATGGGGAGGTGTCTATCGCTGGGCTTCCAAAATTGTAAATCCCATAGGTGGTAACTTCAACTCTATTGAATGGAGCTTGCCATGGCTTGGTTCGGCCTCAGCTGTGATGATCTCATCGTTGGTAAATCCGCTTCCGCCAAATCGCAAGGCGTCAGAGTTAAAAATTTCTTTGTACTTCTTTTTATCCTGCACGCCAATTCTATAGCGTTCCTGGGCCACAGGCACAAAGTTACCAATGATGAGGAGTTTTTTGGCAGCACTTTTTCCTTTGGCTTTGCCTTTTCGGTAAAAGCAAATAACGGAGTTTTTGCTGTCGCCATAATCGATCCATTCGAAGCCCTCACCGCTGAAGTTGAAGTCGTGAAGGGCGTTTTTTTCTTTATACAATGAATTGAGTTCCGTGACCATTTCGGCCATGCCGTTATGGAAATTAAATTTGTAAAGATTCCACAGCAGGCTCTCATCGTGCTTCCACTCTGAGAATTGTGCAAACTCATTGCCCATAAATAGGATTTTGGCTCCGGGATGGGTGTACATCCAGCAGTACAAAGAACGAAGGTTGGCAAAGCGCTGCCATTCGTCGCCGGGCATGCGCGAGAGGAGTGAACCCTTGCCGTGCACCACTTCATCATGTGAGAGCGGCAGCATAAAGTTTTCCGTAAAGGCATACACAAGGCTGAAAGTGAGCTTATTCTGGTGGTATTGTCTGAAAAGTGGATTCTCTTTCATGTATTCCAACATATCATTCATCCAGCCCATCATCCACTTCATGCCAAAACCGAGTCCACCGGTATCAACAGGTCTTGAGACACCTGGCCATGAGGTGCTTTCCTCTGCGATGGTTTGTACATCGGGGAAGTTGGCATACACAGCGGCATTCATTTCTCTTAGCAGCGACACAGCTTCCAGATTCTCACGACCACCGTATTTGTTTGGAATCCACTCACCTTCCTTGCGGCTGTAATCGAGGTAAAGCATGGAAGCCACGGCATCCACGCGGATGCCATCGATGTGAAACACATCGAGCCAATACATCGCATTGCTGATCAGGAAGGCGCGTACTTCGTTGCGGCCATAGTTGAAAATGTAGCTTTTCCAGTCGGGGTGATAACCCAACCTGTGGTCTTCATGCTCATAGAGCGCAGTGCCGTCAAAGCGGAAAAGGCCATGCATATCGCCCGGGAAGTGGCTGGGCACCCAGTCCACAAACACGCCGATATCGGCATTGTGGAAGGCATCAACGAGGTAGGCGAAGTCTTCGGGCGTGCCAAAGCGCGACGAAGGAGCAAAATATCCAGTGATTTGATAGCCCCATGAGCCAAAGAAGGGGTGCTCCATCACGGGCATGAATTCTACGTGTGTGAAACCGAGTTTCTTCACGTAAGGTACGAGTTCATCGGCGAGTTCGCGGTAAGTAAGCGAGCGGTTGTTGTCATCGGCTTTGCGCCTCCAGGAGCCAAGGTGTACCTCGTAAACCGAGATGGGTGCGTCGAGGCTGTTGTGCTTTTTGCGCTTCTTCATCCATGCGCTGTCCGTCCATTTCGGCTGGATTTTACGCACTACAGAAGCCGTTTTTGGTGGGGTTTCCCATTGACGGGCAAAGGGATCGCCCTTTTCAAGATAGCCATTGGTACCGCGCATCTTGATGGCATATTTGTATACTTCGCCTTCGCCTACCCCGGGTATAAATCCTTCCCAAAGGCCGCTGTGGTCCCAGCGGCTATTAAGCACATGCATGGTTCTGTTCCAGCTGTTGAAATTGCCAATCACGGAAACTGAATCGGCATTGGGGGCCCATACCACGAAGTAAGTTCCTGCAATACCATCGACTTCCATCGGGGTGCTGCCCATTTTTTCGTAGAGCCTGTGGTGTGTGCCAGTGCCCAGAAGGGAAATGTCAAAGTCAGTAAGCAGGCTGAAAGGTTTAACTGGTGCGTCGGTCATGGTCAATCGTTATTTAGAATTTGCATAATGCCTTTGAGTGGTATCACCACCCAATCAGGCCGTGCGTGAAGCTCGTATCCGAGCTCGTAAATTGCTTTTTCAAAGATATGGTAACGCAACAAGAAGTCGATTTCGCGTTCGTACCCAATATTTAATCCACCTTCCATCGCCGTTTTGGTGTAGTAATAAAGGCTAATCCCAACGAGGAGGCGGTAGTAGCGTCCGCCTATTTCCATCAGCATTTCCTGATCGGGATGGCCGGCAAACCGCTGAAATATAGTGGCAAATACTGCATAGTGGTAAGAGCGAAACAAACCTGCAAGGTCTTTGACCGGGGGCTGCTTCACCTTGCGGTCGCGGATGGTGCTCTCAGGTTCACCTTCGAAATCGAGGATGCAAAAATCATCGCCCGTGATGAGCACCTGGCCCAGATGGTAGTCGCCGTGTATCCGAATGCGCGCTGAGTTGAGCTTCTGCTCATCGAAGTTGAGTAGCCGGTCCTTGATGCGGTCCTTATTGTCGATAAGGTAATCCGCATATTCGCGGGCTTTGCCTTTGAGCTCCTTTTTGTGCTGGTCAAGCAGGTGAAATCGCCTGTCATACATATACATCACCCTGTTGAGCAGCCACACCGTATAGTCACTTGTGAAGGCCTCAGGATTAAAGTGCCGATCAGTTTTGTCTTCGGCCAATGAAAGGTGAAGCTCAGCGGTGCGCACGGCAAGCTTTTTTACTTTGGCAAGCATTCCTTCTCCCACCAGTTTGCGGTAAAAGGCTGGCACCTTGCGCAGTTCAATGGCCCGGTATAGCTCCACCTTAGGCAAGTCATCGAGCTTGAGGTCAAGCTCATTGCTGCGCTTGAAGAAAGCTTCAATTTCGTTGAGCGTATCATTCCATGCCTCGCCTTCATTGTCAACTTTCTCCTGCATCAGCCCGAGAGATACGGTGTAGTAATCAGCGCGTATCCACTCTATACTGCCGGCAAAATGGGGTGAATGCGGGAAATTCGATTTTTCCGAAAGGAAGCGCGTGAGCTCAAGGTCGGGATTATTGTTTCGGAATAGCTTTCGGTATATTTTCAGGTAGTACAAGTCGCCGTACACGATGGTACTGTTGCTCTGCTCCACTGCGAGCACTTTTGAATTCTTCCCATGGATGGCTGCAGCCGGCTTTAGCCTTTTTCCCTTGCTGAAAGTAAGTTCTCCCCCGGGTACCTCCAGCTTGCTGCGGTCAAGTATGTGCTGAAAGATACTTTCGCGAAATTTTTTGCAATAAATGGCATCAATGAGGTAGCCTGTTTTTTCGCCTTTTGCGTTTTTCAACTGGCAAATGATGGCTTTCTTGTCTTCCGCTTCGGTATTCATGCATACCGGCAGCAGGTACGTTTCGCTGTGAGCAGTTTCAAATACGGCCTCGACAAAAAGGAAAAAAGCTTTTTGGTTTTTGCTGATTTCGTAGGGAAATATCCTGTCGATGTTGTAGCGCTTTATGTGCGATGTCTTTGCGCCAAACCATCTCATGTTTAGAACATAAGAAGGTACAATTTCGGATTCAAACTTTGCGAGCAGGCTGTCTTCCCGATCGAAGATCTCCTCCCAACTTTTGTCAATCGTGAGGCTTTTCATGGTCAGTGGCGTATCTGGAAACAGTGAAAGGGCAATCCGTTGGGGTTGAGCTCTACGTAGTTGTATTCACCCTGCCAGCCATAAGAGGCCTGAGTGATGAGGTCAGTGACCTGGTAGGGTTTGTCTGTGCCTATTCCCAGAAGGTGAAGGGGTACTTTCACAATTCCCTGCTGTGTGTAATAAGGATCTAAATTTACAACAAAAAGCATGTGGTCGCCTTTGCCATCGCTTTTGAAGTAGGCCATCAGTTGTGGATTATCGACTACGCAGCCTACGTAGTTATAGGTGTCCTGCAATGCAGGGTGGTGTCTCCTGATTTGGTTTACCGTTTTGATCAGTGTTTTGAGTTTGCCGCGTGTATCCCACACGTGCCGCACCACTTCGTACTTTTCAGAGTCGTAATATTCTTCCTTACCGGGCATGGCTTGGTAGAGCATGTTCTCATACACCGGGCCGTACATTCCGTAATTGCTGCTTAGGGTAGCTGCCAGGAAGTAGCGCGTCATGAATGTGGCCTCCACGGGCTGTTGCAATTCATATGGCAGGATGTCAGGTGTATTGGGCCAAAAGTTGGGCCTGAGGTACTGCCTTGATGGATCGCTGCTCAACTCATCCATGTATTCCATGAGTTGCGCCTTGGTATTGCGCCAGGTGAAGTAAGAGTAACTGTGCGTAAAGCCTGCTTTTGCGAGCTGATGCATAATCTTGGGGCGTGTAAAAGCCTCAGAAAGAAAAATGATTTCTGGATTCTTTTCCCGCACTTTGGCGATAAGCCACTTCCAGAATTTGAAGGGCTTGGTGTGGGGATTGTCAACACGAAATATGGTGATGCCTTGTGCTATCCAGTAGGTCACAATGCTGAGCAACTCGTTCCAGAGGTTTTCCCAGTCTTCACATTCAAAGAATATGGGCAAGATGTCCTGGTACTTTTTCGGCGGATTTTCAGCGTATTGCACCGTGCCATCGGGTCGCCACCTGAACCAGCCGGGATGGGCTTTCACATAAGGGTGGTCTGGTGCACATTGCAAGGCGAAGTCCATGGCCACTTCGATGCCGAGTGATTTGGCTTGACCGACAAAGCTTTTGAAATCATCCAAAGTACCCAGGTCGGGATGGATGTCTTTGTGACCGCCTAGCCGTGAGCCTATGGCCCAGGGCGAGCCTACATCGCCCTCTACGGTGGTGGTGGCGTTGTTTTTGCCTTTTCGGTTTATCTCACCGATGGGGTGAATGGGAGGGAAATAGACCACGTCAAATCCCATTTCGGCCACGTATGGAAGGCGCTTGGCAGCATCCACGAAGGAGCCGTGCACACTGGGGTCGCTGCCGCTGCTGCGCGGAAAAAATTCGTACCAGGCGCTGAACATGGCCTTCTTGCGGTCTACCCAAAGTGGATATTCCGGGCTTCGGGCCGGGAAAGTCTGGTAAGGGAATTCTTCAAAAAGCTGCTTGAGTTCATCGCCCATGGCGAGTTCTAGCGATTCCTCATAGCGCTTCTCATTTGCAAAAGTGTCTTTGCAGTTTTTAATCAGTTTCTTCTTTTCGGCCTCTTTAGGCTTCAAGTGCTTTAAGTATTGCAAACCATCGAGCAGCTCCACGTTGACGTGTTGCCCTCCTTTTACTTTTCTGATCAATTCATGCTGCCAGTTCAGGGCAAAATCGACCCAGGCCTCAATGTAGAATGTGTACGCGCCCATTCCACCCACTTCGAATGTGCCGACCCAGGCGTCGTTTACCAGGCTTTTCATCGGGTAGTGCCTGTGCTTGCGCTCTTTCGGGTGTTTTACAAATATTCGTGCGTTCACGACATCATGTCCATCTCCGAATATGTCGGCTTTAACTGTTACAGTATCACCCTCAATGCGTTTGATGGCAAAATCACCACCATTTACAACAGGACTTACATTCTCGATAACAGCGCGGTGGCGCATCTCTTCCATACTTATTGTACTAATTACACTTTAGCCGGCTAATTTAGTAAAAAGGTGTTGTCGGCAAACTTATTACAAGGCAATTGCAGCGATTTTACTCAGTTCTCGGGAGAGCGGCTAAAATTGGCTTCTATGTACAGGTTTTTGAATTTTCAGCCCTTCAATGCCATGTGATATCATGTATCTTCGCCCCATGATATTGGTGACCGGAAGCACAGGAATTGTGGGCACAAGGCTCATGTATGATTTGCTCAAGCGGGGCGATGCCGTACGTGGTATGCGACGTGCCGGAAGTGATCTTGCGTTTGTGCGCCGCGTATTTAAATTTTATGATCCCCTGGATGGTGAGCGGCTCTTCGCCAAAATTGAATGGACCGAAGGCGACGTGCTTGACATTGATTCGCTTGAAGGCGCTCTAAATGGAGTACACGAGGTTTACCACGCAGCTGCGCTTGTCAGCTATTCACCCAGTGACAGGGAGCGCCTACTTTCAATCAATAAAGAGGGCACGGCCAATGTAGTTAATGTAGCCCTCGAAGCAGGGGTGAGCAAGATATGCCATCTGAGCTCTGTTGCAGCCATTGGCAAGCCCGAGCATGGCCCTGCCAACGAGGAAACGGTGTGGAGACGCAGCAAGCAACGCTCGTTATACGGGCTCAGTAAGTACCTGGCGGAAGGTGAGGTATGGCGCGGTGCGGCAGAGGGTCTGCCATGCGTGATCGTAAATCCGTCGGTAATTTTGGGACCGTCAAAACCCGATCAAAGCAGCGGCATGCTTATGGCCCTTTTTCGGAAAGGTCCAGCGTATTACCCAATAGGCACTGCCGGATTTGTCGACGTTCGCGATGTTAGTGACATTTGTATTCAATTGATGGGCAGCGATGTGCAGGGTGAGAGGTTTATTCTCAATGCAGCTCAGTTGCCTTTCCGGCAAATGCTCAATGAAGCAGCTGAAGTTTATGGAAACAGGCCTCCTGGATTTGCGGTTCAGCCCTGGATGCTAGAGCTGGTCTGGCCTATGGCAGCCTTGGCCTCATTGATTTCAGGAAAGCCGCCGCGCATCACCCGTGAAACCGCGAGAAATGCTTCCAACGATCTGGCTTATGATACTTCTAAAATTGAAAAATTTAGAAGGGAGAAATTTATAACACCAATCGAATCAATGGCTTATTTCAAGGCTTTTTTTGATTGATTTTTTTCGAAGGGCCTTCTTTTTGTTGCCTTACGGTATTCTGTAAGGAGTCGCTCAATTGCATCTGATTAACTAAGGCCTCCTTATATGCCGGTGATTTGCTAAATCCTGATTCTGATGAATCGCGCTTGCTTTGATGCGCGCTGGAATAGTCCTTTTTTATTTGCGCCTCAAGCTTGCTCAGGCTGTCAAGTACTTGCTCAAATACGCCTTCCATCAGTTCAGGCCGGGATTGGTAGAAGCCATAGGTTTTGCGAAAATCTTCCTCTTTGATTTCATGTCGTTCAAATATCTCATCGTAAAGTTCCCTGCTCAAGCTGCCATCTTTGTTGAGGCTGTGCGCATACTGGGTTTTGATGCCTTCAGCAATCTGAACGTCAAGCATGATGGCTGTAAAGGTTTGTCGGTCAAGGATATCTTTTGGAATTGCGTTGTCATCAGAGCTACATGAGAGCAGGCCCAATGCTAAGAGCAAGTGCATGGCAAATCGATGGATCATCGATTGAAGTTTAGGCGTTGACCCCTATTATCATCAAATATGCGGCCATTGTGGTACACGGTGTTTCCATTCACGAAAGTGCGCACCACTGAGCTTTGGAACCGCATGTTTTCAAATGGACTCCAGCCACATTTATACAACAGGTTATCCTTGCTTACGATTGCTCCGGCAGTGAGGTCTATAAGTACGAGGTCGGCAGCATATCCTTCGCGAATGTATCCGCGGCGTGTGATTTGAAACAAATCTGCTACGCGATGACTCGTTTTTGCAACAATCGTTTCAAGTGAAAAAACCCCTTGATGCATCAATTCCAGAAGTGCAGGCAAGGCGTGCTGCACGAGAGGCCCTCCGGAAGGCGCACTGAAATATGGATTGTTTTTTTCTTCGAGGGTGTGGGGGGCATGGTCGGTGGCGATCACGTCAATACGGTCATCATTTACCGCCTGGCGAATGGCTTCCCGGTCATCAGCCGTTTTTACTGCGGGATTCCATTTGATAAAGGTCCCTTTGTCTGCATAGTCGGCACCGGTAAACCAAAGGTGGTGGATACAGGCTTCGGCGGTTATTTTCTTTTCCGAAAGGGGTATGTCATTTCTGAAAAGTTCGGTTTCCCGCGCAGTGGAAATGTGGAGGATATGAAGGCGGGTGTCGAATTTGGAAGCGCGCTCTATGGCCATGGACGAACTTCGGTAGCAAGCTTCAACCGAACGGATCAGTGGATGGGCACTCATAGGCACTTCAGCGCCATAGCGCTTTTTGAAGATTGCAGTATTGGTGGCGATGGTTTCCTCGTCTTCGCAGTGGGTGGCAATGAGTGTAGGACTTTCCTTGAAAATGCCATCGAGTGTTGCGGCCTTGTCTACCAGCATATTGCCTGTGGAGGAACCCATGAAGATTTTTACGCCGCACACCCTTTTTGGGTCAGTCTTGAGCACTTCTGAGAGGTTGTCATTTGAAGCGCCCATGAAAAAAGAGAAATTTGCCACAGAGTCCTCTGCAGCCTTATCGTATTTTTCCTGCAGTAATTCCTGCGTCAAGGTGTTGGGAACTGTATTGGGCATTTCCATAAATGAAGTGATGCCTCCGGCTACAGCAGCCCGACTTTCAGTAGCAATGTTTGCCTTGTGCGTGAGGCCCGGTTCACGAAAATGTACCTGATCGTCAATAAGTCCTGGAATGAGGTGCAAGCCTTTCGCCTGGATCACTTCAGCAGAGGAAGGCGCTTCAATGTGGGTCGCAATACGCGATATGAGGCCATCTTCTATTAAGACATCCTGCACCTTGCGCTGACCCTCGTTTACAATTGTTGCTCCTGTGATGAGAATTTTTGCCATGAGAATGAATTTTAAAAACGCATTTTGAGTACACCGAAAAAAGCTTCTTTGAATATTCCCATATTCATTTTGCTTGATCCCACCTGCCTATCAATGAAGGTGATGGGAATTTCTTTGGGTTTGAATCCTTTTTTGAGCGCTGCGTATTTCATTTCTATTTGAAAAGCGTAGCCTACAAATTCAATGCTGCCAAGATCAATAGCTTCAAGTACTTCGCGCTTGTAACACACAAATCCGGCAGTGGTATCTCTTACATTGATCCACAGTATAGACCGTACGTATAGCGATGCGAAGTAGGATATTAGTATGCGGCTTAGCGGCCAGTTGCTGACACGCCCGCCTTTCACGTAGCGCGAACCCACGCTGAAATCAGCTTCTCCAGTAGTGCATGGCTCATAAAGCCTTGGCAGGTCGTCAGGGTTGTGAGAGAGGTCAGCATCCATTTCGAAAATGTGGGTGTATTGGCCATTGAGGCAATAGCGAAAACCGGCAATATAGGCGGTGCCTAAACCATTTTTTTCCTTTCGCTCCATCAAATGCAGCCTGTCAGGATATTGAACCTGCATTGATTTTACGATATCGGCTGTGCCGTCTGGCGAATTGTCATCTACCACAAGTACGTCAAAGGGGGTACTCAATGTGAATACCTTATCGATGACTTTTTGGATATTCCCGCTCTCGTTGTAAGTGGGAATGATGACGATACCTTTGTTCAACCCGAAAAATTTTCGCTAAGATAATTGAATTGCCCGCTTTCAGCCCATTCCCTGAATGCTGTAAACCGATTTCTTCAGGTTTTACCGCAATGTCCTTTTGATGCTCAGAACAAACCGAAAGAAATATTTCAGCGAGATCGGCTGTACTTTTGACTGTCTGATTTCCGTCATTTATAAAATTATTTGGCCATTCTGCGGAATTAGAATCGAGAAATATTATTCCTTTGTGGTCCAATTAAAAATTTGAAATTTAAGATCACAACACCATGAAAAACAACCGCATTTTAATTGCTTTATTCTGCCTTTTGCCCTTTTTTGGCAATGCCCAATCGATCTCGGATGAGGTTGCACTTATACAAAGCGCCTTTGGCATGGAAAAGCAAGCTTTGGTCAAAGAGGCCATGCAACTGAGCGAAGAAAAACAACAGGCTTTTTGGGATGTGTACCGCGCCTATGAGGAAGAGCGACGCGCACTTTCGAGGGAGCGCCTCGGTATCATTGCCGATTACGCCGACAACTTTCAAACCATGAACGATGCGAAAGCTGAAGAGCTGGCCCGTAGACTTTTCAAAGCGGATATTGCCGTGTCAAAGTTGCAAAACAAGTACTTTACGCGTTTTAGAAAAGCCACTACCGGGCTGGATGCTGCAAAATTTATGCAGATTGACCGCCACATTCACGCCACTATACGCGTGCTCATCTCTGATTCTATGCCATTCCTCGTCGAGAAGCAATAGATATTCAGCAACAACCATGAATCCTGCAGGCCGTTAAATGATGGTCTGCAGGATTTTTTTTGTCAAAAGAAACGGGCACACCCTAGCGCAACATGATTACTGTTCCCTCGTAGCTGTGCCCTATTTGATCCTTTATAGTCGTGAAATCCAATTGCCAAATGAAGAGGGTGTTGTGTTCATAATATGGGCTGCCCATATTGCTTCCATTCCATTGTTCGCCTTTGGTATGGCTTTCCCAAATCACACGTCCGCTTCGGTCTAAAATCCTGAAATGGTAGTTTTCGAGATTGACCTCCGAAATCACCGGCCCAAACAGGTCGTTGAGTCCATCGCCATCAGGGGTGAAGGCATTGGGCATAAAGAGGAGCAGCTCGTTGGTGATTTTGATGGTTTCGCATTTGCTGGCAAGGCATCCCTCCGGATTTACCACCGTAAGGCACACCTCATAGTCGCCTGCTCTGGTATCGGGAAAACTAAAATTGGGGTTTCTCAGGTCTGAAAATCCCAGGTTTGCAAAGTCCCAGGTGCTCGTCACATTGTCAGGTGAAAGGTTCAGGAACTGAACGAGCGGGGCGCTCGTGCTGGGCTTTTCAGGTTGATACGTGAAATTGGCATGCGTTGACGAAACGTTGATGGGGTAGGGCAAGGTGTCGCTTGCAGTGCAGCCTTGGTCTGAAGTTACCCTCAGCCATGGGGTATAGCTCCCCGCTGAAGCATAGCGGTGGTTATATACGGCCCCCGCTTCGGCGCTGGCTTCCCCCGTGTGCCATAGGTAGCTGAAGCTGGGCTCAGGGTTAAAAACTTCCAGCTCCACATCAAGCGGCGCACAGCCCTCCATAACGTCAGTCCCGAAAATGCCAGATGGCAGCGGCCATACCTCAGTGCTCTCAGTGGTGCTTGAGGCGCAACCTGCCTCATTTGTCAATGTCAGGCTGATTTGCTCGCCCTGCAAAGCAGAGAGCCAGGTGATGTTGCTGTTCGGATGTGAGAAAGCAGCCGCAGGCGACCATGTGGCCGCGCCATTGCCATAACCCAACAAGAGTATCGAATCGCCACTGCAATAGCCGACGTTTCCTTCAATTTGTGCTTCTGGATAGTTGAATACGCTAACCACAGTACTGTCGAAGGCGTAGCAGGCATTGCGAATCACTTCGAGATACAATGTAATGGACTGAGGCTGAAATTGTGCATTGCTTGTAGCGAACATCGGTATTGCGGCCTGGGGGGTGAGCAGGCCTTCATGTCCTGACCAGGTATATTGCTGCCCGGCAATGGCGGCACTGCCCAGCATTACCGTATCGCCCGAGCAGATGTTTTGCGCCGGGCCTGCATCAGCAATGGCGCCGGGCCGGTCGTCAATGTCGAAACTCCAGCTGGATGGGCTGGCACAGTTGGCATCGCTCAGGGTATGTACACTGTAGTTTCCACCTTGCGGCAAATTATATGGGTAGGGATCCATTGCATTCTGCACATTGGCTACAAGCGAATCATTAACAGAAATGCCAAAGCTAAAGTCCGGGCTGCCTTGAAGCGAAATAATCAGCTGGGCGGAA
>DAIRDH010000010.1:33215-76630 GCA_036796255.1 Cryomorphaceae bacterium
AATGCCAAAGCTAAAGTCCGGGCTGCCTTGAAGCGAAATAATCAGCTGGGCGGAATCACCTTCGCAGTAAAAATCAGGTCCTTCGAGTGCAGCTTCCGGAAGTGCGAAATGGTTTAACTGGCTTGTTCCTTCAGCCGCACCGATACACCATGCCGTTGACGTGGAAGTTAATTGATACTCGCCGCTGTCGGTAGCTGCAAGGTAATATGGATTGCTCTCCACATTTGCCGTAAAGGCAACACCATTTATGGTATATCCCAGTTCTTGCGGAAGCAGACCTTCCAGCTCCACTTCAAATTGGGCAGTGCTGTCAGGACAAATGCTCAGATCGCCGGTGATGAGCTGGGCCGAAGGCTGAACCAGAAAAATAACCGGGGTTCCTGCTGCCACAGATAAAAAGGGGTCGCTCAGGTCCACCCCATCAGTCGCAGTGTTGCCCACCACCGCCGAAATGTAATAGACCGTGTTGTGCAGCATGGAGGGTTCATATGCAAATTGTCCCGCGTCTGACCATGCGATGACGTCAACCAGCGCCGTGCCCGATCCGCTGTGCAGGGCATACAGCAAGGTGTCATTCCCGTCGGGTGTGGCAAGCGTTTCTTGCATGGGGGCTGTAGATTCGCTTCCGCAAATCCTGAGCGTGTCTGCATCCATTGTTCCGGCATCAGTCAGTACAGGGCAAAAGTGGCTCCCCGAAATGGTGTCGGCCGGGCAGATGCTGCCATCGGTCAGTACCGCCTGCACCTCCGTTTCTGAAGGCAGGGGCACCGATTCAAATACGTTGTTTTCAAAAATGCCCGGCAAGCCCAACACTTCATGCGCCTCCAGGTCGCCCATGGCAGTGCTAAAGCTGAGGACGTAGGTGGCATCAGTTCCCGTACAATTCCAAGATGGATTTTGGATGAGTGGCGCGCTCCTGAAACTTACATTTAAGGTGTCATTTTCTACGCAGCTGCCATTTACAGCAGCTATGGCCAGGCTGTAGTTCTCGTAACCATCGGCTTGTATTTCCAGGCTGTCTGCACCGATGCTCGTAGGGTTCAAGGCGGATGGTATTTCCCAGTTGATGCTGCCAAATTGGCTTCCAGCCCAGATGATCGTTTCAAGGCCGCACACCTCAATGTCGCCTGAGACCGCAAGCGCGGGCGGAGCGAAGAAAGAGAGCTGGGTGCTGGCGGTAGCGCTGCACACGCCACCGTTGGTGGCCGTGAACTCAATTTCATAGCTGCCTTCATTGGGCGCCAGCACTTCGGCTGTTGAGGGCCCGAGCTCATTGATGCTGAGGGCAGGGTTGGCCGACCAGGTCCAGCTGTCTGCATTTACCCCGGCGTCGAGAGTTGCTGTGAAGCCGCAAATCGCCTCATTTGCGGGCAGTATAGCCAGCGGCTGTTCCACAAAGGTGATGATTTGGGTATCCGTTGCGGAGCACCCAAAGCCGTTGTCAGCATCAAGCGCAAGTGTAAAAGTTCCGTAAGGACCTTGTATTTCGGTCGGAATTCCCTGAGGATCGGAAGCGCTGTAGCCCGCAGGCAAGAGCCAGCTCAGATTCCCCGCAGGAAGATCGGGACTCAAAGTGATTGCGTTTCCGCAAATGGTGGTGTCGCTGCCCAGCGCCAATTGTGGAAGTTCGGTAAAGCGAACCTCAATGGTGTCGCTGTCACTACAAAGCCCTTCATTAACTTCCAGCCATGCGGCTTCAAAGATGCCGAATACCGGGCTTGTCATTTCAATGCTTGCGCTATTCAGATTGGGATCGGCCATTGCGCCAGGGGGCAATATCCACGTGCCTGTGCCGACGGATGGCGTAGCCGACAGGCTTGCGAGATTGCCACATACGGATACATCAGCGCCGGCATCGGCAATTGGCGTTTCAATGAAGCGAACGGATACAGTGTCTGATGTTGCGCATGGCCCATTGCCCCCTGCGGCAATGGCAAGAAAAGTACCTGCATTGGGAGCTGTTATATTGTTATCACCGCTTGCCGGATTTTCAAAGATCAGTCCATCCGGGCTGGACCAATTTACATTGGCGTTGATTTCATTGGCCGCAATGGAGGTTTCAAAGCCACACACCGAGTCGGGCGCTGCGATGCTTATTTGCGGAAGCTCGAAAAAAGTGATTGTTACTGAGGCGGTATCAGAGCAACCATTGCCTGCATTCTCAACCCAGATGAAGGTGTATGAGCCTTCAGAAGGGACAGTAACCAAAGCATTGGGATCATCCAAATCGCTGAAATTGACACCGAGAGGAGCTGCAAGCCAGCTGCCAGGAACAATGTCAGAAACGGCATCAAGGGTATATTCCAATCCGCATGCGTTCGCATCACTTCCGGCATTGGCAATGGGAAAAAGGGATTGGGTGAGAACAATACTTCCGGAGCGTGTACAGCCATAAACAAGGTCGGTAACGTCAAAATCATATGTACCGGCAATTAGTCCGCTGCGGCTGAGACTTCCTATACCAATGTCATCCCATTCAACTTCATAGCTTCCCGATCCGGCCGAAATGAGAATGTCTATGCTGCCATCGTTACCCAGGCAACTTTCGTTTACCGCATCAAGCTCCCAGGTGAGGGGCACGGTGAGTGTCACCGTGTCGGTATTGGCACAAGAGCTGTTTGTGTAAGCGCCCGTTGCCACGAAAGTTGTGGTGGTGTCTGTTACCACCTCTGGGTTATCGCAGGGATTGCAAGAGAAGGATGCACCGATTGAGGGCTCAACCCCATTGGGGTATGACCAGGTGTGTTCGGCACCATTTTGTGCAAACAAGGTAAGTGGCTCGCCTGCGCAAATGAGGGTGTCAGGACCTGCGGCCACAGGGCTCCGCGGCACAAAATCTATGGCATAGAAAGTTTGCCCCATCACAGGGCAGCCATCATCGGTGGCGATGATCAGGAATGATCCTGCGCTGAGTCCCGTGGGCATGCTTCCGCAAAACTGTGCTGTTACGGGATTGCTTCCAGTGGTGGTGAGTGTGGCTCCTGGGATGATACTTTCGATGGTAGATACAATGGAAATGTCATAACTTGAATCGGAAGAGGTAAACGCGATTTCAAAGCAAAAATCGTCCTCAGCGCAAATCCCGATGGTCTGATCATCCAATGGATATCCGCCGCCGCTTACATGGCTCAGGCTTCCGGCCACAGGGGCAGGAGTAGGTACAGGACATGGATTGATCAGGAAAAGGAAATCTTGCGTGACTTCGCCTACAAGAATCCCGTTTCTGTATTCACTTACCTTAATGGCGGCATTGAAGACTCCTGTTAAGTTTGGTGTTACGGAAACCTGACCATTGTTGGGATTGATGGAAATTCCTGTGATTGGCGCTTCGCCTGTATAGGTGCCCGTGTAGTCCATATCAGCAGGGGCGGTTGGAATAAGTGAAGTCAGCGCCGGTACTAATGCATATGCAAGGCTGTCGCCGTCAGGTTCGCTAAACCCAAGGTTGTAAAACAAGGGATTGGACACGCAGATGTAAGGCAAATTCAGTACGCCCATTGCAGGAGATGAATTGCAGATACCATCGACATTGTTGAGGAAGGCCTCCACGTGGATACGGCTCGTTTCGGGACTTACCAAATTTACAACAGGCGACCTGTTTTGCTCAGCCACCACGATGCGCCAATCTTCGCAGGGGGTGAGCGTCACCGTTTTCTGGTAGATGTTGAGTTCTACACCAGGTTCCATTCCGCCTGCACAACTGGAGTTGGGCAATGATGCCGGGCATAATTGTGATACCTCTTCGGTAAATGTGAGGTCAAAGTTTTCAAACCCGAGGTTGGTGCAGGATGAATAAATGTATACACTGATGGAAGAAGAGGGCGGCTCCGGATCTCCGCAATCGCGAAACAGATTTACAGTAATCTCATAACTGTTGCCTCCCAGGCATTCATAGCTGATATTGAGCCCGGAATTGTGGCCGGCGTGAAGCTTTGTTGCTATCCCCCACATAAAGAGGAACGTGCACAAGAGTATTCGCAGGATAAGATAGAACATGGGTCAACAAAGTTATAAACCTCTTCATCTCATCCAATTACTTTCTGTGGGTATATGCAAACATGAAAAGGCCTAAAGGCGATGTTATCTTTAAATTAAGAATGGAATGTGTCTTTAAAAAAGCAGGGGATTACCCATGGTATTTCATACTTTTGAGGGCGATTATCAAATTCAAATCTTATGAAAAAAATGCTACTAACCGCTGCCTTAGCAGCTACAGCAAGTTACATGACGGCTCAGGGTTGTAACGAGTTGTTTATTTCTGAATATGTTGAAGGCCGATTCAACAACAAAGCTTTGGAACTTTACAACCCGACTCCGAATCCTATAAATCTCAGCAATTACAATCTGGCGCGTTATTCAAACGGATCGCCAAATGCCGCTACCAACCAGCGCTATACCCTTCCTGATGTGATGCTGGAACCTTACCAGACCTGGGTTATTGTAATTGACAAGCGCAACCCTGAGGGTGAAGGTGTAGAAACTCCTGTGTGGGTCGAATTGCAGGCAAAAGCAGATCATTTTGCCAATCCCGTCTATGGTGAAAACAATACCATGTACTTCAATGGGAATGATGCAATGGTTTTAAGTCGTGTTTTGTCTTCGGGCGCTTCAATACCAGTTGATGTAATTGGCCGTATTGGTCAGGATCCGGACTGTGGTAATACCCCATTTCAAGGCGGCGGCTGGAACAATGTAGGTCCCTCATTCGTCTCATGCGAAAACGACTCAGAATCGTGGACAACTGACCATAGCCTCATCCGAAAATTTGATTCAACTATTGGTAACAATACGAACTTGCAGAGCGCTTGGGATGTGAGTGTGGATTGGGACTCTATCCCAGCACAAATCATAGGTGAAGAGGGGTTTATCGTTGGGAACTGGGAATCACTTGGATCACATGATTGTGCTTGCGCACCACTGAGCGCACGCAACGCGGATCAAAAAGTAGGTAAGCTTTACCCTAACCCTGTTGGCGCCAATGAAATGTTGCGCTTTTCAGCGCCCCATGCCACATCACGCTTTGAGGTATATGACCTCGCTGGAAAAATGATCAAAGCTGAATTTATTGCCAATTTGGAATCTTTCGAAGTAAGCACAGCTGGTATGAATAAAGGCGTCTACATGTTGCGCACTTATGCCGCAGGTGGTGTGTACGTCCATAAGTTTATCGTGCACTAATTCAATAATTTAAAGTGCGACAAATAACAATTTGTTTGATGCTCCTTCTGCTTTGCGGGGGAGCATCAGTTTTAAAAGGGCAGTCGGTTGTAAAAGGCCGTGTGCTGGACGGACTTACACAGGAACCACTTCCCGGAGCCACTGTCACCTATGCGCCAGGAAAAGGTATGGTGACCAACCTGGATGGAGAGTATATTCTGGAGTTGCCCGCAGGAGCGTATACGCTGAACTATTCTTTTGTTGGATATGAGACGCATACCGTGGATGTAAATTTGGCAGAAGGCCAAATTCTAAATCGCATCATCCGGCTCAATTCACTTACGCTGAAAGAAGTATCTATTGTGGCCGATATGGCGCGGGACAGGAAAACACCAGTAGCATTTTCCACAGTCTCGCCAAGGCAAATTGAAGAAGAGCTCGGATCGCAGGACCTTCCCATGATCCTCAATCATACACCAGGCGTCTATGCCACCCAAACAGGTGGTGGCGATGGAGATGCACGCATCAACATTCGCGGTTTTGACCAGAGCAATATCGCCGTGATGATCGATGGTATTCCGATGAATGACATGCAAAACAGGCGTGTGTTCTGGAGCAATTGGTTTGGACTTGATCTTGTTACTGGCAATGTGCAGGTGCAGCGCGGATTGAGCGCTTCTAAGCTTGCTCTGCCTTCCATTGGTGGTACGCTCAACATTCTCACCAGGGGCATTGACGATAAGCAGTCAACCAAAGTGCGTCAGGAAATAGGCAGTGGCAACTTCACCCGAACCACATTCATGCACAATTCAGGACGGCTTGATAATGGCTGGGGCTTCACTGTTTCCGGTTCCTATAAGAAAGGCGACGGCCTGGTAGACGCCACATGGACAGAGGGTTTCTTCTACTACCTCAAAGTAGAAAAGATGTTCAAAAAGCACCGTTTCAGCTTTACAGGATTCGGAGCGCCGCAAAGCCATGGACAACGTTCATTCAAAGGCGAAGTGGCTGAATACAGCCATGCCTACGCCGCGGAGATTGGCATACCTGACGATGTAATTGGTCGCGCGCCCGACCGGGGCCGCTATTACAACCAGCACTGGGGTCAGTACGAAGATTATCAGCTCCAGGGCAACCCACTTCCCCCTCCTTTTGAAAATTTTGCTGAGTCATTTGAAATTGCCCAAAGGGGAGAGTTGAAGAATGTATATGAGAGGGTAAATTTCTACCACAAACCTCAATTTGTACTCCGCGATTTCTGGCAAATTCACAGCAACCTTTCGGTGGCGACGAGTGCTTATCTTTCCATAGGCCGCGGTGGTGGTACGCAGCTGCGGAGCCGCTCAGGATTGGGCGAAACGGGTGCGGGGTTGATCAATTTCCAAGAGTTTAGGGACAATCAAATCACAAATCCGCTCAATGGACAATTCGATTTCCAAAATATTGACCCTGAGTTTTCGGAAACAGAAATCAGGGCCGACAACTATTTGCGCGTAGCCCGAAATGACCACTTCTGGACAGGATTTCTATCACAAGCCAACTGGACACTGACCGACGAATTGGTGCTTACAGGTGGGGTGGATTTCAGGTACTATACCGGATACCAGTACAGTGAAATTCACCAATTCATTGGTGGAGACTATTTTGTTGACAATTCCGATCTTAATGCCCCGGTAAATCAAGTGAAGCGTGAAGGCGATCGCCTTTTCAGAAATCAGGAAGCCCACGTGGCTTGGGGAGGGCTGTTCGGGCAGGCAGAATACAGTTCTGGCCCACTCACGCTCACCGCAAATCTTACTGTGGCCAGAACAGGCTTCATGGGCCGCGACCATTTCCGCAAGCGCCAATTGGTGGTAGGCGATACCATTTTGGATATTGGCTACCGCGATGAGATTGTATACCAGGATCAAACATTTGACAGGAATTCACCCGGATTGCGCCCTTACCAAACCGACTGGATTTACGTGAACGGCTATACTGCTAAGCTGGGCGCCAATTACGACCTTACAGAGCGTATGAACGTGTATGTGAATGGAGGTTACATGTCTATCGCTCCAATCTTTGCCAACGTCATCGACCGCGATTTCGATCCTTTTATGGAGTTTTTCAACGAAAACATTAGTGCCATTGAACTTGGATACCAATACGGTTCTAAGCGACTTACAGGAAATGTAAACGCCTATTACACGTATTGGGGCAACAGGCCCGTGTCAAGATTGGTACTGGTGAATTATCCGGCAGGTGGCGTGAATGGTGATATAGGAGAGGATACTTTTGCCTTTGTGCGAAGCATCGATGCACTCCACATGGGCGTCGAGTTTGAAGGCGCTTATAAGATCACTTCTAAATGGACTGTTGAAGGCCTCCTGAGCATCGGAAACTGGACCTGGCAAAGTGAAGAAACAGCGCAGTATGTTCAGGGCAACACCGTCATTGTAGACGACCAGGGTGAACCATTGGAATTCGTGATCGACCCACGTGGGGTGCGCGTAGGCGATGCTGCACAAACCCAAATTGGTGGCTCTTTGGAATTTGCACCCAACAACAACTGCTTCATAAGGAGCCGTGTGCTGCACTTCACTGACAATTTTAGCCAGTTTCAACCTGAAACGGTTACAGGCCAGAACAGGGGAAGGCAGTCATGGGAAATTCCAGCTTACACGCTCTTTGAGCTCCATGCCAGCTACCGCTTCCGTTTTGAAAAAAGTAATTTGCGCATTGGTGCAAGTGTGTTCAACCTATTTGATACTTTTTTCATCTCCGACGCCCAAAACAACGATACCTTCACACGGTACACCAACACACAAAACTTTGATGCTGCTTCAGCGGGTGTTTTCCCGGGTATGGGGCGCAGAATCAACTTCAACGTTACATTCGAAATTTAACACCAACCCATAAATGAAAAGTTTTTTATTTTTTGCAACGGCATGGTTCTGCATGTCAGCACTTTCTGCTCAGGTCATTGACATTGCAGAGGCACGCGCCTTGCCTGAGGGCACCACAGTGACCGTAACCGGTACAGTAACCAGCGGACAGGAACTGGGCAACATTCGCTATTATCAGGATGCTACCGGTGGTTTTGCTGCATTCAGCCCAACCTTGAGTACCGTGTTGCGACACGATTCTATCACCATCACCGGGGAGATCAGCTCCTTCAACGGACTGTTGCAAATATCACCCGTAACCAGCTTCGAGAACCATGGGCAGGCCGTGGTGCAAATTGAGCCATTGCCTGTAAGCCTAAGTGATATAGGTAGTGCCACTGAATCTGTGCTTGTATCAGTTGAGGCTTGCGTATTTGCAGATGGCGGATCCAACTTCTCAGGAAACAGCACTTACAACATTACCAGTATGGGCACTGATGGAACCGTGTTTATACGCAATGGTAATCCACTCGTCGGCAGCCTCATCCCTGTGAGCCCTGTTGACATCGTCGCAGTTTCATCGCAATTTTCTTTCAGCGGCGTAGGAGGTTATCAATTGCTGCCCAGAGATGCAGATGATTTCAGTAGCCCCAATCCCATCAACATCATTTCGGCCATTGGCGTGAGCGATTTGACAACCACAGGATTTACGCTTAGCTGGGTGACAGATATTGCTGCGAGCACAGAGACTTTTTACACCGCTGACCTCGATGGGGAAGGCTTGCAAGACAATGCCATTACCCAGGCTGAATCCGTTACGGAGCACAGTATGACCATCAGCTCACTGGAGCCGGGCGAAGTTTACTTCACGCGTGTGTTTTCTGTAGCGGGCAGCGATACCGCGTTCAGCAGCATTTTTGCAGTGGCGACTGTTTCCAACAGCTCTGGTGAAATGGAGGCTTTCTTTAATGGAAGCGTTGTACACGAAGTGGCGGAACCTGAAGATAACCTTGCCCAAACAGCCAATCTGAGAAATAAAGTAGTTGAATTTATTAGCATGGCTGAAAGCACACTTGACATCGCGGCATACAATATAAACGACAACGCAATTGTAAATGCACTTAACCAGGCCTACAACAATGGGGTTGATGTGCGTTTCGTCGGCGAAGCTCAAAATGCAAACATTGGTTTGAATAACCTGAATGGCAATATTCCTATTCTGCTGCGCCAGGATGGACAAGGCTCCGGCATGCACAACAAGTTTATTGTGATAGACCAGGCCTCCATGGACAATAGCTATGTTTTGATGGGCAGTACGAATTTCACGGAAAATCAACTAGACAGTGACTTCAACCACATGGTGATCATACAAGACCGCTCACTGGCCAAGGCCTACACCATCGAGTTTAATGAAATGTGGGGTGGAAGCGGAATGGAGCCGGACGCAAGTCTTGCACGATTCGGCCCTGACAAAATCAACAATACACCGCGCGATTTCATTATCGGAGGCAAAGAGGTGCAACTTTATTTCTCGCCATCAGACGGTACAACCAACGGAATTATTCAAGCCCTCAATACCACCAACGCTTCAGTAGAATTCGCATTGCTCGTATTTACAGTAACACCAATCGCAAACCTCCTGATTGAGTTGAATAACAACTTCTTCATCAATGTACGGGGTATGATCGATCAGGTCAATACCACTGGCTCTGAATTCACCAACCTCACAGAAAATCTTGTGCCGGTGCTTGAGCATACCATTCCGCAAGTGCAGCTGCACCATAAGTATGCCATTGTAGACCATTCAGACTTGAATTCAGATCCACTCGTGATTACGGGTTCACACAACTGGTCGGCTTCTGCCAATAATGTGAACGATGAGAACATGCTGGTGATTCACGATGCAAACCTGACCAATCAATTTTACCAGGAGTGGCAAGCGCGTTGGAACGGCCTTACGGTCAACAGCACCGAAGCTGAAGTCACAAACTTCAACATGTATCCAAATCCTGCTGCCGATCAACTCAACCTGCAGTTCAATGCCCCGAGCAGCGACCGCAACCGAGTTGAAATCACTGATATCAATGGAAAGCGCGTCCTCAATTACCAATTTGCAGCGCCGGCTGGAGAGAACAATATGATGCTCGATGTGCGCAATTTGCCAAACGGCGTTTACGTATTGAGTATTTCAGGCGACTGGGGTGGCAAGGCTGAAAAGCTGGTTATTGCCCGTTGATTTTAGAATATCCACGGCATTATTTTCCTCCCTTGCTTTGAAAAAATGAGCAAAAGAAAAAGGGCTGACACTTTTGTCAGCCCTTTTCCTTTAATCACCAATTAAACCTTATTAATGAAATCCGGTGGGTTTACGCCACTTCTCATTAAGGGGTTACAAAATTTCTTAAAATTTCTTCGAGGCCAGCTGGGTCTTCAGCGTGTACCCAGTGTCCCGTGGGCAATACAGCAAATTCGGCCTTGGGGAAAATAGCCAAAATTGCGGCCTTATCACCCTCCTTAACGTAGTCTGACTTGCTCCCGGCGATGAAAAGTGCAGGCACGTCGACTTCAGTTTCTTCCATTGCTTTGAGGATTTCCGGCATTTTGCCCTCTAAAACTGGAATATTGATGCGCCAGCCGAATTGCTTCTTGTCTTTGCGGTAAAGGCTTTTCAGCAAAAACTGCCTCACGCCAAAGTCGTGGATGTGCGCTTTCATGGCATCTTCTGCCTCACCGCGCGATTGAAGCTTGTCAGCGTCGATTGACCGCAAGCCCGCGAGTATAGTCTGGTGGTGGGGGGGATAGGATTTCACACCGATGTCAACCACCACAATACGGTTCACCCTTTCGGGAAATAAGCGCGCAAAGGTCATCGTCGTTTTTCCGCCCATGGAGTGCCCCACAATGGAAGCTTTATCAATACCTTCTGCATCCATGAGTTCGGCGAGGTCGCCGGCCATCAATTCATAGCTGAAGTCATCGCTGTGTGGGGAGCGGCCGTGGTTGCGCAGGTCTACGAGGTATACAGTATAGGTGTCGGCTATGCTTTTGGCAAAAGTGAGCCAGTTGTCGGCCGAGCCAAAAAGCCCGTGCAAAATGATAAGGGGATGGCCCTCACCCAATTTTTGATAATGAAGTTTCATCGCAGTTCCTTCAGGTAGAGTTTTATCGAGTTTTCCAGTCCGAAATACAGTGCATCACATATCAGCGCGTGGCCTATTGAGACCTCTTCGAGGCCTTCAATGTTGAGGTGGAAGTAGCGCAGGTTTTCCAGGCTGAGGTCGTGACCGGCATTGAGCCCAAGACCACAATCGCGTGCCACTTTGGCCGCCTGCACAAAGGGGGCAATGGCCTTTTCCTTATTTGCCGCAAAGGCAGCTGCATAAGGCTCAGTGTACAACTCTATGCGGTCGGCGCCTATCGCAGCAGCACCCTCGACCATTGCGGGGTCAGGATTTACAAATATGCTCACCCGGCTTCCCATGGATTGAAGCTGAGCCACCATGTCTTTCAAAAAATCACGGTGCTTAATGGTGTCCCAACCCGCATTGGAGGTGAGCACACCGGGAGGATCTGGCACGAGGGTGGCTTGCTCGGGATTCGTATCTCCTACCAGCTTTAAGAAACGCTCCTCAGGGTAGCCCTCAATATTGTATTCGGTAGTGACAATCGGTTTAAGATTGTATACATCGTCGGTGGTGATGTGCCGCTCGTCAGGCCGTGGATGAATGGTGATGCCCTGCGCTCCAAAGCGCTGACAATCGACCACTACACGGCTCAGGTCGGGATTGTTGCCACCGCGCGCATTGCGTAAGGTAGCTATCTTGTTGACGTTTACACTTAGATTTGTCATTGTATTCTGCCTATATTGCGCCCTTGAGGCACCACAAAGGTAAAGCTTAATAGGTGCTTATTGTTTTAACATTTTATCCCATGCGAGCAGGAGATCTTATCAGCGACGAAATACCCACCCTTGACGGAAGCGACAATGGCTTGTTTGCCATGCAGTTGCTCGATGAGTACAAGATGACGCACCTGCCCGTGGTGGAAAAGAACAAGCTTCTAGGCCTTATCTCTGACAATGCGGTATATGAAATCGAGAACCATGAAGCACCCCTTCGGGAAATGCGGGATTGGCTCGAGCAGGTCTACGTAATGCAAGATCAGCACGCATACGAAGTGGTTAAGGCAGCCGCCAGCTTTCAGGTGAGTGCCGTGCCCATAGTCGATGCCAATGCCAATTATGTCGGTGTCGTCAGCGTCTATTGTTTGGTGCGCGAGCTGGCAAAGTTTGCAGCAATCAATGAAGCCGGTGCCATTCTCGTACTCGAAGTCAACGAGAAGGATTATAACCTTTCTGAAATAGCACAAATTGTAGAGTCGAACGACGCGCGCATCCTCAGCGCCAATGTCACTTCAACACCCGACTCCACCAAGATGGAAGTGACATTAAAAGTGAACCGCAACAATGTGGATGGAATTATTCAGACATTTAACCGTTACGACTACATTATTAGTGCTTCTTTTCACCAAAGTGATTACGAGGATAAGATGCGTGACCGCTACGATGAATTGATGCGCTACCTCAATTTTTGAATTTCTGACATGCTAAGAGTTTTGTGCATTTTAGGTCTCCTTTGCTTGGGAGTCTGGAAGACCAATGCCCAGACATATGAGCCCATTGAGCTGGATTCAACCAGGACCATCACTATTGTGGATGTGCTTTTTGAAGGCAACCACAAGACGCGCTCGCGTGTCATGCAGCGCGAAATGACCGTAGCACCGGGCGACAACCTTTATTGGGCCAATCTGCAGGCGGCCATGGAACAATCGCAGTACAACCTCATGAACCTGGCCCTGTTCTACTTTGTGGAAATAGAGCCCATCACCACAGGGAGCAATGAGGTGATGTTGCTGGTGAGCGTGCAGGAGCGCTGGTACATCTATCCCGCGCCTATTTTGCAGATAGCGGAAACCAATTTCAACACCTGGTGGGAAAACAAGGAACTGCGCTGGCTCAATTACGGAGTTTCCGTAAAGCATGATAACTTCCGGGGGCTCAATCACAGATTTAATGTGGTGGCGCGATTTGGATATACCAAACGCTTCAGCGCATCTTACACTTTGCCCAACCTCAACCGCAAGCAAACGCTTGGACTCGATCTTGGTGTGGGTTATTTCGAGAACAATGAGTTGGTGTATAACACCCTTGACAACAGACGACAATTCTTTTTTAATTCGGAAGACAAGGCACGGCGCTGGCTCGAGTACAAGGCGGGTCTCATATACCGCGAGAATATTTTCACCAGGCACCACCTCACCCTTTCATTTCATCAGGTTTCGGTAAATGATAGCGTGCCGGTGCTCAACCGTGATTACCTGCCGGGGCAGGGGAGCCAAACCCAGTTTGCGCGGGTATCCTACATGCTCACCCACGATACCCGTGACTACAAGCGCTATCCGCTCAAGGGAATGCTCCTCTATGCTTTATTTCAGCAAGATGGGCTTGGATTTGAAAGCAATAGCGGGCTCAATCTTTTCAGCACACAGGTGAGCTACCGACACCACCACCAGCTTGGCGATCGCCTCTTTGCTGCGCATGCTTTTACAGGAAAAGTAAACTGGTCAGAGCCACCATACTACTTGGTTAATGCCTTGGGCGATAATCATTTTGTGCGGGGATACGAGCTTTTCGTGATCGATGGATCCCGGTTTGGCCTTTTACAATCCAATTTGAAATACCAGGTACTCAAGCCCAAAACTTTTACAATTCCTTTCATTCCCGATCAGTTTAGCCAAACCTTTATTTCGCTTTACGCAAATTTGTTTTTTGACGCTGGATATGTGCACGGTCCATTGTTTGTAACCGAAAATTCTCTAGTGAATGAGTACCTTTACAGTGTTGGTCTAGGCCTTGATGTGGTGAGCTACTACGACAAAGTGATGCGTGTGGAAGGTTCCGTAAACGCATTGGGTAGAGCCACCATTTTTGTTCACTTCAAGCAGTCCTTTTGATGAAAATAGCCATTTACGGAAAGCCCACCGAAAACGCGCTGAATGCAGCACTCCCAGCCCTCATCTCGTCTATGATAGACAAGGGATTCGAGGTGATGATATACGAGCGCTACGCAGAGTTTCTCAAGGGCTTGGGTGCACTGCCTGATGGTATTCAGCAGTTTAACAGATCGAATATTCAAATCAAAGACTTCGCATTTCTCGTGAGTGTGGGAGGTGATGGCACCTTACTCGATACCGCCACACTGATCGGAAATTCAGGAGTGCCAGCCATAGGAATCAATACGGGCCGTCTGGGTTTTATTTCCAGCGCCACCATTGGCGAAATGAATGGCGTATGCGACTCTTTTCTCAATGGAACTTACCGCTGTGAGTCGCGTGCGCTGCTGCAGTTGAATACAGAACGCAACCTATTTAATCCCAACAATTTCGCCCTCAATGAGCTCACCATCCTGAAGAAAGATACTGCTGCCATGGTGCGCATCGATGTACACATTGACGGAGATTACCTCAATAGTTATTGGGCTGATGGCTTAATCATCAGTACTCCTACAGGATCTACGGCTTATTCATTGAGTTGTGGCGGTCCTATCGTAATGCCAGGTTCGGGCAATTTCATCATCACGCCAATTGCGCCGCATAACCTTAACGTGAGGCCTGTGGTGGTGTCATACGACGCCCGCTTGCAAATACAAGTCTCCGGACGCAGCGATACATTCCTGCTCGCCCTTGACAGCAGACCGGGAGAAATTACCACCCATGACGTGCTCGAAATTACCCGGGCGCCATTCGAGCTAAACATCATTCAGCCCGAAGGCCATAGTTTTTTAAATACCCTTCGCACAAAACTCAATTGGGGTTATGATAAGCGCAATTAAAAGGCGGGAAGAAATTACCTTTGCAGCTTATAAAGGCATGCATTACACAATATTTTAACGCATTGTACGCTATTATCAACGTGAATCGATTGCTGTTTACGGGCTTTCTGTTGCTCGTCGGGGTGCACTTGCGTGCGCAATACCACGAGGTGGGCGGCATGTTGCTACAAGCCAATTACATCGGGGATTTGAATACCCGAAGCCAAATACCAAGTCAGCTCGATTTGGGTGGTGGATTGATATACCGATACAACATCAGCGACCGTTGGGCTTTTAAAGGAAGTGTGCTTTATGGGCGTTTCGGTGCTTCAGATGCCAATTCAGACAGCGAGTGGCAACGAAATCGCAATTTGTCGGTGCGCACCAGCGTATTTGAAGTGAGTGGTCAAGTGGAATTGAATTTTTTGACCTATGAAATTGGCGACAGCCGCCGACCTTCATCGCCTTACTTGTTTTTGGGATTTTCCATATTTAGGTTTAATCCGCAAGCTGAGTTTAGTGGCCGCTATATTGATCTGCAACCGCTGGGAACTGAAGGACAAGGTGGCAACGGTTTTCCGGATTTTTATGCGCTCACCCAGGTTAGCATCCCGATGGGCGTGGGCTTTAAATTTAATATTTGGAAAAATCTTGCCGGAGCAGTTGAATGGGGTATCCGGCGTACCTTTACCGACTATCTTGATGATGTGAGCGGAGTATACGTGGATGCGGCGGTGCTCGAAGAGCAAAATGGCCCACTATCAGCCATAATGGCCGACAGAAGCCTGGAAGCCTTGGGCCCCAATGGAAATAATGCAGGTATGCAGCGCGGAGAGACCAATCGAAATGATTACTACATTTTTGGAGGTTTCATGCTGACCTATAAAATCGGAAGACCTCAAATAAAATGCCCTTCGGCCATCAATTAAGCATTTTGGAAATAGCCGAAATTTAAGACCTTTGCACATTCCATGAGTCTCAAAGACCATATCGACAAAAACCGCGTTCCTCGCCATGTAGCCATCATCATGGATGGCAACGGACGATGGGCCAAAAACCACGGCGAAGCCAGGGTGTTTGGGCACATGAATGGGGTGAAGGGAGTGCGCGAGGCGCTCAATGCCGCCGGAGAAATTGGTGTGAAGTATCTTACGCTTTATGCATTTAGCACAGAAAACTGGGACCGCCCTATTGAGGAAGTTTCAGCTTTGATGGATTTGCTGGTGCAGACAATTGTGAAGGAAGTGGATGAGCTGGCAGAGAAGCAAGTGCGCCTCAGGGCAATCGGTGACCTACAGCTACTGCCGGGCAAATGCCGGGCAGCACTGGAACAAGCCATAGAGCGCACCAGTGAGAACGAGCGAATTACCGTTATTTTGGCTTTAAGCTATAGTGCCCGCTGGGAAATTGTAAACGCGGTGAAGCAAATAGCACAAGAAGTAAAAGAAGCGAAAATTGATGTCGAGAGCATCGATCAGGATATGATTGGGAGGCATCTCGAAACCGCGAATATTCCCGATCCTGAACTACTCATAAGAACGAGCGGAGAAAATAGAATCAGCAATTTTTTGCTTTGGCAAATTGCTTACAGTGAGCTTTATTTCACCAATACCCTTTGGCCCGACTTTAACCGGGAAGATTTTTTTAAAGCCGTAATTGCTTACCAAAACAGAGAAAGAAGATTTGGAAAAATCAGTGAGCAGATTTCGGTCTAATTGGCTCTCCTTTGCCGTATTTACAGTGCTGCTCTCCTTTATGGGAGAGGCGGCAGCGCAGGTGGGAGTAGGTAAAGTTGATGTTGATTACAACAATCCGCGAGATTACATTATCGGTGGTATATCGGTAGAAGGTGCGCGTAACTTTGATTCGCAGGCCATCACGCTATTCTCTGGCTTATCAGTAGGACAAGAGATTGCCATTCCAGGAGAGAAGATAGCGCAGGCCATCAAAAACCTTTGGAAGCAAAAGCTTTTTGACAACATCCAAATTAGCATCGCAGAGGTGCGTGGCAAAGAAGTGTTTCTGAGCATTCAATTGCAGGAAAGGGCAAGACTCTCACGCTTCAAATTTGAAGGAGTATCCAAAGGTGAAGCAGAAACCTTGCGGGAAAAGATTAATCTCGTTCGCGGCACCATTGTCAATGAGAACCTGATCACCAATACTTCGAATATTATCCGCAAACATTTCGAAGAGAAAGGATTTTTGGACACGAAAGTTACCATTGGCCAATTCCCGGATACCCTCGTGGCCAATAGTGAATACCTCGTAATTGGTGTGGAGAAGAATGACAAGATTAAGATTGGTAGCATCAACTTTTACGGTGTGGACGAAGTGCAGGAGAAGAAGCTGCGCAAGGCGATGAAGAAGACCAAGGAAAAGAGCATCACCCGGGTATTTTCTCGATCTAAGTATATCCCTGAATTGTACAGAACCGACAAGAAAGCAGTTATCGACAAATACAACGAGCTTGGGTACCGCAATGCCAAGATAGTCAGCGATTCAGTTTATAGAAATGCCGACGGAACAGTGGGTATTGATCTTGAATTTTATGAAGGATTTAAATTTTACTTCCGCAGTATAGAGTGGGTGGGCAATACCAAGTATACTTCACAGCGCCTCACCGATGTGCTGGGCATTGAGCCTGGTGAAATTTACGACAAGAAGAAGTTTGAATCCAAGCTTTTTATGGATCCAAATGGCGGCGATGTAAGTTCGCTCTACCTCGATGATGGCTACCTTGCTTTCCAGGCCATACCCGTTGAGAAGCGTGTAGAGCGCGACAGCATCGACCTGCAGGTGCGTATTTATGAAGGACGGCAGTACCGCATTAACAGTATTATTGTAAAAGGCAACACCAAAACAAATGACCGCGTGATTCTTCGCGAAATCCGCACCAAGCCGGGTGACCTTTTCAGCCGGTCAGATATCATCAGAACGCAACGTGAGCTTGCTCAGTTGGGCTACTTCGACCCGGAAGCCTTCGATATTACTCCCGTTCAAAATGACCAGGACGGTACCGTGGATATCATTTACACCGTTGCCGAGCGCCCATCTGATCAGATTGAACTTTCCGGTGGTTGGGGTGCAAACCGAATTGTCGGTACTGTAGGGGTCTCCTTTACCAATTTTGCCATCAAGGACTTCTTTGACGGCAGCGCCTGGAATCCTTTGCCATCAGGCGATGGCCAGCGACTTTCTATCAGGGCGCAAACCAACGGAGCGTGGTTTCAGTCTTACAATGCCTCCTTTACCGAGCCTTGGCTCGGAGGCAAAAAACCGAACTCATTTACCGTAGGTATTCAGCGTTCAGTGCAGTCGAATGGAATTACCAAAAGAATGGAGCGGGAAGGCCTTGAAAGGCAAGCGCTCTACATTACAGGAGGAAACGTTTCACTTGGTAAGCGCCTCTCCTGGCCCGATGACTACTTCAGCTTTATGGCTGGCTTGAGTTATCTGTATTACGATATTCAGAATTTTACCCAGGGTCAGGGTGTAGGGCTGTTCGCCCTCCAGGACGGGGTTTCACACAATATGGCTTTCATCTTTAACTTCGGTAGGAACTCGGTTTTTGACCCGATTTACCCACGGTGGGGCTCCAACGTAAGGCTAAATATGAAAGCAACCTTACCCTACTCTCTATGGGACGGCGTAGACTATGCAGGCGATATCTCAGACCAACAGCGCAACCTTTGGACCGAATATTACAAATGGAAACTCGTAGCAGAATGGTATACCGAGCTTGCCCCAAAAATGGTGCTTATGGCCCGTTCTGGTTTTGGATTCATGGGCTTCTACAACCGCGACAAAGGAATTTCCCCATTTGAACGTTTCTACCTCGGTGGTGTGCCCATTGCAGGCTTCGCACTCGATGGCAGGGAGCTTATAGCCTTGCGTGGATATGATGACCTGTCACTATCGCCTGAAGTTGGCGCCAATATTGTAGTGAAGCACACCTTGGAGCTCAGGTACCCTGTTTCTTTGAATCCATCTGCAACAATTTTTGCACTTGGTTTCCTTGAAGCGGGTAACACCTACAATGGTATCGAGCGATTTGATCCTTTTAACGTGTACCGCGGCGCTGGTGCAGGTCTCCGGATATTCCTTCCCATGTTTGGCCTTATGGGTCTTGACTATGGATGGCGTTTTGATGATGTGCCAGGCGGGGCAAATATGCCCCGTTCACAGTTTCACTTTACCATTGGCATGAATCTTGGAGAACTGTAAAAACTTCGTAATTTCGTCCACCTTTTAAAAGCGATAACCGTCGCCATGAATAGACTCATCATTCTCTTCTTCCTAGCATCCTTTGCGTCGGCCACGGCAAGTGCTCAACGCTACGCTTATGTGGATACAGAATACATCTTGAGTAATCTCAAAGCCTACGATGATGCCCAAAAAGAGCTGGATCGTTTTTCGGTGCAGTGGCAAAAGGAAATCGAAGAACGATACGCGAGCATTGAACGTCTTTACAAATCATACCAGGCCGAGAAAGTGCTGCTCACTGAAGAGATGAGAAAAGAACGAGAAGATGAAATTCTTCGAAAGGAGCAGGAAGCCAAAGATCTAAAGCGCCAGCGATTTGGAGTGGATGGTGATATGTTTCAGAAGCGACAAGAATTGATTCAGCCCATACAAGACGATATTTACAACGCAATAAAGGAAGTGGCACAAGGCGGCGGATTCTCTGTAATGTTTGACAAAGCAGGCCAAAGCAACATTCTTTACGCTGACCCCCGATACGACAAAAGCGACCGCGTGCTGAGCAGGCTCGGTGTAAGCTCCCGCGACAGAGATAGTGGCTCTGATACCGATGATGATGACGGCGCTAGCCAAAGTCCCGGAGGTCGTGATGCTGGCGGACAACAAAGACGTTAAACCTCAACATTATAATCACAATTTAGAAACAAACAAAGCATGAAAAAGCTAATTTTAATCCTGACCATCTTCTTCGGAGCCTATGCCCAAGCTGACGCTCAAAAGTTGGCCCATGCCAATTTTGAGGAAATCATCACAATGCTTCCTGAAAGGGCTGAAGCCGAAAAGAAAGTTCAGGAATTACAGAAGAAACTCGAGACCCGATTGAATGGAATGATTGAAGCCTACCAAGCCAAAATCAAAGAATTTGAAGAAGACACGGATATGAGCGAAGCGATGAAAACCAGCGCAGCCGGTGAGATCCAGGACCTTCAGCGCCGAATTCAGGAATTCCAGCAAACTGCCTACACTGAAATCGAAACCAAGCAGAATGAACTCATGGCTTCCATGTTTACAAGGGTACGCGAAGCTGCCAACAAAGTTGGTCAGGAAAAGGAGTACGATTATATTTTCGACTCAAGCACGCAAGGTGGTCTGCTCTACGCCGGTGGCGAAAACATCACCCCTGTGATTAAGGCTGAGCTCGGAATCTAATTTAGATTGATTCGAAACATTTAAAGAAACATCCCTACCTTGGGGATGTTTTTTTATGGACCACAGTGTGAACAATCAACCCATTGGAATCTTTGATTCCGGTATTGGCGGCCTAACTGTCGCCGCGGCGATAGCGCGCAGACTGCCTGCTGAGCGCATTATTTATTTCGGTGATACTGCGCATTTGCCTTACGGCGAAAAGTCGGCCAGCGCTCTAAGGAGCTATGCGCTTGGAATTGGCGATTTCCTGCTTGCTCAGGGTTGTAAAGCTATTGTTATCGCCTGCAACTCTGCATCGGCTGTGGCTACAGAAACGCTTAAAAAGCATCTCGGAAAAAGTATTCCAGTGATAGATGTGATAGGGCCCACTGCCCGCTATGCAGCCCAATATTTTGCTTCCTCAAAAATCGGAGTGATCGCGACAAAGGCCACCGTCAATTCGCGCATCTATGCGCGGCGCATTGAGAAGCTAAGCCCTGATGCCAAGGTAACCATGTTGGCCACACCCTTGCTCGTGGCCATGATCGAAGAGGGCTTCTTCAACAACAACATTTCCAAAGCGGTGATAGCGGCATATCTGGAAAAGTCAAATCTGCGCGACATCGAAGCGCTCATTCTCGGCTGTACGCATTTTCCGCTGATAAAAAAAGAAATCGAAAAGCATTATAAGGATGCTGTGAAGGTGATAGATTCAACAGACATTGTTGCAGAAGCTACTGCCGAAGTGCTTCGCAAATACCAAATGGCGTCAGCTTTTAAAGGCAATCCGCAGCACAAGTTTTTCGTTTCGGACCTCACACCTTCATTTACAGAAAGCACCCAAATATTTTTTGGCAGCAAAGTAAAACTAGAACGCCGCAACCTTTGGGCATCTTGAGTGGAATGAAGTTTACTGAAAAAGTTTAAAGCTTTAGGCCGTATTGGTTTTGGACTCCTTGCTTTCGATGCCATGCTGATACCCAAAAAGCTTGTCTTTTTTGATCATCACATCCACGTAGTTTGGCACCATTTCTTCCCAACCGGACTCACCGTTGCGGATCAAACGCAGTGCGTCGCGGCTGTTGATCCAGAGTACTTCGGGATCAAAGTCGACCAGGTCTACAATGCGGCCATTGTCAATAAGGTAGTCGTAAAGCGGCCTCAAGCGCGGATGCACAGGCATATTGGTACTGTCCACTACATTTCCGGTCTCTTCACTGTTTGAGGGGTAGAGGTATACCTTCAGGTCGCGGGTAAAGAGAATTCCAAAAGCCTCGAGAATCCCGCCGTTCAGGTCGCGGTAATATTTCTCGTTGAAAAGCTCTATCATGTTGTTTACACCCATAATAAGACCCATCCTCAATTTCGTGAAATTAGAGAAATACTGAATCAGTTTATAGTATTCCTGATAATTGGAAATCAATACGGTTTGACCCAAAGAACACAGAATGTCAGCGCGGTCGAGGAAGTCTTGCTCATCAATGTCGCCATCGGCACGGAGGTTGTTGAGCGTAATTTCGAAAAGCACCTGTAGGTTGTCCGAATCCACCCTGTTTTCAGTGATAAACTTGTTGTAGCCATTGATAATCATATCAATGTTTACCTTGGTTACAGGCCTGAAACTTCCGCGTATGGCCAGAATGTTTTTCTTGTACAGGAGGTCAGCGGGCTGCAGGTTTTTCCCGTCAGGGCTGAAAATCACCGCATCGGTCATTCCATTCTTCACCAGGGCGAGGCTTAGCAAGCGGTTGTCGACCTTATCGAAATCGGGACCGCTCATGGAGATCATATCGATCTCTATTTGATCGCGGGTGAGGTTGTCATAAAGAGACTGAAGATACTCTCTGGGATTTTGATAGTAAAAGTAGCAGCCGTAAATCATGTTTACGCCCAGTACACCAATGGTTTCTTGTTGAAATGCCGCTTCATTTTCATGCAGCTGCACGTGCAGGATGATCTCGTTGGGTTCCTTTTCAGCACTGGTTTGAAATTTTACACCCATCCATCCATGGCCCTTGTAGCGCTTGTGAAAATCGATGGTGGCCACCGTATTTGCATAGGCAAAAAATCTTCTTGTGGGGTGCTTGCTTCTGTTGAGTCTCTCCTCGATTAGCTTGTACTCGTGGTTGATCATTTTGCGCAAGCGAGGCTCACACACATATCGGTTGTTCTCTTCAGGTCCGTAAATCGCATCACTAAAGTCTTTGTCATAAGCTGACATCGCTTTTGCAATGGTTCCTGAGGCACCGCCTGAGCGAAAGAAATGACGAACCACTTCCTGCCCTGCTCCGATCTCAGCGAAAGTTCCGTAAATGTTTGGATCAAGATTTACCCTGAGTGCCTTTTGTTTCGAAGCAAGAATTACCCTTTCCAATAGTACACAATGTGTTTGGTGCGCTGCGAAGTTAAAACCTTTGTCATAAAGCACACAGGAATTTCGCCCTTTTTAACAAGTGTCAAGTCCTCCTTAAAAGCCCTATTTTTGTAGGATTATATGAGACTTACATTTTTAGGAACCGGTACTTCGCAAGGGGTTCCGGTGATAGGATGCCAGTGCAAAGTGTGCACCTCTGATGATACCCGCGACAATCGCCTGCGCACGGCCGCCATGGTCGAGGTAGATGGACAAACCATAGTGATTGATACCGGTCCCGATTTCAGACAGCAAATGCTCCGGGCCCAGCCTAAAAGTGTGGAAGCCGTGCTTTTTACCCACGAGCACAAAGACCACATTGCCGGCATGGATGATATCCGGCCCTTCAACTTCAAGCAGAAATCAGCCCTCGACGTATACGCCACCGAAGCCGTGCAGCAGGCCTTGCGCAGGGAGTATCACTACGTATTCAGTGACTACAAGTATCCCGGCGTGCCAGAAGTGAGGTTGAACGACATTGACCACAACAGTCCTTTTGAGGTAAATGGCACTGCTGTGATTCCTATACAAGTAATGCACTACAAGATGCCCGTGCTCGGCTTCCGGATAGGCGACATGGCCTATGTGACCGATGCGAAAACCATTGATGACAAAGAGTTGGGAAAATTGAGAGGACTCGATGTGCTTGTGCTCAACGCCCTGCGCATCAATGAGCATATTTCGCACTTCAACTTAGAGCAAGCTTTGGAAATGGTTGAGCTGTTGAAGCCCACAAGGGCTTATTTCACGCACATCTCTCATCAGCTTGGACGGCATGCCGATATTCAGCCTCAGTTGCCCGGACACGTGCACCTGGCCTATGATGGGCTTTCGGTAGAGTGTTGAGCTAGTCTTTGATTGTACAATGCCCGTGGTAAAGCGTTCCCAGCACTTTTCCCGGAAGGGTGCTTGCCTTTTCGGCAAAATTATAAGCCTTGCTGAAGCGCTTTACGTCATTGAAATCTGTGTTGCCAGCAGTGCTGAAGAGGCTGAGGTTGGAGGCGTTGCCCACGGCAATCTCAGGAACTTCAAGACCGAGAATTTCCCTGGGGTGGATGCTGAATGTCGCCACTAGATCCTGCAAGGGCATGCGATCTCCCACGGCCTTCCACACCAGTGGCCAAAAACTCTCTATACCCGCAGTGCCAAAATTTGCATAGTCGAATTCCAACTTTTTATGCTCTTCATCTTCCGGCGAGTGGTCTGAGCTTAGCACCTGAATGTGGCCCTTTACCAGGGCATCAATCAATGCGATGCGGTTGGCCTGATCGCGCAGAGGAGGCATGAGTTTGTATTGGCTGTCAAAGCTTTGGAGTAGTTCATCGCTGTAAGCCAGGTGGGCAGCGGTGGTTTCGCAAGTCACGCAGAGTCCTTTTTCGCGGGCAGCAGCCACTTGTGTCACGGCACTCGCTGCACTGAGCGGCCCAAGGTGCAGGCGGCCTTCGGTGTATTGCAGCAAGCTCAGGTCGCGGGCCACCACAAGGTCTTCGGCAATGGCGGGTATTCCTTTCAGCCCGAGGGCTGTGCTTTCATCGCCCTCGTGCATTTGGCCGCCGGGCATAAGGGAGGCATCGTAAGGGAAGTGAAAAATGGGCGCGTCAAAATTTTTGCTGTAAAGCAAGGCCCTGTGCAGCAATCCGGATTCGTGCATGCTCGTTTTGTCATCGCCAAATGCGCGTGCACCTGCCTGGTACATGTCGTACATCTCAGCGAGGCTTTCACCTTTCAATCCCTTGCTGGCCGCCCCGATGGGAACCACCTGCACGGGACTGCCAGCGCTGCGGTTGATGAGGTACTCCACTGCGCCTTTATTGTCGACTGCCGGGGTGGTGTATGGCGATAAGGCCACCGCTGTAAAGCCACCTGCGCTGGCTGCTTTGATTCCACTTTCCAGATTTTCCTGGTGCTCAAGGCCCGGATCGCGAAAATTGGCCCGCATGTCCATCCAGCCAATAGAAACGAACAAGTTGTCATGGCTCACCGTCAAGTCGGCGTCTACATCGAGATGATCTTCAATGGAAGTGATGATGCCATCCTCCACTAGAATATCTTTGACCCTATTGTGGTCGGGGTGGCGCTTATCAACGATGGTGGCTTTGGAGATGAGGACTTTCATGCGGTGCGGGTTTTCCAAAAACGTAACAACAAGCTCTCACTGAGCAGAAAGAGCAGCGCTAAAATTATACAGATTTTCCAAAGTGGGGTGCCGCTGCTCGCCAACATTACTTGTCGGCCGAGCTGCTCGTCAGTTCCATTGAAAACGCTGATTTGTCCGGCACTTCCGGAGGCCACGAAGGTTTCCAAATCGTCGCGGCTGAATGATTGCAGGTTGCTTTCAGAGCGGCTGTAGTTGATGCCCACTGCCGAAATGTCGTGCTCATCGAGCGAAAGCTTGTAGAGCCCTGCTTTGTCAATCTGGGGTCCGGGGGTCACCATGTACTGCCCGCCGGTAAGTTGAAACAGCGGAATCACATCCACATTTTCTTCCTGGTTTTTGAGTCGCAAGGTGCCCTGATCAAACCTTACAGTGGCTGGAAAATTGAAGTAGGCGCCGTCGCTAAGGGTGATATTGCGCAAGGCGGTGCCTTGGCTCAACTCGGCTATGCGCAAAGCTGTGGCTACGAATAAGGCATGTCGCGCAAAATTGCTTTCATCCGGGTGCAGAGAGGTGTTGAGCACATAGAGTTGCCCGCGGCCTGAGCGGTGCACAGCAAGAAATGGACTGCCGCCAGACAATCCCATGAGTACATCGCCCGTGCTCCTGCTTCCAAGGTTTACGTTGTAATGGCGAAACACTTTTGGCAAGTCAGGATTCTTTGGGATGTTCTCGAAAATTCCCCGGTAGAGGGGGTGCTCTGTGTTGAGCGTGCTCACTTTATCTTCCACTACACGGGCAGGACCAAAAGCAGGCGCTTCAAACTGGGCCATAAATGTATTCACACTGTTCAGGTCGGCTTTTCGGGATGGGATGAACCAAACGCTCCCACCATTTTGCACGAAAGTGCTCAGCTCAGAGGCCAGCCCGCTCGATATTTCATCAAGCGACGAGAGCACCACCAATTGCTGGGTAGGCATGGCGGCGTAATCAACGTTGCCCGACGATACTGCTGTGTACTGGTACACCGGGTCACCTGCAAATACGCTGGCCAGCGCGTCCCGCTCTTCACCCGCTTCGCGTATGGAGAGGATGTTGATTTCATCAAATACATCGTAGCTGAAGTACCAGCGGTCATCGTACGTTACCGGATTGTCCTGAATTTCAATATGTGCCACCTGGAGTCCGGCCGATTCGTGAACAAACTGCAAACTTACCACTCCCTGGCTACGTCCTTCAAGACTCAAGCTGGCCAGGGCGCGTTGGTTTCCATCAACTTCCAGGCGCACCGGTACATTCTCAACGGCATCGGCGCCAGAGTTTACTACACGTACTTTGATGTTTTCATTGTCATTGAGCTTGCGCACGGGTGTGTCGAACCATACAGAGTCGATGTAGAGATTGGCTACATCGTTGCGCTCAAGATGCACAAGTGACAAAGCTATTGTGGTATCATTCGGAAGTTCATCAAGGTTATAGCGGCTGCGTTGAAAATCGGAAATGATAAATGCTTTTCCATCGCCTTCCTGTGATGACCTCTGAAGCAAATCACTCTGGCGCATGTAAATTTCGGTTAGGCTTTTCGATTGCGGGCTGAGCTCTACGTCCTGCACCCATTCTATAAAGATGTCGCGGCTCACCAGGCGCTGGTGCTTGCCCTCAAAGTCGTGTGTGAGCAATTGAAATCGATCGGTAGGGGCGTAAGCCATGGCAATGTCAACGGCCCGGTTCTTGGCCACTTCGATCATGGCACCTGCAGCACTTTCGCCTTCCATGCTGAAGCTGTTGTCAACAAACACCGAAACATTCTGTCGCTCCGCCTTGCTTACCGCATCCTTGTTGGGGATAAATGGCTGGGCGAATGCAAAAACCAAAAAAGCAAGCGCCAGCATTCGCATCAGCAAGATGAGCAGGTGACGCAGTTTATTCTGGGATTGGGTTTGCTGCTTGATTTCGCGCAGGAAGCGCACATTGGTGAATGGAATTTTCTTAAACCGCCTGAAGTTGAACAGGTGAATTATGACAGGCACCGCAAGCGCGGCCATGGCAAAGAGAAATCCGGGGTACAGAAATTCCATCGAAGCGCAAAGATACACGAAGGCCCGGACTTACAGAGCTCGGATTTTCAATTTGAAGATTTCCGCATCAGCCCTTGGTCTCGCGCTTCATTTGCGCCTTCATGTAGGCTGCGAGCTCGGCTGCCGCTGCATCGGTGGAATCGCTGAGATGGGCTGCTATTCTTTCGCGTTCAGCGCGGCCTTTGTTTTGGCTCAGCTTGCTGCCGGCCTGAAGCTCGGTTACTTCGATTTCAAAAGCCACAAGTTCGCCGAGCAGCCCGGCCTTGTATTTTGCCGAAAGGCCTCTCCACTGGTCGAGGTAAGTGGGTTCGAAAACGGAAATCGTGCTTTCAAGTACCCGTACCTTGTTTTCATCGCCTTTCAGTACACGCGCATTGCCGCGGCAGTGCACAGCCACATAATTCCATGTGGGCACGTTCTCCTTGCGGTCGTAAAGCGTAGGTGATATATACGCATGGGGCTCGCTGAATACTGCAAGTACCGGGCGCTGTTCGAGCAGTGTGGCTTGCTCATTGTCGGCGGAGAGGTGGGAGGTAAGCCATAGCTTGCCTTCACTTTCGTGAAAAATGAACGGAAGGTGGGTCGATACCGGGCCGTTCACCCCGTTGGAAATGAGCAGGCCGAAGGGAAAGCGCTTGATAAATGCCAGTGCTTCACTGCGGTCGGCATTCACGAAATATGGCGGAATGTACATGGATGGGTTTGACACAAATGTAAGGTTTCACGGCTTCAATTTTTGCGGAAGCAGGACTTGAATGCTTTCAATCTTTGCGCCACACGAGGGCGAGCTCCCAGGCACCCATGCGCGGAATGGCCGTGGTGACACTGCTGGTGCTGAAGTCGTAACACAGGCCAAGCGTGTAGTCGCCCCAGTCCACACGCAGTGCGGCCGACACCGCCTCACCCACCCGAACAAATGAACCCACAGCGGCGTGCAGGGGCTTGGTGTTGCCAGCAAATGACGAACCTCCTTCTAACACGGCGTAGCGAAAATAGCTGCCCACCATGATCAAATCATAGTCGCCTTGATTCACGTACATAAGCATGGGCTCGAGTCCGAATCCGCCCTCACCAACATCTATTCCGGCATTGCCAAATACCACAAGTCGCTCGTTGAAATCATGGCGGATGGAATTGGCTTGGGTCACTTCGAGCTGGCCCAGTTGCACGATGGCAGCGCCGAGGCTTAGGCTGAGTTCTTTGCCTTTGTTGCGGCTTCCCCGGTTCTTGTCGTAATGGTAGGCGATGCCCATACCGGCGTGTGCAGCGCTTAGCCGCTCATTGCCAAAAGCCTCGCCGCTGGCCATACTGGGATCAAAACGCACCCCGTTGTACTGGCTTGCCCACTGGCCCGCACCTGCTTGTACACTGCGCTGGTCGTAAGCGAGGTTGATCCCTGCTGAAATTTTGGAATTGTCGTTGATGGCCAGGGTATATGCCAGAGAAAGGTTGAATTGTGTGGTGGTAAATGCCGGGTCGCCGGCACGGTCGGTAAACAGCATCAGGCCAACTCCAAGTCCACCACCATTCTTGTTGCCACCAATACGCATGTCGAATGCAGCGGTTCGCGTGATGAAATCCACGCCTATGGAGCGCCATTGGGCGCGGTGGCCCAGTGATGCCCGGTAGCGGCCCTCAGTTCCTGTCAAGGCAGGATTGGCAGTAATTGGGTGCAGCGATGTTTGTGTAAAGGCCACATCCTGAGAATGGGCAGGGATTGCCATGCATATCCAGGAGATGGCGGCCGTTAAGGCTACAAAAAGTCTTGGAAATTTCAGGGCCTCCCGCTTTTGCGATGTTATTAAATTTTTGGGAGATAAACCCATCAACGAATCACGCTTAGGTTGCCGCTGTCTACCACGAGTTCTCCATCATCGAGGGAGGCTTGCAAGTGATACACGTAGGCTCCGCTTGCCACAGGAGCACCCTGATAGGTGCCATCCCAACAGCTGCCCTGGTCATTGCTTTGGAAGATTAGATCACCCAGGCGATTGTATATTTCGAGTTTGAGGTGCACCACACGATCGCTCAGTACACAAAGGTCATCATTGAGTCCATCGCCATTGGGGGAGAAGATGGTAGGCATAAACAGCACGCTCGGTGGAACTTCGCGTTCTACAAATACCGAGTCTACATCACTGCAACCCTGTATGCTCGTCACCGTGACGTAGTAGGTGGTCGATGCTTCGGGATTGGCTGTGGGCGATGCACAATCGTTGCAGCTCAGTCCTTCAGCTGGTTCCCAGAGGTAGCTAAGGTTTTCTGTTGCTGGGATTACGTTGACATTCAGTACTTCTGCCAGATCAATTTCAAGGTAGATGGAATCGGCCGGGCTGATGGATGCATTAAAAAAGCCGAGGTTTCCGATTTCTGCTTCCGCAAAATAGGTGCAGCCGTTGGCATCGGTTACAGTAGCCGAATATGCGCCCGCTGCAAGCCCATGCACTATGGGTCCGGAAAGGTCGCCAGGACTCCAGGCAACGGTGTAAGGGCCGGTATTGCCACCGAGGTACATGAGCAATGATCCTTTTTCGTCATCGCACCAGGCGTCTATGGTGTGGAGGGAATCAATGGGATGAAGTGGCTCTGTAATCTCTACGCTTTGTGAAGAGGAGCAGCCTTGCAAGTCGGTGGCAATAGCAGTGTAGGTGCCTGGAGCGAGGTTTTCAAAGCCGAGTTGCTCGCTGTCGGCATGAGGCCAGAATAGGAAGGTGTTTTCCGTGGAAACGGTCGCAGTAATTAAACCATCTTCAAAGCCTATGCAGGTTACATCGGTGGCTGTGAGGTCAAACTGGGGCGCAGGCAGCAAATGCAGGCTGGTGCTGGCCGTGTCGGTGCAGCCAAACTGTGTGGATACAATTAAGGTGTAGATGCCTGCCTGATTTGCCGAAAGGCTGTCGATTACCGGATGTTGCTCTTCGCTCTCAAATCCAGCCGGCCCTGTCCACGCATAATTTAGTGCGCCATCGGCACTGAGACTTGCCGATCCATTTACGCAAGCTGTATCGGGCGCTGAGATGGTGGCTGTAGGAGGAAAGTCCACATGAATAAGCACCGAACTGCAGTCAGAGACATCGTCTACGCTCTCGCCGCGAACAAAATAGAGCGTAGTTTCGGTAGGTGCAACCCATATGGCATTTCCTTCACCAATGTACATGTCGGTAACGCCGCATTCCGACTCATACCATATCCACTTGGCGCCATTGCCCAAGGCACCGCTGCTGGCGGTGATTTGAATGCTGTCGCCCAGGCACACTCCAATTGGTAAGGGAATCCATGTTTCACCTTCAATACCTGAAGGCTCGCAGTTGCCAGAGCAAATAAATGCTGGGGGGGTAGACTTTTCCTGATTTACACGCGCAAGAAATCCGTCCTGGGCTCCCATCAGTGCATTTTGGTGCAATTCACTGAATTCGCTATTGCTCTCAGCGAGTCCCTCTCCGCTTGCGCTGGCGGTGTGTCCGGCATAAAAGATGGCCGTGTAACCAAATGCTGCCAGGCTGAGGCCTTCCTCATGGGCGCTGCCACCATGGTAGCGTCCCCATACTTTCTCACCTGAGGGCTTATAGCGCGCCACGAATGCATCGCCGGCTCCCGCATAAGTTGTTCCAGTGGAGTCATTGTCGTCAATATTCGTTTGCGAATAAGTTGTTCCCGTGATGTACACTTCGCCATCGCGATCTATGCTGATGCCGTTGGCTACATCGCTGCTGTCACCACCCAAATAGGTAAACCAGGCTATGTTTTGCAAACTGTCTAGCCGCATCAGGAAGGCATCAGTCACTCCGCCAAAATCTGGCTGGTGTGAGGTGGTATCGGCGTATTCCATTTCCAAGTCGGTGTAGCCGGTAAGGTACACGCGGTTGGTGTCGGTAACAATCCCCGTGATATGCTCATTGCCTTCATTGCCAAAGTAGGAGCCCCATATTGGCATATGGCCGTAATTGAAACTGGCCAAAAAGCCATCGGTACCGTTGCCCAGATTTTGCTGAAATGATGTGCCGTAGGCGATTCCACTTTCAGAGTCGGTATAGCCTCCGAGATAGAGTGCGGAATCGAGGCCAAAGGCAATGGAAGTGGCGACATCATCGCCAGCGCCACCATAATAGCGACCACCTTCGAATACCCCTTCTGCACTGAATCGACCTATGAATGCGTCGATCCCGCCCGAGTAAGTGCCTGAAAGGCTGATGGGAATGGAGTCTTGCGGTGTTGCAAACGAGGCGCTCATGGTATTGCCGGCTACATAAACACTGCCATTGTTGAGCACCACACAGGCGGTAATCTCATCGTGGTTGGTACCGCCGAGGAAGCTGTCCCAGAGGAGGGCACCATCACGGTCAAATAGCGCAATGAATCCATCGGTATCTCCGGCATTATCGGGCTGGTATGATTCGGCGCTGCTTATGGAATCGGTCGAGGTCGTTTTACCCGCCAAATATACGTGTCGGAAATTGCTGAGGGCCACCACAAGGCCTTCATCGTCGCCACTGCCACCGTAATAGGTAGCCCATTGGCGCAGGCCATGTTGGTTAAAGCGGGCCAGGAATGCATCTGAATTTATGCCCGAGAATACCCCTTGGTGGCCGTCTTCAGAGGCCATGCCCGAGAGGCTGCTCGTGGTGCCTGCAATATAAAGGATACCCAGCGAGTCGATTGCCACTGAATTGTTCACATCTGTTGCTTCGCCACCGTAATAGGTGCCCCATTCCAATACTGCTGTAGGGTCAATCGTGAGCGCTTTGTCGGCGGGGAGGGAGCGGCCTTCCGGCAAAGCCATGCCAACGCGCAATGCGCTTCCTGACTGGCTGATGCCTTTGTAACTTATATCGACAGTTTCGCCTCCGGGGCTGAGGTAGCTCAGGGGGATGGATTCGCGCAGGGTGCCTGTACTCAGTTCAAAAATGATCTCATCGCCATTGACCTGCGCATTGTCAAACCCGAGGTACTCGATTTCAATCAAGTCCATATCGGCGCCGGGAGCGGCAACAAAGTCGTATTTGAATTGCTGTTTACCCTCCAATTCCGCGATGCTCAATACCATGTCAATACCTGGATAAATGCCCTGGTACTTTATTTTTCCGAATGGGTGAAGTGCAGTGGCATTTCGCTCAGGACGGTGTGGATCGTAAACATTGATGTGGGCCTCAGCCGCATCCATGGGCACGATGCTCGCAGAGGGAGAGGTATTGAGCAAGTTTACATCCACCCGATGGAAGGCGGCAGAGCCGTCCTGACCTGTAAATTTATAGGTGTCGTATGAAAAACCATTGCTCCGCACCTGAACGTTGATGCCATGGCCGGCGCTCCACATGTACAGCACCTCCTGGTTCACATGGCCTGATTGATTCAGGAGCCTGCCATTGTTGGCCAGGAATCCCTGGTCGTTGGGATGAAATGCGTCCTGAGCCATCACAAATTGCGATGCACAGAAAATGGTAATCAAAAGTGCTGCGTGAATGAGGAGGTTGTAGTTTTTCATCTTAATGCGTTTTGGCAGCGCTGATTAAACGCGGCGATTTATCGTTTCATTCGAAATATAAGGACATATGACCGCGGCGCGCAATCAATTTTTTGCGAATCTTGGAATGCAAAAAGCCTATATGGTCAGGATATGGAGTTGGTCGCCATGGGGATAGGAACGGGCTCTCCCTCTAGTTTGATTCTGTGTCGAAAGACTTTATCGTACTGATAACCAATTGTTCTTTGCTTTCCCCAATCTCGGGGTCCATGAAAGCAATGATTTTGAAAAAGTGATCATTCTTGATCAGGAAGAATGCAAATACCTTGACTTCAATACCATCCATTTTTCCCGTAAAGGATGCCCACATGGCAGGCACGCCCGCGATTTCGCCTGTTTTCTCGTAATGTACTTTGAAATCAGTGTATTCAGAACGGAGCTTGCCTTCGAGCTCGCCGAGGTAGCAATCTTCCAGCGATGAACACATGCCTTCGAAGTAAGTGAGCGTTATTTGGGCCTTGCTGTCGGTATTGAGAATGTAATGATAGTAATCGTCATCGTAGTTTACCCAGCCTTTCGGCAAGAGGTAGGAGAAGCTGAGGTCCGGGTCTTGAATGTTGACGCGCTCCTGGGCCTGATTCGACAATGCAAATCCAAGTGATGCGAGCATGAGAACTATCCTTAAGGTCATAAGTCGCTTGGTTGCGAATAATGTGCCAATGTAAAAAGAATCTATGTCAGCGATGATCTTTTTCAATCTACAACTCCGAAGCGATAAATGCATTTCGCGCTAAACTCCTCGCCAGCTTTCAACACTATGCTTGGGAACGACGGCTCATTTAAGCTGTTGGGATAGTGTTGAGCTTCAAAGCAAAAGCCTGATCGGAAGACGTAACGCGTTCCGCCTTTTCCGGACACGGAGCCATCGAGGAAATTGCCGCTGTAGAATTGCACACCCGGGAGGTCGGTGAGCATTTCAAGTGTTCTGCCCGAGTTTGGCTCCGTCATTTTAGCTGCAGCGCGCAGTCCCTCGCCATCGCAGATGTAGTGGTGGTCGAAACCCCTGCCAGCGGAGAGTTGTGGATGAATTTCCTTGAGCCGATCTGAAAGCCTTGCGGGAGAGCGAAAATCAAATGGGCTACCCTCCACTTCAGTGATAGCCCCAGTAGGAATAAAGTCAGGCCCGATCGGCAGGTACCGTGAGGCATGGATTTCAAGCTGGTGGTCTTCAATGTCGCCCATTCCATTGCCTTTTAAGTTGAAGTAGGCGTGGTTGGTGAGGTTTACCGGAGTGTCCTGATGGCTTGTGGCGCTATAGTCGATGTGTAGTGAATTGTCGTCGTGCAGGGTGTAGCTCACCTGTACCGTCAGCTTGCCGGGATAGCCTTCATCACCATCGGGTGATTCGACCTGAAGTACAATGCTGTTTTTGTTCGCTGACATGAGCTCCCACACCTTGTTGTGAAAACCTCCCGGCCCGCCGTGCAGGTGGTTCTTTCCATCATTTGCCGGAAGGCGGTACTCCTTGCCTGCCAGCTGAAACCGGGCGCCGGCCGTGCGGTTGGCCACCCTGCCCACTGTGGCGCCAAAAAAGGTGTCGGGGAATTGCAAATAGCCTTCGATGTCGTCATGGCCCAGCACCACATCGGCCAGCTTGCCTTGGCGGTCGGGGGCCCAAAGCTGCAGCAAGCGCGCACCGTAGTTTGTAATAAGGCAGTGCATGCCAGATGCATTTTCCAGCTTGTACGACCGCACTTCCCTTCCCTCCATTTGGGAAGAACAAGGGTCTGAGGTCGATCTCATTGTTGCTTGTAATTCGCAGCGATCATGGCATTGGTTTCCTTCAGGCCTTTGAATACCTCAAAAGTGCGGCCCTGGGTGCGCTGGGCGCCAAGGGCATTGGCGTAGTGCACTGCCCGGATGAAATCAGTGGAATTGCCCAACAGCCCAAAGCCAAGCCCTCCGGCAAAAGAGTCGCCACAGCCCGTGGTGTCCACCACATTGTCTACCCAGATGGCTTTGACCAATTCCTGGTGCAGCTCACCATTCTTTTTGAAAAATACAGCACTTCCATTAGAATCCAGCGTGACAATGAGCGACTTGATGCCATGGTCAATGGCATGGGCTGCAAATGCTGGAAGGTGGCTGATGTCCTTCTCGTCAAATTCCTTCAGCGATTCCGGCTTGATTTCTTTGTCGAACCAGCAGCAATTGGACTCTTCAAGGTTCATTTTGAGCACATCAATATAAGGCAGCCACTGGTCGCGGTCTATCCAGAACTTCAGGAAGCGGTCGCCTTTGGTCGAGATGGCATTGGTGGGGCCATGCGCGTCGAATATGATGCTGCCCTTGCTGTTGGCTTTGATGTATTGCAAAGTTTCCAGGGGTACCTCATAGTCGGTAATGGGCACGCATACAAAGGCTTCACAGTGCATCAATTCCTGTACATCTTGCGGGATGATGGGGTTCATAAAGCCCGTTTGCTTCTCAATGCGGTTGTTTTGATCCACAAAGCGCAGGCGGATCACGTCGCCCTGATCGGCATAAGAAGTGATGTGGCTCACATCGATATTGGGGTAGTCGGCCAGGATTTCCTTGACAGCGGCCTCATCGCGTTTGCGCACATGCGATACCAGGTGTACCGTGCCTTGCTCACCGAGCAGGCGCGACAAGCCAATGGCGGTATGCATGGCACAGCCATATTTCTCAATGACTTCACCGTGGTGGGTGGTGATGTGGTCGCGGGGTATAGGGCCGAGCACGGCTACGTGGTGGTGGGGCATGGCATTGACAGGATTGACGTTCTACGATCGATATGAAGGCAAATATAGCAGAACTTAGTGTAAAGAATACACCATACTAGACTGTCATAAGTGTGTGAAGTTCATTTGATGTAGCAATGATGAGGTATCGCGGATGTGGGTCTTGGTTAAAAATGCTGGCAACTAAAGGCAAGTTTCACGATACCAGCTTTGCCTGCTTCGAACAAATTTCCACTTGATTCAGAGCCTCCCCTCCTTTTGCTATATTTGATCCTGGACACGCCGCAGCCATGACCAAAGAAACAGCCATCAAAATTTTTGGGTAAAAGCAAATCAGGTCCCACTGGGATGATGATGTTGAAAAGTGGTATTTTTCAATTGTTGATGTGATAACTGCTTTGACAGCAAGCGTGAATCCTAATGCTTATTGGCGTAAGCTGAAACAGAGATTGATAGCGGAGGGAAATAAAACCGTGAAAAATTGTCACGGGTTGAAAATGCTTGCAGCTGATGGCAAAATGCGCATGACCGATGTCGCCGATACCGAACAACTCTTTCGCTTGATACAGAGCATACCTTCACCCAAAGCAGAGCCATTCAAGATGTGGCTGGCGCAGGTGGGCCGCGAGCGTATTGATGAAATTGAAGATCCCGAGCTGGGTATTGAACGCCTGATGGATACCTACCTCAAGAAAGGCTATAGCCCGAAGTGGATGCACATGCTCGCCTCTGGCGAGTGTGGATAACCTCAGCCTCTGGCTGTTTTATAAATCATCAATCCCCCCTCATAATCTTATGCTGCCGGTTGATGCTCTCCTGATGCACAGCTTTAAGTACACCAGATATGAGCTCCTCGCTCAGGCCTTTGCGTTTGCCTTTGGCAATGCCTGTTTCGAGTATTTCGCCCCAGCGCGTGGTTTGCAAAATGGCGATGTTGTTGCGCTTCTTGAACATCCCAATACCATCGCTGAGCTTCATCCGCGCTTCGAGCAAGGCCAAAATCTCATCATCGATTTCATCGATTTGCCCGCGTAGGGCTTCGAGTGAGTCGAGGAAGTCGGCATCATCAGTGGTGGACTGGCGGTATTTGAGTTTCGACTTCATTTCCTTGTAAGCGACTGGGGTGAGCTGTTGCGCAGGGTCGCTCCAGGCCTCGTTGGGGTTTGGGTGCACCTCGAGCATAATTCCGTCATAGCTCAGGTCCAGCGCCTTTTGCGATACATCATACAGCAACTCCCTGCTTCCGCAAATGTGGCTGCTGTCGCAAATGAAGGCCATATCGGGAAACTGACGCCTGAGTTCTATGGCAAGCTGCCACCTTGGTTGGTTGCGGTACTTGTCGGTGCCGCCGGTGCTGAAGCCTCGGTGTATCACGCCGAGCTGCTTAATGCCTGCGCGTTGGATGCGCTCAATGGCACCCATCCACAACTTGAGGTCGGGGTTGATGGGATTTTTCACAAGCACAGGCACGTTGGCTCCCTGAAGGGCATCGGCTATTTCCTGCACGGAAAAGGGGTTGGTGGTGCTGCGCGCGCCAATCCAGAGCACATCGACGCCGTACTTGAGCGCCTCGTGCACGTGATGGGCATTGGCCACTTCGGTGCACACCTTGAGTCCGGTTTCTTCCTTCACACGGCGCAGCCATGGCAGGGCCTGTGTGCCATTGCCTTCAAAATCGCCGGGGCGGGTGCGTGGCTTCCACACCCCCGCGCGAAAGAGGTCAATACCGGCATCGGCAAGGTCGCGGGCTGTTTCCAGTACCTGCGCTTCAGTTTCGGCGCTGCAAGGGCCGGCTATCCAGTATGGGCGCGTGCCTTGTCCGCTGAAGAATGGTACGCTTGTCGTTTTTGTTTTCATGGCATTCAATGTAGGGTGAGGCCTTTGTAATGGCTTCACAATGTTACGAGATGATTCTCTTTATTTGGTTTGCTTCTGCTATAAGTTGGTGTAAGGCTTCCGGGTCGTCAGCTGTGAGGGCCGTTTTGAAAGCCCCGAGTTTTTCCATGTGCGCATCCAAAACACTGAGCAAATGTGCTTTGTTTTGCCTGAAAATCGGCACCCAGGTATGGGGCGCACTTTTGGCCAGCCGCACCGTGGAGGTAAATCCTCCCGCTGCAAGCTGAAAAATGTCTTTTTCGTTTTGCTCCTTGTCGAGCACCGTAAGCGCCAGGGCAAAAGAACTGACGTGCGAAATATGCGAAACGAACGCTGCATGCATGTCGTGGGCTTCGGCGCTGTAGTACACGGTCTGCATGCCCATTTGGCCGAAAAGGCCTTCCACTAAAGCCACTGCCGCTGGAGAGGACGCTTCACGGGCGCAAATCACCACAAATCGATTGGCAAACAAGCCCTCATGCGCCGCAGCCGGCCCTGAAAATTCTGTACCCGCCATGGGGTGGCAGGCCACAAACTGCGCCCGGCGCGCATTGCCCTGTACCGCTTCCAAAATTCGGCCTTTCGTAGAGCCGAGGTCTATCAGCACCTGGCCTTCACGCATTCGGTCGAGCACTGCGGGCGCCAGGCTTGCGATGGCATCCACGGGCATGGCGAGCACGATGAGTTCCGCACCATCCACAATGTCTTCCCATTTGCCTTGCGCATGCACCAGCCCGCGCTCGAGGGCCTGCATGGCGTGATCAGCTGAAGCATCGGCACCGGACACATGCCAGCCCAGTCGCTTGAGCTCCAGTGCAAAGGAGCCGCCAATCAATCCCAATCCGATTACGGCCGCCTTCATATCTCAACGCTTTTGAGCCGCTCCACGCGTTGCAGGGCGGCCTTGAGTTTGTGTTCATTGGCGCACAGCGAAATGCGCACATAGCGCTCGCCATTGCTTCCAAAAATGTGCCCCGGAGCGAGGAATACTTCTGCTTTGTGCAGCAGTTCCTCAGTGAGCTCCTCGGCGCGGGCGTACGTGGCTGGCACCTGAGCCCAAAGGAAGAGTCCGCTTTGATCGGTGGCGGCGGTGCAGCCCAGCTTCTGCAAAATTGTGAGGGCGAGCTCGCGTCGGCTGGCGTAAACCTCATTGAGCTCCACCATCCATTGAGGCCCAAGCTCCAGTGCTTTTACCGCCGCGACTTGCAAGGGCTTGAACATGCCGGAGTCCATGTTGCTTTTGAATTTGAGCACGGTATCAATCACTTCTTTGCGACCCACCATCACCCCAATGCGCCAGCCTGCCATGTTAAAGGTCTTGCTGAGCGAATTGAGCTCCACAGCCACATTCATGGCGCCTGGCTGGGCCAGGATGCTCAGCGGCTCGGGGTTGAGAATGGCATTGTAGGGATTGTCGTGGCAGAGCAGTATGCCATGCCTTTCGGCAAAAGCGATGAGCGCCTGCAAATCCTGGGCTGAGGCCCTTGCTCCCGAAGGCATGTGTGGATAGTTGATCCACATGAGCTTCACTTTCGTCAAATCGGTTTTTGCCAAAGCATGCAAATCGGGCAGCCAGCCTGTTTCGGCATTCAGGTGGTAAAGGCGCACGGTGGCACCTGCCAATTTTGCGGCAGCGGCGTAAGTAGGGTAGCCCGGATTGGGGATAAGCACTTCATCACCAGCCTCAAGGTAGGCCATGCTGAGGTGCATGATGCCTTCCTTGCTGCCCATGAGCGGCAGTACTTCGTGCTCGGCATCGGGCTGGAAGTGGTAAAAGTTTTGGTACCATTTGGCGAAAGCCCGGCGCAGCTCGGGTAAGCCGCGGTAGCTTTGGTAGGCGTGGTTGTTCACATTTGCGGAAGCGCTGTGCAAGGCAGCAATCACTTCAGGATGAGGCGGCAGGTCGGGGCTGCCTATACCGAGGTTGATCACGTCGCGGCCTGCGGCCTGCATGGCTGCAATCTCGCGGAGCTTGTCGGCAAAGTAGTAGGTGCTCACCACGTCGAGGCGGCTGGAGGCTTTGATATCCATGGCTTAGGCTTCGTGCTGCTGGCCGGGAGCATACACGCCGAGAATGGCGAGCTGCTCACAGCTGGTTGAGAAAATATTTTTGATCCATGCCGCATCCATGGGACTGTCGTGCTCTACATCGATGTAAAAGCGGTAATGCCAGGAGGTGCCGACGATGGGCATGCTTTGAATTTTGCTGAGATTGAGCCCCGCCTTCTCAGCCGTGCCGAGCAGGCGGTGCAATGCTCCCGGACTGTGGTCGAGTACAATGGAAAGGGATGCTTTGCGTCCTGCTGCTTGTTCATCCCGTTTTTCGATAAGCAAGAAGCGGGTATAATTTTGTGTGTTGTTTTCAATGCCCGGGGCGAGCATTTCCAGGCCGAAAAGCTCAGCAGCTAGGCTGCTGGCGATGGCAGCGCGGTGCTTGATTTGCTCCTTGGCAATCAGCTCAGCACTCATTGCAGTATCATCACTTTCCACCAATTTCAGGTGGGGATGTTTGTGCAGGAAATTCTCGCATTGAGCCAGGGCCATGGGGTGGGAGTGCACCTCGCTGAGGTCATCCAGCGATTTTCCGGGAAGGGCCATCAAGTTCTGCCTGATGCGGAGAAACACTTCACCAGCGACTTGTACAGGGTAGTGGTCGAGCAAGGTGTAATTTCTCAAAATGCTGCCTGCCAGTGAGTTTTCAATGGCCATCACGCCCGCAGTATTTGCGCGCTCAGCTGCGTGCATTGCTACAGTGCGAAATTCGGTGCAGGGCAACAAGTCGTCGCCATCCATCACCCCAAAGCAGCGCGCTGCGATGTGGTGGAATGATCCGAGGCCTCCTTGTATGGCCAGTGCGGTGTGTATTTTCGTTTTTATTTCCATAAAAAAAGGCCCTCATCGGGCCTTCAGTATTTGTACACCATATACAATAGCCCTACTGCACCCGACGGGTAAAGTAAAAGCTAAAATAGTTGAAGGTGCTTAGTGTCATTTAAACAAAGTGAGTGACGAATGTATGATAATTTTTTTCGGTTTGTCAAGTTCGGGGATAAAAAATGTGCTGTGCACGGTTGAATCTCTTTACGCTACAGCACGAAATAGGTTTTAATATTGGTGAATTCCCTGATGCCTTCCGCACCCAATTCCCGCCCATATCCAGAGATTCCTGTCCCACCAAAAGGCAAGCGCGGGTCTGATTTCACCATCTCATTAATGAATACCGCGCCATCCTTCAGCTCCCGCCCCCACTTTTTGGCGGCAGCCACGTCGCTGCTGCAAATGGTGGCGCCCAGGCCAAACTTCGAGCTGTTGGCGAGAAAAATGGCTTTTTCATCACTCTCGGCGCTGATGATGGCGACCACGGGTCCAAAGGTCTCTTCGTCAAAGGTCGGCATCCCAGGCTGCACCCTGCTCAGCACCGTTGGTGCATAATGTGCGCCATTGCGGCTGCCTCCGCAATGCAATTTCGCACCCATGTCAAGGCTTTTGCGCACCTGGGTTTCGAGTTCTTTGGCCAGGTCGACCCGGGCCAATGGGCCCATCGCTACTTCGCGGTTCATAGGGTCGCCGGTTTTGATGGATCTTGCTTTTGCGCTAAGCCTTTCAGCAAATTCGTCAACGAGGGAGGCATAAACGATAAAGCGTTTTGCTGCAATGCAACTCTGCCCGTTATTTTGCATACGGGCCTTGAGGGCCAGCTCAACGGCGGCGTTAAGATCGGCATCGGCGAGCACGATAAAAGCATTGCTGCCGCCGAGCTCGAGCAATGATCTCTTCAGGTTGGCTCCTGCGATTTTCGCCACAGCTGCTCCTGCACCTTCGCTGCCTGTGAGGCTCACGGCCTTTACGTCGGCATGTTCAATCACTTGTTTTACAGAGCTGCTATTAATGGGCAGATTGATATAGCAGCCTTTTGGGTATCCCGCTTCCGCAAAAACGGACTCTATTTCGGCGGCACAGCCTTGTACGTTTGATGCATGCTTTACCATGGCCACATTTCCTGCCAGGATGGTGGGAACCGCAAAGCGAAGTGCCTGCCAGTAGGGAAAGTTCCATGGCATCACGCCAAGAATAATGCCCATAGGCTCGTATGCCACCCAGCTTTCGCTCGCATCGGTTTCAATTTGCTTGTCGGCGAGGTAATCTTCCGCATGCCCCGCGTAGTGGCGGCATAGGCGAGCACACTTTTCGACTTCAGCCTCGGCCTCGGCGATGGGTTTTCCCATTTCCAGGGTGGCCAGTCGGGCGAGAGCATCCTTTCGCTGCTCAAGTACATCAGCGAATTTAAGGGCGTATTTGCAACGCTCTTTCAGGTCAACTTTGCGCCAGCTTTGAAATGCCATTTTACTTTTGCCAATGGCCTCTCCGATTTGATCGGCTTTCCACTGGGCGTGGGTGGAAATGGCTTCTTGTGTATGTGGATTGATGGATTCAAACATGGTGATGGAGCTTTCTTCAAAAGTAAGCAGCCCGTTTGGCAATAGCCGGGCTGTTAACAAAATGAAAGATAAAGGTGCGGCAGGCTTGCGGGTTTAAATATTCCGACCCGCAATCCGCCAAGGCAAAACAAATTTACAGCAGTTTTACCGCTGCTTTACATCCACTATGAGCGAAAGCTCTTCCAGCTGGTTTCGGTCGATGCTCGCCGGAGCATCGATCATCACATCGCGGCCGCTGTTGTTTTTTGGGAAGGCAATGTAGTCGCGTATGCTCTCTGACCCTCCAAACAACGATGACAAGCGGTCGAAGCCAAATGCGATACCACCGTGGGGAGGCGCGCCGTATTCGAAAGCATTCATCAGGAAGCCAAACTGGGCCTGCGCCTCTTCTCGGCTGAAGCCGAGAATGTCGAACATGCGCGACTGAAGTCCGCGATCGTGGATACGGATGGAACCTCCACCAATTTCCACTCCATTGATTACAAGGTCGTAGGCGTTGGCGCGGGCCTTACCGGGTTCGCTGTCGAGCAGATGTATGTCTTCGGGTTTGGGTGAGGTAAAGGGGTGGTGCATGGCAAAATGGCGTCCGGCTGCTTCGTCCCATTCCAGCAATGGGAAGTCGACCACCCAAAGCGGTGCAAAAACCTTTGGATCGCGCAGGTTGAGCTCGCGCCCCATGTGCAGGCGCAGCTCGCCAAGTTGTTTGCGCGTAGCATCGAGGTCGCCGCTGAGCACCAGTACAAGGTCGCCGGGCTTGGCACCCACGCCTTTGCACCACTCCTCGAGTACCTCGGGACTATAGAATTTATCAACAGATGACTTTACGATGCTCTCTTCCTGGTAGCGAATGTATACCAGGCCTTTGGCACCTATTTGCGGACGCTTCACCCAATCGGTGAGGGCGTCGAGTTGCTTGCGGGTATACTCAGCACATCCCGGGGCCACGATGCCGAGCACAGCTTCGGCGCTGTCGAATACATTGAATCCATGCCCTTTTGCGAAAGCACTACAGTCCTGAAACTCCATGCCGAAGCGGATATCCGGCTTGTCGATGCCGTACTTTTCCATGGCCGTTGCGTAATCCATGCGCGGAAAGTCTTTGAGTGTGACGCCAAGCACCTCTTTGAACAAGTTTTTGGTGAGGCCTTCAAAGGTGTTGAGGATATCTTCCTGCTCCACAAAAGCCATTTCGCAGTCAATCTGGGTAAATTCCGGCTGCCGGTCGGCGCGGAGATCTTCGTCGCGAAAGCAACGTACGATTTGGAAGTAGCGGTCATAACCGCTCACCATCAGCAATTGCTTAAACGTTTGTGGCGACTGCGGAAGGGCGTAGAACTGGCCGGGATTCATGCGGCTCGGCACCACAAAGTCTCGCGCACCTTCGGGTGTGGACTTGATGAGGTAAGGGGTTTCAATCTCTAAAAATCCCTTGCTGTCCATATAGCTGCGCGTGGCAATGGCTAGCTTATGGCGAAGGATGAGTTTTTCCTGCACATTGTGGCGCCTCAGGTCGAGGTAGCGGTACTGCATGCGAAGTTCATCACCGCCGTCTGTATCGTCTTCAATGGTGAAAGGAGGCGTTTTGCTGGCGTTGAGCAGTTCAAGCTTTTCAACTTTGATTTCGATATCGCCAGTCGGCATTTTTGCATTCTTGCTGCTGCGCTCGCGCACCAGGCCTGTGGCTTTGATCACGAATTCACGGCCTAGCTTGCGCGCCTCTTCGCACAGCGCTGCATTGTCTTCCATGTTGAATACCAACTGGGTGATGCCATAACGGTCGCGCAGGTCCACGAAGGTCATTCCGCCGAGATCGCGTGAGCGCTGTACCCAGCCGCTGAGGGTAACGGTAGTGTTGGTATGGTCGATGCGGAGCTCTCCGCAGGTATGGGTTCTATGCATGGCTTTCAATTTCAGTGCGCAAAAGTAAAAAGGATTGGCGATTGGCTTGCTAAAAAAGCGAAGTCTTGATGCAGAAACCGCGCACCATTGATCGCAAGTTTGTTTTGGCGGGAAT
>DAIRDH010000011.1:0-60362 GCA_036796255.1 Cryomorphaceae bacterium
GGAACCGCCTTTTATATATTGAACATAAACATCAAAGCCCGGCATTGCCGGGCTTTGGTGTGAATTTTATTTACTCATGCTACTATTTTGCCACCACGAGTTTTTCAGTGAGCACTTCATCGCCGCAGTCTGCACGCACGAAGTACATTCCCGGAGCGAGATTACTGATATCCATGCGGTACATATTTTGCCCACCGGGGTTGGCCTGCATGGCCGGTCGCGTGGCCATATCAAAGATGGTGAGGCGATCTATACCACTGCCATTGGATTGGATGGTAAGCTCAGAGCGGGCGGGGTTGGGGTATAGAGATAGAGAAGTATTCTTGGCTTTAGGGGTGAAGACTTCTTTGTGGAATTCTTCAGCCAACTCTCGTTCTATCCGTTCTTGTAAAGCTCTGGAAGCTGTGTTTGCTTGATACGCTCTGTTATCGTTGCAAAAAGCTCCCACGGCATCACTGTCTGCATATTCAAATACGGGTGTGTCGTAGAAATCTTTCTTGATCCGCAAATGCATGTTCGGGTTTAAGCTTCCAAGAGGCACTGAATGAATTTGCTCGAGAGCTTGAATGATTAGTTTATAACCTGGCTCAACCTGAAGTGGCCCATTGATGAGTACTGATTGCGCATTGATAAATATTTCATTGCCATCTACATGGTGTACGTGAGGGTGGGTTATGGTGATGGTTTCATTGCCGAGGGTGATGACGCCGGGGATATACTGATCAAAAACGCCAGGGTTAGGCAATGACCAATCGCTTTCTTCTCCCAAAAGATTTATAAGGCTGTCGGCATCATAGAGCAGGTAAGAAAATAACTGAACAGTATTCACAGGTAGTCCATTAGTACCGACCTGATCAAAGTAAAAGTCATGGAAAATTTTAATTTTCACCTTTTTAAGGTCATTTTTCATCTGAGTATGGCTGAAATTCGGTGAGTTCAACTCAACAAAATTCAAGAAAAATCCATCCGGTTGAAATTGCGCGTTTCGCTCGGTTTCAATAGAATCAATGCGGTGTATTGAAAAAACAGTCTGGTTTAGAGATTCCAGAGGAACCCACTGAGAAGCGTAGCGATTCAGTCCTCGCCTGTCGTCATCAAAAGTTGCATTTGCATCAGCAAGGTAGAAAAGTTCAGTAAATATGTTTCCGAAAGTTGATGTGGTTGATTTTGACTTAGGGCGACGAGGAGAAAGCCTGGGAAGTGAATTTGAAAACTCTACCTCAATCATAAAATAAGTTGCTGTCCGCTGCATATTCATATCAAGCGATTTGTTAAGCGCAATAAGCGGAGGAGTCTCAAACCTTATATTGAGTTTCGTAGATGAGATGTATACCTCTTTTTGGATTTGCGTTTCATAAGGTTCACCTGGAAAAGTATAAGGTTCTGTAATGATTTCGCCTGTGGTGCTTTCAAATTTCACCAGTGGAGTAGGAATACTCATTGTGGCAGCCAATCCAGGTGCGACGTTATAGGCAGGATAGCTCCATGGTTCTAAGTCATCAAGGGCCAAAGACTCATCGTATGTCCCCGGAACAAAAAATGAACCTATAGCTTCGAATTGCGACTCACCTACAACATCACCTGTAAAACGCAGTTCAGAGTACGAAGCCATTGGCATGTCAGGAGCTTTGGGTTGAGTCACTGTCGGATTGATTCCAGATGACAATTGGTCATAACCTAAGCCAAGGATGCCTTTCGCATTGCCATTTAAAAAATTGAGAAGGTTTGATCCTGTAGTATCTCCTTGATTCGGTTTGGGCTGAATAAACCATGATGTAAAGCCGCTCGCGCCTGGAATAAGACCACCAACCCCTTTCACAGTGATATCTTTGAAAGCATTTAAAATAGCTTGCCGTTCGGTATAGTCCTGAAATGCAATATTTAGTGAGTCATAATTGGCTAGGGCAGTACCATAGTCTGCTATAAGTGCATCAAGTGAAGTAAACAATTGATTGCCTCCTTCAAGATTGTGTGCATTGTGCACGGAAAGCCAATCGGTATTATAATTTGGACTGATATTGCCATTTGCATCCACTGTTGCAATGGGTTGGTCAAAAGAGATGCCACGACCTGTTAAATTAAGCGTAAAGGATTCAACACCATATAACCTTATCCTAATCTGCTGCATTTTATTGCAAATGCACGGATCATATCCAAGGTGAAAATCTGCCGAGAGCCACCTGTTGTTTCCTCCTGCATTGGGCATAAAGCTTTCTACTAACCGGACATTTGTGGTCATATCGAGAGTTCTGTCAATTGGTTCGAGATGACGGAAAATCCCGGATATATTGTTTGTGTTAGCGAACTGTAGTTCAATTTTTATATCCGAGTAGCCTCCAAATGGAACAATGAGATTCACAAAACAGCGCATCACCCCTCTATATCTGTTGTATAGAATGATGTAAGGCACTTTGTCGTTGTTGGGCACGCTTTCCCCATCATACAGCCGGTCTAGGTTCTCATCTCCATAACTCTCACCATTTGGGTAAAAGCCGTTACCCAAATAGAGCAGTTCCCAACCATCTTCCCAATGGTAATCTCTCAATGAAAAGGGAATAAGTACATCGTTGGTATCACGAGGATAGAGGTAGCTGTAGCGACTATGCGCAGTGCCGGAAGTGCTGTAGGGATTGATCATGGCAGAGGGCACTCCCTGGTCCCAATCGCTCAAGGCCGTATTGATCGGGATTTGCATTGCATTGCCTACGCCTGAAAGGGCCCCAATGTTAAAGTTGGAGTTAATCCAGGGATTGGTCAATGAACCATACGTTTGTGAAAACTCATTGTTGTAAGGAGCAAATGGGTTGGTAGAAATATCTTTGGTGCAGTAGTCCTGTGCGTGCAAGAGCGAAATTTGAAGTGCCAGCAGGCTGAAAAGAGTGAGTAGTTGCTTTTTCATCATTCTAGAATTTTTCCGGTGAAAACCCTGTCAATACCGTTCAGCGAATATTCCGCCCTGCATGTACTATCACTATTGACCTCCAAAAATCCCCTCACTTGATTTACAGGTGCATTTCCAGTATTTAAGTATTTATCAAGAATCGCAAAGGTTACATTGCCCTCTGCAAGGGTATCTTGTTGCATGCCAAAATTTACGAAGACGACAAAGAAACCTGACGCACAATCATAAATAAATCCCTGATTTCCCGGGCCAAGTTTCGCCGGATAAAGTTCAATAGTTACGGAATCAGTCGGGTTGCCTTCGAATACTCCCTTAAATTTATTCATAATCATAAGGTCGCAAACATTCTTCACCTGAAAGAACCTGAAGGTGCTGTCGCGACCCGAGTCATCCGGAAAGCAAGCGGTATTGGGATCTTTTTGGGTCACCAGGGCAGCGGTATAGTATCCAGGATCTAAATCATTTATCCCCCTCACAACGACACTGTCGCCAAAGCCTTCTACCACCTCTTGTCCAAGATACCATTTGTAATACGCGTCTTTTTCATGGGCACGGAAGCGCACACTACCCCAGTGTAACACGTCATCTTCATACCAACCACCTGCATTGGGGCCTGATAGGAATATATTATCGTATATACTGAACGCCGCCGTCACAGGATTTTCTCCAAAGCAAGGGTCATAGTTTGGACACTCAGGATTACTCGGGTCATCACAAGGGCACTCCGGGTTGTCATCATCACTCCGGCACCCCGCCAGCAGCGCCCCTGACAGCGCTGCCAGCAGGAAATATTTTTGTAAAGCTTTCATAGCACCATTTATTTTTCACCCCTCAAGGTAGTGATTTCTTCGCGGAGCGCCTGCATTTCCTCATTCATCTGGAGCAGGTAGAGGGTGAGCTCTTCGACTTTCATAGTGAGTAAGCGTTGTATCTCGCCTACGGGAATACCAGTTTCTGCAATGGCAGCTGCTGAAGGGAATTCAGGTAAATGTTTGTGCTTGATAAGGTAGGCATCTAGTTCAGACAATGGCAATAGCGGATATTCTGGTTCAAATACAAAATCGCCCCAGACAGATTTTGGAAGAATAAAGAGCTCCTCAGCAACCGCCGAACCTTCCACGTATATGGAGTGCTGGTAAATGTTTGGGTCTCCGCGGAAGTATCCGGTTCCATTAACAAAAAGTTTGTGGTCTTCCATGCCATCGTCAAATCCTACACTCAATTGTCCTTGGGGTGTTACCGTCAATGCAGTGAGCCCAGTGTTGTCGCACACTATCTTCATGTTGTTGTTAGTGAAGCTATTCCAAGATAAAATAGGTTGAGAACCTGAGCCATACCTCATTCTTATGAAGGTGTCATCTGATTGATAGGAGCCAATTGATCCCCTTACGGAAAGCAGGTCAGGCTTTTCAGTTGGAAAATAACCTATATGGGTTTTTCCGCCTGGAGTCACGGTAAAGTGATTGCGGTAAATTCCTGACCCTGACATACCCTGTTCCGTCATCTCTAGCATTATTCTGAGCGCATATTCCGGGCTTATTGGAATTAATGGGTTCGAGGATCCTTGATAGCTTGATCTGGCTTTTAGAAGCAGCACATCGTCTGATAGGCTCATTACATCTAGTTTGGCATCGGGATTTGCATGGCCTATTCCGACACTGTTGCTTCCAGTATTCCCCTGCAATGAACCGCCAGGTGTATAAAGCTGCGCCTGTACGGCAGTGCCAAAAAACACAATAAGAGAAAGGGCAAGAAGATTTCGATAGTTCGCTTTCATAGCTTTTGATTGTTTGGTGAATAGTTCTTTGTTCTTTCCAAACATAGCATGAAAAACTGTAAATACAATGACCTGACAGTCTGTTACAAAACTGCATGTATGCCTTGTGAGTTGCTAAAATTGCTCAAAAAATGCCACAAAGTGTCAATTCGACACAAGTCGGTAAATCATCGATAAATGGAGGTATTCGTGCTTTCGATCTCTCTCTCTCTCTCAAACTAACGGTGTGTGCAAGCAAATGGTGAAAGCTTAACAATTTGATAACATTGAGGATTGGCAATTTCGGGAAAAACCCAAACTGAAAGCATCAGTGTAGTTCAAATTTAAACCCCTGTAGCGTCAATTGAAACAAAGAATAAATGTCTTTTACGAAATTCCCTCTCAATGCTCATGCCAGCAACCGTCAAAATGCTCATGTCCAGCGTCCAGGCTGTTTGCTTTGGACGCCGTGGGCAGCTCTCCCTTTTCCATGCGCTCGATGCGGGCGACAAGGTCGGCGAAGTGCTCGCGGCTGGCTTGATCGCTGATGCGGCTGCCTCTCTTGCTAAGGTCGTTTTTGAGCCGCTCCAGGGTGGCGCGGGCTGCGGCTTTCACGTCGCTGAGCTCGGCTGTCTTGTCGTCTGAGAGCATCAGGGCGCCCATCTTGTTTACATAACTGCGCTGCAGGTTGCGCCTGAAGGGATCAGCGGCCTCGCGGTTCTCCAGTTCGGAGAAGATTCCCCTGCTGCTCTCCTCAAAGAGTGCTTGTATGCTGTAGGCATCCTCGCCGTTGAGTGCAGTGTTTTCCATCATGCGCTGCATGCGTTTGGCATCAAAGAGCAGGTTCAGACCGTAGTTGTGCAGGTCGGCCACAAGGTCAAGGGCCTCGCTCGCACCTACCCTTGAGAGGATATCCTGCTCTATCATCCAGTGTGGTGTACTGAAAAGGTGCGCATTGAAAAACTCCAAAGCATCGGCCTGCCGCTGTTTGTCCACATGGGTGTATATGGCACCCTCCTGATCGGAGGTTTTTGCATATTCATACACACCGCCAATGTTGTTGCCCACATGGCCGCAATAGCGCTTAAATTGTCCAGCCACTTGCTTGTAAAGTTCGCTGAGTTCCTCATAGTTTTTACCTTCCTCGGCAGTCCATTGGATGAGCTCGGGAAGTATGCGCTTCAGGTTCTTGAGTCCAAGTTCACTTGCGTAAATGGGATTATTGCCCAGGTCTTCGGTTTGCGCGCTGGGATCAATTACCCGGCCCTGCTGCTTACCGTAGCGGTATATGGGGTCGTCGGCGCGTTCGAGAATCCACGTGTTCAAAGTGCTCCTTTCCTCCTCCGCGTTTTTGGAATCGGGGATGAGCTTGTAGCCGTAGATGATCGACCAAATGTCGTATGGCCCGACCAGTGGCATGATGCCCGCTCCTTTATCTTCGGGCTGGGCCACGTAATTGAAGCGTGCATAATCCATTATGGAGGGCGCCACGCCCATTCGCTGTACGAAGCCCGCTTTGCGCAAGGAGTCGACCGGGTATGCCGCGCTGGAACCCATATTGTGAGGCAATCCCAGTGTGTGGCCTACCTCATGGGCCGCCACAAAGCGAATGAGCTCACCCATCAGCGCATCGTCAAATTTCACTTTGCGCGCTTCGGGGTTTACGGCCGCAGTCTGGATTAAAAACCAGTTGCGTAGCAGCCGCATCACATTGTGGTACCATATGATGTCGCTCTCCAGGATTTCACCGGTTCGTGGGTCGTGCACGTGCGGGCCCTGGGCGTTTTGTATGTCGGTGCTTACATAGCGTATCACCGAGTAGCGCACGTCCTCAGGGCTCCAGTCGGGGTCTTCTTCCTTGCTGGGTGGATCTTTTGCAATGATGGCATTTTTGAATCCCGCAGCTTCGAAAGCCACCAGCCAATCTTCAATGCCCTGCTTGAGAAATGGCCTCCATTGCACAGGCGTGGCCGGATCAATATAGTACACGATGGGTTTTTTGGGTTCAACAAGCTCTCCACGCTTGTAAGCTTCCATATCAACAGGGTCAAGGCGCCATCGCGTAATATACCTTTGGGTTTTGGCCTGGTGCTCGTCGGCGCTGTAGTCTATTTGACGAAGGCTGAAGTAACCCAACCTGTCATCGTAATGCCTCGGCTGCCATGGCTCTTCGGGCAGCTCAATGAAAGATTGGTTCATCTCGATGCTCATGGTTTGTGTCACCTGGTTGTCCGGGAGTTTATTGCCTTTGTAGGTGAGCACGTGACGCACTTCAACATTGCTGGGAAAAGCGCGAATGTGCTTCACAAAGCTCCTGTTTTTTTCAAGTCCTTTCACTTCAAAGTCCTTGCGCTGCTTGTCGGTGAGGGGCCCGAGCATCGCGATGTCGGAAGTGAAAAATGCAGTTACGTCGATGAGGTAAGCTGTCGAGTCAGGATTTTCAGCGGCTATTTTAAAGCGCTCGATGATGGGCTCAAAATTGTTGTTGCGTACCGATTCGTAAATCGGGTCGTCCAGGCTGGCAATGCTGTTGTACGAAACGGATCTCAACAGCAAGTGCTTGTCTTGCTGCTGCCAGCGAATCACCTGCTGCGGGCGCGATTTCATTCCCGCACCGCCAAAGTTCAGTCCTTTCACATGGCCGGAAATGCGGCTCACCACGAGAATCTCTTTTTCGAGCACTTCTTTGTCGATTTCAAAATAGTACTTGTCCTCCACCTTGTGCACGGTAAAAAGACCCGGAGTGCTTTCGGCCTTGCCAGTAATGATGGTGGCATAGCCCTTTTCCTTTTTGCTGTCTTTACCGTCTTCACTTTTTTCACTTTCGCTGTCGTCCTGCGCGAAAGCGGTTGAAATGCAAAGGGCCATGCATACTGCGGACATGATTGATTTAAATGAGAAGTTGCTTTGATTTTGAATCATAAGGTATATTTCTGAACGAATGAGTCGATGGATTCTTGCGGTTTGAACGGCAAAAGGGAATTGCAAGTTTACAGTATTTATTTCTTTCCCTCCTTGAGCATCCACATACCGAGCAGTGCAAGCGCGCCTACGCTGATGAGAGGCAGCACGTAAACAAAGGTCGCGCTATCACCCATTTTTGCGGGAAGCAAAACCAATGAAAATGGCAGGTATGCAGCCAGGGAAAGCAACCCAATCAGTGTATTGCTGTACCGCGACTTGTGCTTGAGAATGAGGGCAAATACAGGGGCCACCACCAAAAACTCCATGAGCACCATCATCACAATTTGGAATGCCGTCAGCGCCACGACGCCCATGGTGGGCACCGCAGGTACGCCCAGCCCAATAACACCAGGCAGGATGAAACCGCCAACTGCCGAAGCAAGCAGTCCGAAGCCAAGGAGTTGATATCCTTTTTTGGGCACTTGCGTGAAATAAGCGCTTCCCGCAAAAAGTGCGAGGGTGAGCAGCAGCAGCGTGATCATTGCGCTCAGGTTGCTCCAATCGCGCAGACCAGAAATGGCTGTGCTGAGCTTGCCCAAACCGGTGTGGCTGTTTTGCAATGCAAAGCCGAAAAACAAAAAGGCCATCAAAATCAATCCCACTGGCACCATGGCTTTGCGCTTGTGATCCGCGCCTTGCTCGGCATCAACTGTTGTGGTTTCCGGCAATCTCTCTTCTTGAAAGGTCTTGTGAACCACCAGCAAGTACACATGGCCCAGCATCATCAGGATGCCAGCCAGCATACAACCTTGCTGCCAGTTGAAAATACTGGTTGCCAGTCCGATGAATATTGAACTGAGAAAAGCCGCCAGGTTGACCAGTCCAAAATAATGGTACATTCCCGCTGTGGTATATTCCTCCCGGCCGCGGTAGAAGGTGCCGACTGAAGTCAGGCTGCTGCCGCTGTACAACCCCATGCCGAGCATCGCAAATACGAATCCCAAAACGGTGCTCACCGGATGGTCAATGGCCAGAACAAAGTAGCCTGTGGCCAAAAGGGCGCCACCGTATACCACCGCCTTTCGCCGGCTGTAAATGAGGTCAACAAAGAGGCCACCGGGCACAGGTGCGAATGCCAGTGCTGCCAATATCCAGTGGTAATAGCTGTAAAATGTATTGATGTCATTGCCCTGCGCCTTCACTGTAAGGAATACAATCAGCCAATGCCGCATGCTGAAAAATGCCAGGCGTTCGAAAAACCGCGCTATGGCAAATCGACCCAATGCCTTCGGGTGGGGGCTGGCGCTGCGGGGCAGCGAAAACCTGTCGATAACCTCCTCGTCGAAAAGGTCGCCGGACCTCATAGGTCGATGGCCTTGTCGGGATTGGCCTTGATCCAGGCGTCAATGATGGGCTTGCGGCCTATATTTCGCGTTATGAAATCTTTACGCAAGTCGAGGCCACGGGCCGGAGAGTACTCGCGGCCGTAAAATATGATTTGCAAATGAAGGCGGTTCCAGAGCTCCTCGGGGAATAAGCGCTTGGCATCGGCTTCGGTTTTTTCCACATTCTTGCCCGTGCTGAGCGTCCAGCGGTACATGAGGCGGTGTATGTGCGTATCGACCGGGAAGGCGGGCACCCCGAAGGCTTGCGACATCACCACCGAAGCTGTTTTGTGGCCCACGCCCGGCAGGGATTCGAGGTACTGCCAGTCGGCGGGTACCACGCCATTGTGGTCGCGTACCAGCATTTCCGAAAGGGTGTAGATGGCCTTGCTTTTCTGAGGCGAAAGTCCGCAGGGGCGAATGATGGCGCGTATTTCATCGACACTCAGCTCCAACATGCTATGCGGGTTATTCGCTTTCGCAAAAAGGTGGGGCGTGACAATATTCACGCGGGCATCGGTGCATTGGGCCGATAGTAGCACCGCCACAAGTAGGGTGTAAGGGTCGGTATGGTCGAGTGGAATCGGAATTTCGGGGTAGAGCGCCTCGAGTTGCTCCATCACATACGCTGACTTTTGCTGCCTCGTCATAAGTATATCGTGTCTGATTTTCGGCTTTCGTGCAGGAGTGCACTCTCCGTTTTGCCTCCCTGTGTGATGTGGACAATGTGCGTTTGCTTCTCGTAAATTTCCATCATCATGGTATTGGAAACAACAGCAGCATTCAAAGGTTGCATCGGCGCCGACTCAAGGTAAATCCAGGTGACATCCTGCTCCGTTTCGCGGCCTATGCGTTGCAATGTGAGTGCAGTGCCGTTTTTTGCCTTTACGGCAAATTTGCTCTCTACGTACTTGAATACCATGGCGTCAAGCTCCTCAGCTTGCTCTTTCTTATCCAGCAATATTTTTTTTCCAGACATTTCCGTCAGCGCCAGCTCGAGGTCGTCCGTGAATACCTTGATGGTGATTTCGTAAGTGCGCGTTTCAGCATTGTACACAATGTCGCTTAGCCCTACATAGAATTCATGCGCACCCACCGATGCGCTCTTGTGGGCAACGCACCCGCGGTCTGAATAAAATCCATTTCCCGAAAAGGGGAGGAGAAGGCAAGCCAAGAGGCCTGCAATCAGCCTGAAAGCATATTTACTTGATTTTTGCATCAGCGCAAAAATGCGGCTTCTGCGGCAATTAACGCTTATGTCGTGAAAAGTATGCGTGCATTGCAAAGGCGGGAGCCTTTTCTATCCTCACATTTGAAAAAAAATCCATTGAACAATTTCTCCACCTATTTTGAACTGGGCTTGCGTCATATCGCCGATTTTGATGCCTACGACCATATGCTCTTTTTGCTTGCCCTCGTTTGTATATATCAGGTGATTGATGCCATTAAGATTTTGATTCTGGTTACGGCATTTACCCTCGGCCACAGCCTTACCCTATTTCTGGCCACTACTGAAATCATCACGGTCAATGCCGACTGGATAGAGTTTCTCATTCCGCTTACCATCCTCATTACGGCCATCAGCAACATCGCACGCGGCAAGAACAGCAGAAACCGCAGCATGCTTTGGCCATATGTGCTTGCGGCATTTTTTGGACTCATACACGGCATGGGTTTTAGCAATTACCTGCGCATGTTGCTCAGCGACGAGGGCCAGCTTTTTGTGCCCCTGCTCGCTTTCAATATCGGTATTGAAGTGGGGCAAATCGGCATCGTAATCGCCATTCTCCTCTTTTATGAGCTCGCCCAGCGCGCATTGCGCTTCAAGCACCGCGATTACATTCTCGTAGTGAGCGGGGCCGCTGCCGGCATCGCGATTATTCTGATGAAAGAGGCTGCTTTTTGGTGAGCGGGTTTAGGTCATGTTGCCATCAGCTAAGCAGATGGTCTTACCTGCACATTCGGATGTGCATTTTTCCAAATAAACTGCACATCCCAATGTGCATTTAGTGAAACTTTGGCCGGCTTCATGTTCGTTTCCTCGAACACCACTGCTTACTTTTGCCGAAAATAAAATCCTCCCTATGCTACTCCATTCCAAGCCCAACAGCAGCCTGCAGTCCTTTGTCTATCCATTGTTTCGCATCAGCATGGGCGCTTTTATGCTCACCCACGGCTATCCAAAGCTGATGAAATTGCTCGATGGTGGCAGCATCAGCTTTGCTGATCCTTTCGGTATTGGCGCGGTGCCTTCTCTGGTTTTGGCTGTTTTTGCGGAAGTGCTATGCGCAGCCTTGCTCACCCTGGGGCTGTTCACAAGGTTGGCGGTGGTTCCCCTTATTGTTACCATGGCAGTGGCTGCGTTTATCCAGCACGGTGATGACCCTTTCGGCAAAAAGGAGCTCGCCCTTGTGTACCTTGTGGCCTACGCCCTCATCTTCGCCATGGGCAGTGGAGGCATTTCGGTGGATAGGTTGCGGGGAAAGGGTTGAAAACTATGAGCTGCTTAGGTCGCCTTCAAAATTTATGAGGGCTGAAGCTTTAGCGCACTTCCAGAATGGTTTACTATGATGCCGCATTGAGTGATTTCGATTGCTTTGCCAGCAATCGCAGCTGGTTGGGGCATAAATCGAAGCCCGACTCCCAGGCTAGCCCTCCACCTTCCTCTATTCCGACTTTTTTGAATTCCTCGAGGTCTAGCAAGGGTATGGTGATGCCCTTGCATAGAAGTGGCCGCAAGTCCACCGTGCTCTCAAATCCATCCTCAAAGTTAAGCTGAACTTTGTAGTCATCCAGATATTTCACCGTAGATACTCTGTGCATGTTCGATCTAAAAAGTGCGCATGATAATCCCATAAAATCTGGATATTTCTAGCATAATTCAAAGTTAGCGGATTTCTTTCAATGTGAGAAACAGGCCAGCAATTCCTTGAGACGCTTTATTCCACTGAACCTCCATGGCCACAGGTTCATTGCTCAAAGCCTGTCAGAATCTACACCTTGGTTTATATCGTGCCATGCAATCACGTCATCAAAATGAATCCCTTACGTTTGTTCAATTTTTACCGAACTTTGCCCCATGACGATACGCACATTAACCGCGCTTGCCGGGCTGCTCGCTATAGCCCATTTTGCGGAAGCACAAGAACCCAACAAATTCGCTCAACTGGGCACCGAACTGCCCACTCCCAATGTATACCGCACAGCCTCCGGGGCTCCTGGGCCCCAATACTGGCAGCAACGCGCTGATTACACCATCGAAGTGCAGCTCGATGAAGACCTCCACAAGATACACGGTGAGGAAACGGTGACCTACTACAACAATTCGCCCGATGTGCTCAGCTACATTTGGGTGCAGCTGGATCAAAATATGCGGGCGAAAGACAGCGATACCTACAAGATTCGCCAGAATAGCCTTTCCGACCAAATGAGCACCCGCGAATACCGCAACCTGACCCCTTGGTTTGACGGCGGCTTCAACCTTGAAGAAGTGACCGACACCCGCGGCAATGCCCTGGCTTATACCATCAACAAAACCATGATGCGCATCGACTTGCCGCAGCCGCTTGTGCCCAATAGCGCTGTGAACTTCCGCATCAAGTGGTATTTCAATATCAATGACCGCATGCAGATTGGTGGGCGCTCGGGCTACGAATTTTTCGAAGAGGAAAACAATGCGCTCTATACCATCGCGCAGTTTTACCCGCGCATGGCTGTGTACAGCGATGACATGGGATGGAACAACAAGCAATTTCTCGGCTCAGGCGAGTTCTCCCTGCCTTTCGGCAATTATGATGTGAAGATTACCGTACCTGCCGACCACGTGGTGGCAGCCACCGGCGAGCTCCAAAATTCCAAATCCATCATGACGGCCACCCAGCTCGCCAGAATGGAGCAGGCAAAGACCTCAAACCGCCCTGTGGAAATCATCACCCAGGCCGAGGCCGAGGAGAATGAAAAAGGCCGCCTCACCAGTACGAAAACATGGCATTACAAGGCGGAGAACGTGCGCGATTTCGGTTGGGCAAGTTCCAGGAAGTTCATCTGGGATGCCCAAGGCGTGGAGTTCGGCAAGCGCACTGTGCTCGCCATGAGCTATTACCCCAAGGAGGGCAATCCGCTCTGGGGCAAATACAGCACCGCCGCGGTGGCGCACACCCTGCGCACTTACAGCAAATTCACATTTGATTATCCCTATCCGGTGGCCATTTCTGTAAATGCAGCCAGCATCGGGATGGAATACCCCATGATATGTTTCAACTACGGCCGCTGCGAGCCCGATGGCACCTATTCAGCGCGCACCAAGTATGGCATGATCGGCGTCATCATTCACGAAGTGGGACACAATTATTTTCCCATGATCGTAAACTCTGATGAGCGCAACTGGACCTGGATGGACGAAGGGCTTAATACTTTTCTGCAGTACCTCACCGAGCAGGAGTGGGAGCGGGGCTATCCCAGCCGCCGTGGCGAACCGCGCGACATTGTGGACTATATGAAAGGCGACAAATCGAAAATTTCGCCCATCATGACCCAGAGTGAATCGGTGCACCAGCTCGGGCCAAATGCTTATGGAAAGCCAGCCACAGCGCTCAACATACTTCGTGAAACGGTGATGGGTCGTGAGCTGTTCGACTTCGCCTTCAAGACCTACGCCCAGCGCTGGATGTTCAAGCACCCCACGCCAGCCGACTTTTTTCGCACCATGGAAGATGCGAGCGCTGTGGATCTCGACTGGTTTTGGAGAGGCTGGTTTTACACCAACGATCACGTAGACCTCTCCATCGATCAGGTGAAGTGGAAACAAGTTGGCGACCTTATCGGCCAGCCCGACCGCAGGCGCCGTGGCGAAGCTACAACGACCGATGCGCCAAGCATTTCGGCAAAGCGCAATGCCGAGGATATAAAAATCACCGCAGTGGAATCCGACAGCTCCCTTGTCGATTTTTACAACCTGGCACGCGCCGAGGCTGAAGCCGCTGAAAAAAATACTATGGATGAACAGCCCTCGACCGACAATCTTGAAGATTGGGAGAAGGAAGCCCTCGAAGACACACGGCACTTCTATGAAGTTCAGTTTTCCAATGTGGGTGGCCTGCCCATGCCCATCATCCTTCAGCTGAATTTTGAAGATGGCACCGATTCACTGGCCTACATTCCCGCTGAAATTTGGCGCAAAGGCGACACCACTGTCAGCAAAGTTTTCGTCACTGAAAAGCGCGTAAACAACATGGTGCTCGACCCTTACTTGCAAACAGCCGACACGGATTTGAGCAACAACTCCTGGCCCGATGCGGGTGCCAAGCCTTCGCGGTTCCAGCTTTACAAGCAGGAGCGCACTACGGCCCCCAATGAGATGCAACGCGTAAGGGACAGGCAGTGATTTTAATGCTTGCCAGGATGGGATGTTGATAGAGGTTAATCCTCCAGAAAGAGTTCGTTTTTTTCAACGGGATAGGCATTGAAGGTACCGAGGCCTTTACACACGGTGATGCCATTTCGGTTTTCGCAGGTGATGGTGCCTTCACTTGTAATGAGACGATTTCCAGCGAAAACTACCAAGCCTCGTCCTACCAGCATATCGCCGGGCTTGATGGGCGCGAGAAAGTTCATTTTGAATTCTACTGTGCTTACCAGCTGCATGTTTTCCACTGCGAGCGATAGCGCCGCCACGCCCAGTACACCATCCATCAACGCAGAAATGGCTCCGCCATGGGCCGCCAGCGGATTGCTCAAGTGTTCGTGCCGCACCCGCATGCGGTATTCTATTTCGCCCGGCTTGATCACTTCGAAGCGCATGCCCATAAAGTTCCCAAAGGTGTTTACTTCGTTGTATTTTTCCAGGATAGGATTCAATTTCATATCTATTTTTTATAGGCGCCGGCGCTATTGTCGCTGCGGTTGTCGCCGCATGCATTAAGGCTGCCGTTTGGCAAAACGAGTATCGCATCTACGCGGCCGAGGGAGCTGCGCGTTGCGATGGAATGGCCCATGCGCTTAAGGCTGTCAACTGTGAGCGAATCGAAACGCCCGGCTTCTATGATAATTTCATCGGGGAGCCACTGACTGTGAAACTTTCCCGCGGAGGTCACTTTGTCGAGGGGCATTTGGTGGTACACCGCATTGAGCACCGTTTGGAATACCGAAGTGATGATGGTAGAGCCACCAGGTGAACCAGCTACAAGGTAAAGTGCTCCATTCACTTCTACAATGGTGGGCGTCATGGAGCTCAGCATGCGCTTGCGGGGCCCCACGGCATTGGCTTCACCGCCTATAAGGCCATACATATTTGCTTCGCCCGGCTTGGTGCTGAAATCGTCCATTTCATTGTTGAGCAGAAATCCAGCGCCTGTCACCACTATTTTACTTCCGTAAATATCGTTGAGCGTGGTGGTTACCGCCACTGCATTGCCATCCTTGTCCACCACTGAAAGGTGGGTTGTTTCCATAGATTCGTAGATTGGACTGCCTGCGGCTACCAATGCGCTCGGTGTTGCTTTCAAAGGGTCGAAATCAGCCCAGCGCCGCTTGAGGTATCCGCTCTTGAGCAGCTCTTCCTGAGGGACGTCGAAGTAGTCGGGATCGCCGAGGTGCTCAGCGCGGTCGGCATATACGCGTCGCTCCATCTCCACAAGGTGGTGGATGTAAGCTACACTGTTGTGCGCGAGGGTATCGGCTTGGGCCAGGTGGAAGAGTTCGATTAATTGGCAAAGCGCTATTCCGCCACTCGAAGGGGGTGGCATGGAGATCACATTCACGCTGTCGAAAGTGCATTGCACCGGCTCGCGCCATACGGCTCGGTAGCCACTAAGGTCCTCAGCGCCAAACCATATGCGCTCAGCCGAAACTTCATCGAGCATCATTTGGGCGGTTTCGCCCTGGTAGAATTCTGTGAGGCCGTTGTTCCTGATGCGCTCAAGGGTAGATGCCAGTTCCAGCTGGCGCAAGGTGTCGTCAGCCTTCCAGTCACCGTCATTATTGAGAAATGCCGTCGCGGCTCTATTCCGCTCCGTGAAGCTGGTTTTGTGCCGGTTGAGGTTGTCGGCTTGTATGGCAGTGAGCGGAAATCCTTTTGCCGCAAGGCGAATCGCAGGGCTAATCAGCGAATCCATCGGCATACTCCCGAAGCGCTCATGCGCCGTATAAAGTCCATGCACGGTGCCGGGAATGCCGGCTGCATAATGCGTTGTAGTGCTTTTGCCCTCGACTACGGCGCTATTTTCATCGAGGTAGTAATCGCGGTGGGCCAGGGCAGGAGCGCTTTCGCGAAAGTCGAGTGTGTAAGCTGAGCCATCGCCCATGCGGGCCACCATGAGGCCGCCACCGCCAATGTTGCCCGCCTCGGGGTAGCACACGGCGAGCGCCCATTGTATGGCAATGGAGGCGTCAATGGCATTGCCTCCTTTCGCCAGTATTTCAGCGCCTATGCGCGCAGCTTCGGGATGTGCACATGCGACAGCAGCGTCCGCATGGTCAATGCACTTCGCCACCTGTACCTCGTAGGCAAGGGCAGATTGTGACGGTTCATTTTTGCAGGAAACTGCAATAAACCCGCTTAGCAGAACAAAGATTGCGATACATTTATTCATAAACAGCTTCCATTTTCATGACCAAACTTTCAAGCGGCCAGTTGCGCTCATCGGTGGGTGTCTTGCCCATTTTTTCGAGCACATCCATGCCTTCAATTACTTGGCCTAACACGGTGTGTTGCCCATCGAGGTGAGGTGCGCCTCCTACTTCGCGGTATATTTTGCGCTTCCATTCGGGAATTTCCATCTCGTGCTCGCGGGCCATGGCCATGATTTGAGGATCGTTGAAAGTGCGGCCCACCACAATATAAAAATCGTAAGCCGAGGAGCGCTTTGCGGGATTGTCATCGTAGCTGCGCGCCATGGCGAGAGCGCCTTTGCGGTGCAGGTATTTGTCGTGAATCTCTGGATTGATAAGGTAATTGCCAATAAGCAGGCGCTTGATTTCATCGGTTTCCCGCTCGCTGTTGCCACCTTGCACAATGAAATCCTTGACGATTCGGGTGAACTCGGTGCCAGAGAAATACTCGCGCTGCACCATCATCATAAAGTTGGCGGTGTGGAGTGGAGTGTCTTCAAAAAGCTCCATCACCAGCCTGCCATGACGCGTGCTAAGCGCCACTTTTCGCGTGCTGAGGGTGTCAAAATAGTTTCGTAGAAATGCCTCTGAATTTTCATTTCCCAAAATGGGAATCTGCCTCACAAATGCTTTAGTTGTTTCAACTGCTGTGGTATTACCCGTCGATGAAGCGGTGTCGGACCCTTGCTTAGAATCAGCTGTTTCAGTTGAAGATGGATCACTACAAGCCTGCAAAGCTCCAAAAGCAGTGAGTATTGTAACTGCAAAAATTAATTTACACGCATTCATTCAAGCGTATCGTCGTAATCACCACTTACGCGTTCGTGGGTTTCCATTTGCTCGATTCCGTTCAGCGTGCTCGGTTTAGGCCTGTGGAGCTCAGCATTTCCAGTTACCTGCAAAGGTTGTTGATAGGTTCCTTTTTCAATAATTGCATGCCATACACCGTCGGAAGGTACCACGAACTCAACGGGAGATTTTTTGCTAAAACCTCCGCCGTACTGATAGGTCAGACCTTTTTTGTAACGCTCAAAGTGGCTGGCATGAATAAGCAAGACTTTTGTGGGCTGGGTAAAAGTCACTGTGATAATGTCTTTGGCTTTAGCGCTGAATGGTTTGTGAAGAAATTTCATTTAGGTCCGATTGATGTCCAAATTACGTGATTTACATTGAAGCTTCAAAAATTTTTTACAAATCAGGAGACTTGTGCTTGTTTGGGCAATATTTGATACTCAAAAACCACGCGGTCGTCGTAGCCCAATGGATAGGCGTGAAACTTGCGTGCGCTTCTGATTGTAATGTTGATTTGGGCTTGCTTTTTCACGTGCTTTTCATCGACTTCCAGAAACAAAATGTTGCCGCTCTGCCAACGGTTTCCGTGTATTCTGAATTCCAATGGTTTCTCTTCGGGGTCTTGGGCTTGAACAATAAATTCCACTTTCATTCCCGGGTAGAGGGTGAAATTTGTTTTAAGTCTTCGGGGCTTACCTGGCACCCAGATGTTGCCGAGGCTATCTTTGATGTATTCGATGCGCGGATAGCCTTCCTTTCCTATATCCAACAGGCTGCGGTAGGCTACGATTTTTGACCTTATTTCGCCTGTAACTCCAAGTATGAGGTGCTTCTGGTGCACGAAGAGCTCGCGTCGATTGTTGTCGGGATTGCGGTAATGTTCAATTAGGCGCAGATAAGTGAGGAGCTTTTCCTTGTCAGTAAAAGTAGATTGCAGGTCGCCCATCCAGTTTTGATGAACAATTTCATAAAGGTCTTCAAAAGGAGCGTGGTAAAGCAGGCGCTCTTCGCCTGTGGTGGGCACGAGGTCTACTTCAGCGAGGGCTTTTCGTTCGCGCCATGCTTCGATTATTTCGGGCTTCAATCCACACTTGTCGGGCCACAGCTCACCCAAATTGCGCTCCAGGACGAATTCCGTGAAATCACGAAAAGCATTCTCTGCATCTTTTAAGGCCCTGAGTATCTCCATTTGAGTGCAATTTGGCAAAAAAAAATCCACATTGACAAGTGCTCCTCAAATTCAGCCGTACCGAATTTGCGTAATTTTGACACATGAAAGGATACAATGTTATCAGAACAAGTACATTGCTCATTTGTCTTGTCGTAAGCTTATGTGAGTCACATGCGCAAAGTGAAGCCGCTTACCACACTTTTTGGCAGCACGTTGACAGTGTATTTTTAAATCCCGAAATATCTCCTCTTGAACCTGTTGATATAGCACGCTTCGACAGTGTGGCGCGATTTCCGTACCGTCGTTCATTTGCCGTAAAGGCAAGGTGGCAGCCCATTACTGCTGCAAAACCGCAGGATGTAGAAACGACTACATCGGCGAAGCGGCGCATGCAGAAAGTGGGGATATTGGTTTTTGAATTGCAAAATCAAGAAGTGAATCTGCCTGTTTACAAAGACATCTCCCTGGCACGTATGAAGAATGAAGATGTTTCGTACTTTTTGCCGTTTACCGATTTGAGCAATGGGGAAGAGACCTATGGCGGAGGGCGCTACCTCGATCTTGAGCCTTTGGGAAAGGAAACGGCCGAAATTGTTTTGGACTTCAACCTCGCTTACAATCCTTACTGTGTTTACAGCGCACGTTACAGCTGCCCGATACCGCCAATCGAAAATCATGTTCCACTGCCCATTACCGCTGGAGCGCGAATGCCAGCCAAGGGCAAGCCTTAGTTCTCAGTTTCGGCTTTCCACACGCGGTCGGTTATGGCTTCGCCATTTTTGAAGTAGAATATGCCTCCCCAGCTGTGCTCCACGCGTTTGTATTCATTCCCCTTGCCGCCTCGCACAACCACACGCTTGGTTATACTTTTATTGCCCTCATTATACACTTCTTCAGTGATACCGTTGGGATACTTTTCAGCCAATTCTTTCTGATAATCGTCAAGGCTGATTTTTGGCACATCGCCACCAGATTCCGGTAGGGGTTCTGATTTTTTATCTTCCCTTTCGCGTTCACGGGCCATGCGCTCACGTTCCTTCTTTTCCCAATTGTCGAGCTTTTCAAGTCGCTCTTTTTCGGTTTCACTGGGTTGCTGCACATCAGGTTTCTTTTCAGGTTCTATGCGTTCTCGCTGCTGGCTGAGTTCTTGCTTTTCGGCCGCCCTGAGTTGCACAAGGGTATCTTTCATCGAGAGCTCGATGTCTGTGATTTTCACTTTGGGATACACATTGTAGGGCCGCTTTTGCTGTGCTTGCTCATATGCGCGGATGGCCTTGAGGTAGTGCTTTTGCTTAAATAGCTCATGGCCACGCTCCATTTCCTGTTGGAATACATTGTCAGTGGCAGCATGCAATTGCTCTTCTTCAGCAATCTTAATGCGTTCTTTTGCTGAAAGTTCTGAAAATTCTTTTTGGGCCTCGGCATCGAATTGACATATGAGGATGCCGATAACCAGTAACGTGAAGTAGCGCATAACTATTTATATTGAGTTCGAATTTAAGGGCTCTTGCTGAGATAACATCGCGCTTAAATGTCAATTATTGTTTATGGACCCATGAAGTGGGCTTGTTGCTTCTGGCAAAGTCCATGCCGATTGGTGATGGGCCCTGTTTTGCCAGAGTAAAAACCATGCGACCAACACTCCAAGCGCATATGCCGCAAGGTCGTACCAATCGGTGTGGTACTGGTCACCTAAATAGGGCAGAATGAATTCAAAGACGACCGCTACATACAATCCGGTCAGCAACAATTTGGGCAACGTAATTTTGATAAGCATACCTGCGAGTGCACTACTGATTGCTATACCCGCTGCCAAAATCGGGACGAGTAGCACATCCTTGCCATAAAACCTGAGCAATTCCGGGCCTATTGCATAATACTGCATCCGGTGCAAAGCAAAGTATGCCGCCACCAGCAGTACTACTGCCGCAGGATGAAAGGGCGGAGTTAACCCGAAAGAAAGGCGATGAGCCATATGAAGAAGGATAAAACGGCCATGTAAATGTTGAATAAGGTCTTCAGAATTCCAAAACCGATTTTATGATGAGGTTTGTCCGACTCTTCCAGTTCCCTCAAGTACCTCTCAAACCGATTTTCGTTGGCGAGTTTGTGCTTGCGCGCCTTTTCTTCCCTCAGCTTTTTGCGCTCTGAGGCGATGAGCGCAGGATCAATGGCAGCGCCACAAAATGCACAACGCTCATGTTCTCCTGAGGTCCATTTACCACATGCCGGACATTTTTTTTCATTCATGGTCAATGGACTTAAGTGGGTTTATGCCACCTTGTCACGCTGCGACAAGGGACTTATGGTGTTACCGCTTTCAGTTTGCAACAGTTTTTTTGGAAGTCGTCCCTTGATCTCTTCAGCCAACAAGTTGATAAGGCCTAGTTTCAGTTGTGCTTTGTTGTACACGATGCTTATCTCGCGTGTAGGTTGAGGATGCTCTATTGGTTTCAGGAATTTCTTTTGCTCTTCCGGCAAATCCAACGCCGTAAGGTAAGGGAGCAAAGTCATGCCAAAACCCTGCATCGAGAGCCGAATTAAGGTTTCGAAATTGCCACTTTCAAACTCGAAGGCGTCATGGTTTGGGTGATCTGGAAAGGCGCTTCCGCAAAGATTGATGACGTGCTGCCGGAAACAATGGCCGTTTTTTAGCAAAAGCATGTCGCCGATTTTCAGCTCACTGTGCAGGATGAAATCTTCATTTTCCAATCGGTGGTCGGTAGGGATGAAGGCCATGAATGGCTCGTGGTAGAGGGGCAGTTCTATCAGGCGATTATCATCCAGCGGAGTTGCCATGATGCCGGCATCGAGCTGGTCCTTGTCGAGCTTGGAAATGATTTGCTCCGTGGTGAGTTCTTCTACTTTCAGTTTAATTTCCGGGTGCTTCTCCGTCATGGCACGCAAAAACCGGGGCAGCAGGTTTGGAGAAACCGTTGGAATAATGCCGAGTCGGAAATCGCCGCTGAGCGTGGCTTTGCTTCCGCGCACAATGTCGTCGATTCTGCTCGCTTCCTGCAAAATGACACGTGCCTGCTTGATAAGCCGCGCGCCTATTTCGGTAGGTTCCACTGGATGCTTGCTGCGGTCAAAAAGCAAGATATCCAACTCTTTTTCCATCTTGCTGATTTGCATGCTCAACGTGGGCTGTGTGACGAAGCAATGCTCGGCTGCAATGGCAAAATGCCTGTAAGTATCTACGGCTACTACGTATTTGAGCTGAACTAAAGTCATAAAGTGCTAAAGTTGATTGACCGCTTTATGCGGCCAAGTGCAAAATTAGCATAATACCCAGTGTCAGCGAAACCTTTACAATGCTTTATAAGTATCTTGACCATACCCCTTAACCTTTTGCAACCCATGAAGCATTCATATTTATTAGTTCTTCTCTTTATTTCCTTGGTTCACACGTCTTGCAATAAAGACTCTGACCAAAGTGGCTGCACTGATCATATTGCTGTGAACTATGACCCCAGCGCATTGCGCGAAGACGGTTCATGCGAATATAACCAGGCCGAACAAGTCATTTGGAGCAATGGCATGAGAGGTGGCTGGAATGGCAACCTCACTGAAGGTGCCTACAGACACGAAATTCTCGCAGGTGCTGCCTACGATAATCTGCACAGTGCAGATTCTACAGGTGAGGAGCGATCGCTGCTATTGAGCACCGCGGGAGGCAATGAGCATTATAGCTTTTTTACACTTCTCAATGAGCGCGATGCACGTGACTTTGCCGAAGGCACATTGCGCTTCGACTGCCGAATTCAAGAGGGTGCTGCTCCCGATTACATTAACCTCTTTATCACTGGTAAAATTTGGGAAGATGGTTCAGATGTCACTTTCAGACGCAGCGAGAAAGTTGAGATTTCAACGCACTCATTTAACGATTCTACGTTTACGGCAGTGACCGTTCCAATTCGCCACTTTGGTGAAATAATGATGGCCCGGGTAGAGGTGGTGTGCGGATTTGAATTCGAAGGCGACCGCAACATCAGCGTTGAACTCGACAACATTCGCTGGTCAGCCAACCGTGACCCCGATTGAGCAAAGATTAATTCCCTTTCTTCAAATTAACCTGTTTTGAGGCGGGCTTCTCGATCTCTTTCAGGGCTTTCTCAAGTAATGGCTTCACTTCATTCTCGTAGGTTTTAACCTGCCCGGCCTTCAGATGAGATTTTATTTCCGTTGTTGAGGCTTCACGAAGCTTCGCGATCTCTTGATGAAAACGCGCTACTTCTGTGTCCAGGTAAGCTGCTGCCTGTGGATTCTGTTCGGCAATGATTTCCTTGCGCTGGTTTAGTGCATCTATGTTCGCGTAAATGTTGTTTTCCGCCTCCACGCGCTTCGATAAGAGCGTTCCAATCTCATGTGTTTGGGTGCCGTCCAGCTTCATTTTCTCCATGATCAATTCAAATTCAGCACGCATGGCTTTGTCAGCTTTTTGGTTGCTTTGGGCGAATGTCATGGTTGCGCAAAGCGCTGCTGACAAAAGGAGGAAAATGGATTTAGCTTTCATGGTTTTGTGATGTTTCAAGTGAAAATTCAAGGTCTAAAAGTACAAAATTAGCTGGGTTGGGTATTTATTTTCTGCCTTCAGGCAAGGGCAAATGTTGCGTTTGCCTGTTCATTCTTCCACCAAGGTGAGCATTCCATCAAAATTCTATCTTTGGCCCATGCAGCAACTGCCTGGGGTTTTCGTTTTGTTGGTGTCTTTCTTTTGGTCGGTTTGTTCCATACAGGCACAAGCTTTGGCTGAAGGTTTCGACCCGACCGACTTTTCAGTTGAGCTGCCAACCCTCTTTGTGTATGATGTAGAACACACGCTTACACTGACGTGCCACCAACCCGAGAAGTTGCAAAGCTATGGCAACATTTTGCCCATCGTGGTCAATGGTAAAAAGCTCCTCGCTACCTTTCAGGGAAGTACCGCCTATATACCAGTGAGCTTCGACCGCAAGGAACCCCTGTCCATCAAGATCGATAAATTCGTTTATGTGCAAACGGTGAATCCCATGCCGCTATGGTGGAGTGCGATACCTCCGCTGCTGGTCATTGTCATGGCACTGGTGTTTCGCGAAGTGATTGGGTCTTTACTTATTGGGATTTTTACCGGAGCGATTGTTTCGGGATATTATATGGCCGGGCCCATGGGTCTCGTAAGCGGCTTCTTCAAAGCCATGGACACCTACCTTGTGGATGCCTTTTACGACCGGGGGCATATCAGCGTGATCATATTCTCGACGGCGATAGGAGGTATTGTCGCTGTAATCAGCAAAAATGGTGGGATGCAGGCTGTGGTCAACACATTTTCCAAAAAGGCCGATACTGCCAAGAGCGGACAAATGGCCACCTGGATGCTGGGGATCGCAATATTTTTCGACGATTACGCCAATACCCTGGTGGTTGGAAATACCATGCGCTCTCTTACCGACAAGCTCAGGATAAGCCGCGAGAAGCTGGCGTACATCGTGGACAGTACCGCCGCTCCTGTGGCCGCCATTGCGTTGATTACCACGTGGATTGGTGCAGAACTTGGATACATTGAAGGTGCCCTCGCAGTGATAGAGAGCAAAGGGCAAGGTGCGGTTGAAATGAACGCTTACGCAGTGTTTCTCAATTCACTCGGCTATGCGTTTTACCCCGTGTTTGCACTGCTCCTTATTGTGATTATCTTTTATCAGGGCCGGGATTTTGGGCCCATGTACACCGCTGAGGTGAATGCACGCAAAGGCTTGCCCAGCAATGCACATGCAAAGCTCGAAAGCGCGAATAGTGATGAGTTCAAGCCGCAGGAGGGTGCTCCGCTGCGTAAGATTAATGCCTTGATTCCGCTTGCCATTGTCATTTTCGGCACAGTGGCAGGACTTTTCATCACGGGCTATGATGCCTCGGTGTGGGCCGATGAGGGCCTGCGCTTTGGGCAAAAGCTGTCATTCACCATCGGTGCGAGCGATAGCTATCAGGCGCTCTTGTGGGCTTCTATTTCAGGACTTATCGTGGCAGTGCTGATGACGGCAGCCCAGAAGATAATGACTTACTCGACTGCAGTCGAAACGGCTGTGAATGGATTCAAAACCATGATGAGTGCTGTGGTTATTCTTCTGCTTGCTTGGGCTTTGGCATCGCTTACCCAGCAAATGCACACCGCCGACTACCTCGCCACACTTGCCGGTGATAGCGTGGCACCCTGGGCCGTGCCGGGCATTACCTTTGTGATTGCGGCGGTGGTATCTTTCTCCACCGGTTCGGCCTGGGGCACCATGGCCATTGTGTATCCATTGATGTTGCCGCTGAGCTGGGAGCTCTCGATTGCCTCGGGAGTCGAAGCCCAGGAAGGAATGCAGTATTTTTTCAATGTAACCTCATGTGTGCTGGCAGGTGCCGTGCTCGGCGACCATTGCTCGCCCATCAGCGACACCACCATTTTGAGCTCCCTTGCTACCCAGTGTAACCATATAGAGCACGTGCGCACCCAGTTGCCTTACGCCTTGACTGCCGGGCTCGTGGCATTGGTGTTTACGGTATTGAGCGCTACTGTGGGCTTGCCGTGGTATTTGTGCTACGCTTTAGGAATAGGTTTGCTCGTCATCATTGTCCGCTTCATCGGCCGACGTATAGAGGTCTGAGCTGCTGTTAGGGAGATAGGACATTAAGGCAGGCAGCAGGCTTAAGTCGAATATCAATGCAAAGCCCAAGGTCAAAGTTACCAGCAATCCAATATAAAAAGTGCTTTGGAAGGAGCTGAAGCAAAGGCTGATAAAGCCGCCAAAGAGGATGATGCTGGTAATGATCAGCGCCTTGCCGGTATGTATGAAGGCATTTCTTAAAGCGAGGTAGGGGATGCGCCCTTTGATCAATTCCAGTTTGTAACGGCTTAGCAGGTGGATGGTGTCATCCACGGCAATTCCAAACGCAATGGTGAAAATAATGCTCGTGCTCATCTTGAGGTCGATGCCGAGGTAATACATGACCGATGCCACTGCCAGCAAGGGCAAAATATTGGGAATAAGTGCGATGGCCACCATCCGGATACTCCTGAACATCAAGCCCATTATCAGAGAGATGAGTGCAAAGGCCACCCCAAGGCCCTTGGCCAGGCTGTATACAAGGTTTTGGTTGGTACGGTCAATAAGGGTACCCGTGCCTGAGATGGAAATGTCAAATTGCTTGTCGAGGCCTTCTTCGCTGATAAAGGTCTGGAGCGCGGCATTCCTCTTTTCAAATTCCTGTGCACCCCAGTCGCCTGCCCTGCCAAATACACGGGCATAGGTGGCTGTGCTGTCGAGCACTACGTTCAGCTTACCGGCCTGGTGCATCTTTTGCATCTGGGCCGTTTGGGTATTCCAATCGCGCTCTCCTTCAGGGAGTTTGTAATAAGCTGACCTGCCGCCATTGTAGGTTTGGTTGATGGACTTGATCACGCTGACAGGGGAGTTGAGCGCAGCCACGCCATAGTGCTCGGGAAGCCAGAGTTGTAGCTTTTCCAATGCCTGCAGGTGCTCTGCATCGAAAAAATCCTCATCCGTGTTTTTCAGCTTGATGCCCAGCTCAAAAGGCCTCACCCCGGCAAAGTACTTGTCGAAGAAACTGAAATCCTGCCTCAGTTTTTCCTTGGGCTTTAGGTCTTCAAGAAGGTAGTTGTTGAGCCCCAGCTGTGTGCTGCTCAAGGCAAAAATGGCTGTTAGCAAGGCCGCCCCAATGATCAATGGCTTTCGATAGTGGATCACCTTTGGGAAGAGCGTTTCCAGAAAAGTATCCCAGTAGAGATTGGCCTTGGTACTTAGTGCCTTTGAGGGAGGTGTGGTGAGGCTCAGCCACGCGGGCATCATGGTGATGGCAATTACAAAAGCTGCCAAAACCCCCGCAGCCGTGAGCAAGCCAAATTCCTGAAGCGTGGGTATTCCCGTGAAGTACAGCGAAGCAAAGCCAATGGCGGTGGTGATGCTTGTGAGCAGGGTGGCAAGTCCGGTATCGAAGGTCATTTGCCGCAAGGCGTAGCGCTGTGAGTGCCCCTTCTTGAGCTCCTCGAGGTAGCGGGCGTAGAGGTGCACGGCGTCGCTCATGCCCACCACAAAGATGACCGGTGGCAACATATTGAGTAGTATGCCAATGCCGCTGCCCGATAAGTTGAGTATGCCAATACTCCACACCACGGCCAGTAGCACGGTGACCAGTGGCAGCACTATCCCGCGAAAGCTGCGAAACATAAAATACAACAACACCACAACGAAGCCGATGGCTATGAGCATAAAAATGGCAAACTCGCCTTGTATTTTGTTGATGTACACCACCTGCCCTATGGCCCTGCCTCCCACATGCACGCCATCAAATTCAAAAGTGTCGAGGATGCTGTACAGCCCGGCCGACATTTCATCGCTCTTTTGCTTGCTCAGGCCCTGGGAGGTGAGCAGCAGTATGCTCACTGCGGTGGTTTCGCGCGAGAAGAAATTGTCGATAAGGGCGGAGTTCGAAAACACCTGAAGGGAATCCTTTTCGGGGTTGCTTCCGAGTATGGGGCGCTGAAAGATGCTGCCTGTCAGGGGCTCCCTTACGGGAATTTTGATATTGCTCGGTGAGCGCACCTCGATTACGTGGGGCGTGCTTGCCAGCGCTTCGGTGAGCGCTGCGAGCTTTTCGTAAAAGGGCTGGTTGAACACCCCATCCTTCGATACAAGGCCCACAAGCACAAAGTCATTGTCGGTGCCGAAAGTCTGGCGGTGGGTTTCAAAGTAAGCGGTGGCGGGGTCGCTGGGCTTGAAGAATTTATCGAAGTCGTAATCGAAATAGGTGCCGGGCAAGGTCGACGCCAAGGCGAGGGTCAGCACGCCGAGGCCCGTTAGCAAAAGGTAAGCCCATTTTTTTTGCATAGTCTGTAAAGCTGCGCAAAGAACGCTTATTTGCCGACTTTGTTAAAATGAGAATGGCAAAGCTTGCTTCCGCAAATAAAAAAAGTCAAAGGTTTTTGGTATTCCGCGTTTTCAAAATTTAGAAGTATGCGGAAAGGGAAAGTTGCCAGTATTACCACGAATAAGTTGCAAGTGATTCGTTCTTGATGTAAATTTACACCAAAGTAGAATGTTATGACCAGACAAAGTATATCATTAACGAAGCCAAATGATGAATGGCTAAAGGCACAAGTCAATAGCGAAGAATATTCTAGCAAAAGCGAACTTGTGAATGATTTGATTAGACAGGCTCGAAAACAACAAGTTCAAACTGATTGGATCAGAGACAAACTAAATAAATCTGAAGCCAACGGATTTACCAATGAAACGAAAGAACAAATTTTAAAGCAGTCAAAGTCTTTACTTAATGGCGAAATATAGATTAAGTAATGAAGCTAAGAGAGACTTGATAAGAATACATCATTACGGAGTTGAAAAGTTTGGAATTGCCCAAGCCGATAAATACTTTGATACGTTTTTTGAGTATTTTGATACCATTGCTCAACGTCCAATTTCTTTTTAATCAGTCGATTATATTAAAAAAGGATATAGCCGATGTGTTTGTGGAGTTGACAGTATACATTTCAGAATAGAGAATGGTACTGTTGAAATAATGGCAATTATTGGAAGACAGGACTTGAATAATATTCTGTAGCGGTACCAGCGGAAAAAAAATACATTGAGCGAGAAAGACAATTGCCAATCAGAGTGGTAAATCGGTATTATTATGGGCATAGCACTAGATTGTCGACCATGTCCCCTTAATCTGTTTAAAGTGAATTAATTGCAGTCAGTCTGAGTCTGAAAAAGAATCGAAATCAGGTTCGTTGCAAATATCGCGGTACAAAAACGGGGAATCACAAATGGCAATCCATAACCTCAATGGTACAAACAAAAAAAGCCGGAGCTATGCGCCCCGGCTTAATCAATCATTCGTCTTTCGACTTATTTTTCGTCTTTTACTTCTTCGAAATCCACATCGGTCACTTCTTCGTCACCTGCTGCGCTTTCTGCACCTTGTCCTGCATCGGCTCCGTTGGCGCCTGATTGCTGCTGGGCATTGTACATTTCTTGCGAAGCTGCTTGAAATACGGTGTTGAGTTTCTCAATCGCTGGATTGATGGCGTCAACATCCTGCGTTTCGTGCGCTTTTTTCAATTCTGCCAAAGCATCTTCGATAGGCTGCTTTTTGTCGGCTGGAATTTTATCGCCAAACTCCTTCAGTTGCTTTTCCGTTTGGAAAATGAGTGAGTCGGCCTTGTTCAGCGTCTCCGCACGCTCCTTGGCTTTGTTGTCGCTTTCGGCATTGGCTTCAGCCTCTTGCTTCATGCGGGCAATCTCAGCGTCGGTAAGTCCGCTCGAAGCTTCAATGCGTATACTTTGCTCTTTGCCGGTCGCTTTGTCTTTGGCCGATACGTTCATGATACCGTTGGCATCGATGTCGAAAGTCACTTCAATTTGAGGTACTCCCCTTGGTGCTGGTGGAATATCGGTAAGCTGGAAGCGTCCTATAGTCCTGTTTGCGGAAGCGATAGGGCGCTCACCTTGCAACACGTGAATATCAACCGATGGCTGGCTGTCGCTGGCCGTTGAGAAGGTTTCAGACTTCTTGGTTGGGATTGTAGTGTTGGCTTCAATCAATTTGGTGAATACACCTCCCATGGTTTCGATACCCAATGAAAGTGGGGTCACGTCAAGAAGCAATACATCTTTTACTTCACCTGTCAATACACCACCCTGGATGGCAGCACCGATGGCAACCACTTCGTCGGGGTTTACGCCTTTAGAGGGCTCTTTTCCAAAGAAGTTTTTAACGGCATCCTGAATGGCAGGGATACGTGTAGATCCACCCACCAAAATCACTTCGTCGATGTCGGTCTTGCTCAGGCCGGCAGCTTTCAGTGCTTTCTGGCATGGCTCGATGGTGCGCTTGATCAATGAGTCTGCAAGCTGCTCAAACTTCGCACGGCTCAGTGTTTTCACAAGGTGCTTTGGTATGCCATCTACTGGCATGATGTAAGGCAGGTTAACTTCGGTAGAAGATGAGCTCGAGAGTTCAATTTTCGCTTTTTCAGCGGCTTCTTTCAATCGCTGCAGTGCCATTGGGTCTCTGGTGAGGTCAATGCCATTGTCGTTTTTGAACTCAGTTACCAACCATTCAATAATTACCTGGTCGAAGTCGTCACCGCCGAGGTGGGTATCGCCATCTGTTGAAAGTACTTCGAATACGCCATCGCCCAGCTCAAGGATGGACACGTCGTGCGTACCACCACCGCAGTCAAATACCACAACTTTAAGGTCGCTGGTTTTCTTGTCGAGGCCATAGGCCAAAGCAGCAGCAGTAGGCTCGTTGATAATACGGCGCACTTTCAAGCCGGCAATCTCACCAGCTTCTTTGGTGGCCTGGCGCTGTGAGTCGTTAAAGTAGGCAGGCACGGTAATCACCGCTTCGCTTACTGTGGTGCCGAGAAAGTCTTCTGCGGTTTTTTTCATTTTTTGCAACACGATGGCAGAAATCTCCTGCGGCGTGTACATGCGGTCGTCAATCTGCACCCGCGGGGTGTTGTTGTCGCCTTTCACTACTTTATAAGGTACGCGAGCTGCTTCGTTTTTTACTTCATCGAAGGAGTTGCCCATGAATCGCTTGATGGACGAAATGGTTTTTTCAGGATTGGTGATGGCCTGTCGTTTTGCAGGGTCACCTACCTTGCGCTCGCCACCTTCCACGAATGCCACGATAGAGGGTGTAGTGCGTTTTCCTTCACTGTTGGCTATTACCACGGGCTCATTTCCCTCCATTACTGACACGCAGGAGTTGGTGGTACCCAGGTCTATTCCGATAATTTTGCTCATTTTGTATTTGTTAAAATTGTTGTTTTCAGTTTGAACCTATGGTTACAATCATTGTACCATCTCAAAAATCGGGGTCAAAACACACAACTTGACACTTTTCATGTCAAAAACAATGACAAAACGACAGGATTAAGGACAGCCGCTTGCTGACTGGTCGCAGGTGAAGGCGGTACCGGTCCAGTATCCACAATAGCAAGGACCGGTTGACACTTCGTTGTTGGTCAAAAAGATCATGGTGGTTTCTTCAAGGAATACTGCGCGCTCCAGCTTGTTGGTGGTGCCCAGGATGCCAATGGCCCCATTGTCCAAATTAGTATAGCTGTTGAATACCGGGATAAACTGGCTTACAGGGTTGATTACGTTGAGGTAGGTGTTCAATTCTCCGTTGGCTACAGTGAGTCTGTGCAAAAGATATCTAATTCTGACCTTTTTTAAATTGGGTGTGTTTTGGAATTCGTTGCCCACAAATGTGAACCAGTTCAATGATTGAAAGGCAAAACTTCTCGTGCCGGTAAGCTGGCTTCCCTGGTTGAGGAAAGTGCCAAGAGGATAAACAAGCTCTTTGCGCGGGGTGATGGTGCCATCGTTGAGTTCTTCATCGTACACAAGGACAAGATCGCCCTGATATCGTGCTCCCGATTCGCGGGTCACATAGCTGAAAGGACCCGTTATGGGTGTGCCCTCAATTACAAAATTGCTTCTGGTTGTGTCAACGCTAAATAATGGGTTGGTGATGTCGCCAGGACCCACGCGGGGGAAATTGGTTCGTGCGGTGTAGACTTCTCCGCGCACCGCTACACGAATTTCGTAGTTGATGTTGTCAATGCCATTGATCCTTTCTTGATCGTTGGAGAAAAGTGGCTCAGCAGTATAAAAGAACCTCACATTACCATCATAGAACACCCCCGGAGCTCGGGTGGGCAAGTCGATGGCTTGCAGCTGAAAAGAGTCGACCCTGTTGCTGCTATTGAGTTTAACCAACCATGCATCCACTTCACCATCTGCATATTCTACTGAATCCCTGATACCCGCATAAAGGCTGGCGTTTTCTGCTGACAGAAACGTCCTGTTGATGCGGAAAAACTGTGTATCGGCTACGGCATCGAGCACACCAACAATAACTGGCGTCACTTTGTAAGGTGCGTTGAGGTCTACATCTGTATCGCAACTACTTGTAAATGCAGAAATGCAAAGGAGCAAAAATGCCGGGTAAATGGCGGTCTTTTGAATCATGTGGATGAATTGTGCCGGCGAATTTACGACAATGCCAACGAATACGGCAGGGATATACAATCAGCTGGCCTGATTCCCTCTCAGTTTTGCCAGAAAACTTAAGGTGCCATAGTGTCTTCGATAGTTCACGAAGCGTTCAAGGTTTGATTCAGTGCGATTTGAAAACAAGCTTCATTGGCTAGGCCAAATTTGCTTAGTTTTGAATTCACGAAATAGTAAGAATGTCAGTACACTTTAAGAATAAAAAACGTATCACCACCCAGACCCTTCAGGAAATGAAGCGCAATGGAGAGAAGATTGCCATGCTCACTTCCTATGATTTTTCCATGGCCCGAATTGTGGATGAGGCTGGAGTTGATGTGATTCTCGTGGGCGATTCCGCATCCAATGTTATGGCGGGGCACGAAACCACGCTTCCTATCACCCTTGATCAAATGATTTACCACGCAGCATCGGTGGTGCGGGCGGTATCCAGAGCACTCGTTGTGGTCGACCTTCCTTTTGGTGCCTATCAGGGCAATAGCAAGGAGGCACTCACTTCTTCTATCCGCATCATGAAAGAGAGCGGAGCCCACGCCGTGAAGCTCGAAGGTGGCATGGAAATTCGCGAAAGCGTGGAGCGCATCCTGTCAGCAGGTATCCCGGTAATGGGCCACTTGGGTTTAACGCCACAAAGCATTTATAAATTCGGCACTTACACCGTAAGAGCAAAGGAAACCGATGAGGCTGAGAGGTTGATGTCTGACGCAAAAATGCTCGCTGAGGTGGGTTGCTTTAGTATTGTGCTCGAAAAAATTCCCGCAGCCCTCACTGAGCAGGTAAGCAAAGCCATCGACGTGCCTACCATAGGGATAGGAGCCGGTGCAGCCGCCGATGGGCAGGTGCTCGTTGCGCATGACATGCTGGGAATCACCCATGAGTTTAGCCCGCGCTTCCTGCGCAGGTATCTGCATTTATACGAAGACATCAAAAATGCGGTAGGACAATACGTTCTCGACGTGCGCAGCCGTGATTTTCCCAACGACAAAGAGCAATATTAGTGTCAAGAAGTACGCCCCAAAACCTTGAAGTACTTTTTGAAGACAACCACATCATAGCGGTCAACAAGCGGCCGGGCGACATCGTGCAGGGTGACAAGACCGGCGACACGCCGCTCTCAGAAGTGGTAAAAGCTTATCTTAAGGAGAAGTACAATAAACCCGGAAATGTGTTTGCCGGCGTCGCCCACCGCATCGACAGGCCCGTAAGTGGAGTGGTGCTTTTCGCAAAAACGAGCAAGGCGCTCACCCGCCTCAACGCCATGTTTCAGCTCAAGCAAGTGGAGAAAACCTATTGGGCAGCCGTGGCGCCTGCACCCGATGGGGTGGAAGGGCACCTTGTTCATTTCCTGAAAAAGGACGAAGCCAAAAACAAATCAAGGCCGGTAAAGGACGGTCATCCCGGAGCGAAAAAGTCGGAATTGCGTTACAAAGTGCTGGCCCATGCCGATCGCTATACCTTGCTTGAAGTGCATCCCATTACCGGAAGGCACCATCAAATTCGCTGTCAGCTCTCTGCTGCCGGTTTTCCCATTAAGGGCGATCTGAAGTACGGCTCTCCCCGTTCCAATCCCGACGCGAGTATCCACCTGCATGCACGCAGCATCAATCTGCTGCATCCCGTAGCCAAAACCCAGCTTACTGTCGTGGCGCCGACACCCGATGATCCGGTTTGGAACCATTTTAGCCGTACCTTGTCATAATAATATGTATTCGCGTTTCATCATTTTCTTGTGCTGCCTTTCGGCAAATGCGGCCGCGCAACAGTTTCCCGATCACATTCTCGATGCACTTAATGCGCGTCAGAGTGGCAATGGCATTGAGCTTAGCTGGGTGATGAGTCGAGGCGTGGAGTGCCTGGGTATCGATGTGCAACGCTCAGTAAATGGTGAGGCCTTTGAGCGGGTATTTGCCATCGGTGGGGTGTGCGGCTCAGCAGAGCGTCCCGAGCCTTACCGATTTTTTGATGAGGCTTTAAAAGCATCTGGCCTTTACACCTACCAATTGTCTTTTGGAAGCATTGGCGAGGCAGAAGTTTCCTCCACTTTTCAGGTGGTATGGGAATCAGGGCTTTCTCTGCTGCCCACAGCCGGGGGTCACCAATTGCGTGTAGAAGGGGTTCAGGGTCAGTTCGATATTGCAGTATTCAATCTCGAGGGCAGACGTGTTTTTCAGCAACAATCTGTTTTTCAGGCTGATTTCCTGTTGCCGACAGGCGCATGGCCCAAGGGCATATACATTGTTCATGTGATGGCCGCTGAAGTAGCCATCCGGCAGAAGTTTGCAATAGTAGAGTGATTGTGCAGGCCGAAGATGCGCCTTGAACAGCGTTTTCACGCCATAATGACATGTAGCATAAACATTTAGTGCCAATTTGGCATTAGGTTAAATGGGATTCTGTCCTTTTGTCTGAGAATTTGCATTGGCATTTCAGTTGCTTGTCAACCTGCAGAAACCTTTAAAACATTAAGTCATGTCACTCATCAAATTAAACACACGCAATTCGGCTGTTAGCCCATTCGATGCACTCTTCAATGATTTCTTTGAAGGAGAATTCTTCCCCTCAACCAGAAACAATGCCCGCTTTGGCTCTGTGCCTGCCGCCAACATCAAGGAGTCTGAAAAAGATTTCCTTGTAGAAATAGCAGCGCCCGGAATGAAGAAAGAAGATTTCAAGCTCGAGCTCAATGAGGAGTTACTTAGTATTCGTGCCGAGCGCAAAGAGCAGCACGAAGAAAGCAAAGACCGCTACACCAAGCGCGAATTCAATTATGCATCTTTTGTGCGCTCTTTCAGACTGCCAGAAGGTGTAGATGTTGAGAAGATTGCAGCGACCTACAATGACGGCATCTTGAGTATTGAGATTCCAAAGATGGAAGTTGCTCAAAAACAAAAAGTACGCGAGATCAGCATCAAGTAATTCGATGGAATCGATGAAGCAGGGAAGAGGGGCGATTTTTTCACCCCTTTTCTTTTGCTCCAAACCCGCTGTAAATGAATTTTTTCATTTGGGGAGTTTGCGATAGCTTAAACAATTGGGTTACATTTATACACTTGAGAGCATATGGACTATAAAGATTATTACAGTGTACTTGGCGTAGCAAAAGATGCGCCCCAGGCGGAAATCAAAAAGAAGTACCGCAAATTGGCAGTGAAGTACCATCCCGACAAAAACCCTGACAATCCAGAAGCCGAGAAGAAGTTTAAGGAACTCAGTGAGGCCTATGAGGTAATTGGCGACACTGAGAAGCGCAAGAAGTACGATGAGCTTGGCGCCAACTGGAAGCAGTACGAGCAGTTTCAAAATTCCGGTTACAGCGGTCAAAAGCAACGTTATCAATATGGTGGCGACTTTGGTCAATCATTTAGCGGAGGTTTTTCGGATTTCTTCGATGCCTTCTTTGGCGGTGGCGGAGCGGGAGCAGCCGGCTTTGGCGGTGATCCTTTTGGCCGGCGTGGTCAGCCAGCGCCAACCACAAGAGCCGCGCTGGGTTTAAGTTTTGATGAGTCATTTCACGGTGTGGCCAAGGTTGTGGAGCTGCGCGGCGACAAAATACGCCTCAATATTAAGCCGGGTGCTTACACCGGGCAAAAGCTCAAGCTGAAAGGCAAAGGACAGGGCGGTGGCGATTTGATTATCGATATTGAAGTAAACAATCCTTACGGTTTCAAACGCGATGGTGCCCAACTCACAGCTGTGCTCAAAGTTGACCTTTACACCGCAGTGCTCGGCGGCAAGGTGAATTTAAAGACACCGCATGGAGATGTTAAAGTACCCATAGCAAGGGGAACCCAGTCGGGCCGTAAGTTGCGTCTGCGCGGCAAGGGAATGCCGGTTTACGAGAAGCAGGGTACGTTTGGGGACATGATCGTAGAGATTGTGGTGGAGGTACCGACAAAACTGAGTGCCGAGCAGGAAAAACTTTTTGAGCAGCTGCGCAGTTTGCACCGGTCTTAACTGCACAAGATGCAGATCGTCAATTATTTTAGAGGGTAAAATAGAAGTCGTTACCCTTGTAATTCTGGTACTTCTCTTTGTCAAAAGTATAATAGCGGGCGGGCTTGTGCGCCACGCCAATTTGCTTTTCGCTTAATGGGTCCAGAAAAGCCATTTTCATAATCTTCCTTCTAAAGTTGCGCTTGTCGAGGTCGGTGCCTAGAATCGCTTCGTATAGCTTTTGAAGCTGGCCAAGGGTGAATTTTTCCGGAAGGAGTTCAAAACCGAGTGGTTGATATTTGCTTTTGAACTTGAGTTCACGAAGGGCCGATTCAATGATTTCCAAATGGTCAAAGCCCAATGGTGGCAATTCATCGATATCATGCCAGAAAGCATCTTGGGCAAAACTACTGGCGTGAATTTCGTACTGGTCGGCCTTGATCAGTGAGTAATACGCCACCGTGATCACCCTGGCATCAGGCTGGGCGCGTATGCTCTTGAGCCACTCAAGGTCATGCTCTTTGGTGAGCCGGTTGGGATTTCCAAACGAGCCAAATTGCTCGAGAAAAATGTTTTCCAGGCCCGTAAGCTCAAACAGTACGCGGCCAGCAGCGTCGTCGAGATCTTCATCCTCACGGATAAGGTTTCCCGGAAGGGCGTACACTTTTTCCTTTTCATTGCTTGATACCACCTGTCCTCTGTCGATAAGCAGCACCTTGAGGCGATCGCCGTCAAAGCCAAAAATTACACAGTCAACAGATACGTTGGGGTTGAGTCGTGCTTCGGGAATTCGAGCTGTGAGCGTTGTCAATAGATTTAATATTTATGAGCTGAAAGGCTGCAAAATTATCATTTTTGGGTCATTTAAACCATACTTAGTGTAAACTTGTGCCTAAGTAGGTAAAAGCGCCGCCACAGTGGCTTGTCATTGAAATCCCTGTTATTCCATCCAGCAGGAATTGAACTGCAGGGGGATGCTCAAAAACTTTTTGGCATTAACTGCAAAAAGCCCTTTGGGCACTTCTCCTTTTTTACCTTTGCCAGCACACTGTGCTCTGTTTTTTTTGGATCAAGCCATGAAATTTGCCCGGTTGTTTTGTCCAATAGGTAGCTAAGTGTTAGTTTCACACTTTATTTGAAATCCCATTACGTGACTGATAAACCTCACATCAAGAAAATAGCAGTATTCACCTCAGGTGGAGATGCCCCGGGCATGAATGCTGCAGTGCGCGCAGTGGTGCGCTCATGCATCTATTATAACATTCAGGTAGCTGGGATTTTCCGGGGTTACCAAGGCCTTATTGAGGGCGATATTGAAGAGCTCACTGCACGCTCTGTCAATCACATACTCCAGCGTGGGGGTACCATACTTAAATCGGCACGCAGCAAAGATTTCAGAGAGAAAGAAGGCCGCGAAAAGGCTTTCGAAAAGCTCAAAAGCAATGGGGTAGATGCGCTTGTGGCTATTGGAGGGGATGGTACATTTACAGGCGCCTATCACTTCAATCAGGAATTTGGTTTTCCAATCATCGGGATTCCGGGCACCATTGATAATGATCTTGTAGGTACGGATTACACCGTCGGTTTTGATACGGCACTTAATACCGTAATCGACGCTGTCGATAAGATTCGTGATACCGCCGCCTCGCACAACCGCCTCTTTTTTGTGGAAGTGATGGGTCGGGATGCTGGTTTTATTGCTGCCCATGCAGGACTGGCCTCGGGAGCACTCGCCGTGATGATTCCAGAAAGGGAAATGACCATAGAGCAGCTTCTTGAAAGGCTCAGCGATGCCCGTCGCCACAACAAAACTTCAAGTATTGTAATCGTTGCGGAAGGCGGTAAAAGCGGCGACGCCACTGAAATAGCCAAGCAAGTGCAGGAGCGCATGCCTTATTACGAAACCAAAGTGACCATACTGGGCCATATTCAGCGCGGTGGCAGCCCTTCCTGCTTTGACCGAAACCTGGCCAGCCGTCTTGGGGTGGCAGCTGTAGAGAGGCTTCTCGAAGGCAAGCGCGATGCCATGGTGGGTATGGTGCACGATAAGATTGTGCTCACACCATTTAAAAAAGCCATCGCCGACAAATACAACCTCAATACAGAGATTGTAAGAATATCCGACATTCTCTCCATCTAATTAAATCCGACCTAAACCATGTTACTCATCGCAGATAGCGGTTCTACCAAATGTGATTGGCGGCTTGTTGCAGAAGATAAAACCTACACCGATTTTGAAACCATAGGAATCAATCCCTACTTTCATTCGGAAGATCTGATTGAAGCAGAACTCAATAAGAATGAGGCCCTCGTTGCATTTGCCGATAAGGTAAAGGCTGTGTTTTTTTACGGAGCCGGATGTTCTACCACTGAACTTAAGCGCATTGTAGACCGGGGCCTCGGAAATGTATTCACAAAAGCGCAGATATATGTGGACCACGACCTCGTGGCTGCAGCATTTGCAGTGTATGACGACGAGCCTTGCATAGCCTGTATTCTGGGCACCGGCAGCAACAGCTGCCATTTTGATGGCGACATCGTTCGCGAAGAGGTTCCCGCACTGGCATTTATCATGGGCGATGAAGGAAGTGCAGCCTTCTTTGGAAAGAAATTGCTCACCGATTTCCTCTACAAGCGCTTGCCCGAGACGATGCGGGAGGGGCTCCTGGCCGAATTTGGTCTGAGCAAGGATGGGATTATGGACAGGGTATACATGAAGCCAAATGCCAATGTATACCTGGCCTCTTTTATGCCCTTCATCACCCGCTACAAGCATGAACCTTATGTGCGTGACATGATCCGCAAAGGGCTGGGTTTGTTTTTGGACAACCATGTGCTTTGCTACCGGGATGCGAGAACTGTGAAAACCCATTTTGTGGGTTCGGTTGCCCATTTTCATGAAGATGTTTTGCGCGAAGTATGCGCGGAACGCGGCATCATCATGGGCCATGTCGTACAAAGGCCAATCGACGGCCTGTACGCATACCACATCAAACATTACTTTCGTAAAATTCCATTCTAACTGAACCCTATGGCTGATATTCAAGCCTGTCTGTTTGACCTGGACGGTGTAATTGTAGACACTGCCAGGTATCATTTCCTGGCCTGGAGGCGCTTGTGTAATGAAATGGGTTTCGACCTGAGTCACGACGATAACGAAATGCTCAAAGGGATAAGCCGAAGGGGCTCACTCGAAATTCTGCTCAAAAAAGGCGGTATTCAAGCCAGTGAAGAAGAAATTCAGGAGATGATGGTGCGCAAAAATGATTGGTACCTCGAATACGTCGATGCCATGCACCCGGAAGAAATCTTACCCGGTGTGGTGGAATTTCTGGATAAGGTAAAGGCAAGTGGCCGCAAAATGGCCCTTGGCTCGGCCAGCAAAAACAGCATGCGGATTCTCGAAAAAATTAAGGTGCTTTCGTACTTCGAAGCGGTCATCGATGGTCACAAAGTGAGCAAAGGCAAGCCCCATCCTGAAACCTTCCTTCTCGGTGCTGAAGCCCTTGGCGTGGCGCCAGGCAAATGCGTTGTTTTTGAAGATGCAGTGGCAGGTGTTGAAGCGGCCCTTGCTGGGGGGATGTACGCCATTGGAGTAGGAGAACCAGCCGTGTTGCATCGGGCGCATAAGGTAATTGCCGGCTTCGAAGGTGTGGAATTGACTGTTTTCGACGACATTTAATTTCAAGTACTGAATTTCATCCGATACAATAAGTTAAATAGTAGTCTTTCAACGTTAGAGTTTTAACAAACAACCGAAATTTGAAGATATGAACAAGTATTATAAAGAAGACCCCTGGAAAATCATTGAGGAAGGTTTTCACCCCGACATGTCGCTGGCCTCCGAGAGTATTTTTAGCCTGGGCAATGGCCGCATGGGCCAAAGGGCCAATTTTGAAGAGGGCTACAGCGGCGAAACCTTGCAGGGCAATTACGTAGCCGGTGTGTACTACCCCGACAAAACCCGCGTAGGCTGGTGGAAAAATGGCTACCCGGAGTATTTTGCGAAAGTGCTCAACGCGGCCAACTGGATCGGGATATGTCCTGAATTCGAAGGCGAAGCGCTCGACATGGCGAAAGCCAAAATAAGTGAGTTCAGACGCGAGCTCAACATGAAGGAGGGCTACATGGAGCGCAGTTTTGTAGCTGAAATGCCCGGGGGTACTAAAGTGCAGATTGATGCCAAGCGCTTCCTGAGCATGGTCGACGATGAGGCCGCAGCCATCCGCTACAGCGTCAAGTCACTCAACTACAGTGGAAAGATCAACTTCCGCGTTTTTATTGATGGTGACATCATCAACCAGGACAGCAATTACGAAGAGAAATTCTGGGATGAGGTAAGCAAGGAAATAAAGAATAATGAGGCTTACATCACCCTACGCACCAAGAAGCTCGACTTTCGCGTGTGCACCGCGCAAAAGATTGCAGTGACTAAAAATGGTGGCCCTTATGCCCTCGAAACACAAGGAATAGAGAGGATCAAATACGTCGAAAATTCCTTTGCTGTAGAAGTACAGGCAGGTGATGAGGTAGTCGTGTATAAATATGCTGCCAACATTTCATCTGAGAATCATGCCAAATCAGATTTGCAGAAGCAGGCAAGTAAAGTGATCAATGCTGCCAGCACCAAAGGCTTTCAGAAAATGCTCGATGAGCAGCGTGATGCATGGGCCAAGCGTTGGGAGATGAACGACATTGTGATCGATGGCGATGTGGCTGCCCAGCAGGGCATTCGCTTCAACATCTTTCAGCTCAACCAAACCTATACAGGTGAAGACCCGCGCCTCAACATCGGTCCCAAAGGCTTTACCGGCGAGAAGTACGGTGGAAGCACCTATTGGGATACCGAAGCCTACTGCCTGCCTTTCTACATGCTAACCGCTGGTCAGGAAGTGGCCCTCAATCTGCTGAAGTACCGCTACAACCACCTGCCAAAAGCCATAGAGAACGCCGAAAAGCTTGGATTTACAGGCGGCTCCGCACTTTACCCCATGGTGACGATGAATGGCGAGGAATGCCACAACGAGTGGGAAATCACCTTTATGGAAATTCACCGCAACGGTGCAATTGCCTATGCCATTTACAACTACATCCGCCACACCGGCGAGTCTGATTACCTGAAAGAAGGCGGACTGGAAGTACTGCTCGGCATATCCAGATTCTGGAGCGAGCGCATCACCTGGAGCGAGGACAAAAATCACTTTGTGATGCTCGGCGTGACCGGCCCCAATGAGTACGAGAACAACGTGAACAACAACTGGTACACCAATTACATCGCCCGCTGGTGCATGAAGTACACCATCGAGTGTATTGATGAGGTGAAATCTGACACTGCATTCTGGGATGCCTTTACGGCAAAAACAGGATTCGACCGCGGCAAGGAAAGGTTGCGCTGGGAGTTGATTATTTCGAAGCTGTACGAGCCCCGCCTCGAAGACAGCAAGGTATACCTGCAGCAAGATGGCTTTATGGACAAGGTACAGAGCCTCGCTGAGGAACTCGACCCAGCCGAGCGCCCCATCAACCAGCATTGGTCATGGGACCGTATATTGCGCTCCATTTTCATCAAGCAGGCCGATGTGCTTCAAGGGATGTATTTCTTTGAAGACCATTTCGATCAGGATACGATTCGCGAAAATTTTGACTTTTACGAGCCGCGTACCGTGCACGAATCATCGCTTTCCCCCTGCGTGCATTCCGTGCTCGCAGCGCGATTGGGCAGGGAAGACAAAGCCCTGGAAATGTACCTCCGCACTGCCCGCCTCGACCTCGATGATTATAACCACGAAGCCGATGAAGGACTCCATATTACCTCCATGGCAGGCACATGGATTGCCCTTGTGGAAGGCATAGGTGGGAAGAAAGTAAGGGATGGCAAATTGAGCTTCGACCCTATGCTGCCGAAGCTTTGGAAAGGATATAAATTCAACCTCGTGCATCGTCGCGTGATCGTGCGCGTTGAAGTGAAGCCTGGAGAGGTACTCGTGACCAACAGTTCAGATAATTCCATTGAAATATATGTGTTTGGAGAATTGTACACGGTGCAAGCCAAAGAAACCTTAAGTGTGAAGTCATGAGCAGAAATTGGAAGTGGCCATACCTTTTTGTAGCTGGCGCTTTGCTATTGCATGCTTGCAATGAGGGGGATGAAAGTACTCCGGACGTTGACCACGGCGGTGCTATTGCAGGAATGGCCATGCCGGTGCACCTCAACTACGGACAAACGCGTGTTCCACTTGGCGATTTTGTGGAATTTCCCGAAAAGGTGGATTCCGTATACTTTAGCCATGAAGTTGATTACAACCATTTGCGAGACAGTGGATTGGTGTTGATCAATGGCTTCGAAGCCAATGTGATGGTGGCCAGCATGGGTTTAATCACTGGTGGCGTGCATTACCATATTCCGGTATTCAAAAATCAAAATCAATCTTTCCGCTTCACCTATGAGCCTACCCGGGAGGAGGTAAAGGAAGTGGGGCTGAAAGGCAGTTTCAACGGTTGGAACCACAAAGCCAACCTGCTGCGCAAGGAGGATGACGTGTGGGTGGCCGACCTCGTGCTCGCGCCGGGCCTGTACAGCTATCTGATTGTGGAAGATGGCCGCGAGATGCGCGACCGCAACAATCCCGAGACCAAGGACAATGGACAGGGAGGGCTCAACTCGGCATTTCGCGTGGGTGGTGAGGGAAATGCGCCTTCCATTTCAAGCTACGGAATGAGCGTCGATTCGCTTGTATTTCACTGCCCCGAGGAGCTACACAATCCGCTCATACTTTGGGAAAACCACCAACTTGATACGGCATTTTATAAACGCAGGGGCGATCGCCTGGCGCTGGCTCTTCCCGCTGCTTCCGCAAAAATGGACCGCAGCCAGATCCGCGTGTATGCCTGTGATCATGAGGAGCGCAGCAATGACCTGCTCGTGCCGCTGGCAAATGGCAAGCCTGTAATGGATGCCACTGCCCTCAACCGCAGCGACAAGCACACCTATGCGATGTACTTTATGATGGTAGACCGCTTCGTGAATGGCGATACCACCAACGATTTTCAGGTTCAAGATCCCGACATTCTGCCTCCGGCAAATTACTACGGGGGCGACCTCGCGGGTGTGCTTCAAAAGATTGAAGAGGGCTATTTCAAAGCGCTTGGCACAAATACCATTTGGCTTTCGCCTATTACGCAGAATCCGCTGGGTGCATATGGCCTCTGGGACAAAGGCGGGGTGCGCAGCACTTTCAGTGGCTACCATGGCTATTGGCCCATTTCGAGCTCCAGGGTCGATTTCCGATTTGGAAATGAAGCAGTGCTGAAGCAGCTCATCGCAGAGGCCCACAGCAGCGATGCCAATGTGATTCTCGATTACGTAGCCAACCACGTGCACCAGGAGCACCCGCTTTACCAGCAGCATCCCGATTGGGCCACAGAGCTCTACCTTCCCGATGGCCGATTGAATACCGAGCTCTGGGATGAGCAGCGCCTCACCACATGGTTCGATACCTTTATGCCTACCCTCGACCTCGAGAATCCGGAAGTGGTTGCAGCCATGACCGACTCAGCGCTGTTTTGGTTTGAAAATTATCCGCTCGACGGTTTCAGGCATGATGCCACCAAGCACGTGCCTCTTGCATTTTGGCGTGAGCTCACCCGCAAGCTCAAGTACAAGGTGGCTGTGCCGGAATCGCGCAGTATTTACCAAATAGGGGAGACTTACGGCAACCCCGGACTCATTGGCAGCTATGTGGGTAGCGGCCTTCTCGACGGTCAGTTTGATTTTAACCTTTACGATGCGGCACTGGCCACATTTGCCAAAGAGGGCGCCGGCTTTGAAGAACTCGACCGCGTGATCAATCAAAGCCTTACAGCCTATGGCTATCACAACCTGATGGGCAATATCTCGGGCAATCAGGACCGCGCGCGATTCATTTCCTATGCCGATGGCAGCGTGAGCTTTGCGGAAGATGCCAAGCTGGCAGGCTGGACGCGCAAGGTCGAAATTCAGGATGAAGTGGGTTACGACCGGCTCGCCCTGCTCCACGCACTTAACTTCACCCTGCCGGGGATTCCCGTAATTTACTACGGCGATGAAATTGGCATGCCCGGCGCAAATGATCCCGACAACCGCCGCATGATGCGCTTCGGTGATGAGCTCGCGCCGCGTGAGCGTGAAATGCTGGAAACCGTTACCGCCATTGCCAATTTGCGGAAGCAGAGCATGCCACTGCTCTATGGAGACCTGCAGGTACTGCACCTCGAGGGAAATACTTACGCCTATTGCAGGAATTATTTTGACAAAACTGCCCTTGTGATGTTCAATACCTCGGGTGAGGAAGTTGAACTGCGCATAGAAATGCCCAGACATGTTAACTTAGACGGCCTTTCTGCCCATTTTGGCCACAGCCATGAGGTGGAAGACCGCACGATTACCATCAAATTGAAGCCAACATCCTTTGAAATTTTAAGCCATTAAACCATGAAATTCAATTCATTTTACGCCCTCTTTTTTGTCGGCCTTATGGCGGCCTGCAACCCGCCACAACCCGCTTCCAACTTTGAGAAGCCGGAAGACCAGGATACTTTGCCGAAAGGCCTCTACCACCCCGAACGGCTCAAGAATGCCACCATTTACGAGGCCAATATCAGACAACATACACCGGAAGGTACTTTTATGGCGCTGCGCAAAGACCTGGAACGCATCAGTGATATGGGCATTTCAGTGCTGTGGCTCATGCCCATACATCCCATCGGGGAGGTAAACCGCAAAGGGGGCAAGGGAAGCTATTATTCTGTTAAAGATTACAAGGATGTGAATCCTGAATTTGGAACCAAAGAAGATTTTCGTGCGCTGGTGCGCGAGGCCCACAGGCAAGATATGGAAGTAATTATTGACTGGGTTGCCAACCATACCTCCTTTGACCACGTGTGGACGCAGGACCATAAGGATTGGTACAACCTCGATGCATCGGGCAATTTGCAAATGCCTGAGGGCACTGACTGGAGCGATGTAGCCGATTTGAATTATGACAATCCCGAAATGCGCGCGGCAATGATAGACGCAATGGCCTACTGGGTGCGCGAATTTGACATTGACGGGTTTCGCTGCGATGTGGCAAGTTATGTGCCCACTGATTTTTGGAATGAATGCGTAGACAGTCTGCGCAGTGTAAAAATGGACATCTTCATGCTTGCCGAGGCCGAAACACCTGAATTACATGAGAAAGCTTTCAATGCCGGCTATGCCTGGGAGTGGTTACACATCATCAACGGTGTAGCCAAGGGTGAAAAAACCCTTGCCGATATAGATGCCTACATGGCCGAGGCTCCAGCCGCTATGCCCAATGGCGCTTACAAAATGTACTTCACCACCAACCACGATGAGAACTCTTGGAATGGAACCGTGATGGAGCGCTTTGGAGATGGTCACCTTGCCTATGCGGCCCTGACCTTCACCATCGATGGTATGCCGCTGGTATATAGTGGACAAGAAGCTGGATTGAACAAAGCCCTGAAGTTTTTTGAAAAGGATCAAATAGACTGGGGAAAATATGAGTACAGTGATTTCTACAGTAAATTGCTCACCCTGAATCGTGTAAATACTGCATTGTGGAATGGAAGTGATGGGGGTGATTTTAAAAGATTGAATACCGATGCTGACGATAAAGTTTATGCATTTGTACGCACCAACGAAGAAGATCAGGTGGTCACCATTTGCAACCTGAGCGATCAAATGGTTAATTTGACTTTTAGCGATGATTTACCTGAAGGCGAATTCCGCTCACTTTTTGATGAGGAGAGCCTCGAGCTTATCGGTGAAAACGGACTTGAACTCGCGCCATACGGCTTTCACATTTTCTACAAATAATGCGCTTTGCAATTATAGCGCATGACGGCAAGAAGGCCGAGATGGTGGCTTTCCTGATGAAGCACATCGACTTCCTGCGCCGGGCTGATGTAGAGCTGGTGGCCACGGGTACCACCGGTACGCATGTTGAGAAGGCTGGACTTAAAGTCAAAAAGGTGGCTTCAGGGCCACGTGGCGGCGATGCACAAATTGCAGCCATGGTTACGGAAGGAAAAGTGGCAAGCGTCCTGTTTTTCCGGGACCCGCTCAATGCGCATCCACACGAACCTGATATCGCCATGCTGATGCGGCTATGTGATGTGCATAATGTACCTTTAGCGACCAACCCTGCCACAGCGCAGATGATTGTAATCGGATTTGAAAAATTAACCAAATAAACCTAGATATGAGCAAGAAATTCAGATCGGGAGTACTTCACGGTGATGAAGTTACAGACCTTTTTAACTACGCAAATGAAAATGATTTTGCCCTGCCGGCCGTAAACGTAATCGGCAGCAATTCCGTTAATGCCGTTCTGGAAACAGCGCGCGCAGTAAACTCACCCGTTATCATTCAGTTTTCAAATGGTGGTGCGCAGTTCTACGCAGGTAAGGGCCTTGGCGGCGACAACCAGAAGAGCCAGATAGCGGGAGGAATAAGCGGAGCCCTTCATGTACACGAGATGGCCAAGGCCTATGATGTACCTGTGATCCTGCACACTGACCACTGCTCCAAGAAATTGCTGCCCTGGATTGACGGACTGCTCGATGCAGGCGAAGCCTATTACGCAAAGCACGGGCAGCCGCTCTACAGCTCGCATATGCTCGACCTGAGTGAGGAGCCCCTTGAGGAGAATATCGAAACCTGTGCCCGCTACTTTGAGCGGATGAACAAAATGGGCATGACCATTGAAATCGAACTCGGTGTGACCGGTGGCGAAGAAGATGGCGTGGACAATTCAGATGTGGACAGCTCGAAGCTTTACACACAACCATCAGAGGTGGCTTACTCTTATGAGCGCCTGCTCAAGATTTCACCCAACTTTACCATAGCAGCTGCTTTTGGAAATGTGCATGGCGTGTATAAGCCAGGCAACGTGTCGCTACAGCCTAAAATCCTCAAGAACTCTCAGGAGTATATTGAGCAGAAGTTCAATACGGCCAAGCAACCTGTGAACTTCGTATTCCACGGAGGTTCGGGGTCGTCGCAAGCAGAGATTCGCGAAGCCATCGAGTACGGCGCCATCAAGATGAACATCGACACCGACATGCAGTGGGCATTTTGGGATGGCATCCGCAAGTATTACCAAGCCAATGAAGGCTACCTTCAGGCGCAGATTGGCAGTCCTGACGGGCCTGACAGCCCCAACAAGAAATACTATGATCCAAGGGTATGGCTGCGCAAAGGCGAGGACAACTTCGTGCTTCGACTCAAGCAGGCTTTTGAAGACCTGAATTGCATAAACCGCAACGCTTAAACTTATGTTGCCAAAGATAGATTTTACCACGACAGGCGCCCATCAGCGCCTGTTGTCGCATGCTGCACGCATGGAGCGCAGCCACCTCCGCGATCTCTTTGCCAATGATCCTGAGCGGTTCAATGCATTTACAAAATGCTTTGAGAACATCCTGCTCGACTACAGCAAAGGCCGCATTGACGCCGAAGTAATGGCCGACCTCAACGCGCTCGCCGAAGAATGTAAACTGAGCGAGGCCATTGAGGCCATGTACAGTGGTAAGCACATCAATGAAACCGAAGACCGCGCCGTGATGCATACCGCCTTGAGGTATCAGGGCAATGAGGCAGTGATGGTAGATGGTGTGGACGTGATGCCCGAGGTGCGCAAGGTGCTTAAGCAAATGGAGCCCTTTTCGCAAACGGTGATAGAGGGCAGCTGGAAAGGACATACCGGCAAGGCGATTACCGATGTGGTCAATATCGGCATTGGCGGGTCAGATCTGGGTCCGGTGATGGTAACTGAGGCCCTCAGGGCATATGCAAACCACTTGAAGCTGCACTTTGTGAGCAATGTAGACGGAACGCATATTGCCGAGACTTTTAAGAAAATTGACCCCGAGACCACATTGTTTATCGTGGCGAGCAAGACCTTCACCACGCAGGAAACGATGACAAATGCACACAGCGCGCGGTCTTGGTTTCTGGCCAATGGAGGCAATGAAGGCGCCGTGGCCAAACACTTCGTGGCCCTGTCGACCAATGCCGATGCCGTGGCGCAATTCGGCATTGATACCGCCAATATGTTCCGCTTTTGGGATTGGGTAGGGGGTCGCTACAGCTTGTGGTCGGCCATTGGCTTGCCTATTTGCCTTTCCATCGGTTATGCGAATTTCGATCAATTGCTCAAAGGCGCAGCGGCCATGGACGACCATTTTCGTAAAGGGGGTGCACAGAGCATGCCGGGCATTCTCGCCCTGCTGGGCATATGGCACAGCAACTACATGGGCGCAGAGAGCCACGCCATCCTGCCATACGATCAGTATATGCACCGCTTTGCGGCTTACTTCCAGCAGGGCGACATGGAGAGCAATGGCAAGCGCAGCGACCGCGCTGGCAAGGAAGTGGCTTACCAAACAGGCCCTGTAATTTGGGGAGAACCCGGCACCAATGGACAGCATGCTTTTTACCAATTGATCCATCAGGGCACGCGTCTTATTCCCTGCGACTTTATAGCGCCGGCCGTTAGCCACAATCCCGTAGGTGACCACCACGTCAAGTTGATGGCCAACTTCTTTGCGCAAACCGAAGCCCTGATGAAAGGCAAGTCGGAGCAAGAGGTAAGCGCGGAACTCAGCGCTTCGGGTATGAAAGAAGGTGAGATTGAAAAATTGCTTCCGCACAAGGTATTTCCGGGAAACCGGCCCACCAATTCCATTCTTGTAAAGCAGATAGATCCCCACACCCTCGGAAGCCTGGTGGCCATGTACGAGCATAAGATTTTCGTGCAGGGTGTGATTTGGAATGTGTTCTCCTTCGATCAATGGGGGGTTGAGCTTGGAAAGGTTTTGGCGAAAGCCATACTGCCCGAACTGGAATCGGATGGTTTGGTGAGCAGCCATGACAGCAGTACCAATGGACTGATCAATGCCTTCAAGCACATGAGAAAATAATGCAATGCGCTGGCAGTGCGTAACCCCTGCCGATAAGCTGCGTATTCAGGTCAGATCAATTTGCCACAAGCGAATAAACTCAAAACCTGAATACATGAAAAAATATTTACTCCCTGCAGTCGCAGTTTTGGCCGTACACGGGCTCAGCGCGCAGATTGAAAATGGTAATTTTGACCATTGGACGAGTATGGAAATGTTTGATCACCCCACGATGGCGGTGCCCACAAGCAGTTCCAATTATGAAACCTTTCTCGAAACGGGTGAAGTCAATGTGACTCCTGTACAAGGAATTACGGGAACGGCCATGCGCCTTGAAAGCATAAGCCAAGGAGAGAGGGTGTTTCCAGGCTTTTTTATCACTGGAAATGTACCTCAAGGCGATAGCGAAGAAATGGTATTCACCGGAGGCATGCCAACGACTGACAAAACGGTGAATGGCGTTTCGATGGATATCCGTTATGACGTATCGGCTGAATCGCCCGGTTTCGTTGTTGTTCAATTCAAGAGAGGTGGAATTCCAATTGGTCAGGGAAACTTGGGCACGGGTACCATGATTCATCATTTGAGTGGTGCGTCTGAATGGACCAATATCAGCATCGTTTTCCAGGGAGGTTTCGATCAAACTCCTGATGAATGTGTGGTGGGTATTGCTACGGCAAATTTGCTTGGCGACGATGAACCTTTTCCCGCGGGATCTTTCGTAGAAATTGACAACCTCAATTTTAGCAATAGCGCCGAGCTTTTCTTCGGAGGCGACTTTGAGAACTGGAATTCAGTAGAGTCGCTGCATAGCCCTGAAGGCGTGTTGGTTGAGATGGATCCATTTGCGCCTACTTTTGAGCGCACTACAGACGCACATACCGGCATGTTTGCCTTGAAAATTTTCAACGCAGGCCACAGCGAAAATGTGAAAACAGGTCGCGCAATATTTGCGGAAGGGGAATTCGAAAATCCACAACCCTATATCACCTTGAGTTCCGATATGACATCCCTCAACTTCATGTATAAGTATGAAGCCAGCAACGATGTGGCCGGTGCTGATGTGGTGTTCTACCATAGCAATGGAGAGGGCGAACTATCACCTGTTCATTTCAAGCATCTTACCCTTGCTCCAGCGGCTGAGTACAGCGCTGTGGATTACAATTTTGCCGAAGAGCTCAGTGCCGAAGGAATTGAGGCCAGCCATATGATGATCACTTTCGAAGCATCAACAGCTTCGCCTGACAATGCGCCCAAATTGGGAAGCACACTTTTCATTGACAATGTTGCTCTGAACGGTTCCTTGTGGACTTTTGGCGTCAAAGTAACGCAGCCAAAGGTCGTTGCCATGCCAAATCCTGCAGTGGACAGGGTCGTATTTACTTTCCCTGTGGCCCGCAGCGGTTTTTACCGCGTGTTCAACAGCAGGGGTGTGCAAGTTGATATCAAGCAATTTCAGCACCAACACCAAATCGTACACGACCTGCGCGGACTTCGCACGGGTGCCTACCTCTTCCGATTCCAGCATGAGTCTGGCATTGATGTGGTTCGTGTCATAAACTTATAAGGAAGCGTTTCCTGCTTCCGCGGGAAAGCATCTTCAAGAATTTTCAATAAGGTGGTTTAGATTGGAGCGCCCTGCTGTGTAGCGGGGCGCTCGCCTTTTTGGGTATCTGCGATCTTTATAGTGTCGATTTTACACGAATGGTTTTTTTTCTATCTTGCCGCGGTCTAAAATTGACATGGTGCATTAAGTCTGGTTTTCGAGAAAGCCACTTTTGCATTGATGCGTCCTACTAAATCCGCACGTTGAGCATATGGAAAAGCCTAAGTTGTCCTATTGGCAAATTTGGAATGTAAGTTTTGGTTTTCTCGGGGTTCAATTTGGCTTTGCACTGCAAAATGCGAACATCAGCCGGGTACTTGAGAATCTCGGAGCCGACCTTCATTCATTGAGCTTGTTTTGGCTTGCAGCTCCCATCATGGGGCTGATTGTGCAGCCTATAGTAGGTGGAGCCTCTGACCTCACCTGGCACAAGCGCTTTGGGCGTCGCGGGCCTTTCCTGCTGGGGGGTGCCTTCTTTGCTGCCTTGGGTATGTTTTTGATGCCCAATTCCCCGCTTTTTGTACAGTTGATGCCGGCGATGTTTTTTGGAGGCTTGATGCTCGCACTGATGGACGGGAGTTTCAATGTCACCATGCAGCCATTCAGGGCGCTTGTGGCCGATATGGTTCCTAAGGAGCAACGCAACATCGGCTATTCGATCCAGTCTCTATTGATCAATATCGGTGCGGTAATCGGCTCCGCATTGCCTTTTATTCTCACCAACGTAATCGGACTGGACAATTTGGCCGAACCAGGCAAGGTGTCATCGTCGGTGACCTGGGCTTTCTACATTGGGGCTACCGTATTGCTTGGCTCCGTGCTATGGACGGTAATCAAAACGAAAGAATATCCACCCGATCAGTATTACGCCTACGAGGGTATTGACCCGGCAGTGATAAAAGCCCAGCGGGAGCTCCACGCTAAAAAATCCATTGGCCATAAACTTAAAAACTTTGTTGGCCTGGTGGTTCACATGCCCAAAACGATGAAACAACTGGCGGTGGTGCAATTCTTTTCATGGTTCTCACTTTACCTAATGTGGGTGTACACCACCCCGGCCATCGGGCAGTACATCTGGGAAGTGCCAACCGATTATTTTGGCGATGTGGATGAAGTGCCCGAAATGTACAAGGTAGCCAAAGGTGCAAGTGGCGACTGGGTTGGGATTCTCTTTGCGGGATATTCCCTTTTCGCAGCGCTTTTCTCGGTGGTGATGGACCGCATCGCCAATTCCATTGGAAGAAAGCCGACTTATGCCATTGCACTCTTTCTGGGTGGCATCAGCTTTGTGTCTTTTCTCCTGTTCAAAGGCGGTGCGCCCATTCAGGTGGACCTGCTTATTGCCCAGTTTGAAGTGCCCACCGGTGCGGCGATGCTCATCATTCCCATGATTGGAATTGGTATTGCATGGGCAGCAATTCTGGCGATGCCTTATGCCATCCTTTCTTCCAGTATCCCCGCCGACAAGATGGGCATTTACATGGGCATTTTCAATTTCACCATCGCCGGTCCGCAGATCGTAAGCGGGATATTTGGCGGGATGATTCTGAAATATTTCTTCGACAACAACGCCATTTACATCATTGTGCTGGCGGGCATCAGCATGTTGCTCGGGGCATTGTCGGTGTTTTTTGTGAAAGAAGATGTACGGGTTCCGTAGAGACGCGATTTATCGCGTTTCTGAGTCGATTTATCGCGTCTCCGAACCGATAATCACGTCATTACCGAACCCTGAAAATTCCAAAGCTGTGCGCCGGCAGGTTCATTTTCCCAGATGCCACGGTAATGTCGCCCATCACAGTTTCTAAGCGACTGCCTTTTGGCGCAAGCTCTTCAAACATTTCCAGCGGTCGTTCTTGCGCCTTGGCAGTGACGTTGCAGGCGATGAGAAATATCCCTTCATCATCGTGGCGGAAGTAGGCATATACGCCATCGGTAGGGACGTATTGGGTGGTGTGGCCTGAATTCAGGGCGGTATTATCCTTTCTCAGTTTGGCAAGGGAGGCGATGAGGTCATAGGCGGCATTTTCCTGTTCGCTGCGACCCTCGCGGGTGAACTTATTCTGTGGGTCACCGGGCCAGCCGCCCATCACATCCTCGCGTATTTTGCCATGGCCATCAGTCTCGGCCATCAATAGCTCAGTACCGTAGTAGAGGCTTGGAATGCCGCGCATGGTCATCAGCAGGCCGATGCCAATGGTGAATTTCTGGAAATCCTTGCCCACGACACCATAGAAGCGGGCCACGTCGTGGTTGTCCACAAAGGTCACGAGGTTTTCAGGCTTGTCATACACATAGTCGGCGGCGAGGGTATAGTAGAGGCGGTTGATGCCTTCTGTCCATCCGGGATCGCGGGTGAGGCCATCGTTGATGGCGTAATGCACCTGAAAGTCGGTAAGTCCGTCGATGTAGTTGGCTTCGGGCCCCAGCGCATCGCCGAGGAAGAAGCCCTGAACGGGGGTGCCGTGTACCCAGGTTTCAGCAAAGATGAACAAGTCGGGATATTCCGCTTTTACCGCCTTGCCCCAATCGCGCATGAAACCTTGGTCGGGGTAGGCATAGGTATCGATACGCAATGCGTCGATGCCGTATTCCTCGATCCACCATATGGTTTGCTGGATGAGGTATTGGGCTACCTGCGTGTTCTTTTGGTTGATGTCGGGCATGTGCTTGTCAAACCAGCCATCGGTCATGCGATCCCTGTCGTATTTGGAAGCGTAGGGATCCATGAGTGTGGTAGCCCTGTAATTGGTTTGGGTATATTCCTTGTGCATGTGAAACCAGGCCGAGTCGGGCATATCGGCGTAAATGTGGTGCTGATCGCCGACGTGGTTGTACACCACATCCATCACCATCTTCATGTCCCGGGCGTGCAGGGAATCGCAAAGGGCGCCAAAGAGGGCATTGCTGCCAAAGCGCCTGTCTATCTTATAGTGATCCGTAAATGCATAGCCGTGATAGCTCTCTTTGGGTTGGTCATTTTCATAAAGGGGGTTGGGCCACACGGCGGTAACTCCTAGGCCTTCAATGAAGTCGAGGTTGTCCATAATTCCCTGGAGGTCGCCACCGTGGCGCTCGTAGGGCTCACCTCGGTCTATGCGGGTTTGCTTCATGCCCGCGACCACGTCGTTTCTGGGGTCGCCATTGGCGAAGCGATCGGGAGTGATGAGGTAAATAAAGTCTGCCTGGTCCATGCTGCGGGCATGGGCTGTACGCTCCTTGAGTTGATATGTGTACGAAATACGCCCAGCCTTGCCTTTTGAGGCAATGATGAAGTTCTGAGCAGGTGCTCCTGATGATACCTCCAGGTACAACAAAACGTAGTTCGGGTTGGGCATTATTTTCACTTCCTTGAGTGAAATGTCCTGCGCCTTTTCAATCTCAAATGTATTGACTCCAATGCCTTTGCCGTGGATCAGCACCTCCAGCGATGCCTCTTTCATATCCACCCACCAATGGGGTGGTTCTACATGCTCAAATTGCTTCTTTTGGGCGTATGAATTTTGTGCTAAACCAGCAATTGCAAATAGGCTAAGCAGACAAATTCTTAAGAATACAAGGGAGGTTAAAAAAATAGAGCGCTGAAAAAGAGGCAATTGTGTCATTTTTGGGTATTTTGAATTCCAAAGATGCTTTCAAATCCTGAAATAACACTAATTTTGTTAGTGTAATTTTTACAATTACTTCATATTTACACCAAATTTAAACACAAGAAATGATGAAAAACTTTTACATGATGGCCTTGGCTGCCCTGGTTGGTTCGGCAGCAATGGCGCAAGTCAGCGTGACTTTTCAGGTTGACATGAACAATGAGACTGTGAGCCCTGACGGCGTGCACATGGCTGGCAACTGGCAGGCAGCTGCTGGATATCCCGGCGATTGGCAACCAAACACAGCAGAACTCACTGACGATGATGCTGATGGTATTTATACTTTAACGGTTGATCTTCCAACTGGTCAGTATGAATATAAGTTCATAAATGGCAATGACTGGCCTTTTGAGGAAGGTATTCCAGCCGTTAGCCAGAAGGGTGGTGGAAACAGCAATCGCTTTTTTGCCATCAACGATTGGCATGCAAACAATGGCGGCTGGACCATGCCTGCCAATTTATTTGGCGGAAGCGCTCCTGCTGGACAGGTTGCAGTGCGTTTGCAAATAGACATGGCGAATCAGGAAGTGGGCGATAATGGCGTGCACGTAGCTGGTGACGCTATAGAACCGAACTGGACACCAGGTTTTGGAACAGGTACGAATTTCCAGAATAGTCGCTACGCCTTCGTAACACATGTAGCTCCTAATGCTACTTACAACTACAAATGGATTAATGGAAACGACTGGGGTACAGATGAAAATGTGGCAGGCGACTGCGCTGATTCGGGCAACCGAGTGTTGGTAGTGGGTTCGGAAGACATTATTACTGACAATTTCTGCTTCGGTGTTTGTGAGCCATGTGCTCCGCAAACAGAGGTTACTTTTAATGTAGATCTTTCTAGTGAAGGTGGTGGAAACCCTGATGGCGTAAGTGTGGCCGGAGCATTCCAAGGCTGGACTCCCGGAGCTACCCTGATGACTGACGACGATGGTGATGGAGTGTATTCAGTTACCGTGATGATTGATCAAGGGACTTTTCAGTACAAGTTCATCAACGGGATTGCATGGGGTGACGATGAGTCTGTGCCTGGTGCGTGCAACGTTAATGGAAACCGCGAGGTTGTGGTGGGAGAAGAGCCCGTAGTGGAGACGTACTGCTTTAACCAATGTACGGCAGAGTGTGTCCCTGATCCCGACCCAGCCAACATCACTTTTCGCGTAAATATGAACGCAGAAGAAGTGGCCGCAGAGGGCGTATTTGTTATGGGTGATTTTACCGCGGAACCCTGGCAACCCGGAGCGTTGCAAATGGACGATAGCGATGGTGACGGAATTTATGAAGTGACCGTAGAAGTTTCTGGCCCTGCCGAATTCCAGTACAAGTTTGCTAACGGTGATCCAAATGAGGTCGAAGAGACGGGCGACTTTTTAGCTGGTGGATGTGGCGTTTCAAATGGCCTTGAGGGTTTTAACCGCGTGCATGTTCGCAGTGGAGAGGCTGAAGTGCTCGATCCATTTTACTACAACAGCTGCCTCACAGTGCTTAGCACAAATGAAGCAGAACTGGGCGCTGTGAGGATTTTCCCCAATCCAAGCAATGGATCTACTTTCGTGGAAGTGGAGAATCCAAATGGATACAATCTGCGCATGAGCGTGCTCGACATCACTGGCAAAGTGGTGCGCGAAAACATCCTGCTCAACTCCGGCCGCAAAGAAATCAACACCAGCAATTTTGCGCCCGGTATGTATTTCCTCAATGTGACCAACGAGAAAAGCGAACGTTCGGTTTACAAGCTGATGGTGCGCTAAGCACTATAGCTTTACTGTAATCTTAAAATGAAATCACACAAAAGCAGCCTGATCAGGGCTGCTTTTGTTAATTTAGCCCTATGCGTTTAAGGCTTACCTTTTGTTTAATCATAACCGCTTCGGCACTTGTGGCCCAGCGCACAGTAGTGATCACTTCGCTCCCGGCAAATACGCCCTCTGAAGATCTCATTTATCTCGCTGGCTCTGCCAACGCCTGGAATCCTGGCGACCCTGCATGGTCTTTTGCGGAAGCAGAAGAGATACACGTTTTAAATGTTCCAGAATCAGCGCCCAATACATTTCAAGGCAAAATCACCAGAGGCAGTTGGGCCACGGTGGAAGGCAATGCAGGCGGAGGTTTTCTGCCTGACCGCTCGTTCAATTTTACGGAAAGTGACACCCTGTACATCAGCGTACTCAGCTGGGAGGGCAGTGCCCCACCAGCACCTGACCTGCCGCCCAATGTGGTGGTGCTCGATGAGGCTTTCGATATGCCCGAGCTCAACCGTACGCGGCGCATACGGCTCTACCTGCCCAGCGATTACGATGCGCCGGGTAATGAGACACACTACCCGGTGCTCTATATGCACGACGGGCAGAACCTGTTCAGCGCGCAGGAATCTTTTGCGGGCGAGTGGGAGGTTGATGAAGCCATGTTGGCTTTTGAAGCCGATGGGTATGAGGGCGCCATCATCGTTGCCATCGACAATGGGGGCGCCCAGCGCATCAATGAATACACCCCTCACAGCCATCCCGTGTATGGGGGAGGGCAGGGGGCCGCGTACACGGAATTTATCGTGAATACGCTCAAGCCTCAAGTGGATAGCACCTACCGCACCCTTCCCGGAAGGGAGCACAGCGGCATTATGGGCAGTTCACTGGGTGGATTGATCTCGTTTTATGCCGCGATGGGCCATCAGGAGGTGTTTTCGAAAGTGGGTGTATTCTCCCCTTCATTTTGGTTCAATGACAGCATCTACACCTTTGCGGAAGCGCAGGGTAAGCAATACGACATGCAGTTTTTCTTCCTTGCCGGAGGGCAAGAGGGAGCGAGCCTGCAGCCCCAGGTGCAGCAAATGGTTGATTTGCTTGAGGATGCAGGGTTTGGTGAAGATGAGATCCAATACGACTTCGTGCCCAATGGCCAGCATTCAGAGTGGTTTTGGGCGCAGGAATTCCCCGATGCCTTTGAGTGGCTCTATATGGGCTCCAGCCTTTCGGCAAATGGGGCTGCTGCTGACCTTAAGTTCAATGTGTATCCCAATCCCACCTCCGGTACATTTGACATTATATGGCCTGAGGCGCATGGATTGCAAACCGCAGAGCTCATTGACTTGCAGGGAAGGAAACTGCGGACTTTTTATGAAAGCCAGGCAAGGCCCGATGTAGGTGATTTGCCTGCTGGAATGTATTTACTGCGCGTGCCAGATGGCGACAGCTTCGTGATGTACAAATTGATAAAACAGTGAGGTGGCTTGCGTATATGGTTCTTCTGCTTTGCAGTAGCAATACAGTTGTGGCTCAGTCGTTAAATCCTGGCAATGGCCGCATATTTAGCATTGACGAAATTCCGAGGGTCGATATCCTAATCGATGCCGATACCCTTGCACAGCTCTATCAGCCAGGCAACTGGTACAGCGACCATGAATACCCGGCCACCTTTGTCTGGACGGACGCGTTCAGCAGTGACACACTTCATGACATTGGCTTTCGCTTTCGCGGAAATACCTCCCGCGCCAAGCAGAAGAAATCATTCAAGGTGAGCTTCAATACCTACATTTCCGGAAGGCGTTACCACGGGCTCAAGAAGCTCAACCTGAATGCGGAGGTCAACGATCCTTCTATGATGCGCTCCTATGCAGCCTGGAAACTATACAGGGACTATGGGGTAGCGGCTTCGAGAAGCAACCATGTGGAAGTGTATGTGAATGGCGATTACTACGGACTATACCAAAATTGTGAGCACATCAATGACGATTGGGTCAAGCTGCGGTTTGGGGATGACGCAGGCAACTTGTACAAGTGCTCTTTTCCTGCCGATCTCAATTTCATTTCCAACAATGCTGACGATTACAAACACATTCCCAACTGGTCGGATAAGCGGACCTATGAGTTGAAAACCAATGAGGAAGTGGATGATTATACCAATCTGGCCAAGCTCGTTGCCTTTTTGAATCAATCGTCCAACAACAATTTTCAGTGCAACCTGCCCGATTATTTCAATGTTTACCAGTACCTGAAAGTTGCTGCAGTTGATGTGCTTACCGGTAATTGGGATGGTTACATATGGAATGTCAACAACTATTACCTCTATGACAATCCGCTCACTGGCCGTTTTGAGTACCTGCCTTATGACCTTGACAATACCTGGGGTATAAGCTGGATGCCATGGGACTGGAGCACCCGCAACATCTATAGCTACGGCCACGATGATCATGCACGCGTGCTTTATGACCGCCTGATGGAAAACGACGTATATCGCAACATCTTTACTTGGCATATCAATGAATTGCTGGCAGCACATTATATATCCGAGCCAGCGCCCCAAGAGCATTTGGAAGATATTCATGGCCAAATCATGCCTTCAGCCCTGGCAGACGGCTACCGCGATTTGGATTTCGACTGGAGCGTCGATGATTTTTTGGATGGGCTCAGTGCCTCCGCCGGGGCGCATGTTGGTTATGGGATTGCACCCTTTGCCACTTCCCGTGAAAATTCAGCGCAAGCCCAGATGAACCTGGTAAACATTGCACCCATCATCCACGAGGTCAAAGAGGACTTTTCGGCTTTTCCCGAAGTGCTTAGCGTTCAGGTCGGGCTGGATGGCCCCGCTTGTGCCAGCCTCACCTTGAGCTGCACCGTTGATGGAGAAGTGATGCCTCCTTTGGTGGTGCTCAACCCTGGTGTGGGCACTACTTTCGAGCTGCACTTGCCTTCATTCGATGGGGAGTTTACCTATAACATTACTGCTTTGGGCGCCAACAATTTGAGCCGTACGGCTTGGTGCCAGGCAAGAAAGGTAGAGTACAGTGTATCCAGCCCGGGAATTTTAATCAATGAGGTGATGTCATCCAATTCTTCTACCATTGCTGATGGCCATGGCGATTACGATGATTGGATTGAGCTTTACAATGCCGCGGATTTTCCTATAAACCTTACTGATTATCACTTGGTGGATAAGTCAGATGCACCAAGATACTGGGCATTGCCCCCAGTGACCATGGAGCCGGGTGAATTTTTACTCGTATGGGCTGATGGTGAGCCTGAGCAAGGCGCGTTGCACAGCAATTTCAGCGTAAGCGCCAGTGGAGAGGGTATATACCTGTTTCAGCGCAAAAACAATGGAATCAAAGTTGCTGATATGGTACACGTACCGTCATGTGCTGTCGATGTGTCATGGGGCCGTGATTATGATGCCTCACCCGTGTGGATATACTTTGATACAGCCACGCCTATGGGCTCTAATGGCACATTAAGTGCGCGCGATTACAAAGGCGAACAGCAGCGCTTGCTGCTATATCCCAATCCAACAAGTGCGGAGGTGAGTTGGAACCAGCAGGCCGAGTATCGGCTTTTCGATCTTTCCGGGCGAAACCTGGCATCTGGCAAAGCGTCTTCTTTGGACATGACAGACATGGCACCGGGCTTGTTCATGTTGCACCTAGGGAATCAGGTGCACAAAGTGATCAGGCAGTAAGCATGACTTCTGAGCGCATTTCTGTAAAATGGACCATTTCCGAAATCCTGCAGTGTATTTATCACCTTAATTAATGCTGTCTTCGATTGTATTGGCTTTTCCTCAGCATCAATGCTGTGCGCTGGCCGCATTGTTAAGTGGTGAGGGGTGATGGGCCAAATTATCCAAATGCTCCTGTTACAACATTACTACTTCATTTCAAATAAGTCGTGGCAAATGGTGCATTGCCATTGCTTCGGGAGCTTCTTGAAGACTGGAATCACAATCGCCTGAGATTCTAATGTTGATCACGACAAGGTTAAAGTACTCGTAGTCAATTGAATGTTGAGATTACTGAAAATCAGAGCGCCCGGCCATTGATTATGCCTTTCGTTGTTACATTGCTTTCGAAGATGTGCGGGTAGGCCACTTGAGGTCATGGACTCATATACATGCAGGCTTTCCTGGATTCGTACGACTTCAATTTTCCTACATCATTTTTTTTTGAGCCCTTGTTAATACTTTGTTGCGCTAGTGTTCAGTTTTTTAAGAATGTGAAAGCACAGTAGGGGTATGTAAGAGTGCAAGTGTGCCTCATTTTTTTCTTCATTTCTCTTTGGTGAGAATCAGTTTATAGTGTATTTTTGACACTATAACACTGATTTAATCTTTTAACAATGAAAAACATTTTACTGACAGTCATTGGGTTGTGTGTGTTTTTAGGTTTGGGAGCACAGGTTACGCTCGACCCACCTTTCCCAACGCAGGATGATGAAGTGACCATCACTTTCAACGCCACACAAGGCAATGGGGGGCTGACTGGTGTGGTGCCTGTATACATGCATACGGGGGTGATTTTGGAAGGTGAAACTGGTTGGCAAAATGTGCAAGGCAACTGGGGTACTGCTGATCCCAATGTAGTGATGACCTTCCTAGGTCCGAATATCCATACCAAAACTATTAATATCAGTGAGTTTTATGGGCTACAACCGGGCGATGTGGTACAGCAACTGGCCTTTGTATTTCGCAATGCAGGTGGTACGCTCGAAGGCAAAACAGCCGATGGCGGGGATATCTTTGTTGACATTTTTCAAGCTGGTTTCAATGCTGGAATCACTGCTCCTGTAGCGCCTGAGGTGCTGCTTGACTTTCCTGGCAACTTCACATTTACCGGACAGACCAATGAGGCTTCGACCATTACTTTGTACCG
>DAIRDH010000011.1:60462-68538 GCA_036796255.1 Cryomorphaceae bacterium
GCAACTTCACATTTACCGGACAGACCAATGAGGCTTCGACCATTACTTTGTACCGCGACGATGTTAGTTTGAGCAGTGCGTCATCAGTGACCTCGCTTGCAACACAGGTCGACTTTTCGACATTGCCTACAGGGCAATACTGGCTTTGGATGGAGGCTGAAAGCGACGATAATGGCGAAATCCTGACCGATTCAACCTATGTGATTCTGCAGGGCCCACCGCAAGTGCAAGCAGCGCCTCCGGGCACCATTGACGGAATCAACTATATTGACGACAACACGGTGGTTTTGCAATTGCATGCACCGCTCAAGGATTATGTATACGTGCTGGGTGACTTCAACAACTGGCAGTTTAACCCGGATTACTTTTGCAAGAAAACGCCAAGCGGTGATCGCTGGTGGGTGCAAATCAACGACCTGGTGCCGAATGTAGAGTACCGTTTTCAGTACTCCATTGATCAGGAAGACCTGCGCATTGCAGATATCTACACCCACAAGATTCTCGACCCCTGGAATGACCCATGGATCGGTGAGGACCGCTATCCTGGTTTGATTGAATATCCTACAGGATTGACCAATCAGATTGTTTCGGTTTTGGAAACCAACCAGCAGCCTTACCCCTGGGTGGTGGAAGATTTCCAAAGACCACCCAAAGAGCGGCTGATGATTTATGAACTCCTCGTTCGTGACTTTACTGAAGCACGCACTTTTGAGGCGCTTATCGATACCCTCGACTACCTTGAAAATCTGGGTGTAAATGCGATTGAATTGATGCCTATCAATGAATTTGAAGGCAATGAAAGCTGGGGGTACAATCCATCATTCTACTTTGCAGTTGATAAATACTACGGGCCGGCTGATGACCTCAAGCGTTTTATTGACGAATGCCACATGCGTGGAATTGCGGTCATTGTTGATGTGGTTTTCAACCATTCTTTCGGACAAAATCCGCAATTGCGCATGTATTCAGAGAATGGCCCAGCCGGGCCTCCACTTCCTACCAACCCATGGTACAACGTGGTTCCCAAACACCCCTTCAATGTGGGGTATGATTACAACCATGACTCACCGGATGTGCAGGCATTTATGAAACGCAACATGCACTTCTGGATTGAAGAATTCAAGGTTGATGGTTACCGTTTTGACCTCAGTAAGGGCTTTACCCAAAATAACACCCTGGGCAATGTGGGTGCCTGGAATCAGTTTGACCAAAGCCGTGTAAACCATTGGTCGCGCATCAGGGATGAAATCTATGAAGTGGATGATGAGGTCTACCTCATTCTGGAGCACCTTGGTGACAATCCCGAAGAGACCGTACTTGCAAACAATGGCTTCATGTTGTGGGGCGGAATTCACAACCAGGCCAATGAATCGACCATGGGTTACAATGGCAACATCAACAGCGCGAGTTATCAAAACCGTGGCTGGAATGAGCCCAACCTTGTGAGCTACATTGAAAGCCATGACGAAGAGCGCCTGATGTTCAAAAACCTGGCCTTTGGAAATCAGGCCAATCCTGAACACGATGTGAGGGACCTCGAAGTGGCGCTTTCAAGAATGGAAGCCATGATGGCCATCCACACCCCCTTGGTCGGTCCAAAGATGTTTTGGCAATTTGCAGAACTCGGTTACGATTACAGCATCAATCACTGTCCGGATGGCACGATCAATGAAGATTGCAGAACCGCAAATAAACCTGTGCGTTGGGACTATTTCGCAGTTCCTGAGCGCCAGAGGCTCTACAGGGTTACTGCTGCCATCAATAAGTTGAAGACCCAGAATGAAGCTTTTTCTTCTACAAACTTCACATGGGATGCCGCAGGACAAGGAAAGCGCCTCATCATTCAGCACAGCAGTATGGATGTTGTAATCATCGCAAATTTCAGTGTGAATACTATTAACATGGTCCCCGGATTTACCCAAACGGGAACTTGGTATGATTACTTCAGCGGCGAATCAATTGTAGAGAACAACCTTCAGAATGCATTCGAACTGCAACCCGGAGAGTACCGGGTTTACACCACCGTTCAGCTTGAAACGCCTGACCTGAGTTTCGTGACCAATACAGATGATGCGGGTAGCAGGAACAAGGGCATTGCAATGACCGCCTATCCAAACCCTTTCGCAGACCAAACGCAGGTATCTTTTACCCTGGAGCAGGCGCAAAATGTACAGATCAGGGTATTGGATTTGAATGGACGTGAGGTTGCCAACCTGGGAAGTGGCATGCGGGCTGCAGGTCACCACATGGTGCGCTGGAATGGTGATAGCAATACAGGAGGGCAGTGCAAGAGTGGAATCTATATTGTTCAGTTGATTACCGATAGTGCTGTAGGCGCGGCAAAGGTAATGATACAGAGGTAGTTAATTGCAGGATTAATTTTTAATAAGTGTTCGCTTAACACAAAACAAAAAATGTTAATTTGGCCCTGTGAAAAGGACAGCTTATTCTTTTTTGGCTGCGACCACGATGCTTGAAATGATAAATTCAATGGGGCTCTGCTCCAATTAATGAAACCAACAACACACAAGATGAGAGCTTACGCTAGTCACGTAATTATTGCACTCGGAACCTTACTCATGGCCTTTACGGTTCATGCACAAACCGTGGTAGGAACCGTTTATGATGAAAATGGCCAACCCATGCCAGGAGTAACGGTGCGCGTAGATGGCACCAGTACTGGAGATGCTTCCGACCTTGATGGAAAGTACACCATTAATAACGTACCTGTAGGTGCCCAAAGTTTGATTTTTACCTTCATTGGTTATAAGCAAACCCGACAGCAGGTCAACGTGCCTCCTTCAGGACAGGTGGTAGCAAACCAAAAGATGGAACTTGACCTGGCGGTGCTCGATGAGTTTGTCGTGGTTGGCTACGGTGTTCAGCGCAAGCGTGAGGTGACCGGTTCCATTACCAAAGTGGATGCTAAAAAGATCAGAGATATTCCGACACCCAGTTTTGAAGCTGGATTGCAAGGTAAAGCTGCAGGTGTGCAGGTTACCACAGGAAGCGGATTGGCAGGATCTGCGTCAGTTGTGCGCATACGTGGTATCGCTTCCATCTCTGCCGCAGGAGACCCGCTCTATGTGGTAGATGGTATCCCTATCACCCAGGATTTCTTTTTGAACGCCAACCGTGGCGCGATGAATAACAATCCTTTGGCCACGATCAACCCCAATGATATTGAAAGTGTGGAAGTGCTCAAAGATGCGGCGGCAACAGGTATTTACGGAAGTAGGGGTGCCAATGGCGTAATCTTGGTGACCACCAAAAGAGGCACTGGCAAGGGCTGGAAGCACAACGTCGACACACGACATGGTATTTCAGTTCCTACAGCACGCCCCAACATGCTCAATAGCAGTGAATATCTGCAGCTTTATCAAGAGGCCTGGGAAAATGATGGCAATGTGGGACTGGCCAGCCTGCCTGGTGGTATTTCCTGGGATCAGGCCCGCCGCACCAATACGGATTGGGTAGACGAAACAGTAGGGGTTGGATTTAAGCAAGCTTATAACTACTCAGCGCAATATGGCGGCAAGGATTTCAGTGCTTTTGGATCAATTGGCTATGATGACAATGGCAGCTATCTGATCGGAAACTCCTATGAGCGAACTTCTATCCGAACCAATTTTACCTACACAGGTTTCAAAAATCTTGAGATCACAGCGAGTCTATCCTTGAGCCGCGGTGTGAACAACAGGGTGGATGCCGCATGGAGCGGTGGCCTTGGAGCGGCAATGTCTAATGCCCTGCCTATTTACCCCATTCTGTATTCTGACACGGTACGCAATACCTCAGGAGATATCCTATATCTTCCAGGAGATTACTGGGACCAGGGAGCAAATCCTGTGCGCCAACGTGAATTGCAAGACTGGCGTACCACTGAAACAAGGACCATCAACAATGTCAACATACAGTGGACGCCAATAAAGAATCTCTTTGTGCAAGCCTATGTGGGCTATGACTACATGGACCTGAGGGATGATAAGTTCATTGATCCCCGACTGCTCAATGGGCAAAGGAATTCAACGGTCTCACCATTGGCTGAAAGGTGGCCTACCTGGGTGAACAATGTGAACAGCAATGCAACAGCAACTTATATTCATGACATCAATGAAGACCATAGCCTTACTTACATGGTTGGAGTGGAGTCGCAGCAAAGCACAACGCGGGCTGCCAACCGTCTATGGAGGCAAGACCAATTCGTGAATGGCTCATTTAGAGACAACCCGAATCTTCTTTCAAATAATTTCGTCCCAGAACGTATTACTGAGGGAGGAGATACGATTGCTGCAATCCCGGGCTACCTTTCAGATGGCAGCCGATTTGAGCGGTTTACCTTTATAAGTACCTTTGCCAGGGTAAATTACTCTTTCAAGAATAAATACTTTGCCCAGGTCACTGCGCGTATCGACGGATCCTCTCGCTTTGGCGAAAACAACCGCTTCGGATCTTTTCCAGCAGTATCGGGTGGATGGATAATAAGTGACGAAGACTTTATGAAAGGCTTTGAAAAGTTGAGTTTTTTAAAGCTTCGCGCGGGCTGGGGTATTACTGGCAACGCGGCTATTCCGAACTACCAGCAGTATGGATTTTATAATATTCGACGTAACGGATACAATGGAGAAGACTTTAGATTTCTTGCCGTTCGACCCAACCCTGATATAAGGTGGGAAACTTCGAATGTATTTGACATATCAATTGAGTCTGGTTGGTTCGATGACCGGATTACCTCCACCCTTTCATTTTATTGGAAGCAAACTACGGATGTATTGCTAAACATCACCCCGCAACCTTCCACTGGATTTGGGAATTTCTGGGACAATGTGGGCCAAATCGATAACAGGGGCGTGGAGTTTGAGGTAAGCGCCATTGTTATGGAGCGCGAACGTTTTATGTGGAGGATGGATTTCAACGCAGCGTATAATTACAATGAAATCGTGAGCATAGGCAATTACACGCCCGATGCAGTGAGTGGCGGCACCAACGATACACGCGTTGTGGTGGGCAAACCCGTAGGAACCAATTTCCTGGTGCAGCATGTAGGCGTTGATCCCGAAACCGGAAGGAATATCTACCTGGATGGTGACGGAAACCAAACCAACAATTGGGATCCGATGAACAGGGTTCCGATCGGTCGCGTGCTTCCTCTGGCTGTGGGTGGATTAACCAATACCTTTACTTTCGGACGCTTTGATGTGGGACTTGTGATGGTATTCAACCTTGGCAGTGACATTTACGACAGTTCATCCAAACGGCAATTGGGTGTGGTAACCGATTGGAACATGCGCGACGAAGTTTTCGACAGGTGGCGTCAACCGGGCGATCAGGCTGAATTCGCTCAACTCTCTCTTCAACCAGAAAATTATGGTGTTGGAGATCCATTCCAGTTGAATACCACGCAGTGGTTGCATCCTGGGGACTATTTGCGCCTGCGCCGACTCAGCGTGGCTTACAATGTACCTGCTTTCAAAATAGGGGGCGCCAATATGGATGGTTTGATTATCACACTTTCTGCAACCAACTTCTTAACATTTACCAACTTCCCTGGACTTGACCCGGAAATAGCGCGAGACTTTGAGAATGTTACAGACCGTAACATGAGTCCCAACATTACCTTCCTAACGCCTCCTCAGGAGCGTTCATTCAACCTTGCCTTTAACCTTCGATTCTAAAAGCGATGATAAAAACTACGATAAAATCTGCGGCTTTAATCTTTGTTCTCGGAATGACTATGGGGGCATGCTCTGACTTTCTTGAGCAGCAACCGCCCCCAGATGGCGATAATGTACTTCCAGATGATGCTGTGCGAACAGCACAAGACCTGCAAGAAGTACTGATTAGTGCCTACGACGTGCTTGCCAATACCTACAATGGTTCAATCCAAACGCTGCCCGAATTGCTGACGGATAATTTGAATCGACCGTTCAACCAGGATAATTTCAGTGAGGTATGGTTGCGTTCAACCACTATTTTCAACGGCTCGGTAGGAGGTGCTTTTTCTAATGCTTATATTGCTATCTTAAGGGCCAACACCGTTTTGCTCAGGGCTGACGATGTTGAAATTGAACCGGGTGAGCGTCTTAGAATCGAAGCCGAATCACGGTTTATAAGGGCCTTGTGTCATTTTGATATTGTGCGTCTCTTTGCTCAGCCCTATGGTTCAACTCCTGACAACAGCCACCCTGGAATAGCCATCCGTACAACTACGGATATAGAAAATTTACCGCGTAACACTGTCGCTGAGGTGTACAACTTCATCCTTGCTGATTTGGAATTTGCCAAGCAAAATTTGCCTCCCAACGTAGGTGTATTTGCTTCTCAATCTGCAGCGCTTGCCCTTGAAGCTGCGGTGCGTTTTCAAATGCAGGAATATGACCTGGCGTATGCCCTGGCCGATGAGGCCATCAATTCTGGTCAAACTTCTTTTGATGAAGTGAATGTGAGCAGGTATACTTTTCCAGAAGTGAGTGACGAGGCCTTCTTTTACATATTTAGCTACACCTTTGCAGAAGGAAATGTCGACAGCCGCAATGGAGCATTTAGGGGAAATTACCTCAGTGAAGGAGCCAATATTACCTTGAGGATGTCCGAAGACTTTTACAATGGCGTAACCGCTTCAGGTGCGGGTAGCCCGCGTGCCAGCCTTTTTGAGACCCGCGATTTGGAGGGAAATGTTATCAACGTTACCAACATCTTTAATCCTGAATTTTTCCATATTCCCATTTTGAGCCATACACAGATGTTGCTCATCCGCGCTGAAAGTGCAGGCGAGCTGAATCAAAACATTCCTCAAGCCATTGATGATATCAACAGAATCAGGGTAAGGGCATATGGCGGAGTAATCAATAACCTCACTGGAAGTGCCACCGCACAGGACGTGATCAATGCTGCGCGCATCGAAAGCCGTTACGAAATGGCTTTTACCGGTCAGCGGTTCCATGATTTAAAGCGCAGGGGGGCACAGGGCGAGAATATTGTAGTAAGGGGTGCGCCCTGGGATTGCAATGGTATGGTATTGCAGTTTCCCTCAACAGAGGAAACTGAACTTTTCCCACTCAATCCAGCAGGCGGCTGTTAATGATTAAGCAAACGAAGCAATGAAAAAGCAAATTTTAAAACTCAGTTTTCTTCTGTTTCTAGGCCTGGTAGTGATGCAGGCTTGCAAAGAAGATGAAAGAGAAATAGGAGATCCATGGAGCCATGTGGCAGGTATCACTTCCACAGGTTGGATACTCACCGATGTTGAAATGATCGACGAAGGCAATCCCTCGCGGCCGAGGAAATCTTTGGCTGCTTTCTTCACCACAGGAGATGATCGCATGACGATTGATTTTGATACGGATGGTACTTTTAATTCCACTCCGGGTCAGGGTGGACAGGTGTTTCCTTTAAGCGGAACATGGGAATTTGACCTCGCTGAAGCCCCGCGTAGGGTGATCATGGTCAATGGTGGTGAGACCTTTATTGCCAATCTGGGCGCACCCGTGCGGCCTGTTGATTCACAGCTAAGGCTGGAACTGGTGAAAAGAAGCTGTCTGGTAGATGGCGAGAATAAGCCGGCACTCGGTTACCGATTCGTATTTGACCGTCAAAATTGATGAAGACCATGAAAATATTTAAATTTATTGCCCTTCTGATCAGCCTGACCGTTACAAACGGGATATGCGCCCAAGGAATATATTTCGACCCTTCGCCCACCGATGTGACTTCGGCTGTCCGCCTTTATGTGGATATTACTTCTCCCGAGTGCAACTGCCCAAATGTTCAAGGTGTAGGCCCTGACGAACCTCTGTTTATATGGACATGGCAACCGATTGAAGCCAGGCCGCCTCTTTTTGGTGAGACTGTAACCAATGGAGATTGGACGAATTCTAACCCCAACCTCGAAATGACCCAGGATCCTGATGATCCCAATCTCTGGTATTTTGATTTTCTCGGTGCCTCACCGGCGCAATTTTATGACGCACCTCCCGCAGTTTTTTATGAAAATGGAATTAGTTTTCTCGTAAAGAAGAGAAGTGGGGCCGGTGACCCAGAGCCAAAGTCTCCCGACTTGAATATTATTCCAGAGCC
>DAIRDH010000012.1:0-65522 GCA_036796255.1 Cryomorphaceae bacterium
AAAGTGACCTCTGCAATTCCTCAATTCAACTACATTTGCCGCAAAGGCACAACTAAATACCAACCCCTGAATGAGCCGACTCCGCATCGATCCATTTGTGCTCACACTGGTGGCCGCTGTGACGCTGGCTTACTTCTTCCCACGTTGGGGCAGCAGGGAAAGTCCGCTGCCTGTGGATCAGATTGCAGCGGTGGGCATATCGCTCATTTTTTTCTTCTACGGATTGAAGCTAGGGCCTGAAAAGCTGAGGCTCGGATTGCGCAACTGGAAGCTGCACACGCTCATACAGCTCAGTACTTTCCTGCTATTTCCGCTGATGGTCGTGGCCTTTTATCCTTTTGTAAAAGGCGAAGAGCGCGAAACCATCTGGCTGGCTTTTCTCTTCCTTGCGGCCTTGCCGAGCACCGTATCGGCCTCGGTGGTGATGGTGTCGATAGCCCGGGGCAACATACCCGGGGCCATTTTCAATGCGAGCATTTCGGGCCTTATCGGCATCGTGGTCACGCCGCTGTGGATGGGCTTTTTCCTCAAGCAGGCGGAGGGGGATTTCAGCCTTGGCGAAGTTTATGTGAAGCTCCTTACAGAAATATTGCTGCCCGTGATCGCCGGCCTTATCCTCCAAAAATACCTCGGCAAGTTCGTAGGCAAGCACAGCTCCAGACTCGCACTTTTCGACAAATCAGTGATCCTGCTCATCATCTACAAAAGCTTTTCGCGCTCCTTCGAAGATGGGGTGTTCAGCTCAGTGGCATTGATCGATATGGCATGGATAGCGCTGGCAGCGGTGGCGCTCTTCTTCCTAGTGTTTTGGGTGATTGGACTGCTGTCAAAATCGCTTGGCTTCAGCCTGGAAGACCGCATCACCGCCCAATTTTGCGGAAGCAAGAAATCACTGGTGCACGGCACGGTCTTCGCCAAAATTCTCTTTCCCATCGGCTTCCCCATCGGGATTATCTTTTTGCCATTGATGCTCTTTCACGCCTTTCAGATATTTACGGTAAGTGTGATTGCAGGGAGATTGGGGCGGCGAAAGGTTGAATCAAACGATTTATCGGATGGCTAGGAAAGCGTACAGACTTCTTAAATAGCCTAAACGCTCAGATCAAAAAAACTTTTATAGGCACTACTTTTTACCCAAGCCAAAAGAAGAAAACCCTACTCAAACACAGCTGCGGGCGCCATGAACAACTGGTTCTCAATCCAATCAACGTAGTATCCTTTGGTAAATTGCAAATTTCCTGAGAACCTGTAATTGTTCAATATTTCATTTTTTTCATTGACTACCAGCGTTCCCGTGGTACTCTTGATAATCATCCGGTCGCCTACATACTGGCTAAAAGTGTAGAAATCAGATTTCCGAACCACAGATTTTATTTCGAATTCAGGGCTGAATGCGATTTTCATTCCTCCTTTGTTTTCAACGTAAAACTCATCGGGATTTGTTTCTGATCGATTTTCCAGTACACCGTTGGAATAAATAAAATATGGTGGTGCTACGATTCGATCAAATCCGGCACTCTGCTTCAGATCGCCGAATAAATTTTCGCTAATTATTGAAAGGTCATCCAAAGAGTACTCGGAAATCCCTGTGTTTTTAACAATCACAACGCTCGAATCACGTATTAAAAAGTCCGTAATGTATGTCATATTTGAGTTGCCTGGAGAGATATCATACAAAATTTCGCCAGTTGCGGGGTCTATTTTAGCCAATCGGCTTTTCCCACTTACTTCCCCATTTTCCATTGAAGCATCCCGAACGCCATAGATGAAATAAAGCATGTCATTATGCATAAACAGTTTTGTTGAGGACACATAACCTACGTGCAACCAATTTCTCCAGAGCATATTTCCCTTATAATCGAATGCTGCTAATTCATCCGCCCCTCCATAATACAAATGATACTTGTCCATAACCACGTTTGATTGGTCGCTACCAACACGTTTCGCAGAAGGTTTAATTTTCTGATTAGTAACTCCATATGTAATTGCCATACCTACAGCACCAAAAAGAAGACCTACCGCGATGTAGGTTCCAATTGATCCAGAGGCCACATCTTTTCGCCCTTCATGCGAAAACCCTTTTCCTGTTTGTAAATTGATATAATGTACACCACGCGAGGAGACAACAATCGCTGTGTCGCCTAGGAGGTATGTTGATTCAAGGTTTTCAATAAAACTGCCCTCGTACATCCAAACATTACGTCCGGTCTGCAAGTCAACCCCTGCAAGAGTCTGAGCTTGATAGCCGTGAATTCTAAGGCCTAAATTTTTCCCGGGCGCACAAAACTCAACCCTTCCTTCTGTGAACCATTGATTTGTCCCTGTGTAGCGGCTCAAGCCCAAAGTGTAATTGCCATAGGAATACAAAGGGATGGTATCTTGTAGTATAAATTGATCATCGTCATACTGTATATCCTTTTGCCACATAAACTGCTCCGATCCCATATTGTACGCTACAAATCTGCCCCTTGGTTTGAGCTTCTCCTTCTTCCCCATCTCCGCAAGCATTATGTAAGCAATCTGGTGGGTAGTGTCTACATCGAAACCCGTAATGACGCCATCGGTCTTTATCGTTTTAATTCTATCGTCAGCAATGAGCCATTTGTTCCATTGCTGAAGATCATCCAAAGATTTCAAGTTGTCCTGGGCAAATAAGGTCAAGGCCGGGAACATACTTGCAATGATGAAATATGCTTTCAACTTTAAAGTGTTTTTCTATTTCCAGTGCTAAGTTATAACTTTCGGTCGCGTGGAGAGGGCTAAATTGTATAATTCTGATTCATCAATACACTGTCGTAAGTACCACAAACCTCACCCTGTCGGAAATTTCAAGGCCTAATTTGCGGTTGGGATTGAGCTGCAACGAACTGCGCTGTTCAGCGACCTCGGGTGAGGTATAGATTCCCAGGGCAGTTTCACCGAAAGTATTCGCAAAGGCCACGATTTCATCAAATTTGTAGCTCCCATGCTTGATGCCATATTCCTCTGGCGTGCGAAAGATAATCTCGGCTCCGCCAACGGTAAACAATTCATTGTAAATGCTGTGTAATTCGGGCTTGAGGGCAATTTGCGCCAGCAAGTGGCTCATGATCATCGGCCCTACGATCACCTCACTTTGAAAGCGACGGATCAGCACTTCATTGCCCGGGTCGGCGAGCTCGATGAGTACCTGAGGTCGTGGCTCGGCTTCCTGAATAATCTCATCGAGGAGCATGGCACCCACGATGGTGCGTGCATCGGCTTCTTCCACATCGGCCAACTTGTCGCTGCTGGCAAAAAGTATATGGTGAAAGCGCTCAGGCCTAAGCTGGCGTAGCTCTGCTTCGTTAACGTGATCAGCGAAGATATGGTGACACTCCACACGGTCGGTTGCACCAGCATGGACACCAAGAATGCTTTCGCGCTCTGCTATGGGGCGTAAACTCACAAAAGTGACGTGGTAAGACTCCTCCTCATATGTGGCAAGCTCGCGAATCAGTGCAGGAATGTGGTGGTTCCATCCGAGGATCAAAATTTCGGTCACATGTTCAATATCGTTTATGGGCAATGAAACTCTCCCGTACTCCTCTTCACCCAAAGTCGAGGATGGAGCTTCCATATCTGGAGCAGTTTCTGAAAGATTTCGTGCTATGAGCACCAATCGGTCATCGCGTTCAAAGATGAAATCAGGGGGCGGATTGAGCATAGGAACGAATCCATCGGCATTTGGACGGACTACGCCAATCAATACCGCTTTGCTGAAAGCTCGCCCCAAATCACCATAACGCTTACCTCCTATAGCGTCCATTTCAACAGCGTAGAGATTGTTTTTCACCTGTCTGGAAAGCAGCTCATTGTACACGGCGGAGAGTCCGGCATGGCGTATATTTTGCGCAACAAGCCTGCTGATGATCGTATCGCTGGACACCACTTCGAGCGGACCAGCGTAAGCCCTTTGCGCCGCTTTCAGCTTGTTCTCATCCTGTATTTCCGCCACAACCAGTGGCATGCGCCTTCCGGGAATGATTTCTGCATTGAGCGAAAGCAGGGTTTTAATGGTCTCCACATCGGGTGTGATGAGGGCGTGGCCAGCCTTGCTGTGTGAAGGGATGATGATCGCTGCAGCGTTCATGCTATCTACCCTGCGCAGGTGCTCGCGGTCTATCGCCACCCCCGACCGCAGGATTATCTCATGTGCGCGTTGACCAATCATGCGGTTATCTTTAAGCTCCTGCAAGCGTTGAGACGACACATCATCAGAGAGCATAATCAGCTTCAATTGCTTGGCGCCATAGCGCTGTAAAAATCCCCGCATGCGCCCTACTGAAAGGAAAAGCTCAGCAGCAATATGAATGCTTCTGTTGGTCCAGCCTAAAATCAGAATATGATTTTTGGCCGTGATTGGCGAAAGTCCCTGCTCAAGGTGGCGTATCTTGCGGTTGAGCCAAGCTGTGATAATGGCCACCAAAGAGCCCATGAAGATTACATAACCAAGAACCGTAAGGGTTGTAGACACGATGCGTCTCCATGTGCCCTCATCATCGCCCAAATAGCCAGGGTCGGTAAGCCGCAAAAATGCCCACCATACCGATTGCCCCAGGCCTTCAGAATCATCAGCGACAGGCCAAACAAGCAAACCTCCCAAAATGGAAATGACGCCGATGAGCATCGCCACAAAGAGGAGGTGGTAATGGGCACCTCGCACAAATTGTCGCTCTAAGAAATAGACAAAACGTTGGGCGATGCGAAGATCTATTTTCGTCATATAGGGTTCAATTTGACATCCGCCGGAAGGGTTCTAACATCCAATGGAGTTGATGCAAGATATAAAATCCGTTGGCTCAGCCATAAGGCGCAGTAATGATAGGCCCATGCTTGGCATGCCAAAGAAAGCACAAAAGAATTACCGGGTTAACATGACTTTCTTGAACGCTGCCCTGCCGCCATTCTCGACAGCGATAAGGTACAAGCCGCCAGGCATGTCGCCCATATTCACTGCAAGCTGAGACCCGCTGTAGTTGAATTGTTGCTGCTTGACCATCTTTCCAGACAAATCAAAAATGCGCACTTGTGTATCGCCTGCGGAAACCTCATTCATTTGAAGGTAGAGCATATCGGTGGTTGGATTTGGAAAGGCTAGCACAAAGTCATTGTCAACCACAGCTTCATCTGATGCCGAGAGCACTTGAGTAGCAAGAATTGCAGCAAGTGCATTGGCCTTGCCCCAGCCCCAATTCAGGGTGCCTTCTTCGCCTATATCGCCAGTCCAATTGTCGAGCCGGGCTGTGGCTTTAAGGATAGCCTTGGCATCGACCGCGCTTAACTCCGGGTCGGCTTGCAGCATAAGGGCCACGATTCCCGCCACAAACGGACCCGACATTGAAGTGCCTGAAAACTGATCGAAGGTATAGGTATTGCCATTGAATTCGATGGGATTATCTGCGACAGTGGTCCAGGAGTTCACAGCTGACCATACATCAACACCGCCTGAAGTGATGTCGGGCTTTACGCGCTCATCAACGGTTGGTCCACGGCTTGAGAAATTGGCCAGTGAACCATAAATCACATTCCCATTGGGCTGCACGCGTTCTGCGCGATAAGCGCCTACTGTAATCACATTTTTACCCACTCCGGCGGGCTCACCCATTCCGTACTCCGTGTTGCCCATTACTGCGCCTGGATAAAAGGGATCGAGACCCCAACCCCAATTGGTGTAACGATTCTGCATACGCGCATTGCTCCATATGTGCAGGTGGCTGTCGTCAGAAATGGCGCGAAGCACTATCTTCAAACCCGAAGTATTGCGCACTTCGAGGCGAATATTGGGTTTATCGTTGGTGGTGAATGCCGCTGTAGACTGCACCCGAATGTGCAATTCACCAGCCCCCACTGAGGTGATTTCTTCAATCTGTGGTTCTTCCTGCGAATGGAAAAATTCGGTCGCGTGCACAGTTTCATTGTTGGCATCCACCAAAAGAATAGAGGCTGAAAAACTGCTATTGGACGAGCCCCACATGGAGAGGGTCTGGCCCCAATTGGCTGAGGGATGAATATTGACTACAGTAAAGAGAGTGTCGCTGTGTATGGCAAAGTTTCTATCAAGGTGGAAATTGCCAGTACCATTGTTTCCTGCCGAACCGACAAAAACACGGCCAGGACCGTGGAGGTTGTCAATTCCCACATTTTTGAGGTCAGTGCCATCGTGTGGGCCCAAATGCGAGCCAAAGCTCATGTTGACCACAAAGGGTTTTCCCACCGACTCGGCATAATCTTTTACATAATTAAATCCATCGATGAGTGAAGGAGCATCGCGGCGCAGTGAAATAAAGATAAGTTCTGCTTCCGGAGCAGCGCCAACGAAACGGGCATTCTCACCGCCGGGCACATCAAAAATTGCATCAGGACCACCGCCTGCACCCCCTGCAATCCCGGCAACGTGGGTACCATGGGTTCCTGGACCGAACACGTAATCAGTATCATGCTGGGCAATAAGGAGGGCATCCTGCCCTATGTACTCCGCACCAAATCCGTAAAGTTCAGGAGGCGTACCTTCCATTTTGTTTTGATCCCATGCACGAACCAGGCGCAATTCGCTGAGCTCATCGTCGTAAAACACTGGATGGGTGTAGTCAAAACCCCAATCGATTACCGCTATCACCACGCCCTCTCCCTTGTAAGCCTGGCCCAATCCGCCCAGTCCTGCATGCACGCTGTCTACGCGTCCGTCGCGAATATTTTCATGCAAATAGGGTGAAACAGGCTCTGCAATTTCAATCATTTTCAAACCATTGATTTGCACAAATGCTTCCATGCTGCTCAGGGGCACCCTGAAAGTCCATATATCATTGATCCGTGTGTGATTGATTACCTCCAGATTGCTCAATTCATCTTCATTTATTGCATCAACATCGACCATGGCCAAAACTCCGATATGGTACTCGCCATCAAAGCGGATAAGATCATAATCCTGAATAAAACTGGGCTCCAACCTATCGTGATTTGCAATTTCTTTCAATTGCTTCATGAAATAATTGCCAGGAGCATTGACTTTGACTTGAGCAAAGAGAGAAAAAGAGAGGAAAATTGCAAGAAAGAGAAGGGAGATGTGTTTCATGATATTCATTTTGTGCTGGTAAAGTTAATAAAACTGCCGTCTTGCCAAGGCGTCTGCCCAAGACCATTGAGATAAAATCACCGAAAAAATGCTCAAATTATGCAGACAAGGGTTAAGCATTTCGCGAACTACATAGAACGAGCAGAGTATGGCAGAAGATCTTTATTCTCCAGTGCTGGTCGATGATGAAATGATTTAACTAAAATTTTAGACCGGCACTGCGAAACCATCAAAGATTGTCAACATTTCGGATCAAAATTTTACCCCGTTCAAAGTAAATCTTGTTTTCACGGCGCAGGTCATTCAGCACTTCACTTACCGTTTGTCGCGAAGTGGCTGTGAGTGTGGCAATATCTGCATGGGTCAATTTGGTGCGTATCATCCATTCGTCGCCGATTTGTTTTCCTTTGAATACAACAGCATCCTTGAGAAAATCAATGATTCGGGTACGGGAATCTTTAAAGGTAAGCGACTCCACTTTTCGTTCTAGTCTTTCCAATTTGAAGCCAATCCACTTTATGATCCTTATGCTTAGATCAGCATCATCGCGCATGAGCTGCTTGAGGTCTTCCCAAACAACAATACAAATCTGGGTGTCTTTATCCATGCACTGCGCAAACTCCCTGCGCTCTGTATATCCGGCCATAACCATTTCACCAAACACCTCTCCTTCTCTTAAAATGGCCAAAGTGCGCTCCTCACCTTCGGCTGTGAACCCGCCCAACTTCACCCTTCCTTTGGTGATAACAAACATACTTTCAGCAGGCTCCTGCGCTGCGTAAATGAACTCTCCCGGCGCATAAGATTTCATTTGATGCAAATGGGCACTGGCCGCAGTCTTATGTGGACAAAATCGTCCAAACAAATCCAAACCCTCTAAATACCACAGTGCCGACGTTTTCACAGGATCAAATCTAAATCAGATATTTATGAGTCCAATATTAAAGTCGAAAAATAGAAAACATTTCGAGTTTTGTATGCCCAAAGTGAACCGGAATTGATGAAAACTACCAATTTCGGTTCATAAGCATGGCCATAAAATTTATGCGTATGCCGCACTTTCTGAGGTGTGTGGTATACAATTAATGTCTAATTTTCCCCTATGAAACATATTTACATTTGTGTGGCATTTCTATGTATGCTGACGATGTGCAACTCAAGTCTGCCTGCGCAAGAGCAAACACGGATTGGAGTGGCATATACCCTGGACTTACAAAATGGTAGCACCTTTCAGTCTGGGTTTGGTGGCCTTTTAGAGCGCAAGCTTACAAAAAGAAGTGGTGTAGAAACTGGCTTGTACTACCGCGTGCACAACCTCATTTTCTTCAGCAATATTTTTGATCAGGGCACACTTATTTTTGTAGGACGCGGAGTGATACAGGAGCGTTTTCTCTCCATTCCATTGCTTTATAAATTTTACTCGCCTGTGGTCAATTTTGCCGTAGGGCCGAGCGTCGATTTTTTTCTTGGCTGGCGTCAAAGCCAGGGTCAACCGGATATTGTGGTCGATGATTACAGCCTCAATCCTGTTTTTCTTACCGGCGTACTTGTCAAGGTATCCAAAGAATTCCAGATTGCGGATCAATGGCTTATTGAGCCGGAGTTTCGATACAACCTCATGCTTGATGGCAGTCGCCGGTACTTCGGCATCATCGCAGGGCTTCGCTATATTTTGAATTAGTAGCTGATTTCGAAGCAGTAAGTAAAAGCTGAGCACCAAAAAAGCCATTTCCGCTTTCAGAAATGGCTTTGTGGATCCTTAAGTGACCCCGACAGGACTCGAACCTGTGACCTACTGCTTAGAAGGCAGTTGCTCTATCCGGCTGAGCTACGGGGCCTTACAGCAAAAAAATTGGAACCAAATTTCCAACAGGCCTGCAAAGGTAATTCTTTGTGCGAAAAAGCTCAAAAAACAAATTACCCCTTGTGACTTGAAACGACAAATTTGAAGAAAAGCTAATGTTTGCTCGTAACAACTGAAGCGACCGACGCACTGCCAAAAGCTTGCTATCTTTGCGTTTTATCTTGAATTTCCTCTATTCATTGTCAACTAACTTGTCTCTATGAACTTTAAATATCTCAAAGACGACCTCCCTGCTTCCCTGGTCGTTTTTCTCGTAGCCTTGCCTCTTTGTTTAGGAATTGCAGTGGCTTCAGGGGCCTCGCCAATGGCCGGTATTATTTCAGGCATTGTGGGAGGTATAGTTGTAGGTGCGCTAAGCGGATCCTCGCTCAGTGTGAGTGGACCAGCAGCAGGCCTCACTGCAATTGTGTATACTGCCATTGTATCGATGGAGTCGTATGAAATGTTTCTCCTTGCAGTGGTAGTCGCTGGAATTATCCAGGTGATCATGGGCCAACTCAAGGCCGGCATTATTGGCTACTACTTTCCCAATGCCGTTATTAAAGGTATGCTCGCCGCCATTGGCCTGATTCTGATCTTAAAGCAAATTCCTCATGCCGTGGGCTATCACGCCGACTTCGAAGGTGATTTGGCGTTTAAGACCGGGGATGATGAGAATACATTTACCCAAATCATTACGGCTTTGCGCAATAGCGATATGGGAGCTATCATTATTTCGGTAAGCTCGTTATTGGTTCTTATCCTCTTCGAACAGCCAAAAATGAAACAATTTGGTTTGTTCAAAATATTGCCGGGTGCTCTTTTTGCCGTGCTTACCGGTGTTGGAATCAACGCATTGTTCATGGCCTATGCACCCCAACTCACTTTGTATGGACCTCAGCTCGTGCAAGTTCCTGTCAACGACACTATCAGTGGTTTTTTGGGGGAGTTTACTCTGCCTGACTTCAGTAAATTTACAGAACCGGCCGTATACGTCACAGGTTTCACCATTGCGTTGGTAGCAAGTATAGAAAGCCTTTTAAGCCTTGAGGCCTCTGATAAACTTGACCCTTTGAAGCGGGTGAGTCCGCCCAGCCGTGAACTGGGTGCGCAAGGCATTGGGAATATTGTGGCGGGTCTGCTTGGAGGGATACCTGTTACTGCAGTAATCGTGCGCAGTTCAGCCAATATCAACTCAGGCGGAAAGTCAAAGATGAGTGCCATTTTGCATGGAATCTGGCTTTTGCTGTCGTTGCTCTTTTTGGCTAAACTGCTCAACTATATTCCACTTTCCTGCCTCGCAGCGATCTTGTTGCTTATTGGTTACAAGCTGGCGAGCCCTAGCCTGTTTAAAGCAAAGTATAAAAAAGGAAAGATGCGATTCATTCCATTTATTGTGACCATTGTTGCTATTCTATTTACCGATTTACTCATTGGAATCGGCATTGGTATGGTGGTCGGAATTTTCTTTATTCTCAAAAGTAACGTAACGCGGTGTCTTGAAATTGAAGAGGTTGGTGATCGTATTGAAATTAGATTCCTGAAAGATGTTTCATTTATTCATAAGGCACAGGTGCTAAAGGCGCTTAGCACCATCCCTTCGGGAGCGCATGTGCATATCGACGCCCGCAAAGCCGACTTTGTAGACCTGGATATTGCGGAGGCGATAGATAATTTTGCGGATGTTAGCCGAGACCGGCAAATAACAGTGAGTGTTCAGGATATTGTTCATATGAAGCCCAGCGATAACCGGTTTAAGCACACCAATGTTCAGTCATAATTGCTGACTACACTCCTTTATTATGGCGCAAATAGGCAAGGATCTTCAAGAAGCGGCAGCAGTGCTGAGGCGAGGTGGACTTGTGGCCATTCCCACGGAAACGGTCTACGGCCTTGCGGCAAATGCCCTTGACCCGGCAGCGGTGGTGCGCATCTTTGAAGCCAAAGGCCGGCCCCATTTTGACCCGCTTATAGTGCACTTACCCTCGGTGACCCAGGTAAACACTTATGCTTTATCATTTCCTCCAAAGGCGCGACAACTGGCCAGTACCTTCTGGCCTGGCCCGCTCACGCTTGTAATGCCTAAGCGAGAAATCATTCCAGATATCGTGAGCTCCGGGCTTGCCACTGTGGGCTTGCGTGTGCCGCAGCATAAGCTTACACAGCGCTTGCTCTCCTCGCTTGATTTTCCGTTGGCAGCACCCAGCGCCAACCCTTTTGGATACATCAGCCCCACAACAGCTGCGCATGTGCAAGCACAACTCGGCGATAAGGTTGATTACATACTCGATGGTGGCGCCTGCTCGGTGGGCCTCGAGTCGACCATTGTAGGGTTTGAAGGTGAGGAAGCGAGAATTTTGCGTCTCGGGGGCATCACTTTAGAAGAAATAGAGCAATGCATCGGCAAGGTAGCGCTCAACAATGAAAGCAGCTCGAGCCCGGCTGCTCCGGGAATGCTTCTCTCCCACTACGCACCGGCGAAGCCACTCATTTTTGGAGAAATTCCAAAGCTGTTGGCTCAATCGCAGGGTAAAAAAATAGCTGTTTTGGCCCTTCAAAATTTGCATGGCCAGCCAGGGATAGCCCTGAGCCCCAAAGGTGATCTTTCAGAAGCTGCACAAAATCTGTTTGCAGCAATGCGCACCCTCGACGCCATGGAGGGAGATGTGATTTTGGCAGAGCCAATGCCACAGAGGGGCCTCGGTATGGCCATCAACGACCGACTCGGTAGGGCTGCATATGCGCAACCTGATAACCTTATTTGAGCGCCCTGAGCAAAACCTGCGCAGGATGCAGGGCCTTTCTGTCTACGCCATCAGCCAATTGATGCCGACAGCTGGTACCTGCGGCCACCACTATAGCGGCCTTGTCAAGCTTCCGCACATGTGGATACAGCACCATATTGCCAATTTGCTGGCTCAACGCAAAGTGCTCAGCCTCATATCCAAAACTGCCCGCCATACCACAACAGCCGGATGGGATTACCGTAACGCGGTAGTTCTTGGGCAAGCCCAGAAGCAGCTTGCTGTACTTCACATGCGAAAGCGTCTTTTGGTGGCAGTGTTGATGCAGGTGAATCTCTTTGCTTTCTTCATGAAACTGACTTGCATCAATCTTTCCACCTTCCGCCTCCGCAGCCAGAAATTCCTCAAGGGTAAAGCATCGCTGAGCAATATCAGCAATGGCTTTCTTTTCATCCCCTTTGAAAAGCTTTTGCAAATCGTCGCGAAAGCCGAGTATCGCGGAAGGCTCGAGACCCACGATAGGCAATCCCTCAAGGGAGGGCTCACTGAGCTTCCTGACACTGCGCTGCACTATACGCTTGGCTTCTGGAAGCATCGCTTTGGACATATATGCCCGGCCTGATGGAGTGTAAACAGGAACAAAGGTATAGCCCAGCTTTTGCAGCAAAGCGCCGGCATCTGCGGCAATGTGTGCGTCCTGGTATTGGGTAAATTCGTCAATGTACAATACCAGCGCTGGCTTGCCTTTTCCCCGGTATTTTCGGAGTTTGCTCACAGCCCTCTTTGCCGAGAAGGCCGGTATGCTGCGCTCAGGTGCAATGTCCATAAATTTCTTAAAAGGTTGAGACATTAGCTTACTACCCGTCAACCTATTGACCAGGGGAGCAAAAGTGGAAGCCCATGGGGCACTGCGGTGAAAGTGCCCGAAAAAACGCGTCCTGCGCGAAAATCCGTTGCGCACCTGGTAATGGTAATCGGCCTCGGCCTTGAGGCTGGCCATATCCACACTGCTGGGGCACTCGCGCTTGCAGGCTTTGCAACTTAAGCAAAGATCGAGCACTTTGTGTAGCTCATCACTGCCCCATGGAAAGGCAGGATTTCCCTGCCGCGTGAGGGTTTCCCGAAGCATATTGGCCCGGGCCCTCGTGCTGTCGGCCTCTTGGAGTGTGGCCTGGTAACTCGGACACATGGTGCCACCCGCCGCATGGGGCTTAAGGCAATCACCTGACCCATTGCAGGCTTCGGCAGCGAGAAGGGCATTTCCCTTTTCGGAAAAATCGAGGAAAGTCGAAGCATTAAAAGCCCGCTGGCCCGCAGTGTAGCGAAAATCGGCATCCATGGGTTCGGGCGAAACGATGTTGCCGGGATTGAATATATTTTGGGGATCCCATACCGACTTGATTTCCTTGAGCAAAGCATAATTGGCCTCGCCTATTACCTTGGGAATGAATTCTGAGCGGGCACGTCCGTCACCATGTTCGCCACTCAAGGAGCCACCGTACTGCGCTACCAAATCGGCAGAGGCCTCACCAATGGCCCGAAACTGGGCTTGTCCCTCAGCGGTCTTCAGGTTGAGCACTGGCCGCACATGAAGCTCGCCTGCGCCGGCATGGGCATAGTATACCGCCCTCTGCCCAAATGCTGCCATCATACTTTCAAAATCGGCGATGTACTCAGGCAGGTCACCCAGCTCTACAGCTGTATCTTCAACAAATGCCAGCGGCTTGGCGTCGCCTTTCATATTGCTCAAGACTCCAAGGCCAGCTGCCCGCAGATCCCAAACCCTGGAGGTATCGGGTGGGTAAATCACTGGATAAGCGTGACCGAGGTTCTTTGCGCTAAGACTTTGTATCAACTCCAGTGTGGTTTTATCAAGCCCAGATTTATCATCGGCCCGCATTTCAACAGCGAGAATGGCTCCGGGGTCGCCCTCGAGAAAAAATCGATTTTCAGCCTGTGCGATATTGTCTTTGGTGCAGTCGAGAATGACCTTGTCCATGAGCTCGCAAGCGTAGGGATTGTGCTTCATAATCTCTACCGTGGCTCGCATGGCCTCGTGAACGCTCTCAAAATGGGCGCAGACCACCGCTTCATGCACCGGTGGGAAAAGATCGAGTCTGAGCTTTACCTCAGCCAGAAGGCCCAATGTGCCCTCGGCACCGGTAAACAAGGTGGCGAGATTGATTGGTGGCCCTCCCGGGTTAAACGGCGCCTGGTAAAGAAGGGCATCGACCGCGTAGCCCGTATTTCGTCGGTGTATGGATGCCTTTGGATACCCACTGCGAATGGCGGCGGCGACTTCAGGTTCCTGAAGCCGATCGATAAGGTGATGGTATATCTTTGCTTCCAGTGTATCCTTTGCCAGAAGGGCCACAAGTCCTTCTGGCGATTTTGGGCCGAGTGTAACCATACTCCCATCGCAAAGCAACACTTTGGCCTCTATGACTTTATCTCGGGTCACACCGTAGCGTATGGAGGTGGTGCCACTAGAATTGTTGCCCACCATACCGCCCATCATGCAGCGGCTGGCGGTGGAAGTATTTGGTGAAAACCAGAGTCCGTGCGGTTTTAAATGTCGGTTGAGTTCATCGCGAATTACACCCGGCTGCACACGAACCCACCTTTCCTGCGCATTCAATTCGAGAATCTCTGTGAAGTGCACTGAAAAATCGACTACAACTCCTTTGCCTATCGCCTGCCCGGCAAGAGAGGTGCCGGCTGTGCGTGGCACAAGGGAAATTTTATGTGCTGAAGCAAAGTGGATCAAAGCGACCAAGTCGTCCACACCCGCAGGTTCGGCCACTGCCAGCGGTAATTTACGGTATACGGAGGCATCCGTTGCGTACAAAATGCGGCTCGCTCGGTCGGTGAGCAAACGGCCTTTCATTTTTGCGGCAAGCGCCTCGAATGGCAGGTTACTGGGTGAAATCATTGTGTGAAAGTAAACATTCAGTGTGCTCCGTTTGGGTACAAAAATGAAAAAGAAGAACAGCCCAAAGTGTAAAATGTGTAAAATCACATTGAATTGTGCTTTCATATTGATCGATGCGCTTATAGCTCCTATCTTCGGGCAAACTTTATAAGAATGAATAAAGACATTTCTGTGGCCATCCTGGGATGCGGAAACCTTGGATTGGCTTTGGCCAATGGACTGGTTGATGCAGGCTTACCATCCGGAAATATTACAGCCACGCGACGCCACGTTGCCGGACTTCAATCCTTACACGATCGCGGTGTGTACACTGGAAGCGACAACAAAGCCGCCGTTGAAAACAGGAAGATCATCATTTTAGCAGTAAAACCTTACAATGTAGACAAGATCCTTGCGGAAATAAAAGATGCGATAGATCCGGAATTTCACATTGTGGTCTCCGTAGCTACCGGCATTAGCAATACACACATAGCTGCTCTACTGCCGGCGGGCACTCCGCTGTTCAGAGCCATGCCCAACACTGCAGCCGATGTAAAGCAATCACTCACATGCATCAGCTATATGCAAGCCAACCCGGCACATGTTGAAATGATCGAAGAGGTATTCAGCGCTCTGGGCAGGGTGATCTTCATTGCGGAAGAACTTATGGAAGCTGCTACCGTGATGGGCGCATGCGGTATTGCATACGTGATGCGTTTTATTCGTGCCATGGTGCAGGGCGGAATTGAAATAGGCTTTGACTCGAAAACAGCAGGCGCCATCGTGCAGCAAACGGTACTGGGAGCCGCAGCCTTACTTATTGAACGGGGGGCCCATCCCGAGAGCGAAATCGATAAAGTTACCACTCCCAAGGGTTGCACAATTACCGGACTCAACGAAATGGAGCACAATGGCTTCAGCTCTTCCTTGATCAAAGGAATTGTGGCGAGTTACGAGAAAATTATACCCGAGTGAACGCAATAAAATCTAATTGCCCAAGGGCTTGGACAGAATTCTGTTCAGCACTCTTTTGCTGATGGGCTTGACGAGAAATCCATTGCAATAAGGATGTGCCTTTGCATTTTGCTCATCTTCCGGGTTGATACTTGAGCTTAAAACGAATATTTTTGATTCAGCTGATGGGAAGGCCTCAAAAGCATTTAAAGCGTCAAGCACTTCCCATCCCGACTTACCGGGCATATTCAAGTCCAAAAATACAACTTGGGGTAAGGCTTCTTTTTTTGCTAAAGCCACTTGAAGCTTTTCGAGAAAATCATTGCCGTCAATGCATTCTTTGCAGTCAATGCCATCATCTGTCTTGGTCAGCACCATACAAAAAATCATTCGAAAAACAGGATCATCATCGACAATCCACCACTGCCGTTTATTGGGCATAATTTGACTTTTCAATGTAAACTGGATCCATATTTTATTTAGCCGTGGCAAATGAACAACAAATGACTGCAATTCCTCCGAGAAAAATGAAATCACTTCTCTATCCAAAGTTAATCCATGTAAAGCATATCAGAAAGCGCATCCATAATTACCAACTTATCCGTTTTGACCCGCGCTATCATTTAAGGCGATATTGCCTTAAGCGTTTTATATACAATTCATTAATCCAATGTTCATAAAATGAATAAAAAGCCTGATGGAATCGCCCAACAAAAGGTTTAAAGTGAGATTTGCCAAAAAAAGCGAAAAATTTAAAAATTACTTGCTGTGGCACACCGCTTGATGAATTTGGGAAAATGTTCATTAAAAATTAAGGGCCATGAAAAAAACAGCATTTATAGGAATTGGGCTGCTATTTATTTTGAGTAGCTGCGCAATCGTAAGACCCGATCAGGTTGGGGTAAAACAAACCATGGGCAAGCTCAGCACCGACGTGAAGCAACCGGGACCCGTGGCAATCAATCCATTCATTACACGACTCATTCGCGTTCAGGTACAAACGCAAAATTTACTCATAAACGAAGACCTTCCATCGAGGGAGGGACTTACCATCAGATCAGAAAGCTCAATTCTTTACAGCATCAGGGCCTCACAAGCACCTCAGCTGATACGGGAAACGGGGCTTTTTTACGAACGCGACCTCATACTACCAGTATACCGATCGGCAGCAGCTGATATTTGCTCTCAGTACGATGCCAAGGACATGCACAGCGCGCGACGCGGCGAGATAGAACGCGCTATCCAGCAGCGCATGATCGAAGTGCTTGACGATCGCGGAGTGATTATAGAAAGCGTGCTATTGAAAAACATCAGGTTACCCGAACGAATTTCAGAATCTATTGAGCGAAAGTTGGAGTCGGAGCAGGAAGCCATGCGCCTGGCATTCGTAGCCGATCAGCAAAGGCGCGAAATGGAGAGGCAAATCATTCAAGAGGAAGGCCAGAAAGAAATGGCACGCATCAGGGCTGAAGGCCAGAGAGATGCCATACTCATTGATGCAGAAGCCAGCGCCGAAGCGGAAATCATGCGCGCAACTGCCGCTGCACGTGCCATTGAAATAGAAGCAGAAGCCATACAGAAGCGCAACGAAATGCTCAACGCCACGCTCAGCAAAAACATTCTTGACATGAAGCGTGTGGAAGCCTTTGAAAGTATAGGCGCTTCACCAAATTCAAAAGTACTCATGCTCGACGGCAAAAGCAGTGTGCTCAATCTATTGGGTGATATGAATGCACTTCCCTAGCAGTGATTAAAGTCTATGTGGATCAATCCATTCCCGGTGCTCAATCATGGGTACCGGGAATTGGTGCTTTTTACATCTAAAGAGTTATAGAGACAGTATCTACTGATAATCATGTCGATATGTCGAATATGTAAACGGCTCGCAAGCGCCATCACGGCTGAAAACAATACCAGGAACGGAGCGTTTCACAATTCGAATTGGTCTAATCCACCCTTCTTGCTATTTTTGCAGCATTTTAAATTGAGTACAGTCCATGGCGAAGTTCCATCCGCTTAAAATAGAAGACATCCGCCGTGAAACAGCGGATTGCGTTTCCATCTCTTTTGACATTCCAGACAACCTAAAGGAAGAATTCACTTACAAACAAGGTCAATACCTTACACTTAAAGTCGAGGTAAATGGTGAGTCCTTGCGCCGAAGTTATTCCGTATGCTCCAGCCCCACAGCCGATACAGATTTGCGCATTGCAGTAAAAGCCATTGAAAATGGACGGGTGAGCGGTAAGCTTAATAATGGTATATCCATAGGCGACACTTTGGAGGTAATGCGGCCTATGGGCAATTTTTACGTGGACATGCCTTCCGGCAAAACGCAACACCACGTCGGTTTTGCTGCAGGAAGCGGTATCACGCCAGTGATGTCTTTGCTGAAAACGGCCTTGACGGCAAATGATTCCAATACGTTCACACTATTCTACGGCAATAAAGACCAAGGCAGTATTATTTTCAAAGATGAGCTGGACGCACTGAAAGCACAATACGGCAACCGACTTCAGGTGATGCATTTGCTGAGCAGGGAAAATACTGCTGATCCGCTTTTCAATGGCCGAATCTCTGCTGAAAAGTGCAATGAACTGATGGAGCGCTTTAACAATATAGCCACTGCTGACCATTACTTCCTCTGTGGTCCATTTGATATGATTCAAAGCGTGCGCGATGCGCTCAAATCGCGAAACGTTGCTGACGAAAAGGTACACTTTGAGCTATTTACCACTGAAGCGCCTAAAGAATCAGACGAAATACAAGTTCCCGCTGAAGGAGACGGTAAAACGCCCGTGGCCAAAAGTACGGTTACAGTAATTCTGGACGGTGAAGAAACGGAAGTTGAAGTAAGTTCAGCCGACAATATTTTGGATGCCATTCTCGATGCTGGCCTCGATGCGCCTTACGCATGCACAGGCGGCTCATGCTGCACCTGCAGGGCCAAAGTATTGGAAGGCGCTGCAATTATGGACGTGAATTATGCCCTTACGGAAAAAGAAGTGCAAGATGGGTATATCCTCACGTGCCAATCGCACCCCACTACGCCGACCATGACGGTAGATTATGACGCTCCCTGACCCTTTTGTCGCCATTTAGCGAAGGTCTATTTTCAGACGTGTGGGGGAATTCCCAGTAGGCTTTGTGTGTCATGCCTGAATCAACATCGGTTTTTATTTTGAAAACCAATGGCTTGCACAAAAAACATAGTCCGACTTTCATCCATTTTGCGAAAAGCAAATGATTGAAAGATTTTAGAGCGCGAATTGAAATAAAAATCAGATATTTGCAGCCCAAATTAATAACCGGAGTTTTGTACTCCACTAACATTAATGCTTAGCATCACATGCCAGTAAAAATTAGACTTCAGCGCCACGGACGAAAAGGAAAAGCTTATTTCCACATTGTTGTGGCCGACGCTCGCTCACCACGAGATGGTAAATACATTGAGCGTCTTGGATTTTACAATCCAAACACCAACCCCGCCACCATCGATCTCGATGTAGACGGCGCAGTAAAATGGCTAGGTAATGGCGCGCAGCCTACCGACACCGCACGTGCTATCCTCTCTTACAAGGGAGTATTGTACAAAAATCACCTCTTGAAGGGTGTTGTAAAAGGCGCCCTCAGTGCAGAGGACGTTGAAAGCCGCTTCAATGCCTGGATCGAAGAGAAACAAGGCAAGATTGAGCAGAAAAAACAAGGACTTTCTGATGCAGCTGTTAAAGCTGAGAAAGACCGTTTGGACGCTGAAATGGAAGTAAACAAAGCACGCGCCGCTGCTATTGCCGCTGCAAATGCTCCTGTTGAAGAAGTGGTTGAAGCAACGCCAAGCGACGAAACTCCAGAAGCTGAAGCGAGCACAGAAGACGCTCCCGTAGCAGAGCAAGCCGCGGCTGAAGAAGCTCCGGCTGTTGAAGAAGCTCCAAAAGCGGAAGAAGCCAAGGTAGAAGAGCCAAAAGCTGAAGAAGCAGAGGTAGAGGAACCAAAAGCGGAAGAAGCTATGGTTGAAGAGCCGAAAGCCGAAGAAGCTAAAGAGGAAACTCCTAAGGCTGAAGCTGCTCCTGAAGAGGTGAAAGCAGAAGAGACTGCCGGAGAATCTGAAGACGAAAAGACAAAGTAAGTCCCACTTGCCTGAGGGCAATAGTGACTGACGTGATATAACTAAAGCCCCTGACTCAGCCTTTAAAAGGCAAAAAGTTAGGGGCTTTTTTGGCTAAAATATATTGAGATGACCTTAAACAAAGACACTTGTTTCTACCTGGGCCACGTATCAAAAGTACGCGGATTCAAAGGAGAGCTCTTGCTGTTCTTTGACGTGGACGATCCTCAGGACTACCGAAAGCTGAAGAGCTTGTTGATCGATCTCAATGGACAGTTGAATCCATTCTTTGTGACTTCTCTGCATATTGATTCAAAAGGTTTTGCGATTACCACGCTCGAGGGAATTAACACCCGCGAAGCTGCCACTGAACTTTCCGGAAAAGAGCTTTACCTCCCGCTGACTCAATTGCCTAAGCTGCCCGCCGACCAATATTACCTTCACGAGCTCAAAGGAATGCTTGTAGCAGATGTACAGCACGGCGAGCTGGGGCCAGTGGAAGCGGTTCTTGACTACAGCAACAATCCACTCATTCAAGTATTTCATAAAGGTTTTGAGGTTTTAATCCCCTTACAAGACACCTTTGTAACGCGCGTAGACAAAGCTGCAAAACGCATTGAGGTACAGGTGCCCCAAGAGTTACTCGAAATGAACAAAATTTGAGTCGACCGTTTCATTTTAAGCAATTTAGTATCCACCAATCCCGCGCTCCCATGAAAGTGGGTACCGACGGCGCCCTCCTCGGGGCATGGGTAGATTGCGAAAAGTGCAGCAACATACTCGATATTGGCACTGGCACCGGAATGATCGCCTTGATGCTGGCCCAGCGCAATCCCAATGCCACCATCACCGCGATTGAACCCAATGCTGAAGCTTTTGCTGACGCAAAAGACAACATTGCCAACAGCCCATTTTCAGGTCGCATCCAGCTGGTGAATTGCAGCCTTGCCAATTTTGAATCAGATGAAAAGTTTGACTTGATCGTCTGCAATCCGCCGTTCTTTCAGGCCGATCTACACGCCCCGGACGCAGGAAGGAACATGGCGCGCCACGCGATTGACCTGACACCAAAAGCGCTCATGGCTTGTTCGAAATGGCTCAGAAACGGCGGAAATATTTCTGGTATTTATCCGGTTTCAATCTATGAATCTGTAAAAGCTCTCGCCGAGTTGAATGGTCTGCATTTGTCCCGACAGTGCGAAGTGAAGCCAAATCCGGAAAAGGCCATGCACCGCATCTTGTTTTCATTTGCAAATATCGCGCCTCGAAATATAATCCATGAATTCCTTACAATTGAAGTTGATGGCCGTCATGAATATAGCCAGGATTTCAAAGCATTGCTTAATGATTTTTACTTGAACCTTTAGGCCAATGCCTTCGTTTTAACTTATACGGATAAAGGACGACCCGAAAAAAAGATTAAGTCACTGTATTTTAAGATGTTCTTTTTTTCATCCAAGTTCACAATTAATTATTTTATCTTGCGCCATATTTTGCGGTAGACAAAAATGAAAATCAGTTTTAGAAACCATTCTTTTTTCTGGGCCCTGATAGTGGTGCCTCTTCTTATTTCATGTGACGATGAAATACCTGAGCCAGTTCCTTCAGCAGGTATCGAAGGAAGGGTTTGGGCACAAAATGAATTTGGACAGCCTCTTCATGACCAGCGCTCTGGGGTGAATGTTTTTTTGGAAACAGGATTTAGAAATTTTACTGTAGCGGGCGACCAAGTAGGCCGTTATCGACTCCCTGGAGCTCCAGTAGGCACGTATACAGCCACTTACAGCAAGTCAGGTTTTGGAACCATCATTGTATCGGGCTTGCGGCTCAATACTGCCAACCCTGCATATGAGGTGCTCAATGGCTACCATCAATTTCCTTCTGTTACGCTCACCCAACTTCCCACCACTGATTTCAGCAATGTGAATGTAAGCCTTCAAGGAGGCGGTACCCAAGGACCTTTGACATTGACCGTAACTGGAACCATGGCCCCCGCACCTCCACCTACAGGCCAATCAAAGGGCTACAGATTATTTGTAGCCAGTGGAAGTACTGTTTCTAATTCAGATTATGACTTTCAGGAACATTATACCTCCAATACTGCTCAATTTACAGTTGAATTGGGATCAGAACTCTTTAGTCAGATACCGAATACTTCTGGCTCGGTAATTTCCGTAAGGCTTTATGGAGATTCCAATTTTGACGAAAGTTATGACGACGCAGGCTTGTTGGTATTCCCCAACCTGAGTCTCACGCCCAGTGAGTCCGTATCAGTCGTGCTCCCCTAATAATATACTTTAAACGAATTTTTCGAAACCCATTATTGATGGGTTTAGCGTCGTTGCTTTTACCCAGCCTGGCAGTACACCTCAACTCTCAGAGACCTCTCTTTCCTTAAATTCAATTCCATAATCCTCAAGATCTTTTAGGAGAGGCAAATAGATATCGGGAGTGATTGGCAAATGAACTCCTGGTTTTGTAAACTTGCCTTCAAGAATGAGTTTTGCCGCCATTGCCACTGGCAATCCGACCGTTTTGGCCATTGCAGTGCGCGGGGATGGCTCACCAATGGACACCATGCTTGACTCCCATTGGCGCTCACGGGCTTCACCAGCTTCTTTGGTATGCACCTTGTGCCACATTACGATCATGTCTTTATCATCGGGCTTGAGTGTCCACTTTTTTTCGAGGATGTGCTGGAGAATTTGGGCAGGGGTGGATGGCTTATCAAGGGTTATGGGTTCATCATCGAAAATGCCTATCCAATGCAGCTTCTCTATGAGATCGCTGTCTTGATCGAGCTTCATGTAATGCATGAGCTTCAATTCCACACTGTCGTCGGGGCTGTAGGCAAGAAAGCAATTGGTAAACTGTCGGTGGGTCATGTTGTCCCAGTCTTCCATGATATACGAATCGTCGGTCATGCCCAGCTGCACGAATATATTCCATGCCCGACAAAATCCAACCTTGCGCAGTGTACCGCGGTAAATTGTTGGCACGTCTTCAAGGCCGTATAATTCGCGGTAGTTAAGGGAGTCGCGGTTGGCATAGCCTTCGAACCGGCCATAACCCGGCACCTCAATGATTTCAGTACGGCGAAATAATTTCTGGTAAGGAATATATTTGAACCTGCCGTTGTGCTTGAATTTAACTGCGCCACCTTGACCTGCAAGGACTACATTGCGTGGATTCCAAGTAAATTTATAATGCCAGGGATTGTCGTCACTCTCAGGTGCAATCAAACCGCCGGTAAAGCTCTCAAACCAGGTGATCTCCGCACCGCGCTCACGCATGTGATTGAGCAACCTCATGGCCGACATATGATCGATTCCAGGGTCTACACCGAGTTCATTCATAAATATGAGGCCGGCTTTTTTAACATCCGATTCCATGGCCTTCATCTCCTTTGATATATAGCTTGGGGTAACCAGATGTTTTCCCAACCGAAGACAGTCATTCGCAACGGGTGGATGCATAAATGCGGGCAGCATGCTGATCACCAAATCTGACTCCGAAATCGCTGCACTGCGCGCTTCGTCATGTGTAGCATCGAGTTGAAACAGGCAAGCTCCTGCTTCCGGGCTGAGAATTTTGCGCGCGGCCTCCGGGTTTGCATCTGCAATGCGCAACTGCCAATCATGGCCAGAGGCATGCTGCAGCAGGTAATCTATGAGGTAGATGGACGACCGCCCGGCTCCAATAATAAGTATTTTACGCATTTATTAGATTTAGCACAGATAATTCAGTCAACGAAGGTATAATTCCTAATTTCGGGCGTGGCCTTTGAAACTATTTTCTTTTTCAACAGTAGGTTTGAATAAGTAAAATAACTCACTTTGGCACAGCACTTGTTTAACACCTCAGCGAAAATTACTTTAGCCAACCCAAAACATCATGAAAACAATTCAACTATTTACCGCCTTTTTTTGCAGTCTACTGAGCCTCATTTGTCTGGGCCAAGCAAGTTCAAATCTTGAAGTCTTTTCAGAAAATGGAGACCCCTTCTTTCTGGTAATAAACGGGGTGCCGCAAAATGATCAAGCCATGGCCAATGTAAGGGCTGAAGGCTTAACCGGTGAATTTCACAAAATTCTGGTACGTTTCTCAGATGCATCACTGGGAACAGCAACCCAAAACTTTGCGCTTGAACCTGGAATGGAGCAAAGAGCGATCGTGGTACTCAAGAAGAAGGGAGGCTTCGCCATACGACCTTTTGGAGAACCTACTGCACTGAGGGAAGTTGCGCCATCTGCGCCTTCCAGATCTGAGGTCATTGTCGATGCCCCGGTTGAGCATGTATCTACAAGAGTGACACCCTCTACAGAAATAACGCAGAGCGCTCAGCCAACCAGGTCAACAGGTGAGCGGGTCAACATTGAAATGGGTGCCGGAGAGCAGCGCATCGGAATCAATATTGACATCACCCACGACAGTGATTTCGACATGACCGGAAGCACTACCACCAAAGCCACACAGGAGATTGATTACAGCACTGAAATGACACCTGCGCCCCCCGCAGCAAAAGAAAAGGTAGCAGTGGCCTGCACGCCAATGGCTTCACAAAGTTTCGCTGGAGCAAAAAAGAGCATCTCTTCAAAATCTTTTGCTGACGACAAAATGACCACCGCTCGACAAGTATTGAAAAGCAACTGCTTGAGCAGTTCTCAAATTGTGGAAGTCATTGAACTATTTAGCTTTGAAGATGATAAGCTCTCATTTGCCAAAGCGGCCTATGACCGGTGCAGTGACCCGGAAAACTACTGGAAAGTAAATGACGCATTTACCTTTAGCGATTCAATAGAACAACTCGATGAATATTTGCAAGGCAAATAACCGTAAACCAGCAATTTGGCTGAGGTGCTTGCCTCTGCTCTTTTTGGCTGCCACAGTGCTTGCTGGCTGCACAGGAAGTAAAGGCCTGGCCAAACGCGCTATGCAGCTGGAAGATGCCGGAATGTATACCGACGCCGCCAACTTTTATTTCAATGCGCTGATGCGCAACAACAACAATGTAGAAGCCCGCATTGGATTGACCAATACTTCACGAAAAGTACTCAATGATAAGCTCGACACATTTTCACGGCACAAGGCGATGGATGAGCACAGAGATGCACTCAACGCCTACCAGGATGCCATAGGCTACCGGGAGCGTGTGGCGCGCCTGGGTATAAGCCATGACATTGCAGGACATTATGAGGAAGATTTCGCGTATTCAAAATCAATCGTTCTTAAGGAATTGTACGATCAAGGAACTGCGCTAATGGCGGAGAAACGTTTTGACGAAGCCAAGGCCGTGTTTCTGCAGATCACCAAAATAGAGCCCGGATATGAAGACGTTATGGCCCTTAAAGGGATTGCCAAAAATGAGCCGCTTTACCAGAGTGCACTGGTTCATTTCGACAACCGGGATTTTCGGAAAGCATATTATGAACTGGACAAGATTTATCAAAATGACAGGTCATATAGGGACGTGGCCGTATTGCGTGAAGAGTGTTTAAACCTGGGTAAATATCCTGTTGCTCTTGCTCCTTTTGAAAATGCTTCCGGGGCACGTGATATTGAGAAACGGGTCTATGCTTTTTTTGTCACGTCGCTGGCTCAAATTGAAGATCCCTTTTTGCGTATTGTTGAGCGCGACAATATGGATGCTATTTTGAACGAACAACGCCTAAGCCTGAGTGGTATCATAGATGAGCGCACTGCAACACAAGTTGGAAATTTGCTCGGGGCAAAGGCATTGATCAATGCCACAGTACTGAGCTATTCCAGTACACCAGGTCGGGTGCAACGCACGGCAAAAGATGGTTTTGAATCATACACTGTGCGGCTGTTTAACAATGAGGCTCAGCAACATTACAATGAAGTGAGGTACAAGCCTGTGAAATACAACGAATACTTCAATCGAAATGAAGTGCGCATGTCTGTGCAATACACCGCTATATCACTCGAATCGGGCGAAGTGCTGTTTTCGCGTATCGTGGATCGTACGGAAGAGGATCAAATGTATTATGCAGCTTATGACGGCGAGGTAAATAACCTGCTACCCGCTGGGCCAAATGGCGTTTTGACTTCCAACCGTGACCGCAGCCGGCTTCAAAATTTAATCAGGGCTCCCCGAACTTTGCGCAGCATTGACGAACTCAACAATGCAGCATATACCGCCACCGCTAAAAACCTACAGCAAGACCTCATCCAATTCATGCGAGAAAAATGAAATCAAATCTCTGGCTACTCTTCTTTTTTGCCCTGAGCGCCTGCACTCCTAAGCAAGAAGTAGCCGGAGAGGTTGCTCCTGCCCCGCCGCGATGGGTTGAGTCGAGGCCACTGTCGAGCATTTATTATATTGGTATAGGTGTAGCCCAAAAAAGTCCGAACACCAATTTCCAAAGGGTATCCCGTGAGAATGCCCTGAGCGACCTCGCTTCTGAGATCAAAGTCAATGTAAACACCAACTCGCTACTTTATACCCTCGAACGGGAATACAAATTTGAACAGGAGTTTCGAGAAACCGTGACGGTAACTTCAAACCTTGATCTTGAGGATTTTGAATTGGTAGAAGTTTGGGAAGATGACAACAGCTACTGGTCGTATTACCGACTCGACAAACAAACTTACAGCGACAAGCAACGTCTGCTAAAAGAATCAGCGCAAAATCTTGCCCTTGATTTTTATGCCAAGGGATTAAGTGCCCAGTCGAGCTACCAGTTTCGCGGCGCTGCCGATTCATACTTACGCGGATTGCAAGCCCTGGAAAGCTTTTGGGGTGAAAGCAATATTGTCGACTTTCAAGGGTCGGCAATACAACTCGACAATGTGCTGTATACGGCGCTTCGCGACTTGCTGAGCAATGCACGTTTGCAGCTGGAAGAAGATATTGTACTGAGTTACCAAAACGGTTTCGATTTCACAGCCCAGGTGAGGGCAAGTGACGGGCGCAATGACATTGCGCTCGAAGACGTACCCCTTCAATATGAATACTTTGGGATTTATGGCCGCGTGCGAGGTAAAGCCACAAGCAATGCAGACGGTCGCGCGGAGATTCGGGTAAATCAAGCCGAACGAGAGCGCAACAATAACCTGCTTATCACGTCGGTAGATACTGACTTCATTTTTGAACCCTTTCAGAGCGATCGGTTTATGCGCAGGCTCACAGAGTCAATGCGCAGCAATAGCTTGCAAAGTCTTATTAAGTATGTTCCCCCATCCATGTACTTTGATGCGGCTGAAAAGAATCTTGGTGAGAATATTGGGACCACTCCCCTCACTGCATCCATTAAAACTTCGTTGGGTCGCCGTGGTGTGCGCTTTACAAATAATCCTCAGGAAGCTGACCTCACCGTTACTTTGCGCGCCGATACCCGCCAGGGAGGATCCGATCAGGGATTTTTCACGAGCTTTATGGATCTTGACATCGCAATTCGAAACAATACTACCGGAGAGCGGGTATACAGCGTAAGTCGCTCTGACCTGCGCGGTGTGGATCTCGACTTTGAACGCGCAGGAATGAAAGCTTACCAAAATGTAACGCGTAACATAGAGTCGGAGCTTATGAGAAAATTGGTAAACGATTTATTTTAAAATGATTTGCAACTTTGGCACAATTTCTGAAATAACCCCTAAAAACAAACAAAAACCAGAACACATGAAAGCAAAAACCACACCTATCTTGGCACGCACAGGGATGATGCTCATGCTCGCAGCATTGATAGCCACAGGCTGCAAAAAGAACAAAGAAGTGCAAGCTCCCGATGGAGAAGTTCTTATTACCGAGTATTGCGCGGGCCCAGAGTACTTCACCAACGATGAATTTTTCCGTTCTAACGGCCTTGGTGAAAGCATGGACCAGGCAACAGCCCGTCGCAAGGCCATGAACGATGCGCGAGGCGCCCTGGCAAGCTCAATAAGCACAACCATCAAAGCCACGACCGACAATTACGTGAACAGCAGGGAATTCAATAACAAAGAAGAAGTTCAAGAAAGATTTGAGGGTCTAACACGAGAAGTTGTAAATCAACAATTGAATGGTGTGAAAACCATTTGCCAAAAGGCAGTTAAAGTAACTGCCAATGGTAACTTCAAATATTATGTAGCATTGGAGCTAAGCGGCGAAGAGCTACTCGGCGCAATGAATGAGAGACTTTCAAAAGACGAGCGTTTGCGGATAGACTATGACTACGAGCAATTTAAGAAAACTTTTGAGCAGGAAATGCAAAATTTCAGCAACCAATAAGCATTATCTAAACTGCACATAACCTAAGCCGCCGCACTTTGTGTGGCGGCTTTTTCTATGCTGCCCTGAGTCAAAAAGTGAGTTGGTTTAAAGCTAAATTGCATTAAAGTCCTTGAATGCAGAATGACTCCAAGTACCTTAAACAAATGATGCACAAGCCTGCGAAAGCCATGAAAAATCGTTTCAGTTCAATATGATCATAAATTTAGTTTTGATTGGGTAATTTGTACATTTGACAACATCCAACCAATCAGACAACAATGAAGGTCGAGCCAGCCTTTAAATCCAGACAACTTACTTCAACATTTCAATGAAGAACCCATTGAAGAATAGAACGAACTTGTGGCCCATTGGTCTGCGCATTTCGATGTGCATGTTTTAAATAAAAAATCAAAAAGATAACCCGCAATCAAATCCCAATTTTGAATCAAAGCCACTTTGTGAATGAAAAGAAATAAACAGAGAATTCAATGGAAATCAATACTATCCATTAAAGCCTTTATGTTTAATCTGGCTGGTGTTGCTCTCGCTGTGGTGGGTTTGCAAGGATTCATGGTCCCAAATAATTTTCTCGATGGCGGCGTAACGGGCATTTCCATTCTTGTAAAGAGCTTTGCTGATATTCATATCAGTATACTTCTAATCATTTTCAATATTCCATTTCTCCTTATGGGCTTTCATAAAATCGGAAAGACATTTGGAATTCAAACACTCATAGCCGTTTTGCTGCTTGCCGCTGGCATGTATTTTATAGAAATACCCATTTTCACCACTGACAAGGTGCTCATTGCGGTATTCGGTGGCTTCTTCATAGGTATGGGTATTGGCTTGGTAATACGCGGAGGAGGGGTAATTGATGGTCTTGAAGTTATAGCACTTTACACAGAAAAAAAATCGGCATTTACATCAGGAGAAATAATTCTGACGCTCAACACATTGATTATTGTAGGTGCTGCCTTCAAATTTGGTATTGAAACCGCCCTTTATTCAATTCTTGTATATTTTACAGCCATGAAAACCACAGAATATGTTGTGGATGGATTTGAAGCATATACAGCACTCAACATCATCTCGAAAGATTCAGATAAGATAAAAAAGCTCATCGTAAATGACTTCGGTAAAGCGATCACAGTTTTCAAAGGGGAAAGAGGATATCTACCTGAGGCTTTTCACGTAAAATACAATTGCGATATCGTAGTAACAATCGTAACGCGACTTGAGATATATCGAATTCAGGAAGCGGTAAAACAGATAGATCCAAAGGCCTTCGTGTATGTAAACAGCATCAAGGAAGTGAAAGGCGGCTTGATAAAACAAACAAAACTTTAAGCAGTTATGCCAGTTTCTGAAGAGTTTAAAAGAAACATCATTGCTTTGCTGAAAGAGCAATTGCCTCCGCACTTATGCTATCACAATGCGGCGCACACAGCTTATGTTATGGATAAAGTTCGCCTCATTTCTTCCGAAGAGATACTAACTCCAAAAGAAAAGTTGAGACTTGAAGCGGCTGCCCTTTTTCACGACACTGGCTTCCTCCTTCACCACAAAAATCATGAGGCATTGAGCTGTACATATGCCCGCGAAGCGCTTCCCGAATATGGTTTTGACGATAATGATATCGAGGCCGTGTGCTGCATCATTATGGCAACTGCTGTGCCAAGCATTCCTAAAAGTTTACCTGAAAAAATCATTAGAGATGCCGATTTGTATTATCTCGGCACAGATGAATATGAGGAGCAGAGCCTGTTGCTTTATAAGGAGCTAAAACACTTTAATCCCACAATGAGTGCCGCTGAATGGAAAGAATTTCAATTAAACTTTCTTCAAAAGCACCAGTTCAACACCAAATATGGCAGAGAAAAGCTCGAAGCGCGCAAACAGGTAAACATCGATTGGGTGAAAAACTCTTGACCGAGCCAACCTGAATGTAGCGGAAGCCAATTACCTGATTTTCAAAAAACGGTGCGGTTTGGGATGAACTTGCGGCATGTAAAACAAATACATTCCTGCGGGTATGCTTGAAACGTCCACACGAATTTCAGTACTGCTCCTGGCCTCTCCTGTAATCAGGATAGCGCCCATCATATCGAGGACTTGAAAACCGGCAGTCCCTTGAAATTCAGGAATTGATAAAGCCAATACTTCTTTCACAGGATTGGCTCCCTTGAAAAATTGATCAGCAGATGCATAAGCGTTGGTATTTGTAGGCAGTGGTAAATTCACATCCAACTCAAGCCAAATTGGTAAATGATCAGACATTTGAAACAATGCACGCCTAATGTCCGGCGAAACATCCGAATTCCCACACGCAATGAGGCTCTGGTTGATACACCCGCCGGTGTATCCAAGATTGTCATAAGATTCCTCTACATAATGAATTCTACTTTCGGAATCCATCATATTTTCTGAAAGGAGGATAAAATCAAATCGATCGTCGAGCCCACCTCCTGCCCCATCCCCATTGAGCTGTGAAGTGCGTGTGCTTTGGGTATGTACATGGCTCAGCGAGGCATTGTCGTGCCAATTGCCAGGGGTATCAATTGGGTCAGCAAATACGAATGAGCTCGAGACGCCTGATATAAGCTGCTGGTAAGCAAGTTCATTGCTGTTGTAGATATTGAAGTCACCACCTAAAACGACGTGGGCGTTGGGATCAAGTGTTTCCAAATAACTGGTGAGAATCTGGGTCATCTGCAAGCGTTCGGCAGCGTTGGCAGCGCCTTGGCTTGCCTTAAGGTGTATGCTCAGCGCATAGAGAAAAGTGGTATCCTGATGGCTGTGCAGGTTAGGGTCATTGACCATAAACTTGAATACATTGTGGTCGCGTGTGCCGGTCTGCACGTAACCCTCTGAAATGAGCGTCAGTTTATCGGCATTGTAAATCACATTTTGCTGCAACTTCCAGGTGCTCCAGGGTGCCGACACCTGCCAAAGCCAGGTACCCGATTGAAAATTATCACCTTCAGACGTGTTGAATGCAATCGAAAGAATAGAGTCTACGCCACTGGGATGCTTGAGCTCTTGCATCAAAAATATATCTGGCTTGAAAACTTCGATGATTTTCTTAAGCGTATCAGCCCGGTAATCGTCGTAATCCGGATTCGGATAGTTCAATACATTATAGCTTAACACGTTGATGCGCTCCTGCGCCAGGACTGTTTGGAAGGCGACGCACGAACACAATACAACTGCACCTATTGCCACCCTCAAGAGAGATAACTTCATGACGCGAAGGTAAGCAATGACCCTGTTGCCCTGGAGGAAAAATCACCTTTCGGCAAATACACATGTTTAAATCCTATTCCAGCACTACTTCCACGCGGCGGTCAGACGGACTCCATGCCCCGGAGGCATTTTCCTGCCCCTGCCCTGCAATACGCACCTGACTGGGCTTTACTCCACGCGACAGCAATTGCTCGCGTACGCTGTCGGCGCGGCGCTTTGAAAGTTGCCTGTTGTAATCCGCATTGCCACTTCTGTCGGTGAATCCAGTGATCAGAGCCTTCAGGGTACCGTCATTGTTGAGATCATTGGCTACACGGTCAAGTTCATCGCTGTAACCGCCATCCACTTCTGCCTTGTTCAAGCCAAATAGAAATACCACGGGGTATACGGCGCGGAGGGATTTTGCGCCCGTGGCCGATGAATCTGCAGTGCCCCGGTTTTGCTTTTGAGACTCGGCCTTGGCAGCATTGGCCTGACGTTGAGCATTGGCGGCATTGATGGAATCAGTTCGCATCTGTAGTTTCTGCGTCGACCTTTCGACTTCGTCCGGTGTGAGACCAACAATAGGATTTTTCGGACTGGGAGCAGTTGCTATTGGCAGTGGGTTGACTACAGTATCAGCGGATATAATGGGCACATTTTCAGCTTTCTGAGCTGCAGGAATAGGCAGGGTAACTTGCGCTGCAAGGCGAGTTTCCAATTGCTTGATTTGTTCTTCAAGTACTGCTATGCGCTCTTCGCTCTTGGAATCTTGAGGGTTATTGAGCGGTACCATGACTGTGGGCGACACTTGCGTACGCATGCGGTTTCGCGGTTGGGTTGTTTGAGCTGTTTGAGCCGAGCTTTCTTGCATTTGCCTCAGCAGCAAATTCTGATTTGCGATTTGTTCCTCTTGCCTTCTAAGAATTTCGAGCAAGGCGGGATCTGTTTGAGCAGTCTGGCCAGCGATCGGACCTGATTGCATAGATCTTCCCCCTACAGGCTGGTTTTCAATTTTTTCCTCTCGATTAACACTTACCTCCTCTGAGTAGCTTGGTGTTCCGTAGCTTTGAGAGCTTACTTGCACATAAGTACGCATGCTGTCACTGGCCATTCTGCCCTTCATAAACCCTTCAAGGTAGAGCATGCGTTCATGTAATGCTTGGTACTGCTCTTGACTTTCAGCATTGCTAAAGCTGCTGAAGGTAGTGCTGTCCAGGTACACGGTATCACGCTTCACGGCATAAACCGTATCAATACGGTATAAGAAAGTCGTGTCTGCGCGTGGCTCGCTTTTGAGCGCCATGTCTCCGGGAGGTTCCATTGGGCTTATTCGGGTAGTATCAAATGAAGGCACTGAATTACCAGGCAAGTCAAGAATCGGACTGATAGATTGACCGGGTATATGATCAGACGAGGTATAGCGGGCTGATGCATCAAATGTTGGGCCTTTGTACCTCACTTTTTTCGCACCGAAGTGGTAGTTAATTCCCACCTTCCAAACCTTCAGGAAGGTTTGGTCAAAACTGCTGCTTACATCCTGTTCATCAACTTGCCAGTATACAGCATAGGATACTTGTGCCGTTATTTGGTCGCTGAGACGAAATTTCAAGCCGTTTTCGAAATTGTAGGCATAGCTTTCCTCGTAAATTACCCACTCCCTGTAATCAGCACGTGCCATATAACCCATATCAATTGTATGGAATGGTGATATGAATGCCCTTTGCCTAATCAATGCTCCATTGTCCCAATTGTAAGTAAAGGAAAGGCCGCTAAAGGTAAGTCCCTGGTCACCATTTCTGAAGTCAAGTTGAGATGCATGGAGGCCCAATTGCCAGGCGCGACCCAGATTGCGATTGAGTCGCAAGCCACTGGCAAATCGACTTCCTGCATCAGGAAGCTCAAGTACAGCCCTATCACCTACCAAGCCTCCATTGCCACTTAGTTGCCAGTTAAATATGTCTCTCTGGGCTTTTGCCGAAAGGCCACTGAGCATGCATGCTATGAAAAGCACTGTGTTGAGCGGAATGAACATCCGAATGTTTGCCCTGATGAAATTTTGAAGTACCGCCATATGTGTAATTGCTCGCATCATCTCTTGAGACCTAGCCAAAGGTTGAGCTCAACACTGAGACCTACAAAGGGACTGAAGTACATGCGGTTGCTGCCGACCTCCTGCATTATGGCAGTACCCGCATTGAGGCGCAAGAAATAAGCGGTCTTGAACCCATATGCCAAATACAAGGGTTTGCCAATGAGTGGACCATCAAATTCGCGATTTTCATCGAGGGTGACGTTTTGCAATAAAACTCCGAAGCTTACTGAACTCTTGCTCCAAAAATTACCGCTGAAGTTTGGGTTGCCCAAGGGTACGGATATGCCTACCATGGGTGCCCCGTCGACTGCGAAACCATCATTTGTGAAATTATCGTAAACTGCTGCATATCCTATATTAACCGGAAGCGTCCACCTGGTAGTTTCCGTCTTGTAATTCTTAACAGTGCGGGCTTCGCGCAATACATAAAAGCTGCCGCTTAAATATTGGTTGACTTCGCGCTCCAGTAAGCCAGCCAGCTCTTCGACATTTTTTTGGAAGTAAGCTACACGCGTTTGCTTTTCACTTTGATCGGCCTGACGGAGCATATTAAATCCAGCGGCCTTGAGCTTAAGGTCATCAATACGCTCTAATTTGTCATACACAATGTCGGAAAAGCCCTCGAATTCAATTCCAATTCGGCTCCTGTAAAGGTCAAGACCATTCTTAACAATGAGGTCGAGTTCCTGCTTCATGAGGCGAGGATGCCTCGCAAGCTCTACCTGCCGTTTGCCAGCTATTACACTTTGATTGAGATAAGCTGTAAGGGCATTGTTGATCATTGCTGAAAGCCGTCGCATGTCATCACTTTCAGCATTTGCGAAGTACAGAATGCGCACGTCGTAGGCCGTGGATCCGCGCAGCTTAAAGTTCACAGGAATTGTGAATTGGTCTGTCACGCTTCCAGGTGGTCGCTGATAATCGCTGCTGTACAATGCCTGTGTTGAACTGCTACCGGAACGGAACAACTGAACTTCCACCATATTTACTGATCCAGGGAGCAAGCCTTTTAGCATCCATTGCTGCTCAGCCGGAAGTGCTTGATTTTCACCAAACCAGTTTTTGGCATAGTCGTATACCACAGTTTCATACTGGGCATAAGCAGGTATAATGCAGAATAGGAAAACGGTAATTGTAGCGAGTCTCAGTTTCATCGGTTGATGTTCAATTATGTCGAAGATACAAGAAATATATTTCTCCTTTTCTGACGACACTGAATACATTCTTGCATTTTGAAAGTAAAATTATAGAGATTAACTAAATTTGAAACATGAAAGCATTTAGTTCGAATCTGATTTACAGCATGGCGTGTATGACATGTCTACTTATATTCTCCGCTTGCGGCAGTGACGAAGACAATGAAAAAGATCCACCCCCACAAGCAGTAAGCGCTGATGGACCGGTGAAAATTGAATTCAAACATGTATGGGGGCCTGAGTTGGCACCCTTCACCCTCAATACCCATTACAAGCAGTCTGTTACAGGCGACAGCCTTGCATTTTATGTGTTGCAATATTACGTCAGCAACATTCGCCTGCACAAAAGCGACGGCACCACGTGGGCTGAGGAGGAAAGCTACCGCATTATTGATGCCGAAAACAGTGAAACGCCAGAAGGAACGGAAGTCAGTGTAACCATTGATAATGTGCCTGCTGGTGAATATACAGGAATCACTTATATGATTGGTGTTGATAGCCTTAGAAATGTAAGAGGCGTACAGGACGGTGCGCTTGACCCTGCCAATGGATTGTTTTGGTCTTGGTCGACCGGATACATCTTCATCAGGGCTGAGGGCAATACACCTTACGCCAACACGAATTTTTTCATTTACCACCTCGGCGGTTTTTCGCAACCACACAATGCCATTATGGAAAACTTTCACAGCTTTGAGGGAGCGTCATTGAGGGTGGCAGACAATGCCACTCCCAGTCTCAACTTGTTGGTTGATGTTGATCACTTTTGGGACGGTGGCATACGCATTACAGATATGTCAACGGTGCACAATGCTTCCAGCAATTCGGTGGAACTTGCCCGCAATTTTGCAAATGGAATTCGATTTGATCATCTGCACAATTAATTCGTGAAGAGTATCAAAAAATATTTAAAGCTGTTATGGTCGCTGCCAATGCTCGCGGCGTTTACCATTTATGGCTGCCAAAGTGATGATGGGCATGTTCAAGAACCTGAACCGGTTTTTGCTCCTTTCGAAGTGCCCGCCCATTTCCCCCCGCCAGTGTATGATTTTTCTGGCAATCCGATTACAAAAGAGGGTTTCGAATTGGGCCGCAAGCTCTTTTTTGATCCCCGCCTCTCTCGCGATGGAACCGTAAGCTGTGGCACATGCCATGCACAAGTGCATGCCTTCGCCGACCATAGCACCTCTTTCAGCTCAGGAATTGATGGGCAGCTGAGTTTGCGCAATGCCTTGCCCACGTTCAACCTCGCATGGGTACCTCACTTCATGTGGGATGGTGGCATCAATCACATCGAAGTCATGCCATTAGCTCCGCTTACCGATGAGGTAGAAATGGACAATGACCTCCAGACTTTAATGGCCTATCTCAATGCTGAAACGGAATATCCTGCTGAATTTGACAAGGCCTTTGGAAGCTCAGAGGTTAATACACCCAATCTGCTTCGCGCAATGGCACAGTTTCAAGGTGCCATTGTATCAGCAACCAGCAAGTATGACAAATACATTGCCGGTGAAGTAGCCTTTTCAGAAAGAGAACTGAGAGGAATGGAACTTTTTGAAGCCAAATGTACCCCGTGCCATGCACCCCCGCTATTTAGCGACTGGAGCTTCCGTAACAATGGCATGCAAATCACCAATACCGATGAAGGACGCATGCGCGTCACTGCTGATAGCGCTGACTATGGTAAATTTCGTGTTCCCAGCCTGCGCAATGTAAGGCTCACCAACCCATATATGCACGATGGTCGCTTTTTTACCCTGATGCAAGTTTTGGACCACTACAGCGAGGGCATTGATGGGACTGCGCCAAACATTGACCCACAATTGGCCGAAGGTATACCGCTCAATGATGCTGAAAAAGAAGATCTCATTGCATTTCTGCAAACGCTTAGTGATTTTGATATGCTAAGCGACATGAGGTTTTCAGAGCCATGATGGCATTCAAATAAATGTCATTATTCTGAGGATTGTCCGCCGTTCGGGCGCTATTTATTGCACCACGAATTTGGTAGCAAACAATCCGGAATCATCACGAAGGATATAAACTCCGGTTGACAAGTCTGACACATCAAAGGTGCGCCCGGACCTCCCGCTTCCCAGGTCTAAGCGCTTCAGCACCCTTCCGGAAATGTCGAAAATTTGCACACTGCGCACCTGCTCCGGCGCTTGAATGGTGATCTGGCTCACCGCAGGGTTAGGATAAACCCGCAGTTCCGGTGCTTGCGCTTCCGCGAAAAGGGTATTGGTAACGAGACCCACTTCGAATTCGCCTGTTTCGGATATACTGGTTTCACCACAGAGGGGCTTTAATATTCGCCAGTAATAGTAAGTTTGATCGAAAGGAACCTGAACGGTGTGATGGCCATTTTCGGCAAAAATCTCTTCACGGTAAATAATGGTTTCAAAATCCTGATCTGGTGAAATTTCCAATACTGAATACCCTGGAAGATCGTGGCTCCAGTAGAAATCTACGGTTTGGCTACCAAGGACCTGACCGTTTACAGGTTCGATCAATTCGGCCGCTGGGGCCAGGGCATTTTGCTGTAAAGCAATGACAAAAGGCAACCTGCGCTCATAACCTTCATAACTCATCACAACTGCACCTGAGTAAAAACCCGGCGCCATGGACGAGAGTCCGGTAAATACTGCGGCATTCTGAAATGGTGCGCCCGGGCTAGATGAGGCTTCCAGAAAGAAAGTTGGGCCGCTACCTGAGTCGTATTCAATGGAATAAGTTACTTCGCTGTCTGTTGGGACGTTGATACTGAACAATAAAGTAGCACTATTACCACTGCATACCTCAATCACGTTCTCATCTAAAGTGAACAATCGGGGCTTCAGAATATGCATGCCAAAATATATATTGGAGGCTACCACTATACCGCTTTCAAAATAGGGATAATTGCTCCAGGAACCGTGAAAAATTTTGGGTTGCCCATTGGGGAACACATCAAAATGGCCTACCGGCGGAAGGGCGCCTTGCTCTACATCCTTGAGTGAAAGAATTCGCAGGCCAGAGGTATAATTCGAAAGGTATAACAACCCTTCGTGAACATACAGGTTATGGTCAATGGAATTGGTACCCAAGTCGACATATCCAACCACGAAAGGATTTTCTAAATCTTCAACATTGAAAATAATCGTTCGTGTATTGATGCCGGATTCAATCTCATCGAGCTCATCGTTGGCAATTAAGAAGCGATGATCGTCCGTGAGCCAACATTGATGGGTATAGCCCACCATTTCATATCCTGTGCGGGAGAGCAGGGCCACATCGGTTTTGTCGGTAACGTCAAGCACGGTGATGGTGTTTTCATTTGCCGCAAAGCATATTTCCTTGCCTTGGAAAGCTTGGTGGGGGCCTTGATAAACCACAACCTGGGCATCGTGCGTATAGCCATCTTCATCGCTACTCCCGGCATAGGTCGGATTGAGTGGATCACTCACATCGATGATATGTAATCCACCAGCAAAAGTGTCAGAACCAACCGCATATACATAATTACTTTCGGCATCGGCCACAATATTGTGCGCATTGCCAAAACCTGTGTAATACGCGTCATCGTCAAACTGAACGGGGATTTCAGCAAACGACAGTGCTTCTAAACGCCTCAAGTCAAAAACTTGCATACCATGTCCGCCTGCCTCGGAAACGATGTAGGCCCAATGGTCAATGACTTTGATATCTCTCCACAGCCTTCCTGTGGTAGCTGTGGGTAAATAACCCAAATAAATGGGATGTTGCGGTGTGCTGATATCCACAAAAACGGTCCGCTCAAACATGCCCATGATGGCATATTCACGTCCTGTAAATTCACTGGTCCAGCCCCAAATGTCATTGGCGACTTGTTCATTTTCAAGTTCGGGACCAAAAGCTGCATTGGTAATTTCCGCAAGCTGATCAATTAAATCACATGGATAAAGGCTTGAAAAACCATTTTCACATGGCTGGGCGGTAAGGGAGAAGCACTGAAAAAAGGTTAAAAGTGTAACCAACTGAATTTTGGACATGGATATTTTGATCATAGGGGCTAAAGGTCGGGGTTTTTTTGGAACAATCATCGCAAGGCAATGGATACAATTTCGAATCAATTTATCCTAAACATTATCCAATAAGGCTTAGTTTAGCGCTTATGAAAGGCTTTATCAAATATGCTTTGGCAGTGAGCGCAGTGATCAGTCTTTGTTGTGGAGACATTTTTGCGCAAAGCTCCGAATACACTTACAAAAGTGGTGATCCCAATGGCATAGGCAAATGGTACATGGGCCGCGAAATAGCCCACGTCATGGGTCATCAGGCCATGGACTGGCTTGAGAGACCGGAACGGGCAAGAGAAGAACGCGTGGACAAACTGCTGGCCAACCTTGACCTGAAGCAGGACGATGTGGTGATAGATTTGGGAGCTGGCAGCGGTTATCACAGCTTCAAAATGGCTGAGATTGCCAAGGAGGGAACCATTTATAGTGTTGATATACAGGATAAAATGCTACAGGCTATCAATGAAAAATCAACAAAACTGGGCATTACAAACGTGACCGCAGTCAAAGGCAGGATTGATGGTTTCGAAATTGAAGGCATCCTCGCAGATAAAGTCCTGATGGTCGATGTGTACCATGAATTTTCGCATCCCGCTGAGATGATGGAAAGCGTGAGCGCTGCCCTAAAGCCCGATGGATTGGTATACCTCATTGAATTCAAAATGGAGAGTGATAAGGTGCCCATAAAGAAAGTACATAAGATGAGTGAAAAGCAAGCGATCATTGAACTTGACGCAGCCGGGTATGAGCTGGTCGAAAACATAGGAAACCTTCCCTGGCAACATTGCATGGTGTTCAGAAAAAGGCCTTAATTTGTCTCAAAAATTGAAGCATGGAGTGGATTTCAGTCAATGAAGGCTTGCCTGCAGACCAGCAACGGGTGCTTGCATTTGTTCCCAACAATGTAATTTACCTTCCAGGGAAAAGCGGTGCTACGCGTTTTCTTCCTGTGATTCCGCTGCGCTTCGCAAAGGATTTCTTCGGTCCTGCCAATCCTAAAAGGGAAAAATTTGGGGCCCACTTTTGGTTGGGTGAAGGTCAAAGCAACCACTATTTTGGCGATGTGAGCCATTGGATGCCTGTACCAAAGGGACCGGGTGGAGAGGTAGAAGAACTTCGGGAAATATAAAAACAATAATCCGCAGCTCTGACTGGGGAAAGCCTAAAAAAAGAACAGCCCCTGAGGGACTGCTCTTTTTTTCCTACTACTCTACTATTAAACTAACCTATCAACTGGCTTCGTTTTAATGTAGAAATAACCGAGGCACTTTAAAATAGTTCACACAAATTGAAAAAAAATCCATTTATCCCTCTACCAAGCTGAAATTTAATGGAATAAATTTTCTGGGAATTGCCTTAGCGAAGGAAAACTATTGCTTGTCGAAATTGCGGTAGCCCGATTTGATGTTAATTTGCAGTCCAAATATTTTTCAATGTCGACACCTTACAACCCGGCTCCCCAAAGAGCATACCCCTTCGTTCATCGCTTCCTGCATTGGGCCATTGCCATAGTCATGTCATTCCTGCTCCTGACCATTTTGCTCAGGCTTGGTTGGATGAACAAGTTTCACGTTGCTGAAATACTCGGTGAAAATCTATCAACTTACAACATTGAGCTCGGTGAGGCTGAGCGCATTGCTCTGGCCAAAAAAATCCGCAAGCCCATGTGGGATTGGCACATTTACAGCGGCTATGCACTTATTGTGCTCTACCTTTTACGCTTAGTTTATAACCGTGTGAGCGGATATGGTTTTGTGCTTCCCTTCCGGAAAAGCCTGCTCATTCATGAAAAAGTACAAAGTTGGAGTTACCTCAGCTTCTATGCCCTTATCGCGGGGTCATTAATTACCGGAATGCTGATTGTTCATGGCCCAAAATCCTGGAAATCTTCTATTGAAGGAGTCCATGAATATTCCCATTTTTATCTTTTGACCTTCATTGCTATCCATTTCATGGGATTGTATCTCAACGAGATTTCTGCTAAAAAAGGCAAAGTCAATAAAATGCTGACCGGACAGGATTGACATTGCTGCCGAAACACAATTTATATTCAACTGTAGTGTAAAGTTGAGCATGTATGGTGAGCGCCATAGATAATTTTACCAGCTGAAATGAAGTATATTACCCTCAAAAAGCATCCATTGATATCATCCAAAGATATTAAGAGAGACTAGTGGGCACCGCACATAAGGTGCTACCTTTGCACCTCACATGACACGCCCTGAGCATTACCGCACCAATTTAAAGCTCGCATTGCCAGTAATGCTCGGGCAACTTGGGCATATCATGGCCAGTGTTGCCGACAGTGTGATGGTAGGCCAGCTGGGCACCATTCCATTGGCCGCAGTGGCCTTGGCCAACAGCATTGTTGTCATTTTTATGCTTTTCGGAATTGGCGCAGCATTGGGCATTACCCCTCTTGTGGCCCGAGCCGATGGCATGGGAAGAAAACACCTGCCCGCGAGCCTTTTCTACCATGGAATCTATACGCACTTCGTCATTGGAATTGTACTCTTCTTGCTGGCCGCAAGTATGATACCTTTACTCGGCTTCATGGGCCAGGATGCTGAAGTGGTTGCTGCCACAGGGCCTTACATGCTTCTCATCGCGGTCTCAATACTGCCGTTTATGGTGTTTCTGAGTTTTAAGCAATTTGCCGAAGGCTTATCCCGCACCCGCATGGCCATGGCTGTAAGCATCATATGCAACCTGATCAACATTGGCTTGAACTATGTTTTCATCTTTGGCAAACTGGGCGTGGCGCCAATGGGCATCATAGGTGCAGGTTATGCCACCCTCATATCGCGCTGCCTGATGGCTTTGAGCATGGGTATCTACGTGATGTGGAACCGCCGTTATGCCTCATATGGACTGCACTTTTTTGGCGGCACCTTTCGGAAAAAAGTGATTCGACGGATCCTACAAGTAGGTTTGCCCACCGGATTGCAATTCATCTTTGAAGTGAGCGCATTTAGTCTCGCGGCAGTTTTTGCAGGTATGCTTGGCGCAAAAGCACTTGCTGCCCACCAGATTGCCATCAATATAGCCAGCGTGAGCTATATGGCCGTTACCGGGCTGGGAGCTGCAGGTGCCGTACGGGTTGGAAACCAGATGGGCAAGCGCGACAGTAAAAATCTGCGCATGGCTGCCACCACCATATTTCGCATGGCAACCATCTGGATGGCCTTTGCCGGATTGATTATTTTCGTTTTTCGCGAAAGCCTTGCAGGCTTTTACAGCAATGACCCAGAAGTGCTCCTTCTCGCAAAACGAATGCTCCTCATAGCAGTGGTTTTTCAACTTTCAGACGGACTGCAGGCTGTCGCCCTGGGTGCTTTGCGGGGATTTACAGATGTGCGCATACCCACCTTCATCACTTTTGTGGCCTATTGGATCATTACTTTGCCAGCGGCGTATCTTCTTTCGCACCACACCCAGCTTGAGGCCCTCGGCATATGGTATGCCCTGGCCGGAGGGCTAACAGTATCAGCCATCTGGTTGCTGTTGCGCTTTTTCAAATTGTTGGAGAAGTATACGCGGCGCTTTCCAACGGCTACTGTTTCGCTTTAAATGAAGCCTCATCACAGGCTGAGTCAAACAACGATTAGTTTGCGTAAATCCTGATCACCTTACCATTGCCCTCGTCAGTGATCACGTAAACGGAGCCATCGGGAGCTTGCTTCACGTCGCGAATGCGTGCGCCCAGGTCGAGGCGGCTGCTCTCCTCGGCGGTATCGCCATTCACCTTCACCATCACGAGCCCAAGCGATTGCAGCCCGCCTATGAGCAGGTGGTTTTGCCATTGGGGAAACATATCGCCGGTGTAAAAGTCCATGCCCGAAGGCGCGATGGTCGGATTCCACCAAATAACTGCGTCGGTAAATTCAGGGCGTGTATCGTGGTCGGGAATCGGGTCGCCATTGTACTCATCGCCCCATGATACTTCGGGCCATCCGTAATTGCTGCCTGCTACCACAAGGTTGAGTTCATCACCGTGCAGAGGGCCGAATTCATGTGTCCAAAAATTTCCCGTTGAGGGGTCAAAAGCGGAGCCCTGTACATTGCGGTGGCCGTAAGTCCATATTTCAGGAAGGGCACCGGGCTCGTTCACAAAGGGATTGTCGGCTGGCACTGATCCGTCGGGATTGATGCGCACAATGGTGCCCAAGTGTACCCCCAAATTTTGCAGTTGATCACGTTGGTTGCGCTCTCCAAGGGTGAGGTAGAGGTGGCCATCCTTAAAAGCAATGCGGCTGCCAAAATGAATTCCCCCGGATGCTTTCGGTACCTGCCGGAAAATCACTTCAAAATCAGAAAGACCCTCCTCTGTGAGCACTCCACGGCCCAGGGCGGTACCGGCAGTATTGTCGGGCCCCGGCTCTGAAAAGCTGAGGTAAACGAGCTTGTTGTTTTCAAAATCAGGGTCTATGGCCACGTCAAGCATTCCGCCTTGACCTGCGGCAAAGACTGAAGGCAGCCCGGAAATTGGTTCAGAGAGCTGATTGTCAGTTGACAGAACCCGGAGCTTGCCTGGGCGTTCAGTAATGAGCAAACTTCCATCAGGCAGGAAGGCCATGCCCCAAGGGTGTTCAAGACCGTCAGTAAGCTGCTGGGTTGCAACGTTTGTATTGCCTGGAGGAAGAGTAGCTTCTTCTTCAGCCCTTCCTTGCTCACTGCATGATGCCACCGACATGGCTGCTGGAATCAGTATGCAGAACAGTATGATTAATTTGATCCTCACTTGCTTCATTGGAAATCGCTTGCTCATATTCGGATTTTATTTAGTCCATAAGGAACAGTTTCCTCCTGGCAACTGTGAATTGAATAGTTTGGCTGCTTGGGCACAAATTTAACCGAATAAATCCAAAGGGTCGCTTCAGGGTCAAAAGGCCTCACCTATGGTGAGGTAAAACGCCGGAGCGCCATTGCCCACGCCTACATCAAAGCGCACATTGATACGGTCGGTTTTGTTGAGCGCCATCCGCAATCCTGCACCATAAGTGTAGCGCATGTTGTTGATGGCAAGGGTTGCAAAGCGGTCTGAAACAGCTCCCGTAGAAGCGAAAAGCACAGCCCCAAGCCGGCCTATGATTTGCCTTCGGTACTCCAATTGTAGCATGGCCACGTTGCGATCGCGATAGCGCCCTTCGTAAAAGCCGCGCATTCTTTTCGTGCCTCCCAGCAAGGCCTGTGATATGAAGGGGGCATCACCCTTTTGCGACTCAGCGTACCCCTGGAGGGCGAAGAAATCTTTTGCCGTAAAGGCCATAAAATGACGCAGGTCAAGTGCTATGCGCGTGTAGCTAAAATCACTGCCCACATAGCTGCCATGCCCATCGACAATGAGCTCGGCATACCAGCCGCTGCGGGATTGGAAGATGTTGTCGCGGCTGTCATAATTCAGCATCAAACCCAGTCCGGCATTCAGCCCTCCCCTGCTCCCGGCGATATTTCCATCAATCAGGAGCCCTTCGGGATCGAGGTCTGTGATGGTAAAATCATCGGCAATGACGCGAAGGCCGGCGTAAAACTGAGGCCATACGGCATGCATCATAGTGAGTCTGAGCCGGGGAAAATCCACACCATAGAGTTCTTCAAAATCGGCAGGCACATCGTTGCCAATGCCATAGAAGTAGTAGTTGTAGCGGTACCAGCCCAACTCACCAAAGAATGAGAAGCGCTCTTCATCCCACCAGAGTTGAAATGGAAGATATGCTAGGATTTGATCCTCGAGGGTGTAGGCGCCACCAAGCTGCACTTGTGAAGGCCTGGAATGGTCTGACTCATTGGGAAATCGCCAAGAATAAAAGCCCGCAGCTCCAAAACCCCAGGTGGTCTCAGGCGTGTAAAACACCAGTGGCAAAGCAAATAGCGTACTGCGCTTTAAAGCAATGGAATCAGGATCTTGTGCCTTAAGATGAAAAGACAAAAGAACCAAGACGGACAGCGTAGCTACAAAACCTCTAAGCACGGCACAAGTTACGTATAGTGCTCTGCAATGGATGGGGGATGACTCAAAATTTATAAAGCACCGGGACCTGATGATCCCGATGCTTTGAAAAAACGAGCCTTTCGGCCGATTAGGCCTTTTGGAAAACCTTGATTAGGGCATAAATGACCCCAGGTACCCAGAGTAAGAGAGACAGAATCAGGCTTAGCCAAAATGGACCAGAAATACCATAAAGCAGTCCTACGGCAAGAGGCGGAAGCAAAATTGCCAAAATCACGAAAAGCAAGACCGAAAACCCACTGTCAATGGACTGCATTGGAGTTGCAGTGCTCACTTTTTTGCCACGCTCACTGTGATAAGCCGTAAATGTTGAGCTTGGACTGAAACGGTCTCGTTTCGTCACCAATGCATCTTGCACCATTGCAGCACTAGACGATGCATTGCTCTGCTCAAGGTCGGTGCTGCGGTCATTCGGGCTTTCAATGCCAGGATTTGTGGAAGCAGTAAGACCTTCGAAATGCGGGGCCGGTTGAGCTTCAACTTCAGCACCAGCGATTTCAGTATGGACAATTTTTCTGGCTTCAGCCTTTTCATAAGCCGGTTCTTCCAGCGTCGATGCTGGCTTATTATATTTGGCGGAAGCCAAATTAAGGTGATAGCCCTTGGTGTATTTCCGTTTCTTAACGAGAGCGGAGCTGTTAAACTCACTACTGGTTTGGCATGAAGTTAAAATTGCGAAAACCGCAAAATAACTTACAAGTAAATGTATATTGTTTTTCATTATAATTAAAATTAGGTTTGCTTAAATGTTATAAATACAATGCCTCACCATATCGCATTAAGCAAACTGTAACATTAATTATCAATAAATTAGAAAACACAATGAATTATAAAATCTCAGAACATCGCTAGCTGCCAGCCATTTAGAGGCGAAAAAAGACATTCATGGAGGATATAGTGTGTCTGGTCCGGATTAATCCCTATTTCATGACCGGTTTCACCTCATATAGCCTGGGCCAATACTTGCCTGTGATAAGCAGATTGCCATTGAGCGGATTGATCGCAATGCCATTGAGCACGTCCATATTGGGCGTGGTCTCTGCCCTATCCACCACACCACGGGCGCTGTAGCGGTTCACTACAATTCCATTACCGGCGTCGATAGCAACAATCTCGGCAGTGGTGTATATGTTGGCATAGATCAATCCGTTGCTATATTCCAGTTCATTGAGTCGGGCTACATCGCCCCTGTCATCGAATACGCGGATACGACGTTTCTCCTCAAATGTCTCCGGATCGAGAAAATACAAGTAAGCCGAACCATCGGATATGATCAGTGAGGTGTCATTGTGGGTAAGGCCCCAACCCTCCCCTGTCCATGTATTGTAAGTGAATTCCTTGAGTGGCTCGAAATCGTCGAGGTTGTAGATGTATCCTTTGGCGGTCTTGTAAGTAAGTTGATAAAGCTTGTTCTCAAAAATAGTGATGCCTTCGCCAAAAATATCGGCCTTGTTGACCCGCTCGCGCAGCACTTCACCCGTTTTCATGTCCACCTGTCTGATACGCGACTCGCCGAGATTGCCAGTGCCTTCATAAAGGTAGCCTTCGTGAAAGAGCAAGCCTTGGGTAAATGCGCCCTTGTCATGCGGAAAGCGATTTTGCACTTCAAGCGCCCATATCTTTGGTGCATCGGCTGCAAGCACATCAAAATCCTTGAAGCGCATGCTGCTCTGCCCATCTTCAAAGGTGGCGTCGATGCGGAGCTTGACATTGCCCCCTCCCGTTTCGATTGTCGGGAGCACGATACTTCCATCACTTGAATTTGCAAGAACTTGCCGCGTATCGGCCATGCTCACCCGCAGCCCTGTTATGGCAAACTCGCTACTGGCAGCCTGCACTTCGAAGCGAATGGTGTCTCCGTAAATCAGTTCGTCATTTGAGGCTTTGATGTTGATAGGTCGCTGGGCCGACTTTATGCCAGGCCTGTCAATACTTCGCTGAGTTGATTCGTCGGCGCATGCAGAAATCATCAAGGCAGCCACTGCAAAAAAAATGAATCGTTTGGAATTTCTATGCAACATAGGTAAGTTCATTGAATGCCCTTCCCAAATATCGGGTGAGCGTAAGGGCGCTGAGCGATTCAACGGAGTCATCGCCCGAAAGTGATAAATCGCCAGCGCGGCCATGGACATAAGTACCTAGCACCGCTGCTTCGAATGGCGTGTACCCGCAAGCCAGCAGGCCCGCAATCACACCAGTGAGCACATCGCCTGTGCCGCCGCTGGCCATACCGGGATTGCCGGTGCTGTTGACCCACACCTTGCCCTCAGGGGTGCTGGTGCTGGTATTTGCGCCTTTGAGCACTATATAAATACCGTGCTTCATGCTCAGTTCGCGCTGCCTTTCCATGCCTTCTTTGTGCGAGAGCTTCTCGCCAGTCAGCCTTGCAAATTCACCTGGATGCGGTGTGAGTATGCTGCCTTTCGGCAAAAATGCCAGCCAGGTTTTATGCTCCGCGATGAGGTTAAGCGCATCGGCATCGAGCACCAGCGGTACTTTCGCTTCCTGAATCAGCAATTTCAATGCGCGGGCACTGTCTTCATGCTGTCCTAGGCCCGGGCCTACAGCAATGGCGCTGAAGTCATCGAGCTTTGGCAGTTGCGAAAAATGGGTTTCAGAAGGGTCGGTGGAGGTCATGGCCTCTGGGATGTGCGCGCCAACGTTGCTGAGGCCCGGTAGCGGACCGTGGGCTGTAACAAGACCGACGCCAGCGTTTACGCAGGCACGGGTGGCTAAGGCAAGCGCACCCCACTTGCCTGTACTGCCGCCAATAATCAGGGCATGTCCGTAGCTTCCCTTGTGGCTGAACCGCATACGTGGCTTGCGCAATTGCGCAGCTTCCATATCGCCGAGGAGATGATAATCAACCTCTACCCTACGCATAAAGTCGGGGTGCAGGCCAATATCAAGAACGTGAACCTGCCCTATACTCTCGGCGTATTCGGCAAGGAAAAAAGCCAGCTTTGGACTTTGGAAAGTGAGTACATGCGCAGCCCTCACTGAAGGCGGCAGCTTTTTATCAAAATCACCGTCGGCATATACCCCACTGGGAAGGTCGATAGAGAGCACCTTGGCCCCTGAAACATTTATCGCCTCGATGGCATCTGCAACAAGGCCTTCAGCCGGCCGGTTGAGCCCTGAGCCCAGCAGCGCATCTATTAACACGGCACCTGAGTCGATGGCGGGAATGTCTGCTTTCTTCTTGATGTGGATCACCTGCTTTTTTGCAGCAGCGCCCAGCTTCTCGTAATTGGTTTCGAAATCCTTGCTTGGCTTATCGCTGTAGTGCACAATGAGCACTTCCACGTTGTAGCCGTTGCGCATCAGCATGCGCGCAATAGCAAGGCCATCACCTCCATTATTGCCAGGACCGCATACTACGGTAAACAGCCACTCCCCCTCGCCCATGATGTGCGGAGGGAATAGGCCTGGTGCCTTTTCATAAATCCAATCGAAGCAAGCGCTTGCTGCGCGCTCCATAAGGTCGATAGACTTGATGGGGGTGTGCTTAATGGTATAAGCATCGGCCTCTTTGATTTGAGCGGTACGCAGGATTTTCAAGGGAGAGAGATTAACTGATTTCGGTAGGGGTTAAAAATAAAAGAACATAAAAATGGCACCTCCGGAATTGTCATTGTCCATGCGAAAAGCACTTGAGCCCCCTTCATCGGTAATGGTGGTTACAAATTGTTCATTGGTACCACCTACGGGTACTGTCCACTGCTCCGATACCACGCTTGAATTGCCCTGGTACATGAAGGCCATGCTAAAGCCATATTCAAAACCGATGGACCATTTTGGAAACAAAAATATTTCAGCGCCTATAAAAGCCCTGCCGCCTATCGAAAAAGTGGTGCCTTTGTTGAACTCAGTGATGAAACCGCCTACCTCTGTGACTGTGGTGAGCTCGCGCGGATCGTCCTGAAACAAGAGCTCCCACTCCGTTCGGGTGGGATTGGTGCTCTGCGGTGTGATACTGTTGCCATATTCAAATCGATGGCGCTCAGTGCCAAATCCGAGCAAGCCTTCAACTCCATAAAAACCTTGAATCCGCGTGTTGCCTTTTCGTTTTTCAATACCCAGCGATACAAATGCGTTGGTAAATGTACGGTTGTAAGTGTCTTCGACTGTGGTATTGGTGGGCTCATTGCTGAATTCAGGACTGAAATTGCGGTAGCTGTCAGCCAGAATACCCAAACGGAAGCCGGCGCGGTAGGCATAATCGTCTCTCTTAAATTTCTTACCTACAATGGCAAAATTGGAGCCGGTGAAATTGGCTGAGGGCGCTGGATTGAATCCATCTGAGAAAATATTTCCGACGTATTCCAAAAAGGGTGAGGCATCTACGCCAATAGCCCAGTCGCCTTCACGGGGTAGGAAGTACTCTCCTTTTTTAGAAACGGGCTGCGCAAAAGCTGCGCTGGCAATAAAGATGGCAATTAACAACAAGGGGGTACTTCGCATGGTCATGATGATTATTTGTCCAAATAAAACTGCATTTCGTGGCAATTATTTCACTGTGATCTACTTTAGCCAGAAGTGGCCTTGTCGGGAAGCATGGGCACAAAACGAAAAACGCCGTGACTGCTCACTTCAAGCTCGCCATCTACGTGCTTGTGCACGCGGGTCATGGTTTGATCTTCGCCTTCTCCCACAGGCACTATCATCAGTCCACCATCCTTGAGCTGCGGCAATAGCGACTTTGGAATTTCAGGAGCGCCACAGGTCACCAGAATCCTGTCGAACGGGGCGTAACCCGGAAGGCCCTTGTAGCCATCGCCGTAGAAAACTTTAATGGAAGGGTTGATATCGCGAAGTATGATCTGGGCTGTGCGGTAAAGCTGCTTTTGGCGCTCAATACTGAACACCTTCACTCCCAGTTTTGAGAGTACTGCCGCCTGATAGCCGCTGCCCGTGCCTATTTCGAGCACCTTCATGCCTGGCTTGAGATCGAGCATATCCGTCTGAAATGCAACGGTGTATGGCTGAGAAATCGTTTGCCCTGAGCCAATGGGAAAAGCCTTGTCGGTGTAAGCAAAAGACAGAAATGCAGAGTCGAAAAAGAAGTGACGCGGCACCGACATCATCGCTTTCAGCACATCTTCATTGTCAATTCCCTTTTGCCGAAGCTCATCCATCAGCTGCCGGCGCAAGCCCTGGTGCTTAAATGTATCGATTGGTTTCATGTGCCGCTAAAGTAGGCATTGTGTCATTTCCCCGGAAAGGGATTGAAAAAATTCATCCACAGAAGCTAAGTTCAAAAATAATTATCGGCAATGCTTCGGCCGATGAGCTGGCGGCAATCTCGTCTTTCGACACATCTTAACAAAGTCGCTTGTTAATAAAAAGGAGCCGGCGCCCTGCGCACCCCTTGCTGATGACCTACTTTTGTAAAAACAATTGAAACATGCTTAAAATAGGCGTACTTGGCGCGGGCCATTTGGGAAAAATCCACATCAAATTACTCAAGCAAATACCCGAATTTGAACTCGTCGGTTTTTTTGATCCGAACGAAGGCATGGCTGTGGAAGCCGCCCAAAAGCTCAATGTGCGCAAGTTTTCCACCATGGAGGCTTTGATTGACGCAGTGGATGTGGTTGACATTGTAACCCCAACCTTAAGCCATTACGACTGCGCCGCCAAAGCCCTCCGTAAGTCAAAGCATATCTTTATTGAAAAGCCCATCACCAATACCATTGAAGAAGCCAAATCGCTAATTTCTTTGGTTCAGGAGGCGGATGTAAAGGCACAGGTAGGCCATGTGGAGCGCTTCAATCCAGCATTTACGGCAGTGCGCGAAAGCCTCGACAATCCAATGTTTATCGAAACCCATCGCCTTGCTCAATTCAATCCGAGGGGTACAGACGTGTCAGTGGTGCTCGACCTGATGATCCATGACCTGGACATCGTGCTGAGCGTGGTGAAAGCCAACATCAAGCGCATCAGCGCCAGCGGAGTGGCCATTGTAAGCGAGGAGCCCGATATTGCAAATGCCCGGCTAGAATTTGACAACGGATGCGTGGCCAATCTCACTGCCAGCCGCTTTTCGCTAAAAAACATGCGCAAGACGCGTTTCTTTCAGCGCAATGCTTACATCGCCGTCGATTTTCTAAAAAAGAGCTCAGAGGTAGTTCAAATGCGTGACATCGTTGGAGAGCTGGACCCATTCTCGATGAGCATTGATCTCGGTGAAGGTAAAGGCCGCAAAGAGATTTTCTTTGAAAAGCCCAAAATTGAGGAAAACAACGCTATTCTGGATGAGCTGCAATCATTTGCGCATGCCATACTCAATGACACAAGGCCCCCTGTAACAGTGGAAGATGGCTACAAAGCCCTCGACGTGGCCTACAAGATCATTGAAAAATTGAAGTACAGCTCCAATTCTCTGGAAAATTAACATCGCGTACAATCTGATTCGACATTTTGCGTTATTTCTTTGTCTTTGCCTTTAGAGGGTTTAAAACCAGAGCCCTTTTAAAAGTTTACCTTTGCGCCCCGAAATCCAATCTTTGCGAATGACCAAAGTCTTTTTGCTTACACCATTGGTCCTCATGCTTTCTGCATGCAGCCTTTTTGAACAGGACGACAACGTACCGAGCTTTATACACGTTTCCTACCCTGATCTTGTCACCGATGCGGCGACCCAAGGTGATGCAAGCCATGGAATTACAGACATACACGTTTTTGCCGATGAAGACTTCGTGGGTTCATTTGAACTGCCGGCCACTGTTGCCATCCTGAAAAGTGGGGTGACTACCATCAATATTTCCGGCGGCGTAAGAAACAATGGCATTTCCAGTCAAAGGATTATTTATCCATTCTACGCGCCCACCATTTTTGAAAAAGAACTTATTCCAGCTTCCGTATTGGACATTACCCCTGACAGTACGGTTGTCTTCGAATATTTTTCCAATGCATTAAACATCTTTTTTGAAGGATTCGAGAATCCCAGCAATTCGCTGATCACAACCGACGACAATAATGCTTCTGTTCAAATACAATCAGAAGAAGTAAGGAGCGGTCTAAGCAGCACCAGAATAACGCTTAACCCCGATCAGGACTATTACGAGGTCAACACCGGATGGGAGGTTGGAAATATCCCTCAGGGAAGAATCGCCTATTTCGAAATTGATTTTAAAGGCAACAATCCATTGGAGATTGGCTTGGTGAGGCTGGGCAATAATCCGCAAAAGAGGTTTGTACTCGGGCTCAACCCACAGGAGGAGTGGACAAAAGTGTATGTGGAACTCACCGCAGACCTTGCACAGTTTGTGGCTACACAACAATTCAGAATTTATTTGGAAAGCAGGCTGCAGCCAGGGGCCACGCAGGCTGAGATGTACATTGACAATTTGAGATTGGTGTATCCGGCAAACTGATGAACAAACGTCTACAAATCATAAAATACATCACTGCCGACTTGCTGAGCGCATTGCTTGCCTGGACTGCATTTTATGTATACCGCAAGCTTTACATAGAGCCAGATAAATTTGGATACGCTGTTCCGGTTGATTTTGATCAACGGTTTGTTATCGCTGCGCTTCTGATTCCACTTTTTTGGTTGTCGCTGTATGCCCTTCTCGGAATGTACAACAATATATACCGACGATACCGGGTCCGCGAACTTGGCCAGGTCATTTTGGCGACCTGTCTGGGGGTTATCATTCTTTTCTTCGCGCTCCTTCTGGATGATGAAGTAGCCAATTACAGCTATTACTATGAGAGCATATTTGCGCTGCTATGCTTTCATTTTTTCATCACATTTATTCCGCGGTTCTTTCTCACCTCCCGCACAGTTAAGCTTATTCACAACAATATACTTGGCTTCAACACCATCATCGTGGGCGGCAATGAAGAGGCGCTGAATGTGTACCGCGAAATGCGCGACATGCGTCCCGCACCGGGATTTAAGTTTGTGGGCTATGTGAGCGTGAACGGAAAGGATATGCTCTTGCAAGATGAACTCAAATGGCTGGGCCAGATCAAGGACATGAAGCGCGTAGCCAAAGAAGAAGAAATTGAGGAAGTGATTATCGCAATTGAATCATCGGAACACAAGAATCTCGGCTCCATCATCAACGAACTTGAAGGCCTGAACCTTACCATCAAAATAATTCCCGATATCTATGACATCCTTTCCGGATCGGTTAAAATGACAAGCATTTTTGGCGTTCCGCTGGTTCAAATCAATACGGAGATCATGCCTTCCTGGCAATTTTTCCTCAAGCGAACCATGGACTTTGTGGGCTCCATATTTGCCATCATCCTGCTCTCGCCGGTCTACCTCGTGCTGGCTATTTTGGTAAAGCTCTCATCTCCAGGACCAGTTATCTATAAACAAGAGCGTATTGGCCAATTCAATAAGCCTTTCTACATTTTTAAATTCAGGTCAATGTGCATGGATGCCGAAAACGATGGCCCGCAACTTTCCAGCAGCAACGACCCTAGAATCACGCCTATAGGGAGCTTTATGCGAAAAACGCGGCTCGATGAACTGCCACAGTTTTTCAACGTGCTGCGCGGCGAGATGAGCCTTGTGGGACCCCGGCCTGAAAGGCAGTTTTATATTGACCAAATCATGGAGGTGGCCCCGCATTACCGGCATTTACAGAAAGTGAAACCCGGCATCACCAGCTGGGGACAAGTTAAATACGGCTATGCCGAAAATGTGGATCAAATGGTGCAGCGCCTGAAGTACGACGTGCTTTACATCGAGAATATGTCGCTGGCCATCGACTTAAAAATATTGGGCTATACTGTGCTCACCATCCTCAAAGGATCCGGAAAATAAAACATCAATTCAAATCATATCACTATGAAAAATATTTCTGTAATCGGAGCTGGCACCATGGGCAATGGCATCGCACACGTTTTTGCACAAAGCGGTTATGACGTCACCCTGATCGATGTATCGGAACAAGCACTGGGCAAAGCGCTTCAGACCATCGAAAAGAACCTGGAACGCATGCTGGCGAAGGAAAAAATCAGCGCCGCCGATATGGATGCCACACTGTCGCGCCTCAAAACCAGTACCGACCTTGCCACCGGCGTATCATCAGCCGATCTTGTGGTGGAAGCGGCCACTGAAAACGCCTCACTCAAGGCAAAAATATTCAAAGACATGGATGCATCCGCTCCGGCACATTGCATCCTGGCCACCAATACCTCATCGATCTCCATCACGCAAATTGCAGCGCATACTTCCCGTCCTGACAAGGTAATCGGCATGCACTTCATGAATCCGGTTCCCATCATGAAGCTGGTGGAAGTGATCCGCGGCTATGCCACGAGCGACGAAGTGACAGCGCGCATCATGGAGCTTTCGCAAAAGCTGGACAAAGTGCCAACAGAGGTAAACGATTTCCCCGGCTTTGTGGCCAACCGCATACTGATGCCGATGATCAATGAAGCCATCATAAGCCTGCAAGAGGGCGTGGCTGGCGTGGAAGAAATCGATACGGTGATGAAGCTGGGCATGGCGCACCCCATGGGTCCTCTGCAATTGGCTGACTTTATAGGCCTCGATGTGTGTCTCAGCATACTGCGTGTAATGCACGAAGGTTTTGGCAATCCAAAATATGCACCTTGCGCGCTTCTTGTCAATATGGTGAGTGCGGGTAAACTAGGTGTAAAAAGCGGTGAAGGCTTCTACGCCTACACACCTGGAAGCAAAGATTTGGTGGTGAGCCCGAAGTTCAAAAAGCAGGCTTAATTTCTCCTTTCCTGCTGTTTCTTCTCACGCTCAATGCGCCTTTCGAGACGCTTGCTTTTGTTTTGCAGTGCTTCTTTGGCCGCTGTGGTTTTTACTTCACGCCGTTGTACATGAATTTCACCACTTTCAATCATCCCCACGATCTCCTCGATCATGGCGTCCTGCTCATTTGAAAAAGGGTCAAAAGAGTCCTTTAAATCGGTGCCAAACAGTTTGGCCACACCCTGCCACATGAAGGCGGTAAATCCACTTTTCAATTCTTTGATGAGGTCATAACTGGTCTTTCCCGTTTCGCGGTCTATGAGCTTGATCAGCACGCGGCCCTGGCTGGTGGTCATTTTGCGCAAGTCGCCTTCAAACTCTGCTTTGAGGTCTTCCTCACACTTCTCCATATAAGCCTCTTTTTCGGCTTCGGTCTCGAGGTACTGCAACTGATCGTTGTAAGCGAGTATCAGCTCTCCCGCCACTTTTGCGTAAGGATAAGTTTTCACCACATTGCGGTGCAGCTTGGTCCACTGGCGCTGATAGCGCTGGCTGCGGGCCTTTCGTTGACTCGATACTGTGGCGGTATTGAGGGTGACCACCGGTATGGTGTCTCCATCAATCACGATTGATTCTACAACGTAATACCCCTGCAGGCGCTCTTTCACACCAGGCTGCTGTGCATGCGCCCGCAAAAGGATGAGGCATGAAAAGACTAGCAGAATACGTGGTAAGAGAGCTTTGAACATGTTATTTAAACGCAGCTGTATATATGATGTTATACCAGCCATCACAGCAACACCATAAACATGCCAAAGTAGATTCGAGCCGCAGTATCAGGCCACGAGCTCTTTCACCTTATCGGCAGCTTCCTGGAGCAGTACAGCTGAGTGTACTTTGAGTCCTGAATCGTCGATAAGCTGCTTGGCTTCTACTGCATTGGTGCCTTGCAGGCGTACAATAATAGGCACCTTGATGTCGCCGATGTTTTTGTAGGCATCAACCACACCCTGGGCCACACGGTCGCAACGCACAATACCACCAAAAATATTTACCAAAATGGCTTTCACCTTCGGGTCTTTCAGGATGATACGGAATGCGGTTTCCACACGCTTGGCATCGGCCGTACCACCTACGTCGAGGAAGTTGGCTGGCTCACCACCTGAGAGTTTGATAATGTCCATGGTGGCCATTGCAAGTCCGGCACCATTGACCATACAGCCTACGTTGCCATCGAGTTGCACATAGTTGAGGCCGGCTTCGCCAGCTTCCACTTCGGTAGGATCCTCTTCAGTAACGTCGCGCATGGCGGCATAGTCCGGGTGGCGGAAAAGTGAGTTGCCGTCGAGGGTTACTTTGGCATCTACTGCAATGATGCGGTCGTCAGAGGTTTTGAGTACGGGATTGATTTCGAAAAGGCTGGCATCACAACCTACGTAGGCGTTGTAAAGCGCCTGTACGAATTTCACCATTTCCTTAAATGCCTTTCCGCTCAAGCCGAGGTTGAAGGCAATCTTTCGGCATTGGAATCCCTGAATGCCAACAGCTGGGTCGATTACTTCTTTGAAAATGAGGTGTGGTGTTTTCTCAGCAACGGCTTCAATGTCCATCCCACCTTCGGTTGAGTACATGATGGCCACACGGTTCAGCGCCCTGTCGAGCAATACCGACATGTAGATTTCACTTGGCTCGCTGTCGCCGGGGTAGTACACATCTTCAGCGATCAAGACCTTGCTTACCAACTTGCCTTCGGGTGGCGTTTGTGGTGTAATGAGCTGCATGCCAATGATGTCATTGGCTATTCTTTTCACGTCATCAAGGCTCTTGGCTATTTTCACTCCGCCGCCTTTGCCTCGTCCACCAGCGTGGATTTGGGCTTTGATCACATGCCAGCTCGAGCCGGTGGTTTCAGTGATCTTTTTAGCTGCTTCAACTGCTTCTTCGGGGGTGTCGGCCACCAGACCGCGCTGTATGCCAACGCCAAATGATTCGAGTATAGACTTGCCTTGATATTCGTGGAGGTTCATGCGATTTATTTTAGGTGGCGCAAATGTAACCACCCCCCACGGTTTATCAAAGCAAGGCGCACAGTTGATTTCTAAAGGACCAAAAAAAAATCAGACACTGCCTTGATGCGCAGGTATGCCTACTTTTGCGGAAGCAAATGCCAGGATCTGAATTGAAAAAAGAAAGCTATGCTATTCCGCTTACAGAGGGAATGGCTTCGGCGATGCACAGGTTTGGCTGCAATGCAAGCGATAAGCCTATCCTGCTCATACACGGAAGCATAGAAGATTCCCGCATCTTTCACAGCCGCAGTGGCAAAGGCTTTGCGCCATACCTTGCGGCAAATGGCTTCGACGTGTTCGCCCCCGATATGGCTGGCAAAGGGCAGAGCAAGCCCCGAATCAAAAAAGGTTTTAGCCACAGCCAGTTTGACTTCATAAGCCGCGATATTGATATCTATGTGAGCCATATCCGAAACTTACATCCCGGTAAGGCCATCCACCTCGCTGCGCACTCTTGGGGTGGGGTACTTCTGCTGGCTTGGATGGCGCGCTACGGCAAAATGGAGGAACTGGGCCCATCGGTGTTCTTTGCCTCAAAGCGGCGCATCGGCATCTTCACGCCGCGGCGCTTGTTTATGGTCGACCTTATGTGGACGGCCTTTGGGGAGTTGAGCACCTGGTACAAGGGCTACCTTCCGGCAAAAGCCATTGGTATGGGCAGCGACAATGAGCCTGCGCAATTTTACCGTGAGGTAAACCGCTGGGTGTACAGCCGCAAATGGATAGGCCCCGATGGGTACAATTATCGGGATGCATTGCAAAACATGACCTTACCCCCTATACTTTACCTCACCGGCGCAGCCGACAAGGTACTTGGCCACCCCAAAGATGTAGCAAAGCTGATGCGCGAAAGTGGGCAGAGCAATGCGAAATACCTGAAACTTGGAAAGGACTCTGGCCATGCCCAGGACTACGGCCACATCGATATCCTGACGCACAAATCGAGTGTGACCGACCACTTTCCCATCGCCTTGAAATGGCTGCAGCAGTGAAACGTTGTAATATGTTAAAGTGACGGCTAACTGCAATAACCTTTGCAGTGGCGCCCTGTTTCATTTACTCATCAAAAACAAATCAGAACAATGAAAAATTTAATGCGATTTTTAGGAGTAGGCGTATTGGCAATCATGTTGTCAACAAATGTATCGGCACAAGACAAAAACATCGTTGAATTGGCTGCTGGTAATGAATCACTTTCTACATTGGTCACTGCCGTAAAAGCAGCCGGATTGGTAGAAACACTCAGCAGCAAAGGCCCATTTACGGTATTTGCACCCACCAATGAAGCATTTGCCGCCTTGCCGGATGGCGTATTGGCCAACCTGCTCAAGCCGGAAAACAAAAATCAACTGATTGCCGTGCTCACCTATCATGTGGTGCCTGGCAAGGTAATGGCCAAAGACTTAAAAGAAGGCATGAAAGCCAAAACAGTGCAAGGTGAAGAAGCCACCATTAGCCTCAAAGGAGGAGCCACGGTAAACGGTGCAAAAGTGAGCGCTGCCGATGTGAAAGCCTCTAATGGCGTAGTGCATGTAATTGATGCAGTGATCTTGCCCCCATCAATGAATTGATCTTTTTCAAAATCAACCCGAAAAAGCCATCTGAAAAGGTGGCTTTTTTTGTTGCCCAGCGCAGCTTTGCCCCAGCTGTGCGCGCGTACCGGAAACATATGTTGGCTAAAGTGCTCCATTGCAAAGCTTAATTTTAGTTTAACTTCGCTGTCGCTTGTAACTTAGATCAGGAGCACTTCGTCCAGCCTTGAAACGCGTATGAATCACTGCAACTCAATTCTTCTGCTGCTTATCATGCTGACTGGCTCGTTCGCACAAGCTCAGGGACTCAAGGGAAGGGTAATCGACAATGAAGGCGACCCGCTGCCATTCGCGACAATCTACATTGCCGAGACCGGGTCGGGCAGCATCAGCAATGCGAACGGGCTGTATGAATTGAGACTGAAACCAGGCAAGTACACCATCACTTTTCAATACCTCGGCTACAGCACTGAAAAGCTCAGCCTTGAGATTGGTGATGAAATGATGACACGCGACGTCGTGCTTAACCAGCAAACTTTCAGGCTGAGTGAAGCAGAAATCAAAGCCGGTAAGGAAGACCCCGCCTACCCCATCATCCGCAAAGCTATTGCCAAAAGCAGTTTTCACAGGCAGCAGGTAGACCACTACACCTGCGAGGTGTACCTCAAAGGTGGCGGCGGCGTGGTGGATGCACCCCGGTGGGTTCAAAATCTGATGGAAAAAGAGGCCGTTGATACTTCCACAACGTTCGTCTCTGAATCGGTGTCGCGGATCACCTACACGAGGCCCAATGAGTACAAGGAAGAAGTGATCAGCATACGCAGCAGCGGCGACAGCCGCGACAGCAGCCCGATGACCTATATCAATGGTTCATTTTACGAGCCAAAAATAGGTGATATTGTTTCTCCCCTTTCGCCGCGGGCCTTTGCCTATTACAAATTTCAATACCTGAGCAGTTTTACCGATCAGGGCTACCAGATAAACCGCATACAGGTGATTCCAAAAAGCAAGAGTGAGGATGTGGTAAGCGGAATTATCAACCTGGTGGAAGGGCTGTGGAGCATCCACAGTTTTGAATTTGAAATCATCATACAGGGGATCACCATCGATGCCAAACAGGTATTTGCGCCGGTGAAGGAAGATGTTTGGTTGCCTGTATCGCACCGCTACGATGGCCGGGGAAAAATATTCGGAGTCTCGTTCGAGTTTGGCTACCTCGCCGCAGTGAGCAATTACGATGTGACTGTCAATCCTGACCTCTCTGTGCCCATTGTGGTAATCGATGAGAAAACCGAGCGCGATGCCATGAAAGCGCGCGATGGCGCTCCCGGCATTTCCGGAAAGGAATTGTCGCAGGATGCTGAGCAGAAACTGGCATCGGGTGAGGAAATCACCCGCAAGGAATTGCGCAAGCTGCTGCGGCAATACGAAAAGGAAGAGCTGAAAAAAACTGAAGAACCTGAAGTAATTGGGATGCGCACCTTCAAGATCGACAGCCTGGCTTACAACTCTGACAGCACGTACTGGGACAACAGAAGGCCTGTACCGCTCACCATCAAAGAAGTAAAAGGGTACAGCGTTCAGGACAGCCTGAGTCTCGAACAGAAAAAAAAGGAAGAAGGCGATACCCTGGGTACCAATAAATCGTTTTCTGTTCAAGACCTGCTTTTCGGCGATCAATACCATATTGGGGGGGGCAACTTTCTAAAAATTCACAGCCCACTCATCACCTTGGCCTACAATACGGTAGATGGTTACAATTTCGAATACCGCATTTCATTTTTCAAACGCTTCGAATCAAAGTCGCGGTTTGAACTCTCTCCCATGGTGCGCTTCAATACCGCCCGAAACAAGCCTATGGGTACCTTACGCAGCAGCTACAGCTACAGAAAAGGAGCGCGCACGGGAGCCTTGAAAGTAGAAGGCGGCTGGTATTACAGCCAGTTCAATCCCGACGAACCGATCCCCATATTCCAAAACACCTTTGCGACGCTCTTTTTCCAGAACAACTTCATGAAGGTGTACGATCGAAATTTTGGGCACATCAGCTGGAAGCACGATGTAACGCACAACATCAGCATACACCCCGAAGCCTGGTACGAGCGCAGGATTCAAACTTTTAACAACACCTCAGGGGTGTGGATACCCTGGGAAGGAAGAGGATTTAAATCAAACAGTCCGGTAAACAGGGAAAATCCAAATACAGACTTTGGACAATCGGACGCATTTAAAGTGCGGCTGAGCGCCACGTGGAGACCAGGATTGAAGTACGGAAAGGTCAATGGCAACTACTTCGAGCGCGGTCGCTCACCGGAGATTACAGCCCAGGTGCTCAGGGCAATGCCAGGGGTATTCAACAGCAGCATCGACTACACCCGCGCCAATATCATTTTCAAAAATTGGTTTGACCTGCGCATAGGTGGACAGCTTGGCATAAGGGCTGATGCGGGCTGGTTTATGCGCCGAGCGAACATTGAATTTCCCGACTTCCAGCATTTTATGGGAAACGAAACCCCTTTCACAAGGTTCGGACAAATCAATGGATACTCCTTGCTGGAGTACTACGACTGGTCAAACTCCAACCGCTACCTCAGCGTATACACCAATTACACCGGGCGAAAATTCCTGCTTACACACATCACAAAATTAAGGATGTCGGGGCTGAAAGAAAACATCATGTTCAACTACCTGCTCACCCCTACCGCAAGGAATTATATGGAAATAGGGTATGGTTTGACCAACCTCTTTCGCGTGGCAAGGATTGACTTTATGGCCGGATTTATTGATGGCAACTTCCGTGAATTCCGCGTACAGGTGGGGATTTTAAGCGAGATATTTCAGATGGAATAAGCGGGTGAGTTGTTGGATTGAATACTTATCAATAAAAAAGCGTGTATTTCACTGAGGATCAATAAAGACGCCCATCGATTGTGAGATATCTCCTTAAGAAACTAATGACAGCGGTGAAAATTGTCATCCCGCTAGCGCAGGAAGCCCTTATGGGAACGTAGCGCAGCGGAGTGAAGAACTACTCATAAGGGCCGGTGCGGCCTGCCTGCTAGAGCCAGCGGGTACGAATAATCTCATTCTGTTCATGAATTTTTCTTTTCCTATCGAGGATGAGATCTCTCCCTACGGTCGAGATGACGGGGCTATTAGATGTGTTGGGGGTTTTGGAGGGGGGAAAGAAGGGCGGCTGCGCCGCCCTTCTTTCCCCCCTCCAAAACCCAATATATTTAACTAAAAATCGTCATCTCGACCGCAGGGAGAGATCTCATGCACTTTGCAGAATGCCAGGAATGAAAATTATCCATATTTGGATACACGTAAATTTCTGTCACTCACTTTCTGTATATTTCTATATTTTGAAAACTCAGAATGACAGAATTGCATCTGGAGAAAGTCACATTGAGTCTCTTAACGCAGTGCATGTTACACTACAATCTCCCTCACCCCTCCTTAAACTGCAAGTCAAACAGCCCCTTGTACAGGCCTTCCATGCCGAGCAATTCCTGGTGGTTGCCCTGCTCCACGATGCGGCCCTTGTCCATCACGATAATCTTGCTGGCCTTCTGAATGGTGCTGAGCCTGTGGGCGATCACTATGCTGGTCCTGTTTTGCGTAAGCTTGTCGATGGCAATTTGAATCAATGCTTCCGACTCCGTATCGACCGATGAGGTGGCCTCGTCGAGGATGAGGATGCGCGGCTTGTACACATAAGCCCTGATGAAGCTGATGAGCTGCCGCTGCCCTACACTGAGCATGCCGCCACGCTCCTTCACATCGTATTCATAGGTGCCAGGCAGGCGCTCGATAAAGCTTGCGGCGCCCACTGCGAGGGTGGCTTCGTGCACCGCTTCGCGCGAAATGTCGGGATTGTTGAGCGTGATGTTGTTGTGGATCGTGTCCGAAAACAGGAAAACATCCTGCAGCACCACAGCCACCTGACTGCGCAAATAGCTGATGTCGTAATCGCGGATGCTGCGCCCATCGATGATGATATCACCTTTCTGAAATTCATAAAACCGGTTCAACAGGTTGATTACCGATGATTTTCCAGCGCCGGTGGCACCGACAAATGCCACGGTTTCGCCTTCCTTTACGGAAAAGGACAAATCCTTGAGCACCCAATCCTCGCCTTCGTAAGCGAACCACACATTTTTGAATTCTATGTGGCCTTTGATGCCCGACTTCTGCTCGCCAGAGTCTTCAATGCGGTCCTGGGTATCGAGTATGTTGAATACCCGCTCCGAACCTACAATGCCCATTTGCAGTACGTTAAAGCGGTCGGCGAGTTGACGTATCGGCCGGTACAGCATGTAGATGAACATGATGAATGCGATGAGCTCGCCGGGCTTAATTTTGCCCTCAAGGGCCCCACCTACCCCCCACCACACCAGCATCCCCAGCGATACCGCAGAGAGTATCTCGACCACTGGAAAGAATACCGAGTAGGCCCAAATAGAGCGAATGTGCGCTTTGCGGTGGCTGCGGTTGATCTCTGTAAATTTCTCCTTCTCCTTGGCCTCGCGGTTGAAAACCTGCACGATGCTCATGCCCACAATGTGCTCCTGCACGAAGGCATTGAGCTGGGCTACCTTGGTACGCACCTGCTGGAATGAACGCTTGATGGAATTCTTGAACACCACCATCGCCAGGATGAGGAATGGGATGGGCACGAGGCTGTACAAGGTGAGCTGCCAGCTGATGGCAAACATCACCGCGATCACCACGATGAGCTTGAGCAATTCGCCGAGGATGTTGAGCAGGCCCTGCGAGAAAATATCGGCTATGGTCTCAATGTCGCTGATACAGCGCGTTACCAAAGTGCCGACCGCAGTCTTGTCAAAATACCGCAGCTTAAATCCCGTGATGTGGTTGAACAATTTCGAGCGCAAGTCGATGGTAACCGATTGCCCTATCCAGTTGCTGTAATAGGTTTGGTAAAATTGGGCCACCGCTTCCATAAACAAGATGCCCACCACGAGCAGCGTGAGGTAAAGCAATCCTTTGGGATCGCCCTCTGCCACGTATATATCGATGGCCTTGCCAATGAGCCATGGCCTGGCCACACCAAGCGCAGCGAGCAGTATGGTCAGGAAAAATGCGAGGTAAAATATCCGCATGTATGGCTTGGCATACACCATCACCCTGTTGAGCAGGGACATGTCGAATGCGTTGCCGGTTGCTTCAGCCATTGTTCAGTTGGGGATAAGTGATGCGGTCAAGAAACAGGCCCTGGGGATATGCACTCTTGCCAGCGGCATCACGGTCAAGTGCTTCAATCACGGATTTCATGTGTTCGGGTGGATATTTTTCACGGCCTATGTCGCTCATGGTACCTACGATGGCGCGCACCATATTGCGCAAGAAACGGTTGGCCTCAATGGTAAACACCATTTTCGCATCATTGTGCGTCCAGGTGGCTGAGAAAACCTCACAAAAATTGTGCTTCACATCCGTTTGGCTGCGGGCAAATGAGCTGAAGTCATGGCTGCCAAGCAAATACGCTGCCGCTTCGTTCATCGCATCCACATGGAGTGGAAAAGCCTGGTAGGTAGAGAAGGTGTTCAGGAAAGGATCTTTCCGAAAATGCATGTGGTAGGTATAGCGCCTGCGTGTGGCGCTGTAGCGTGCATGTATACTGTCATCGACCGGTATGCATTCGTAAATGGCGATATCGGGTGGAAGCACTGCATTCATTTTATACACAAACTCTTCAATGAGTGGAGCATCCGTATCGAAATGGGCGTAGTAGCTCCTTGCGTGTACGCCTGTATCGGTGCGGCCGCAGCCTATGATGCGGGGATTGTTGGGGACAAAAATGGACAGCACCCGCTCTATGGTTTCCTGCACGGTCTTAACTTTGGGCTGGATTTGCCAGCCGCAATAGTTGGTACCGTCGTATGCCAAATGAAGAAAATAGCGGGCCAAGTATTTAATTTTTTGCAAAAGTAAGGCTAAAGCATGAAACGCATTGGATTGATTTCAGATACCCACAGCTACCTCGACAAGCGCATATTGCACCACCTCGAGGGCTGTGATGAGATATGGCATGCCGGCGATATTGGCAGCGTGCAGGTGGCCGATGCGCTCAGCGAGTTAGCCCCATTGCGCGCAGTGTACGGCAACATCGACGGCACGGAGTTGAGGGCTTCCTTTCCGGAAAATTTGCACTTCGAGGTAGAGGGTTTGCGCGTGTGGATCACGCATATAGCGGGAACGCCAGGGCGCTACCATCCGCGCATCCGGGAGGGCCTTGCCTGCGAGAAGCCCGGACTGTTTGTATGCGGGCATTCCCACATTTGCCTGATCAAACGCGATGCGCAGTTTGGGCATATCCATATGAATCCCGGTGCTGCGGGAAGGCACGGTTTTCACAAAATGCGCACATTACTCAAATTTGCGGTAAGCGAAGGAAAGCTCGAAGATGTAAATCTCATTGAGCTTGGAAGCCGCAGCACGGAATGAATTAGCGGATGCGGTCCAGTGACTTTACCAGCGCCTCATCCTTCTTGATGCCCCTCACCGCGAGGAAGCACAAGGGCAGCGCAGCCACCGGCATGTAGAAACCCACGTGGTGCAAAATGCGGATATCTGCAGTAAATTGAAGCTCGGCGATGGCATCAATGGCGAAGAATAAATACACCGCATAGGCCAGATTGCTCAGAAATGCGAGGCGCGTGATGCGGTATTGAACGGGACGCTTTTTAAACAAGAAAATGGCCACCGCAGGAAAAATGACCGATAAAAAACCCAAAACCCATACTGGAAAGCCGTACACCCCCGACATGAGCAGCACATCGCTTTGGGTGTTAAACACGCCAAACATCGCGTATTCAGCCACCTTCAAATCTCCCTCAAGGTAATGGGCATAAGGAAGTACGAAAGTGAGCAGCCCACACAGCGCAGCGAGAAATAAATATATTGTTTGTACCCTTTGTATCATGTCATTTTCGCGTTAAGCGGCCAAATATAACCGATTCCCAGCGGAGGGATATCAACTTCAGAATGTTATTTTTTTTAAAAGGCATTGCGGCGCTTCACTTGAATTGTCGTATCATTGCAACACCACAGAGGCCAAAACTATCTCAGCACGGCCCTACCTCCAAACATTACAACTGTTTCACATACTCAACAATTTAACATCCATAGATGTACGACATCATTGAACTTAATGGGCTGAAAGTAGCCGACCTTCGGGATATTGCCAAAGAACTGGACATCAAGAAAACCGAAGCACTAAAAAAACAAGACCTTATTTACCGCATTCTTGACGAACAAGCAGTACAACCTGTAAAAGCCGGCAGCCCAGCAGCCGCTGAAGACAAGCCAGCAAGGGCAGCGAGCGAAAAAGGTGAGGAAAAATCTCCCGCAACAGAACAGAAAAAACGCGGCCGCAAACCAAAAACGGTGAATGTAACCGCCACTGCCGCCGACGCACCCAAGGTAGTCGCCGAATCCGCAGAAGGCAAAAAGGAGTCAACTCCCCAGAATTCCCGCCTTGCCGACACCCAACAGAAAGAAGAACGCCTACCCAAGCCGGCTGAAAATACCCGCGGAGAGCGCACCCCCAGGCCTGAGCGCACCGACAACAACCGCCGCGAAGGTGAAAGGAATCCACGCCAAAACGAACCCCGCGCAAATCAACCAAGCGAAGGCCGACAGCAACAAAATCCGCGTCAAAACGACAACCGCCAGAACGAACCCCGCCAGCAAAACGACGGCAACCGCAATGACAACCGCCGCAACGAGCCGCGCCAGCAAAACGATGGCAACCGCAACGACACCCGCAGCAATGAGCC
>DAIRDH010000012.1:65622-67345 GCA_036796255.1 Cryomorphaceae bacterium
GAGCCACGCCCCCAGCAAGACAACCGCCAACGCCAGAATGACCAACGCCAAAATGATCAGCGCCAGAAACGCGAAGAGATGTACAACTTTGACGGCTTTGTGCCCACAGAAGGTGTGCTCGAACTGATGCCCGACGGCTACGGATTCCTGCGTTCATCTGACTATAATTACCTCAACTCACCCGATGATGTGTACGTTGCACAAAACCAGGTGAAACTCTACGGCCTCAAAACCGGCGATACCGTGGTAGGCTATGTGCGCCCGCCTAAAGAAGGTGAAAAGTACTTCCCGCTTATTAAGGTTGAAGAAATCAATGGCCGCGACCCGGACTTTGTAAGAGACCGCGTTCCTTTCAAATACCTCACACCGCTTTTCCCCGATGAGAAATTCGACCTCGCCGGCGATGGCAAAAACATCAGCACGCGCATCATCGACCTCTTCTCTCCTATTGGAAAAGGCCAGCGCGGATTGATCGTTTCACAGCCGAAAACCGGTAAAACGACCTTGCTCAAGGATGTGGCCAATGCCATTGCGGCAAACCACCCTGAGACTTACCTTATCATATTGCTCATCGACGAGCGCCCTGAAGAAGTTACGGACATGAAGCGCTCAGTGAAAGCCGAGGTGATTGCCTCTACCTTTGATGAGCCCGCCGACCGCCACGTAAAGATTGCCAACATCGTACTCGAGAAGGCAAAGCGCATGGTAGAGTGCGGCCACGATGTGTGCATCCTGCTCGACTCCATCACGAGGCTGGCGAGGGCATACAATACTGTATCGCCATCATCAGGTAAGGTACTTTCCGGTGGTGTGGATGCCAATGCCCTTCAGAAACCCAAGCGTTTCTTTGGCGCTGCCCGCAAAATTGAAAACGGTGGTTCACTCTCCATTTTGGCGACAGCCCTGATCGATACCGGTTCTAAAATGGACGAAGTGATCTTTGAAGAATTCAAAGGAACCGGCAACATGGAATTGCAACTCGACCGCAAGATTGCCAACCGACGCGTATACCCAGCCATCGATATTATGGCTTCAGGCACACGCCGCGACGACTTGCTGATGCCAAAAGACGTGCTGCAACGCATGTGGATTTTGCGCAAGCACCTCGCCGATATGAACCCTGTGGAAGCCATGGAATTTGTGAAAGGCCGCATCGAGCAAACCCGCTCCAATGAAGAATTCCTGGTAACCATGAACGGATAAATCCGCGCATGACACACCCCAACCTGCAAACAGCAATACGGGTCGCACTGTCGGTAATCGGCGTGCGACTCGTGCTTTTTTACGGCGGCTTTCAAACCGAATGGACGGAGCCAGCCTACATTTTTCTCAACCTTGCGGCGCTGCCGGCGCTGAGCATTTATGCCATTTGGCCGCGGGGGCCTTACACCGGATTTCTGGATGATGCCAAAAACAGCATGAAACTTCTGGGCCTCTACAGCCTGGTGATGACGGTATTCTTCTTCATCTACTATCAATTCATCGATGTAGAATTTTTCAAATCAAAACAAGAGGCGCTTATTTTTCAAGCCATCGAAGGAAGCGAAGAAGCCATCAATCCCGAAGAAGCTGCTGATAAAGTACGGTCGTTCTTCTCATTGCGCAATGGCACAGCCATCGTGCTCGCTGGCTACGTAGCTTCGAGCGCCTTTTACTCCATCTTCTTCTCAGCGATTAAACGTGTTGTGCCGGGGATTGGCAGGTGAGTGCTTGGGGTTCTGTT
>DAIRDH010000013.1:0-27222 GCA_036796255.1 Cryomorphaceae bacterium
CGATGCTACACTCGAAGTCTACGACATGAGTGGCCGCTCGGTGGCGCGCCTGTTCAATCAGGAAGCAATGAAAGACCAGGAATACCGCATTGAGTTTAATGTGAGCAATATGAGCGATGGCTTGTACTTGCTGAGACTCACGACCGACGATGAAGTACGCGTAAGTAAAATGATAATTACGAGGTGAAATATTTAAAGCTACACTTCGCCATCCATGCATAATTCTTAGGCAGGCTTGACCAGATACAACCTAACAAACCGCCCCGACACAAATCGGGGCGGTTTTTTATCTACGCATTTTCTTAACACTCCTTGAACATAACTACCCCTGGACTTCATTAATTGGTTCAAAAGATAAATATTGCCATAACTGCGATGTAACAGCGAGATGACAAGGCCCCCGTAGCTTTGCGCCATGATAAAACCCTCTGCACTCAGGGCTTTTTTAATGCTGGGCCTTATGGTATGTGGCAACCATTTGGCGAAAGCCCAGACCGACAATATCATGATTTTGGAGTACGTGGACTGGACAAGCGGAGACGGCATGGGTGTGAAAATTTACAACCCCACCCCAAATCCCATCAACCTGACTGGCTATACTTTACAGATTTACAACAATGGAAATTTGACGCCAAATTCCACAGTGCCGCTGACTGGTACGATGGCTCCCGGGGCAATTTTCATTATCGGAAATAGCAGCTATTGCAATTCTGTGTGTCTGGGCACCTGTGATCAAACTGCAGGCTTCAGTGGGGTGAATGATGGCGATGTGGTGCGCATCGAAAACGGTGGTGACGTAATCGATGCCGTCGGATGTCTGGGATATTCCGGAAATGTGACAATTAACGGAAACTTAATAAACAACGCTTACAAATGGATCAAACTGGTGCGCGAGAGCGACAACTGCATCCGCCACACCAATGCGGATGGTGCAGTACCAGTATCATGGCCCAACAATACCACGGCCAACATGACCGGATGGGAGGTTCAATTTGTGACCTGTATTGATGACAGCGACTGGGCATTTGATGCACCGCAAACCGCAGAGGATATTACCATCTGCGCACCCGACAGCGCCTTTATTGATGGCAATTGGGAAACTGAGTCTGGAAGTTATACCCAGGTATTTGAAAACGTGGTGGGTTGCGACAGTCTGCATGTAATCAACCTTACGGTAAATGAAGCCATTATTCAATCGACCATTGCATCCATTTGCACAGGTGAATCCTACACATTTGGCGGAAGCCAGCTAACCCTGCCTGGGACTTACACTGACACGGTCAGCAATACTGGCAACTGCCCCATAATCGAAGTCCTTGAACTTGAAGTACTACCCTCATTTGACGAAAGTCAGGACGTGCAAATTTGCGCTGGCGACAGCGTATTTTTCGACGGGGTGTGGCAATCAGAAGCCGGCACCTACACCAGCACTTTACAAAGTGTAAGTGGTTGCGATAGCATCTTGACATTGAATTTGAATGTAGGGGCATCAAACAACTATGCCGTGAATCTGAGCATTTGCGAAAGCGATAGTGTGCTGATCGACGGGCAATGGATCAATGAACCAGGCATCTACGAAGCGACTTTTGAAATGCCGAATGGCTGCGACAGCACGGTTGTAACCACACTGGAAGTCTTACCAGTGGCAACCTGGGAGGTCAACACCAGCATTTGTGAAGGCGACAGCATTTTTGTAAATGGCAGCTGGATTTTAGAGCCGGGCAGCTACGAAGTGACTTATGAGGTACCAAACGGCTGCGACAGCACCGTCGTGACCAATGTTGCTGTATCGCCGAGCTACGAATTGCAGGTGGACACCACCATTTGCGGAGGCGACAGTCTTTTATTGGATGGCATTTGGGTGAGCGCTCCGGGGACGTATTCTGAAAATTACACATCTGTAAGTGGTTGCGATTCACTCATCACAGTCAATGTATCGATACTTGAAAATCCCGAGCCTAACCTACAGCTCAGCATCTGCTTTGGCGATAGCACGTTGATCGGTGGTCAATGGCGCAGTGAAGCAGGCACTTTCGTGCAAACGATCGAATCAGGAGCCTGCACGTTCGAGCAGACTGTGAATCTCTCAATTACCGAGGCGCCCGTGATCGTGAATGACAACGTGCAGGGCTGCAGCGTAGTAACATACAACGGGCTAAACTACACGGAAAGCACCTTGGTGGTAGACACCTTGCTAAGCGTGGCCGGCTGCGACAGCATCTACCTCTTTATGCAGATCGAAGTTGAAAATATAGAGCTATCTATAAATGCGGTACAAGCAGCCTGCGCAGGTACAACGGTCGGCCTTAGTGCCACGAGCGAAGGCGCACTCACATGGGACAATGGCACAGAGGGCCTCAATGCAAACTACCTGCTTAGCGAAAGCAGATACATTACCGCTACTGCGCAAAGTGAAGATTGCACCTTCGTCGACAGTGTCTTTGTTGAGGTACTGCAAGGGCCTACCCTTTCGGGAAATACCGCATATACTGCCTGTCGGGAGGTTGCTTTTCAGCCCGAGCTTTTAGGCAGTGATTTCACGGAAGTTCAATGGTCGCCGGGATTAGGGCTCAGCGATCCAAACGTGCTAAACCCAGAGATAAACAACAATGCATCTACGACTTACACCGTCCGCGCACAAAACAGCTGTGGCACAGACAGCCTTCAGGTGAGTGTAACAGTAGAGGAAATTCAACTGACCACCAACCAGGACACCAGCATTTGCGCAGGCGATATGGTATGGTTGGAAGCCGCTGGAGCTGACACTTACAGCTGGGCCCCTGCCGAGTGGGTTCAGGATATTCAAAGTGCAAGTACAATCGCCTTTCCCGAGCCCAGTGGATCGGGAATGACGCAAATTGCGACATTTAGGGTAACGGGAAGCCGAGGGAATTGCCAAACGACCGAACAAGTGCAAGTCACGGTAAGGCAGCCACGATTGCCCTCCGATCAAACCATCAATCTGCTCCAAGGCGAAGTGGTCGATTTGGAAAATATTTACAGTCCGAATGTTCTTGTATCTCCACAACCCGGCAGTTACACTGTGAATTCCGATACCACCATTGCTGTAATTCTGGCTGATGAGATGGGCTGTAGCGGAACCACTTACCTGAACATCGTTCCCGACAAGGTGTGGTATGCGCCAAATGCATTTACACCAAACGGCGACGGCGTGAACGACTTGTGGAAGGTGGTGGCATCAGATATAATAGAAGTCGAAATTCGCGTGTATGACCGCTGGGGCGAATTGGTTTTCAAGACCGACGACCTGAACAAGGGATGGAATGGCGGACATCAATTTCGCAATGATGGCTACTATTGCCCTGCCGACCTTTACAACTATAGCCTTGTGGTGATCCTTTCGGGAAACAGGGTGAGCAAACACCGCGGCCACATTACCTTGATAAGATGAGCATGAAAAAAATTTACTGTCAGATACTTGCCGTATTCTTTTGCACGGCAGCATGGGCGCAAACCGACAATTTAATGTTTGTAGAGTACGTGGATTGGACTACAGGTTCGGGCCTGGGCCTCACCATTTACAATCCCACTGACCAGAGCATCAACCTCAACAGTTATTCGGTGCGGGTACACAACAATGGCAACCTGAACCCCAACTCTATGGGCGATCTTTCAGGCAGTTTGCCGGCAGGTGCAAGCATTCGGGTGGGCAACAGCGCTTATGCCGTCGAATGCCCCGGGAGTATCGTGATCTCCATTGCTGGGGTAAATGATCAGGACGTGGTGACACTTGCGCAAAATGACGTGGTAATTGATGCCATCGGGGCCCTCGGATATACCGGTAATTACCAAATCAATGGCACGGTAATCACCCAATCACTGAAATGGGTAAAACTGATTCGCAATGCCGACAATTGCACGCGCTACACCGAAAGCGATGGGGGCAGCAAGTCCTGGCCCATCTCTGCAGGGGTGAATTTTACTGGTTGGACGGTAGCACCGGTCAGCTGCCTCAACCCCTCTATAAACTTTGAAATAAGCAGTCCACAGCTGGCAACTGAGAGCACCATCTGCTTCGGCGACAGCGTATTGTTTGCAGGAGAGTGGCGCAGCGAAGCGGGTGAATACAGCGCGACTGTGCCGGTAAATGGAGGCTGCGACAGCTTGTTGATACTTGACCTTACGGTAAATGCATCGCAAACTGAATTTGATCAGGCCACCTTGTGTTTTGGCGACAGCCTCTTCCTTGCCGGGTCATGGCAAACGCAATCAGGCACCTACACCGATACCCTAAGTGCAGGCGAAGGATGTCCGCAGGTATTGCAAACCATGGTGGAAATTGTATCGGCTGACACGGTGAATGTGGCTCAAACCATCTGTCCTGGTGAGAGTTTCAGTTTTGCAGACACCACCATCACGGATACTGGAATTTATTTTGTCAACTTCACGGAGCCCGGCAACGCCTGCAGCCAACTGTACCGCCTGTTTATCGAGGTGGAGCCATTTAGCTACACAAGCATGACCTTAACTTCCTGCGATTCGATACTGGTGAACGGTGTGTATTATACAGAAACCACCACTGTTTACGACTCCCTCCTTTCGGAAAATGGATGCCTTACCCAGATTTCAGAATACCTTGTTCGCATCGAAATTCCGCAGCTCAACATCGTCGGGCCAAATGGAATATGCCCTGATGAACCGGCATTTCTCGAAGCAATTGCCACGAGTGAACCAGTCTGGAGCACCGGCGAAACAGGCTACAGCATGGTAGCTACCCCCAATGTTGGCACCTGGTATTCGGCAAGGCTGCAATTTGACGGTTGTTTCGCCACCGATTCCATCTTTATAGAGGTATCCGACCTGTCGGTAAATATGCCCGATACCGTTGAAATCGAATTCGGAGCAACCATTCAACCCGGGGTGATATTTACCGGCTCGCCCTATATTTTCGCATGGACTCCCGAAGCAGGCGTAGATCTGGACGAGCCTTATGACCCGGCATTTTCACCTGAAACGTCGACTGTCTATACCCTGCTGGCCGAAGACATTTATGGCTGTACAGTAACCGATAGCATCTTCATTGAGGTAATTCTACCTGAATTTCACATCCCCAACATTATTACACCCAATGGAGATGGACGGAATGATTTTCTTGTGATCCAGGACCTCCCGGCCACCAATACCCTCCGCATCTTCAACCGCTGGGGCCAAGAGGTGCTTTTTGCAGCGCCTTATCAAAACGACTGGGCTGCCAACATCAATGGTAGTGAGCCGGTAGAAGGGCACTTCAACTACATTTTGCACGTACAGTTGGGGCCCGAACGCCTTGAGTATACCGGCGTCATCTCGGTGGTTGGAGTGCATAAATAGCGCTCAGAAACTGCAAAGAATTCGTCGTTCTAATGCCCCTCATTGATGGGGCAGATACCTCAACCCTTTCCGGAAAATGAGGAGCGCATACAAACTTCGAAAGCCTTGAAGCAAGTCCATCACCAGATTTTACCTTAAAAGAAGCAAAAGCACAACGCCCGGCTTCTGGATAACATGGCTTCTGCCCAATCAATACGCCTTGCAAACCCGCCCGCTAACTGCCAAAATTGTTAGCTTTGCCCCCTTATTCAGCAAGCTTCATGAAAATTTCTTTCAACTGGCTCAAGGGCTATTTACCCACCGACCTCAGCGCAACTGAGGTGGCCGCAATCCTGACCGATACCGGCCTTGAAGTCGAAAAAGTAGAGCACTACGATCCCTCGGCCGGAGGGCTCGACCATGTGGTCGTGGGCCATGTACTCAGCGTACTGCCCCACCCCAACGCTGACAAGCTTAAGCTCACCATTGTGGATGTAGCCGGCACAGAGCCGCTCCACATCATATGCGGGGCGCCCAACGTGGCCCCCGGGCAAAAAGTGCTTGTGGCCAAAATAGGTGCTACGCTCCAGGCTGTCGATGGCGAGGCATTGACCATCAAAAAGTCGAAAATACGTGGTGAAGTATCAGAAGGGATGATATGTGCGGAAGATGAGCTCGGCCTTGGCGAAAGTCACGATGGCATCATGGTTTTGCCGGCTGATGCAGTGCCCGGAACGCCCGCTGCCGACTTTTTGAAAATTGAAAAAGACGAAGTATTCGAAATAGGCCTCACCCCCAACCGCACCGATGGTTTCGGGCACTTTGGCGTGGCGCGCGACCTCGCGGCGAGGCTCAGCCACACTGAGGGAACAGCCGTAAGAGCGCAGCTTCCTGAAGCAGCCGATTTTGGCGGAAAGCCAAATGGCAAAATCACTGTGCGCATTGAGGACGGCGAAGGCTGCGGCCGCTATGCCGGTCTCGAACTGGATGGCATCCAAGTCGCGCCCTCGCCGGAATGGCTGCAAAACAAGCTTCGCGCCATTGGTCTCAGCCCGATCAACAACGTGGTGGACATCACCAACTTCGTGATGCACGAAACCGGACAGCCCCTCCACGCCTTCGATGCTGATAAAATCAAAGGCGATAGAGTCGTGGTGCGCACACTCCCGAAAGGAACCCACTTCACCACACTCGATGGGCAGAAGCGCGAACTCGCCGCCGACGACCTGATGATTTGCAACAACGAAGACGGCATGTGCATCGCAGGCGTTTTTGGCGGATTGGACAGCGGTGTGAGCAATAGCACCCGGCGTATTTTCCTGGAGAGTGCATGGTTCAATCCGGTGCGTGTCCGCAAAACTGCCAAGCGCCATGCCCTCAACACCGACAGCTCTTTTCGCTTTGAGCGCGGTGTGGATCCCCAAGCCACGCTCTACGCCCTGAGGCGTGCAGCTCAGCTCATGACCGAAATAGCGGGTGCCAGACAAGCCGGCAGCCTTATCGACCTGAAGGGCAATGTTCCCCAGCCTGTAAGGCTCGACTTTTCGCTGGAGTATTGCAATGCCCTTTGCGGCGCGTCCATCACAGCACTGGAACTTGAAGGCATTCTTTCCTCCCTCGATTTTGAGTTTGAAAAAAACGCTGCAGGCCAGTACCGCCTTAGCGTACCGACCTACCGCGTCGACGTGACCCGCCCCGTAGATGTGGTGGAAGAGGTGCTCCGAATTTACGGCTTCAACGCCGTGGCCATGCCCGAGCGCATGAGCATTTCGGTATCGCTTCCGCAAAAGCCTTTGAGGCAGGATGTGCTCGATGCATTGGCGCAAAGCCTCGCCGGTCGTGGATTTCAGGAAATGATGTCCAACGGCCTCACCCGATCTGATCGCTTGATTCAGGTGGGTGGCGAGGGACTCAAAGCGGAGCTCGTCGCCATGCTGAATCCACTCAGCCAGGAGCTCGATGTGCTGCGCCCCAACCTCATCAACAGCGTACTCGAAGCGGTGGCTTACAACCTAAACCGCCAGGCAGAGCGGCTGCAGCTCTTTGAGCTTGGCATGGCTTACCGCCAAAATGAGCAAGGCTACACCGAGTCGCAAAACCTTTGCCTGGCACTTTGTGGCAACCGCTTTGCTGAAAATTGGAACAATGACGCAAAACCATTTGATGCCAGCGATATGCGTGGCCACGTCACGGCATTGATGCAGGTGATGGGCATACAGGAGAAGCTCTCATTTGAAGCATCCGCACACCCATTTTTGAGCCAATCACTCGAGGTCAAAATAGGCAGACAAGCCGCGGGCCATTTTGGCAAGATCAATAAGGTGACCCAGAAAGCATACGGTATCAAGAAAGACGTATGGGTTGCCGAATTGCAGCTCGACAAATGCCTTTCACAGATAAGACACGCCGCCAAAACCCTGAGAGAGTTGCCAAAATTCCCGGCTGTGCGACGCGACTTCTCGTTGCTGCTCGACGAGCAGGTCACTTTTGAATCGATCGAAAAGCTGGCCTACCAGAAAGCTGGAAAGCTGCTGCGCGAAGTGGGGCTTTTCGATGTGTATGAGGGCAAAAATCTGCCTTCCGGTAAAAAGAGCTACGCAGTGCGGTTCATCTTGCAAGATCCCAACCGCACGCTCGAGGACAAGGTGATTGATAAGCAAATGGCCAATATTCAAAAAGCACTTGAAGAAGAGCTTGGTGCAGTATTGAGATAAACCAGAATTGACAGAAGTTCTAAACAGGTACATGAACACACGAAGCTTTCGAAGATGAAGGATTGGAGCTGGTATTACTTCCGTTTTTGGATCAAACTTGCGGTAAAACTGTTTTACCGCCGCATCGAAGTGCATGGCACAGATACCTATCCACAGGACGGCCCTGTGCTGCTCGCGCCAAACCACCAGAACGCTTTTATGGATGCGCTTATCCCTTCCATTTTTGCGCGTCGTCCTATCCATTATTTGACGCGATCAGATGTTTTCAAAAACAAGCTCATGGCTGCGTTTTTGACTTCGATCAAAATGATGCCGGTATACCGACAGCGCGATGGCCTCGGCAACCTCGCTAAAAACGAAGTGATATTTGCCAAATGCGCCGACATACTCCGATCGGGCGGCACTTTACTCATTTTTCCGGAAACGACCCATCAAGGGGTGCGCCGACTACGGCCACTGAGCAAGGGATTCACAAGGGTGCTTTTCGGGGCGCTGGAAGACCATGACGACCTCAACATCAAGGTAGTTCCCCTCGGCATCAATTACAGCCACTACCACAAGAGTGGCACCCGACTGGTGATCAATTATGGAGCGCCCATTTCAGTAAGCGATTACCGGAAAGCGCATGAGGACAACGCGCCCAAAGCCATGACTGCCCTGCGCGATGATGTGCAGGCAGCCCTCGCCAAAGAAGTGGTGCACCTGGAGCGAAAGGATGCCAACGACGCTTTTGAAATTGAGCTGGAGCACATCATTCCATTTTTCCGACACCGGGCGGAAGGCTTTATCCGCACGGATGGAAGGGAAATGGATTTTTACAAAGCACGCGAGCAGCAATTGATGAAACTTCCGGAAGGTCACAGCTATTTCAGGCGTATCGGCATTTACGGAAGTGAAATGCTGAAGCGCCGGCTTTTTGCGCCATTCTTTTTTATCGAGCGCAAGGATGCCGGTTATTGGCTCGTACAGCATTTACTCCTGTTGGTCATGGCACCGTTATTCGCACTTTCGTGGTTGCTAATGGCGCCTGCCTACTTCCTCATGCGCGCCCTGCTGGTGCGCTATATCGCCGACAGGCAATTTTGGAGCAGCATCAAGCTTGTCGGTTACCTCGTGCTCGTACCACTGTTTGGCCTCATTTATGCGCTTATTGGGGCTTACCTCAGTGGCAGGCCGTGGATTGCCTTGGGTGCAGTGTTGCTATTCTATCCTTTCAGCGTCTTTGTGATTCGCGAGTTGCGCCTCCCCTACCGCCACCTCTTTACCCTTTGGCGGGGCTTGTGGCTGAAGTGGCGCAAACCTTCCCTTTACAAATACCTTCTGGAAATAGAGGGAGAGATCCTGAAGACTTTTAAAACGCAGTAGTCAAATTTAAAATTGATCGCGTTGCTCCTTCCCGGGAAATGATTCATGTGAATGAAGCTGCCTCGAAGCTTGGGAACCTGCCTGAGGCATGATGCAATCCGCCCCTGTTCATCCCGATTTGAACCATTTGCCGAAAGGCTTGCAAAAACTATTTACGACAGTGTACTAACAAAACGCCCGGCCACATGGGCCGGGCGTCTTGTCACTTTTTGTCACTTTACAATAGTTTATTTCGCCACTATGAACTTCTCGATGATTACTTCATGCTCGCTCGTGAGGCGGTACAGGTAGACCCCATTTGGTAGTGGTGATCCATCAAAATCAGTTTGATATTGATGTCCTGCTACCACCATCTGGTTAAGCAAGGTGGCTATGCGTCGTCCGCTCAAGTCATAGACCTCCAGGGTAGCCTGTGCATCATAAGCTGCTGTAAAAGTGGCTTTTGATGGCCCTACAGTAGGATTGGGGAGTGCCTTAAGCGTTGAGCGCAAATCGAAGGCCTCGACACCCATCATTGTTTCCGGGTCATTGGCTTCTGTTCCATCCCACTCTTCCACTTTTGACGGCCTTGAGGCGAGCTGTAGCTGAAGCACCTGTACCTCTTCTTCATCGCAATTGTGCAATGCCACTACACCATCAAGGTCATAACCGTCAGGCGTAGTGGTCAGGTCGTCATTGTTGACGATCTTCACGTACATGATGTAATCAAAATCACCGGCATCGCTGATGTCTACAAAAGGTTCGCTCTTGCAAACAGTGGTGGCAAGATGGAAGTCTATGCCATCCTGACTTACATAAACATCCGCAAATTCAGGATACACGTTGCAACCGGGATTGCCGAAGCTGGTTTCAACAACTTCAAGATCGTAACCATCGAGGTTAAGAACTGCTCCACCAAACCCAAGGGTGATAGAGCCTTCATAGCCCAGGGTCACAAATACCATGGCATCGGTGCGTTCTGGCTCTCCAAGCGCCTTGTTAGGATTGGTGCGGTTGCCAGGCAAAGCATTTCCATTCTTTCTGCTGCCTTGGACATAAGCTACAGACTCGGTGGCATAACAGTTGCCAGGCTCGGGAATCTCAAGTTGGGGAACGGGCTGACAACCATGCATGGCCACGATTCCGTCCACATCGAATCCGTCACGGTTTCCGACCACTGGCGAGGCATCCACGAACTTAACCATGGTGAAGTACTCCCAGCCTCCGGTGGCAGCGTGCACGTCGAAGAAAGCTCCGTTGGTGCAGCTCTGGCCAAGGTAGACAAAGAGCGTCTCGTCGATATCATCAGCGTCATCAACGACTTGTTGCGACACGTAGACGTCGGCACGCTCGGTGTAATTCTGACAGTTGGCCTTGCCCCATGACGTTTCTACCACTTCGAGGTCATCTTGGCCTTCAACAGCTGTGGCTGCTTCTTCGAAGCCAATGATGAGCTTTCCGCCAAAACCGAGTGCTACAAAGTTGATGGTATCGTCGCGTTCAGGCTCGCCAAGGGCTTTGCTTGAATCGCGGCGTGCCAGGGCAACATTGCCGCTGCCGCGCTCATACACAAGAACCTCGTGGCCGTAGCAATTGTCATCGGTCTGCAGGCCGTCGATACAACCGCTGGCAAGGTCGGTGGGCTTCACGGTAATCGGAGCGCCATCGAGCAAAGTTGGGTATATCGCCAATGCATTGACGCTGCCTGTAGGTCCGTACTCCCTAAGCTCATCAAAATTCCTCGAGCTGGTCATGATATTCCCATTTGCGGCAAGCGCCACTCCAGTGACTCTTGTAGGCATATTGCCTACCACTGCATTGGTATATGGATCGATAAGCTGTCCACCATTGTCGCGCGAGGCGTAGTACAGGGCACCGTTGGCTCCGTATACCAGATCGCCTCCATTCACGCTGGTCAGCACATCTCCGGGTAGTGGAGAAACGCTGCCCGTGATCACATCAACTGTGTACAGGCTATTGGTGGTCTCACTGCCCACGATCAGGTAACCCGCCGGGCTCATCACGGCCTGAGCTACATTTGACAAGCTTGTGGACAGGACCGTTGGACCACTGGTAATTCCAGTTGCCAGATCGTATGTCTCGAATGCACCATTGTTGCGGTTTACAATGTAGAGCTCGTATGTGGCTTCATTGAACCCGATATGGGCCTGGTAAGCAACGGTGGTGAGCAGGGTCAGGTTGGCATTTCCACCGCTTATTTCAACTCCATAGATATCTGATGAAGACGAATTAATCGGTGAATCGGCCAGGTAGTAGCGGTAGTCTGTACAAGTGATTTGCGGGTATTCGCAAGAGCCGTCATCCTCATTGGCCTCAGGATCGAAGTTGGTGGCCGCAGGATCGGTACATCCAGGGACAACAGGCACTTCATCAACTTCACAAGTGCAGTCGAGGCTCCAGATACCAGCCTCGCCTGTGGTGACATCTACGCAGGCAGTGCCTGGTATGGACGTTCCATTAAAAACGCCTTCGCAATCGGCTTCACAGGCTTCGAGCTCCACCTGGGTGAAGAGCTGGGCACCGCAGTCGGGCACTTCCGTGAAAAAGGCTTCAATCATGAGATTGCCGGGTGCCTGCTGGAAGGAAACCGTCTGCGGACTATCGCCAATGGGGAAGTTAAAGCCATTTACCACGAGTGTACCTTCTGTGGGTGCATTGTTGTAGCTGAGCTCCACAGAAATGGTGTACAATCCTGTTTCAGGTTCGCAGCTTTCTGACACTTCAAATCCATTTACCGAAAGGGTACAGAAAGGAGTTGGTATGCATTCGCAACTCTCGTCATACGCCCCAATCACCCCATCTATGCTGCAGGTGCTGCCCTCAGTGGTATTTCCATTTGGAACACCTGCACAGTCCAGACAGGTAGTATTAAAGTTAGGATCATCCGGCAGTCGGCATACTTCGCATTCATCGAACACACTGCTGCCTCCGAATATGTCGGCACAGTCTTGCTCGCAGGCTTGCAGTGTAATATCCGATGCGAACGTTGCAGCGCAGCTTTCTTCATTCTCGAAGTAAGCCGAAATATTCACCGGGCCTTCAGCCTGATTGAACATCACCGTTTGGGGGCTGCTTGTTACCGCGAAGGATGTGTTGTTGACGACAATGTCTCCACCTTCTGGTGCATTTACGTAAGTGAGCTCCACCGTGACGGTGTACAGACCTGTTTCAGGGTTGCAGGTTTCTGAAGCTTCTACGCTGGTTATGAATAGACCACACACCTCCTCAACAATGCAATTGCAATTCTCTCCATACACCCCTTCCTGGTCGCCAAGGGTGCAGGTAGTTCCTGGTGTGGCATTGCCATTGAGTACACCTTCGCAGTCGAGACAGGTGCTGTTGAAGTCTGGATCGTCGGGCAATCGGCATACGTTGCACTCATCGGGCACGCTGCTGCCACCGTATATGTCAGCACAGTCTTGCTCGCAGGCTTGCAGGGTAATTCCTGTCATGAGGAGCAGCCCGCATTCTGTATTTTCCGTAAAGGCGGCATTGAATGCAACGGGGCCTTCCGCGTATGTAAATTCAAAGCTCTGCGGACTTCCAGTGATCGGGAATGCTTCACCATTCACATTGATAAATCCTTCATCAGGAGCATTCTCATAGGCCAATGTGAGGCTAGCAGTGTAGAGCCCTGTTTCCGGGTTACAAGTTTCGCTTACGGCAAATGACACAGCACTCATGCTGCAAATGGCCGGAACGCAACTTGGGTCTGAACCGATCACTCCCGATGCATTGGCTTGATTTCCGTCGCTATCGGTTACAGTTACCACGTAAGTTCCAGGTTCGGCGGTGAGCGTTTGACCCACAAAGCCATTGCTCCAGCTAAAGGTGTAGGGTTCAGCACCGCCTGAGGCATTTGCCGTAAGGCTACCATCCGCTTCACCGTCACAAAATGGCACTTCGGTGATGCTCACGTCAAATGCTCCAATGAAAGCTTCAGCAAAATTATCGTTGTAGTTGAACTCAATTTCTGAAGCATTGGTGATCTCTCCGAGCAAAGTAGTGTTGTTGAGAACCACATTCCATGGAAGGCTGATGGCCTGGCTGCCACCTACTTCAACGGACACTGGCAAGGTTCCAATGGTCACTTCCACACCGGAGGCATTGAGGTATGAGAATACCACATCGGCATCCACATCGAGCTGTCCATTGTTGCCAATTATGGCATCGATGGTGATAGGCTGGCCTATGTTCGGAACCGCATCGCTGGGCTCAAACACCTCGAAAAAGAGGTTGGCCGCATCGCCCACCACGATGGCGCGGGTGGCCTCGTTGTTGAGCTCGTTGGTTTCTGCTATGGCATTTTCAGAATCGATTACTGCGCGAACAATATTTACTCCGGGCTCAGTTCCGCTCCAGGGCATGGTGAGGGTCAGGGTATTGTTGGTGCCTTGAAAAAGCCCAGGTACGTTGGGTACCGTTTCAAAAGGCACTTCATTTATAAATACGGCAAGGTCCATAAAGTCGGCCACATTGCTGGCTCCCACGTTGTCGTAAGTAATATCGAAGAAGATATTCTCGCCAATGTCAGGGTTGAGCAGGGTTGGATTGATGTATTGCGATAGCACGCGCATGTCGGGCAGGGTGCTCACGAGTACTTCCACAACCAAGGCGTTGTTTTCTTCATCACATTCACTGTATTCATTGTCGGGATCGGCAGTCATGGTGAAGGTGTACACGCCAGGCTCATTGAAAAAGTAAGTGGTGGGAAGCACGGCCACATAAGGGCATCCGCAATTCTCACGTACATTGTTCACAGTAGCATTGCCAAGATCGGCAGTACCATCGATGCCGGGGCCACTCACTTCAAACTTCACATCTACCGACGAAGCCTTGTAAAGGTGCTCCGCCCTGAGGCCCACATTGAGGTTTACGATGGTATTCGGGGCGTAGGTCTTGTCCCAGAAGTTGAATCCGCATTTGCGAACAGCAGCAAACTCCCAGCACAAGGTGTTGGTATAGCTGTTGTTGTTGGGATTGGATTCGGTTATTGTTCCATCGGGATTTACCGTTGCGGTGAGCTCAACGCCATCTTCTGATGGCACAGCAGGCTGGGTGGCTGTGAACTCTACAATTTCACCCACTCCAATATCATCCGGGTAAGTAGCTTCAAAACTGTCGCCGTTGCTGAGTTCAAATAGCAGGGTTACCGGTCCGGTGGCTGGGCCATTGCCCTGGTTGCGGACACGGGCTGTGTAGGTCGCATCGCCAGGTATGGGCAGATCAACCGGATCCACATCAAACTGCCCACACTTCTGAACGATAAGGTCAGGCAGGCATTGGTTCACATTGATGGTGTAGTTTCCTTCATTGTTGGCCTCGCTGATTTCAACCACTACCCCATCAGGGAATGGCGTGTCAAAGCGGGCGTTGACAGTATAGACACCGAGTTGATCCAGATTGTAATTTACAGGAATGTTGGTGCTCTGTGAGGGATTGAGGTTTGATACAGATCCCGTTTGGGTATTTTCCAACACTCCATCCAGGCGTACTTCAATTACATAATCGAAGGCGCCGGAAGGAACAAAACCTATATTGGTTGCTATGACACTGCTGAAGACCGGATCCTGACAAATGAAACGTGTCTGTACGTTGCCACCAAAGGTTGCTATATCGGGCAGTGGTGGGCGTACAATCACTTGATCGCAACCCGTATTGTTATTTTCATTGCTTTCGATCACGTCGTTGTCGGCATCGGCAGTACCGCATATGGAATAGGTGCCGACGGCATCAAACTGAATGTCATTGAATGGTAGCACATAGCTTTCGCCTACCGCGAGTGGCGGCACCATGAGGCCCTCAATCACTGGCAAACCGCCAGTTTGGCTTACAGCCAGTCGCGATGCCACTGTCGTAGCTGCACATCCAGTATTGGTCACTGTGATGGTGCCGTCTACTGTCTCTCCCGGGAATATTTGAGTCGGAGCAAGATTGACAAAAGCACGGAGATCAGGCAAGCATATCGGCTCCGGTGGCTCCACAATTGTGAACTGTACCGTAAATGTGCCGGTAAGGGTGAAGTCAGTAATACTTCCTTCGTAGGTATAGGTACCCGCTGGAATGTTGCCAAGGAATATCGGAACATTGAAGTTGCCATTGCTATTGGTCAATCCGGTATACGTACTTCCAGAAAGCGGATTGGTGATGGTAACTGTAGCGCCTGCCACGCTGGGGTCGAGCAGCAGCACCGCAGTATCATCATACTCAGCCGATCCGGATACAGAAATCTGAGCGCTGTTGCTTCTGAACTGGCTGGGTGGATTGGCACCAGCAGTAATCACAATCTCGCCGGGCACTATGAAGTCACCATTGATAAATGGCCTGATAGCGCGGTTATTTCCTTCATTCGTTTCCACAATAACATTGTTGACGTCCACGATCACCTCCATGGGGCACCACGCGGGCTCATCGGGGGTAATGATGTCCCAGGTCAGGGTTAGACTAGAATTAGCGCCGATAAATGGCACGGTGATATCGGGGTAAACGATGTCAGGATCGAACTGATTGACCAGCCTTACGGTAAAATTGGTTGCAGGCAAATCGCTGACATTTTGAATGTTGGCCGTAACCTCAAGTGGCGAATCAACATCAGGATTGAAGTTGTCAAAAGAGATATCGTTCGCAAAGATTTGCAAGTCGGGCTCGGTGAGCACATCCGGATAATCGAATGGACCGATTTCCGTCAGGCATCCCCCAAGTTGCACCTGAACGCGGGTCGCATAATTGCTTCCAGGTATTAGTGGCACTATACTGCCCAAATACACTTTACCGTCCACCGTATTAAGGTCGTTCACATCGGCAGGTGTAAGGAGCACAACCCTGTCGTTCGGATTGTTGAATATGCCGTTATTTTCATAATCGAGCAATGCACGTGGGAAGCCAACTGGTGGCAGAGCACCTGTAGCATCGGTGTATACCACTGCGAAATTGTACGTTGTGGTTGGCGCTCCCACCTGTGGCGAAATAATGCTTGAAACAAACTCCCCCGTTCCGAGGAAGGTCAAAGTTTGCGCATCCGGATTGATATCAGCATCGGAATCATCGCAGTCGCCTCCCACAGCGGCATAGCCAGCGGGCTGCTCGCAGGCGGTTGTGGTTTCGTCATCCTGGCCGAACCCATCGCCGTCATTGTCGAGGTACCAGGTGGGTATCACGGCGATATCTGGATCGCCGCATGGCCCGCAATTGTTCCATTCCGGATCGGCTGGCCCACTGGGAAGGCATACGCCGCAATCATCAACCGGATAGGTCACGATTTCAACCTCCTCAGAGGTGGCACTGCAAGTCCCGGCAGTGGTTACGGTAACACTGTAAGTTCCTGCGCCCACCTGGATGGATTGGGTGGTGGCTCCTGTGCTCCAGAGGTAGCTATCGCCAGCTGATGCTGTAAGTTGAACCACCTCGTCAAAGCATACTCCGCTGTCGCCTCCTACCGTGATTTCAGCGGTAGCACCAGGCACATTCACTGTAAAGTCACAAGTCAACGAGGTACCACAATTGTCGGCTGCGGTCCAGGTCACTGTGGTTTCACCACTGTTAAAGATCACCCCGTCAAGCGAGGTGCCAGTGCCTGTGGTGGCGCCAGACAACACATAGGTTGTAGGGCCTGGCACCATTTCAAAATTGTCAAGACTGATTTGCTCGCTTCCCGACCTCCAATCGGCAGCAATATTCAGTGTTTGCAAATCGGCGAGCACGGTTTTTATTTGCGCCTCGGTAGCAAGTGTTGCCGATCCGGATAGTCTCCATGTACCTGATTCCAGTGGCACATTAAATGATTGCCATGTTGAATTGGGCAACGGGATGGTAGCCGCAAGGGACAATCCTCCACCGATTATTCTCACATGGTCAACTGAGCTCAGGTTGGCCGTATTGCTAATGCGCAGGTCAAAATTGATTTCACCTCCGTAAAATCCTTCTTTGTCGCCAAGAAAAGCCGCTGGCGCACTGAACCAATCCGTGGTTCCCTGCCCGGGCTCATTGAAGCGGATGTACCCATCGGGATTGCCACCGGTTTCCAAATAGGTGATGCTGGCTGAAGGGTCGGAAGGCGAATGAACAGACCAGGATTCTGCATCCGTGTCGAAAGTGGAAATCAATTGACTCGCTGAACAGTTGAGGTCAATTACAGCATCCCAAGCGCTTCCTTCGTGCGCATAGCCGCAGTCAGCCGCATTGGGCTCAGGGCTTTGGTCCGCAGGACACTCAATGGTCGAAAGCTCAACGCAGGGGTTAAGTCCCGTGGTTCCGCCCACGCACTCATCGCAATCATCTAAAAATGCAGACCCTCCTGGCACACCTGCACAATCAAGGGCCGTACAGATACAATCAACTACTTCGCCTGGAGTGGCTCCGATGAGGCAAGGGTCACCATTTTCCAAATCTGCGAGCAGTGGACAGGGGTCGTCGTCATCGCAGATGCCGTCGCCATCACTATCTCCACCCGCGCTTGCGCAGGGGTCGATTGACTCATCAAGGAAGAGGGATTCGGTTACAACCTGACATCCATTGGCATCGGTAACAGTGAATACATAAGTGCCTGTTTGCAATCCAGTGCGTGTCACATTGCCATCGGGGCTATTGCCTGATCCGGCAAATGTGCCATTTCTCGTAAAGAAGTAATTGTAATTGGCCACGCCTCCAAGTATGGTAAGCTGGATTACGCCATCGCTATTGCCCGAAGTGGCAATGGTCACGACTGAAGCACTGGCTGAGAGCACCGGCGGGTCAAGGAGGGTGATGGCATCGGCGGTGACCGTGGCTCCGGTTTGATCTGTGACGACCACGGTATAAGTTGCAGGACCGAGGTTGTTTTCAGTGCTCGAAAAACCACTGTTATTGACTATGCCTGTGCGGTCATATTGGTCATCGCTGGCGTCGAGTACGTAGCTGTATGGCGGCACTCCATTGAAGGGCCTTACTCGAAGGCGGCCATTGACGTCACCATTGCAATTCACAGGGCTTACCACGGTAAATTCCAAGGTCATATTGACATAGTCATTCACTTGTCGCGTGGCCTGGGCAGCACATCCATTGGCATCGGTGAGATTGATGTTGTATACCCCTGCGCTGAGTCCTTCGAGAACGGTTGCTGGTAGGGCTTCGTCGATTGTTCCTTCTACCGGGTTGGCATTGTCACGCGTGTACACGTAATCGAAGGGCGCAGTGCCACCGGTTAAATTTACCGTAAGGCTGGCCTCATCACCGCCTTCAGTTTGCACGGGATTGGAAAGGGTAAGGTTGGCGGTAAAGTTCGCTGGTTGCGTAAGGGTGATGCTGCCATTGGCTATGCCCTCGTCGCTGTCGGTAACCACGATGGTGTAATTGCCGGCAGGAAGATTGCTCTCGGTGGAGGTATCGCCAGATGAAACAATGATGCCATTGCGCACAAGGTTGGTGGTGTTGTTGGTCAGGGTGTAGCTGTAGGGCCCTGTTCCGCCGCTAAGGCTTATTTCCACCTCTCCGGTGCTTTCGCCAAAACAGGCAATGTCGAATCCATTCACTTCCGTGTTGGAGCTAAGGCTCACTTCAAATGTTGAAGTGCCGGGAACCGGCAGGGTGAATTCCGCGAGGTAGCGGTGTGCATAGTTATTTTCAATGTTGGTAAAGGCGCCACCTACATTCAGTGAGCCATTGGCAAAATGTAGCGCGTTGACAGTAGAAGACATTGCCGGCGCAAAATCGAACAAGAGCTCGGCAGTATTTTTATCAATTAGTACAAGCCGAGGAGCGCTTTCGCCATCCAGAGTTGTAAAAGAGCCACCCGCGAAGAGGTAGTTCTGATCTATAAAAATGTCTTGCACAGTTCCATTAAGCTCAGGGTTCCATGCCGTGGCACTGCCATCAACAGGGCTCAGCGATGCCAGTCGTTGACGCGACTCACCGCCTATAATGGAAAAACTTCCTCCGGCGTAAAGCAAGCCGTCGCTGAAACTTATTGTATTTACCGTGCTATTGCTGCCGGGATTAAAGTCACTTAATGCTCCCGTCGCCAGATTTGCACTGGCCAAACGACCGCGGCTTGTTCCTCCTACAGTACTGAAGCTACCCCCAAAGTACAGTTGATCTCCAGCCACTTCGAGGCACTCGATGGTGCTATTGGGACTTGGATCGAAAGGAGAGAGTGCACCAGTTTCGACGTTTACCGCTCCCAAATGTTGCCGGGTTGTACCGCCAATGCTCGTAAAGGCCCCACCGATATAGAGCAACCCGTCATGGTATCTCAGGGCATTCACCGTCCCAGAAACGTTGGGATTTAAATCCGTCAATGTAGCATCGATACGGGAGAAGGATGCCACCCTGTTACGGCTTTGATTGTTGACAGAATTAAAGGAACCGCCTATAAAGATTTGATCATCACTGAAGCCGATAGTATTCACCGTACTGTTGGGTGTAAACGAATAATTCAATACTTCACTATCTACCAGATTAATAGCCGCGAAATATTGACGTGATTCAAACTTAGACAGGTTGAAATTTCCACCGACTATTAGGTTGGTGCCATCGCCGGAAATTACATCGACGGTATTGTCAAAAGTTGGGTTCCAATTATTCATAGTACCCGTGCTAAGATCAAAGGATACTGCCCGCAGACGTGACAAATCAGAAACTGTCGTAAAATCACCCCCTGCATAAAGGGTGTCTGCATCTACATGCAATGACCAAGGTGTACCATTAAAGGTATGGCTAAGGTCAGTCAACAATCCTGTTTCCTTGTTGACTCCGGCCAATCTGGAGCGCACTTGACCATTAACGTTACCAAAAAAACCTCCGGCATAAAGCTCATCTTCATGGATAGCCAATGAATGCACAGTGCTATTGAAATTCGGTGTAAAATCAGCATCGAAAGCTTTTGCATCGAGGTCAAAGCGCGCCACCCTTCCAAATGATATATTCGAAACATTTCCAAAACTTCCGGCAAACAAGAGGCGTTCGGCGCCGGCATCTATGGCCAAAACATTAGAATTAAAGCCGGGATTCCATGGTTCAAGGGTCTCTGTATCGAGATTGAATTGGGCGGCACGTCCGCGGCTTTCGTCATTTACAGAAGTAAAAGTCCCACCAAGATACATCTTATTGTCAGCAAAATCTATTGCCAATACTGTAGCGTTTACATTAAGCGCAAGGTCATCTAACTGATTATTAATCATATCAAATCGCGCAAAGTTCTGCCGCGATTGCCCTGCAAAAGTTGAAAAACTACCTCCGGCGTATAAGAAATCACCGTCCAGAGCGAGTACGTTCACCGTTCCGAAAGTATTTCCATCAACCAGATTAGCCAGTGTTCCACTTGGTGCATCGAAGGTGGCGATCCTCGAGGATATGTTTCGCTCATCGAAATAACTGAATTGCCCTCCCATTAAAATATCGTCATTGGAAATGGCAATGGTATTAACGTTGGAATTAGGAGCTGGATTCCAGGATGACAGCATTCCGGTTGTCCGTTCAATGGCGGCTGCATACGGCCTTGACTGGGCAGACACAGTTGTAAAACTTCCGCCTATATAAATCCTCTCTTCAGTAAATGCAATGGTATTTACCGTACTATTTACATTCGGGTTTAATGGATTCAATGCCCCAGTCATGGCATTGATGGAGGCAAAGTTCGCTCTGGGACTTCCCGATACCGTGATCAAGCTGCCTCCAATAAAAAGTTCTTCCCCGTCAAGCGCCATAACATTTACGGAGAAGTTGATAAAACCCGCATCGAAAGGCTTTATGTCATACTCAGACGCTGCAATTTCAGCGAGCCGGCTCCGCGAACGCTCCTTGGCGTAGGTGAATGATCCACCTGCAAAGATGTCACCATCAATGATTGCAATAGAATGGACTATTGACGAGAGATCAAAATCACGGGTACTGAGCGCACCAGTATTTTTATTAAGCTCAGCCATTCTATTTCTGGTTTCACTGTTGACGGTGGTAAAGGCTCCACCAATAATCAGATTATCGCCATCAATGGCCATTGACAGGACGGCTCCACCCCCTACTGCTGGTGAAAAAGCCAGCAAGGTACCTGTGGTGCCATTGAGCTTGGCCACTCCTGATCTGGTACTTCCGGCAATAGTTGAAAAAGAACCCCCAATTAAAATATCCGTTCCATCATTTAATATTGATGTGACGGAACCATTGACAGCACCTGCATTGAAAGCTGTAAGCCCACCTGTCGTGAGATTTAATGCCGCTATTGTTTGACTAGCAACCCCTCCTATTTGTGAAAAAGAACCTCCGCAATACATCACGCCATTGTGGGCATACAATACCTCCACGGTACTATTGGCATCGGGATTCCATGCAAGCAATTCGCCATCCGCATCGAATGCCGCAAGGCGGTTGCGACTTTCGGTATTTACAAAGCTGAAACTGCCTCCCACATATATATTACCACCGTCAACAGCTAACGCATTTATAGATCCGTTTATCGCAGGAATAAAATCCTCATCAAGGACGCCTGTGGTCGCATTCACCCTGGCGAGTCGCTGTACAGAGACTCCATTTATATTGGTTATAAAGCCCCCAATGTAAAGGTACTCGCCCGCTAGTGCCAAAGACAGAACGGTACTATTTGCAGTAGGGCTGAAATCCGGATCTACGGTTCCATCTGCCAAGATGTGCGCAATGCGCTGACGGCTTATTCCATCAACAATTGAAAAACTTCCTCCAAGGTAATATCCTCCATCCCCATCGGGCAGTACGGCATGCACAGTATTATTTACCGAAATGCCTAAATGTACAGGAATATCTGTCCCTGCATCAAACCTTGCCAGGTTAGGGCTTCGATAACCAAGTGCTGAGAACGAACCACTCAGGAAAATATCGCCATCAGGTGAGCTGATGATATCCTGCACATTTGAATTGGGACTGGGACGTTGGGCGATAGCGCCAGTAGTCTTGTTTATCGCGGCATAATTACTGGTTTGATCGCTTCCTGCTATTGCTGAGAATGAACCACCCACATGTGCATAGGTGTCATCAACCAGTATAGCATTTACTGCGCTGTTGGGGTTAGGCAGCCAGGTTTCATCCAGTACACCCGTATTTTTATTCACCCTTGCAAGCCGCATTGCACTCGTACCGTTGATGGTGGAAAAAGATCCACCCAAATACAGAAAATCTCCATCCAGGTAAATTTCACTCACAGTGCTGTTTGGTGTGCAGATAAAGTCGGTATCGAGCGAACCATCCGCAAGCAAATGTGCGATCCGCGATGCACTTTGGCCCTCTATTTGATCGAAGCTTCCGCCGATATACCACCCCCCACTGCCATCGGCGATGGCGACTTGCATCGTAGAGGAGGCATCGGGAAAGCTCAGGCCCGGAATATCATTTTCAGGCGAAAGCAATGCCATGTTGGGTTTATAGTATCCAGCTGACGAGAAACTGCCGCTTGAATATGTAGAAGCACCATTGCCTGCTATGCTTTCAACTGTGGAATTGAGTGAATGTACTTCAAAGAAGCTTCCATCTGTTTTGCTTAGTGCTGCAAAATTCCGAATGTTGTCACTTCCGGCTATTTGCGAAAAGCTTCCGCCTACAAAAAGGGTATCGCCCTGACCGTATAGCGCATTGATTGTGCTGTTAGGATTGGGATTGAAGGTGATATCTACAGCACCCGTATTTTTATTTACCCTTCCAAGTCGCGCGATACTCTCACCGGCCAATTGACTGAAACTTCCCGCCAGGTATAGGTGGTTTTCGTCGAGATAAAGGGCCTGTACAGTGCCATTGGCTTCCAGCGTGAATTCTTCACTGATGGCACCATTCGCGTCTATACGGGCGATTCTGGGACTTGACTCCCCACCGACAAAACTGAAAGTACCACCAATATACCATCCACCCTCTCCATCTGGAATAATAACGCGAACGGTGCTATTGGCATCGGGAAATGCAAAGTCCAAGGACTGATCATCAGGATCAAATGAAGCGATATTTGATTTGTACACCCCTGCCTCACTAAATGCACCGGCGACAAAAAGTTTATCACCATCTAAATGCATGTCTTCCACATTTGAGTTAACCGATATTCCATTGATCAACTCACCTGTATCCTTTGTAAATGCGACAAAATGTCTACTGAAATTATCGCCTTCTACACTTGAGAAGGAGCCTCCGACATATACCTCTTCACCATATACTATTATTGCTTCTACACCACCATTATTAATGGCTGGCAGCCATGAGGCATCTATAGCTCCTGTAGCGGCATTCACACGCGTGATGCGGTTTACATTCACCCCATCTTGTACTGTATGCGAACCTCCGATATACAAATCACTGCCATCAAGGGTAAGTGTCTGAATAGTGCTGTTGACCGCAAGTGAAAATGCTGGATCAACGCTTTGATTCGGCAATATATGCGCTACCCTGCTTGTGGATTGTCCATTGATACTGGTAAATTGACCTGCAATGTACCAGCCTCCGCTACCGTCAGATATGGCTGCATACACGCGGCTACTCGGCGCCAGGCCGTCAACGGCTGGCATATCCGCCCCCACAGGCATGATGCTCAGGTTCTCTGTAGAAAGTCCCACGCGTGTAAAACTTCCACCAATGAAGAGCGTGTCTCCATCGCGCTCCATTGCATTTACAGTACCGTTTGTTGAGAAAGTAAGTGGTTTAAGGGTTTGGGCATTCAGGCCGAATGACAGCAAGCACACCCCAAAGCTGAGGATAAATGATTTCATGGTGGTTAATATTTTGGTCGAACCTTTAGATTGGTTAGTCGACGTGGCAAATGTATTAAAAGAGGTATAGGTCTTATCTCACTAATTATAGTGAGATGTATTATTGGGCTGCGAAAGTCCTCATAACGAAACGCTGTACCACATTCGCAAATTGAGTACATGAAATATCACCAGTTTTTGCGAGTAGCGCCAAACGCCAAAATTGATACTTTCGTAAACCATGAGTGAAGCCATACTTCCCATCCGCATAGCCATATTTGACGACAGTGAAAACCGCCGATTAAGCCTGCAGTACCTTATCGGAATGCACAGTGATATGCTATGTGTGGGTAGTTTTGAAGATGCCAGATCGGCCCTTGAAAGGGTAGCTGAATGCAAACCCGACATCGTGCTGATGGATATCGAAATGCCTGGAGTGAGCGGCATAGAGGCTGTACGCCAAATAAAGCTGAGCCATCCAAATATCGCGGTGCTCATGCAGACCATTTTTGATGAGGAAGAGATGATATTCAGCGCCATCAAGGCTGGAGCGTCTGGCTATCTGATCAAGAAAAGCGCTCCGGCAAAAATAATTGAAGGCATAAGGGAAGCTCATGAAGGCGGTGCACCAATGAGTCCGGGGATTGCTGCGAAAGTGCTCAATTTCTTTCGAAATGCCACTCCGAGTGAAGATGAAATGGACAAAAAACACGTTTCTGAGCGCGTAGAAGACGATTTCAACAAAGCAGTAAACCTTTATGGGCTCACGCCCAGGGAGCTTGAAATTTTGCAATCGCTTGTAGATGGCAACAGTTACAAAATGGCAGCGGCAGCCCTGAATGTATCATACAACACCGTGAATACCCACGTGCGCCACATTTATGAAAAGTTGCATGTACACTCTGTAGGCGAAGTAGTTGCCAAAGCCCTTCGCGAAAAACTGGTGTGAGTCGCGAGCAGTTCAACATCAGTATTTTTTTGACACTTCTGGCCTGCATTTCGCAATTGCCTTATATTTATCACCCGTATGGGTATAGCGAATAAGTTGGTGTTGTGGTGTATTTGCCTGCTACTCCCTTTGGGCCTCGGTGCGCAAATTTATGTTGGCGAAGAGATCAAAGATCAAATACAGGTCAGTGATTGGTCTTTTCATATTGACCATACTGGCAGCCTTACATTTGAAGAAGTCCTTCACATTCCTTTTGGCGACAGCCTAAGCAGTAGTTTAGACGCACTCAACAAAATCAATCCTCAACGAATCGTTTGGGTGAAGTTTGCTATCGCTGCTGATAGCTCCCTCAATTCAAATGTAGCCATGGCCAGCACCAAATTCAGCCATGTGCGTACTTATTTAATCAATGATAGCCGTGTAGATTCCTTTGATGTTGGACTGATCGACATTGGAAATAAGCATCTCGAGGATTACGACAAGTCGATGGTAAACCTGAATTTAAATCCCGGCGAAACAACAGAGATAATCCTGGCGATTTCACACCGCTTCAGAAGTGCGATGCTACCATCCATATATGTAGACATTTTTCCGGCAGAAGCATTCACAGAGTCCCATATTGCATACCGCCCCAGCAAATTTTACACCACCTACTTTTTTATTTTCTTCTGTGGCCTACTGGTTTTTCAACTGGTGTATGTGCTCCTTCAGTGGTATTTGGTGAGGCGAATTGAGTACCTGTATTATATACTTTACATCGCCTCTATTCTGGTGTATTTCTATGCGCGCTTTAGTGTATATCTTGCTGAAAACAGTACCCTGGCTTTTATAGATGCGGACTTAATGATTTCGATGAATGACGTGCTGCTTATTTTGCCGTCCTTCTTTTATTTCAGATTTGCCCGGTATTTCGTTGAGCTCGCAGAGTCCGATCCAAAGCTTAGTCGCCAGTTCAGGTTAGGAGAGTGGATTCTGCTTTTCGGCATTGGGGTCATTTTAGCAATGCAATCTATTCCGAATGATTGGAACAAACTGATTCCGATTGCGGTCTTACTACTCTTCCAATTTCTCTTTGCCATATACAGCCTTGTGCGAATAGCTAAACAAAGACGCACGGTTGCGCGGTTTCTGGTGGCAGGTAGTTTCATGGCCTTGCTCGCACACTTACTGGCCAACTTGCTGCCTTTCTTGTTTACGTCTGATTGGCCTATTGAACCAGTTTCTATAGCGATGATAGGCTTGCTCTTTGAGTTGGTCATTTTCAATACAGGCCTGCTTTTCAAAGCCAAAGAAGCCGAAACGGAAAAGGTGAAGGCACAACAGGCTTACATTGCCGAACTCAAAAACCGAGAAAAACTTAAAGAGGAACACAGACGAAGTCGTGACCGTATCTCAAGCGATTTACATGACGATATCGGTTCTACCCTTAGCAGCATAGGTATTTATAATTATGCCGCACAGCAAAAACTCGCTGAAGGCGAGTCCATTGAGCACCTACTCTCCAACATAAGTCGCAGCACCACTGAGGCCATGAACGCCATGAGCGATTTGGTATGGAGCACCAATCCCAGCAATGATTCGAATGAAAGACTGATAGAACGCATCAGGGCATTTTCATATGAAATTCTCGAGGCATGCAATTGTACTTTCACCACACAAGTTAGTCCTGAATTTTTTGAGGTACAACTCAACCAAATACAACGAAAGAACATTTTACTGATTCTAAAAGAAGCCGCCAACAACACTGCGAAACATGCAAACGCCAGCAACTGCTCCCTGCGCATCTCGCATCTGGGGCGCGGACAGTTTAGCATGGTATACAGCGACAATGGGCGGGGGTTTGATCCCTCAGCTGGCAATGGCAATGGCATGCATACCATGCATAAACGCGCGAGGGAGCTCGGTGGCGAGATGGAAATAACTTCGAACAATAAAGGTACGTGCATAAAATTGAACATAGACCTGAGCTCAGGTAGAGCCTTGGCAGATCCGGACAAAAATTAAGTCCTGCTATTCCTGTAGAATGCTCAAATGCATGGGTATCAAGCAGACTTCAACATCAGCCTCCCAAGCCTGTAACCAACTGAAATAGATACACCAACAACCCGATTATCAAGGATTACCTTTCTGTATTCAGCTTCAAATGTAGCCTGCTCCACATTGAGCTCGAAAAATGCCATATTGCCACTTTTCCTCAACACCGATACCCTCATTGCCA
>DAIRDH010000013.1:27322-57314 GCA_036796255.1 Cryomorphaceae bacterium
AGCTCGAAAAATGCCATATTGCCACTTTTCCTCAACACCGATACCCTCATTGCCAAGGCTCCATAGAATGTAGGATTCTCGACGTAGCCTGGAAGAACCCCACCCAGCTGCTGTACGCCCAATGACAATACCCCAGAGGTACTCACCTGACTCGAACGGATGAAGGGAACCTCCAGCACACCCACACCGCGCAAGCCCCTCAAAACCAAAGCTGAAGTTGGCATGGAAGAGGGCCCAATACCCCCATTAAAAAGCTCGGAAGAGGTGTGCAAATAACTTGCACCTGCACCGAGCAATATGCGGGGGCCAAGGTGCCGCATCAATTGAATTTCGGCCCGGGCGGCTACGTAGGCAAATTGATCCGCGGGAATAGCTGGCATCCCGGAAATTTTATTTTGCGGCTTTATACCGTGCCCAACTACCGCACCCCCAGCGCTGGCGTTCAGCGTCCACCCTGTCCAGTTGCGGGTTATTGCAACGGGCACATCTTGTGACTTTGCTTGCAGCGTAAGCACCAACCCGACTGAAAAGCATAGCACCCGAAGTGCTGAAGAAATTTCGCTCACTTGAAAAATGTAGTGGCCGAAACTAATAAAAAAACTTCGCTATCGAATGGCTTACACAGCGCTAAGTACACTCTAATAAGTCATAAATTATCCCCGACCTAAGCTGGAGGAAATAAGCACGAATCCAGCCCGCATCGCATCAATCCATATTTTTTTATGAACTTCGCTGAACAGTTTTCTGCAGAATGAATCTCTTAGACAACCAATATTATGAGCGCTGCATTGCAACTTTGCAAGAAGCCTTTGTGAGGTATTCGAAAGAGGAAAGCGGAAGTATTCCCAAAGAACTCTACCGCTCCGCATGTGTCAAGGAATTCGAACTCCTGGTGGAGCAAACAGTGGTATTGCTTCGAAAATCGCTCGGGCCATATTTTGCACACAAGGGTATGGCTTCCAAGTTGAATTATAAAGATGTGCTGCGCCATAGCTCAAAATTTGGTTTAATAGATATTGAAGAAAGTGAGCGATGGATGAATTACCGGGACTTGCGAAATATGGCGGCACATAATTACGGTTCCGATTATGCCGATGAAACCATGAAGGCTCTTTCCGAATTTATCGCAGATGCCTTGCACATGGCAAGTGTGTTAAAGCAACAAAGGCTATGAATAAACCGCCTCTTGAAATCAGAGAGAAAGACTGGCAGCGCATCGAGGGCATTCTGAAACGCATGTTGCCAGATGGAATTCAGGTATGGGCTTATGGCAGCCGGGTGAATGGAGCGGCAACTGAAGCAAGCGACCTCGATTTGGCTTTGGCACATAACAATGGTGAGGATTTACCTCCGTCATTGATACGGGCGATCAAATCTTGCCTCAGCGAAAGCAATGTGCCCATCATTGTAGAAATACACAACAAGGCTTCCCTACCTGCTTCTTTTCAGGAAAAAATTGAAAGCGAGGCTATTTTGCTATTCGAACAGAAAACTGCAAGACAGGATTAGCCTGAATTAAAAACCCCCGACCTAAGCCGGGGGCTGCAAGAACGCAACCTGTTCATTACAAATACCGATACAAAGCAACTTGCCTTAACCTTACTGCGCTTTTATGAGCACTTTTGCTTCAAGCTCCCGTGTCAGTCTAAAATTGGTTTGTTTGATTTTAGAAAGTAATGGCTTCACTGCTTCGATATGTCCGCTCAACTTTGCTTCCACGATCACCCCTAAGGTTCCAGTAACTTTCATGCCCAATCGCTCGGCATATCTGCGTCCTTTGAGATCATCCATAGTTAACAATCTGTCGCTCTGTTCAATGGCTAAAGCAATAGCACTCGCCTCTCCAGGGTCGAGATTTATAGAAAGGAGTCTGTAGTAGCCAGGCTCTTTTGGGTCCTCAATCTTAAACCAATTGGGCAGGCTTCTTTTGTACTCGTCAGCAATCACCTGCGTGATAGTAATTTCACCAAATAGTTTTTGCACAATATCAATAGCCCCAATTTTGTTAAGGAGAATAATGCAGCTTGTATCAGATATGATAACCTCTTGCATTGTCAATGTCGCGGTCAAGGTCAGAAGCCGGATGGTTTATTACAGATACGCCAAAGCCTCCCAGTGTCTCCATAAACACCTCTTTCGACATTCCTGCCAATTGGGCCGACTGACCGAGTGTTAGCTTGCCTTTTTCATAAAACCTACAGGCGATGGCCAAAAGGGCTTCACGGTCATCGAAATCGATCGTATCAGGAATATTTAACTTTAAGGTTCTCATCACTCAAATTTACAAAATATTTGAGTGGATGAAAGGGCAAATGTAGGGGTTAGCTTGTTTTCCTTTTTTATCTGCTATCATCTCAGTTGTTCTGCTGGGACTCACATTTAAACCTTGAGCTAGGTTTGAGCCTTAATCCTCATACCTGTTAATCAAGGAATCGAGCTTGTTCATATTCTTTTCTAGGTTTTTGTCGTAAGTCTTTTTATCGCAAGCTTTTCCAATATAACTGTGATAATATGCTTCGACTTCACTTTGATAATCCAAGTACTCCGGAACCTCAATCTGCCTCAAAAATTCTAAAGTATCATTCCAATCAGTTTTTGCTTCCATTGGGTTTGGGACAATAATTTTTGATGCACTGTTGGCTTTAGAGCTGATGACTTGTGCATTTGATAGTTCGATCTCGCCTTCCTCAACAGTATCCGAATAGGGGTCTGAACATGATGCATTCAAAGCAACCATCAGCGTAATGCACAGCCAGTATTTATCTATCATCTTTAACATTTTCATCGGTTCTTTTATTTCTTCAATAAAAAATCGGCGCCGTCAATTGGGTCTTTGAGCGCTAAATTAATTTTAATCTGAAAGCAACTCACAGCGCCACCATAAACCAACTCAACAAAAACCCCCGACCTAAGTCGGGGGCTGCAAGAACGAAACCTGTAAGCCGGATTCTGTTCCCCTTGCGGGGCTTCCATCATTTGTCTCGGTGCATCGTCGCCAATGCACTCTAGCGACCTACCCTCCCGGATCGGGCGCGCTACCCTCAAGCCCGGGTATACATGGTCTTACAGCCCGCGAGGTTTTCCCCCCTCGCCCGTTGCCTGACGAGACTGTGGGCCCTTACCCCACTCTTTTCACCCTTACCTCGTCACAAGCGACGAGGCGGTATACGTCTCTGTGGCACTGTCTGTACTCCGCTTGCGCAGAGTCCTTCCCGTTAGGAAGCGCGGCGCGCTGTGCTGTCCGGACTTTCCTCCATGCCCTAAGGCGTGGCGATGGAACGGTTTCAGGTGCAAAGGTACGCCCCGTCGAGCCCTGAACCAAACTTACGCTTCCGCAAAAGCTAATGTCCGTGCATTTTGCAAGCCCGCCGCATCCAGCGCTACGTCGACGACATGTAGCCGCTATTGCCGGAAATAAAACCTGAAATTACCTACCTTTGTGCCACTCTTCAACCGATTTATTCATTGTATAACTTGCAATTGTAACATGAAGCATCTCCACAACGAAGAGGATTGGCGCATACTAAAAAAGAAAATGGAAGAGAGCGATGAAGCGCGTCTCACCATTTCGTTTTACCAGTACTACCAGCTCGGCAATCCTCAACTCTTCCGCGATTACCTGTTTATCCATTGGTCGGCGCTCGGCGTGCTCGGGCGCACCTATGTGGCCCATGAGGGCATCAATGCGCAAATCAGCGTGCCCCGCGAAAATTTCGAGGATTTTCGCAGCCACCTCTACAGCATCAGCTTCCTTGACGGCATCAGGCTCAACATCGCCATTGAAGACGATGGCAAGAGCTTCTACAAACTCATCATCAAGGTGCGCGATAAAATTCTCGCTGATGGCCTCAATGACCACACCTTTGATGTGACCGACCGCGGGCAGCACCTCGATGCCGAAGATTTCAACCGCCTTTCGGCAAAAGAAGACACCATCCTCATCGACATGCGCAACCACTACGAGCACGAAGTGGGCCATTTCAAAGGTGCCATCACCCCCGATGTAGACACATTTCGCGACAGCCTGCCAGTGATTTTGGAAAACCTCAAAGGACTAGAGAACAAAAACATCCTCATGTACTGCACCGGAGGCATACGCTGCGAAAAGGCATCGGCCTGGCTCAAGCACCAGGGCTTTCCGAATGTGCACCAGCTTAATGGCGGCATCATTGAGTATGCGCGGCAAGTGGAAAAGAAGGGCCTCGAGAACCGCTTTATCGGAAAGAATTTCGTCTTTGATGAACGCCTCGGCGAGCGCATCGGCGAAGAAGTTATCGCCCATTGCCACCAGTGTGGCGCCCCTTGCGACAACCATACCAACTGCGCCAATACGGGTTGCCACATCCTCTTCATCCAGTGCGACAGCTGCAAGGCCACTTACGCCAACTGTTGCTCAAGCGAATGCAAGGAAGTACTCGAACAGCCCGAAGAAGTGCAGCGCAAGTTGCGGGCCGAGAAAGGCTACAGCGGGCACCGCGTATTCAAAAAAGGCCGCGCCGATCACCTCGCTTTCAAAACTGTGCACAACCCATTTGAACAGGCACTGGAGAAAATAAAGTTTACTCAACTATAAGCCGCAGACGCGCGCTCACGATTTTTAGCTTGGCTACAAGGTAGGCTGCTGCTGCAATTGAAGAAATTTAACGTATCGCCTTGATGCCAGCAGAGAGTGATATGCTTAGAATTGACCATATTTGCACAAGCAGTATATCATACATGATCACCTTTCGCGCATACAACGTTATCCTTCCCAAATTTCGCATTGAAGACGAAATCGCAGGAAGTATGGGCAGTATTTACAAAGCCTTTGGAAGCCTCGACTTGCAGGAAGATGAGTACCTCGTGGGCATCGGCCTGGCCAATGCTACTGAGGTGCGGAACGTTTTCGAGCAATTGCTCAAAATGGGCTTCACTTACAACGAAAGCAATGAAGCGAGCGATGACTTTGTGGTACTGGCGAAAGAAGGAATATGGTGGGCCGCTCCATGGCTTGTATATAACGATACGGGATGCTGGTTTATAGCCGACGTTGAGGCCCCCACCGAAAACAGAACATACAAATGAACATGAACGATCCTATCAAAAATAAGGTATTCCTCATCACCGGGGGTACCAAAGGCATCGGTTACGGCATAGCCGAATCAGTGCTTGCTGCCGGAGGCCGCGCAGTGATTACCGGGCGCGATGCCGAATCAGTGTCAGATGCAGTAAACGCCCTTACCGAAAATGCTCCGGGCCGCGCCATAGGTGTGAAAGCTGACGTGCGCCACATGGCCGACATGGAAAATGCAGTACACGAAGCCATAGACCAATTTGGGAGTCTGGATGCCGTAGTTGCCAATGCAGGCCTTGGCCACTTTGGCAGCATTGAAGAACTGACTTCTACGCAATGGCAAGACACCATCGACACCAACCTCACAGGGGTGTTCAACACGGTGAAAGCCTCCATAGCGCCGCTGAAGCAGAGCAAAGGATTGCTCGTGACCATTGCCAGCCTGGCGGGCACCAACTTTTTTGCCGGAGGCTCTGCTTACAATGCGAGCAAATTCGGACTTGTGGGCTTCACGCAGGCCATCATGCTCGATTTGCGAAAGCATGGCATAAGGGTGAGCACCATTATGCCGGGATCGGTCACAAGCCATTTTGCCGGACACGAGCCCAACGAAAATGATGCATGGAAAATTCAACCGGAAGATATCGGACAACTCGTGCTTGACCTGATGAAGATGCATCCACGCAGCCTACCCTCCAAGATTGAGATCAGGCCCACCATGCCTTCCGGCAAATAGGTAATAAGAATTTGTCATATCACTGTAAGCCAGGTTCCGTCAAGCGCCAACTTTGTCGCTGCGGCGGTTCTTACCGGCATTTTGCTCGATGTAACGAACCACATAGTCAGCAACATCCTTTTTGGTGGCTCCTTCGATTCCTTCCAGGCCTGGCGATGAGTTCACTTCGAGTACCAGAGGGCCTCGTTTTGACTCGATCATATCCACTCCAGCCATATTGAGGCCCATGGCCTTGGCAGCTCTGAGTGCAAGTGCCCGCTGCGCAGCAGTGAGACGCACCATTTTAGCAAATCCACCTCGATGTAAGTTAGAGCGAAACTCGCCCTCAGCACCTTGGCGCTTCATGGCGCCCACCACCTGACCATTCACAATAAAAGCGCGAATGTCGGCACCACCAGCCTCAGCAATGAATTCCTGAATGAGCATGTATGCATTGAGTCCGTGGAAAGCTTCCACAACAGAGCGCGCAGCCTTTTTGGTCTCTACAAGCACCACGCCAATACCTTGGGTGCCTTCCAGCAACTTCAGCACTACCGGTGTGCCACCAATCTCTTTGAGAAGGGCATCCACATTTTTGGGGTGATTGGTGAATACCGTTCGGGGAATATCAATGTCGTGGCGGGAAAAAATCTGCAAACTGCGAAGCTTGTCGCGCGAACGCACAATCGAGATGGAAGAATTGACCGAGAAAACGCCCTTCATTTCAAATTGACGCACCACAGCTGTGCCGTAGAATGTAACCGAAGCGCCAATGCGGGGTATGATGGCGTCAATGCCTTCGAGCTCCTCGCCATTGTACAAAATGCGCGGGTTTTGGTGCTGCCCAATAAGCGAGCAGCGCATATGGTCGAGTACTATGGCTTCGTGGCCGCGATTCTCACACGCTTCTTTCAGTCGGCGTGTAGAGTAGAGATTGGGATTGCGTGAAAGAATAGCGATTCGCATGGCTTAGGCTTGACTTTGTAAATAACTTTTTGATACATCGATAAGGAAGTGGTCGCGCAAAAAGCGTCGACCCAGCAGCACTGAGTAATTCATGGTTGAGCGGTCGGTGAGGGTGACGGCAGTAATTTTTTCCACAGTGCCAAGCCTGATTGCGAGCCGTACCGAATAGCGGGTCTGCATGGTTCCGTTCGAGCTCTTTACCCGCTTTCGCGTATAATGCTCAAATCGAAGCACCCTTGAGGACCGCTTCAAAAAATGACAGCAAAGCACCTTCTTGCCTCCCATGGTTTCAACCCAAATCTTGTCGCAATGTGCGGACGAAGAACGCGCACCACTGTCAATCCGGGCCACGATATTGCGGCGGTTTAGCAAGGGAAATTCAATCTTCTCCTTGTTGCCAACCAGCAACTTGCCTTCATATGTCGTTACTAAGCTCAATTGACCTTCATCGATGGTGGCCAAAGATAGGGCTTTCGCCAAAGGAGGACCACACAATTTGGTGTTAAACAATGTTCCACGAGTGAAACCCCTATATTTGAGCTCCAAAAAGAAAATATGGCCCAGAAAAAAGATATCCTCGAAATATATGGCCACCGCTTGGCATTGGGCGAGAGCAAAAAAGTTGTTTCCAAACTTGCACGCCTTCCCTCCGGCACCCAGATCGAGCTACCCATATATGTGTATCGCAGCAAGAAACCGGGACCGGTGGTACTCCTCAGCGCGGGCCTCCATGGTGATGAAATTAATGGTATAGAAGTAGTGCGCCGCATGCTTGAAGACAACACCTTCGAAAAGCTCCAGCTGGGAAGTGTGATTGCCATACCAGTGATGAACATCTACGGATTTCTCAACTTCAGCCGTGAAGTGCCCGATGGCAAAGACATTAACCGAAGCTTTCCAGGCAATATCAATGGATCACTGGCCGCACGCATTGCGATGTTCCTGACCAAGGAAATTCTTCCAGTTATTGACTTTGGCGTTGATTTCCATACAGGTGGAGCTTCTCGTTTTAACTTTCCACAAGTGCGCTTTGCAGCGAATGATCCTAAAGCCAAAGAATTGGCAAATGCATTCGGAGCGCCTGTAAATTTACACAGCGGCCTCATTGAAAAAAGTTTGCGCAAGCAAGCATACAGAGGTGGAAAGTCGATCATCGTATATGAAGGTGGTGAAAGTCTTCGCCTTGACGAGGAAGTGATTCAGGAAGGCATAGATGGCGCAATGCGTTTGCTTCACCATTTTGACATGCTACCTGAAGCACCACAACGCACCGTACAGCCAGTGCTTTGCACCAGTTCAAGTTGGGTACGGGCCAAGCGCTCTGGTATCTACAAAGGACTTTGTCAATCGGGCATGACCGTAGCCAAAAAGGATACCCTGGGCTTTATCACCGATCCTTTCGGCGACTTTAGCATCAAGGTTAAAGCCACACAAGGCGGCTTTATCATTGGCCACAACAATATGCCCATTATAAACCAAGGGGATGCACTGCTCCACATTGGCCTGATAAATTGAGGAAGTGTCCGGAATGGGAATTCATCTATCCCGGAATTATTAGCACAGAACCTACCATTCTTGTATTGCATTATTGAGCGTCGCACTCAAAGTTTCCCGAAATTTTATCTCATTTTAAGGAGAGTGACCGAAGCTGACTCAAAAAAATCAATTCATTTGCCCGGCTGTGCTATTGATGGACTGAACACGTGCTTCGAACTTTTGGGGCCACAGACGTTCAGTCATGACCTCACACAATGTTAACCGAAGCTTAACAATGCACCACAGAGTACTAGAACATTTTCTAATTAACTGCACAACAACACTTTGTGGGCCGCAATGATTAACCTTAACAATACTAAGGATCATAGTGCACCGCCTCCACTTGCCAATACATTGGGTTAAAAGCTTACCTTCGGGCCAGAATAATTCAGCACAGCTTGTGCTGTTTCAGATGAAACAAACACCAAAAAACCAACAAAATGCTTAAATCTTTACTTCGAACCCATGCCCATCTTAAGCGCATGGCACTGTTTATTCTCATGCTCGCTAGCTTTACTGGCACCCAAGTAAATGCCCAGACTTTACCTTATAATTTTGACTTTACGGAAGATCCTTTTACGAATGGCTGGGCTCAGGAAAGTGTATCAGGAGATCAGGTTTGGTCTTACAACGCTACTTTCAGCAATGCCTCATTCAGCGCATTTGCAAGCGGTGCTTGTCAAGTCAATGAAGACTGGTTGATTTCACCAGCGTTTGACCTTACTGCGAGTACTGATGAAGTACTGACAGTCGATATCCAAAAGGGTTTCAATGGCGACAATGGCCTTGAAGTGCTTTACAGCAGCGACTATACCGGAACAGGCGATCCCAACCTTGCCACCTGGACCTTGCTAACAGAGGCAACTATCCAATTTTTTCTCGATGAAGGTGTAGGCAACAATACCAGCATTACGTTTGGACCATTCACCGAACTGCAGTCTGTAAATGAAGAAAACGTATATGTTGCTTTCAAATTTGATTTTGAATCAGGAAATTGCTCTACTTGGCGTGTTGCGGGCTTTTCATTGTTCAGTGCTGCCTCTCCAATGCTCAGCTCAAGCGAGGCATCAATTGGTGGACTTACTTATGTAGAAGGTGAAGGTCCATCAGCCAGCGCCAGTTACGAAGTGACCGGAAGTAATCTTGAAGGTAGCGGCAACATTGTTGTGACTGCTCCTGCTGGTTTTGAAGTGTCAGCGAATGACGTAGATTTCAGCGAAACCTTGGATGTGGCATTTGCCGATGGCGAAATCACAGGTCAGCCCGCCACGGTATACGTGCGCATTGCCGCCGATCAAATGGCTGGTCCTTATTCTGGCGCGATCACCCACGTAGGTGGCGGCGCCACTGCCGAAGTTGCTGTGAGTGGAGTAGTTTCAACACCCCCGCCAGCTGATGCATACTTTGTCGATTTTGAAGGTGTCGATGAGACTAAAACTGGTTACGCTACAGGCAATGTTGTGCTCAGCGGCCTAGAATGGACCATGACCCAAGCGCTTATTGGTACCATGGATGCCGACTTCAAAAACGGTATACGCTCAGCCCGACTTAGAGGTCACGGTGCTACCGAAATTTTTATGGCGCAAGACAAAGAAGGTGGAATCGGAACCATCAGCTTTCCTTACCGCCGCTACGGCACTGATACGCAAGTGGCGCACAAAGTAGAATACAGCATGGACGGCGGCGTTACATGGACTCAGGTAGGTGACGAATTTACGGGTACTGAAACAGTACAGACTTTCACCGCCGAGGTAAATGAGGCTGGCCCCGGACGTATCAAAATTTCAACTGTTGCCACTGAAGGGACTGACAACCGCAGGTTGAACATCGACGATATCGCTATTACCGACTTCGCAGCCGAGCCTGCGCCGGCTATCAGCGCAAGCGAATCAAATATTGCCAACCTCGACTACAGCCTTGGCGCAGGTCCATCTACCTCATTCGGATACGACATCAGCGCTTCACTGCTCGATCCGGAAACCGGAACCATCACCGTGACTGCCCCTGAAAACTTTGAAATTTCAGTTGACCTGATCGATTGGACCAGCTCAGCGGTTGTTGATTACAGCGACTTTGGTGGTGTGCTTGCAGCCGAAGCGGTATTTGTGCGTTTGGTTGCAGACCTTCCAGTGGGAACTTACAGCGGAGCAATCACCCACGTGGGTGGAGGCGCCTCAGCTGATGTGAATGTTTCGGGCGAAGTGGTAGAAGTAGCTTCTTTCCTTCCGGAAATTTTTGACCTCTCGGCTGGCGACTATGAATTGAACGCATGGGATGCCGGTAACAGTGCTGGAAGCTATCCGCAATCAATGCGCTTCTATTACTCGAATAACCCTACTGGTGAAGGTTTTAACGCAACCAGCGAAGGCACCCGCCTTTATGACTGCGGCTACAACCTGATGAGCCGTCCACGCTTCAATGGTCTTGGCGAAGATGGATTCTCCATTATTTCTACAGGCAGCCCACAGCGCAACAATTGCATGGATGGTGACGCTGATGAAGACCGATATACAGGGAGTGCAGTTATTGGACTGAACACCACTGGTCTTGAAAATGTGGCTGTAAAATGGACTGCCAGCCTGGTTACTGAAGGAGAGCGCACATTTGGCGTTAAGCTTCAGTTCCGTATCGGTGCCGCCGGTGGATACAATGACTTCCCAGAAACTTTCGAAACCGAGTTCAGTACGCTGGACCTTACTGCTGGCGACGAAGAAGAGTTTACGGTTATATTGCCATCCGTATTGCTCAACCAATCGCAGCTGTACATCCGCTTCGTGTACTTCCAGATTGAAGGCGAATCAGGCAGCCGTCCCGAAATTGGACTAGATGACATCTCGGTATTCCAGTTTGATCCGCTTTCTGCAAATGACCTCGATGCGAATGTAGGTTTGAACATCTATCCAAACCCAACCAACGATGTAGTGAATGTAGACTTGTCAAGCTTTGGCGAAGGCATGGTGAACATCTCGCTTTTTGACATCACCGGCAAACTTTTGGAACAAACCAGGGTAGCTATAAGTGCCAACATGGTTCATCAAGTAAACATGAGCGCATTGAAATCAGGCTTGTACCTGATGAATGTAAGCGGTGAGAACGAGAGTTCTTCAGTTCGCATCATCAAACAATAAGCTCACGCAAAATATGCAGTGATTGATCTCGCTGCGAACCTAATCAAAAGGCCACCTCGCAATTGGGGTGGCCTTTTCATTTCATGACAATGGATGAGGTGATATTTGGAGTAGAGCGCGATTTTTAAATGCCTCCCATTCACAGAATGCTTTATACCAAAACGTCCAGATCCCTAATACCAACAGGCCTCTCAGTGGTAAATCCCTCTCCGTACTCCACGTTGATCAGCCGGCCCATTTCCCGGGCGCGGGCCTCGAGAAAATTGACAAACTCAGGGGTTGATATGGGTGTGATTTCATCGGGACTCTGGGGCTCACCGGTATAGAACTGGGTTTTGTAGGCCTTGATCGCCTCCATTTTTTGAGCGAAATGCGCGCTTATATCCACCACAAAATCCGGCTTGATGTATCGGTCTTGTACAATGTGGTACACTGCTTCGGGCCGCCATGACTTTTGTGGAACTCCATCGGCGAGGCGTGTTTCAATGGCGCGCAAGCCGCTGAGGAAACAAGCATCACTTACAAGTTTAGAAGCTTTTCCGTGATCAGGATGCCGGTCGTTTATAGCGTTTGTGATCAATATACGTGGCCTGTACTTGCGGATGTAGGGCAGGATAGCCATTTGCTGCTCACGTGTATTGGCAAGGAAGCCATCGGGAAGGCCCACATTTTCACGCGCACTTAAGCCCATAATTTGTGCGGCAGCATTGGCCTCTTCAGCACGTGTTTCAGGGGTGCCACGTGTGCCGAGCTCGCCGCGGGTAAGGTCTACCACGCCTACCTTTTTGCCTTGAGCTACGGCAGATATCAGTGTTCCTGCACAGCTCAGTTCGGCATCATCAGGGTGGGCCACTATGGCGAGTATATCGAGGGTCATGGTGCGATAAATTTTTGAAGTTCTACGTAAAACTTGTGGGTCGGGAAGCCCATCACGGTGTAAAATGAGCCTTCGAGCCGCTCAATGCCCACATAGCCTATCCACTCCTGGATGCCGTAAGCGCCGGCTTTATCGTAAGGTTTGTACTTGCGCACATAATGCGCAATAGTTTCAGGAGCCATTTGGGCAAAATGCACCTGCGCCACATCGTGAAAAACGACCTGATTTACACTGCTCCGCAAAGACACTCCTGTGATTACATCGTGCTTTTTTCCATTGAGCTGGTTGATCATTTCAATGGCTTCAGCTTCATCACCTGGCTTGTTGAGCACCTTACCGTCAATCCATACAATGGTATCGGCAGTCACCACAATTTCATTTGCCGAAAGGCTGTCGCCAAATGCAAGACCCTTGATACGTGCGAGGTACTCAGCGATTTCGGCATGTTTCAAATTTTCCGGAAAGGACTCATCTGTATTGAGACTCCTTACAGTAAACGGCAGCTCAAGTCCGCGAAGCAACTCCTGCCTGCGGGGCGATTGCGAGGCGAGAATCAGGCTATATGGGCCGAGGTCAATCAATATAGGGTGCGTAGTATACGAGGTAATGAACCACGCTGTAGAGCAAACCGCCAAGCATGGCAATTTTGAGTGCATTGCCAGCGCGCATAAATTGCGGCCTGCGAACGGCATAGTGGTTGATGTAAAGACAATACACCATCGGAGCAACCACAGCGAGGAGCAGGTAGCCAAATGAATACCAATCGTCTACCACCATTTGCTGCAGCGCAATGAGCCCCGCTATGGTGAGCACAATCAAAGCTGCGGCTATACGCTTTGCATTCTTGATACCATACACCAAGGGGATGGTCTGCGCACCAATGCGCATGTCGCCTTTGACATCGGCCATGTCTTTCACAATCTCGCGTATGAGGTTGAGTGCAAATGCAAATAAAGCATACCCGAAAATGAAGTAAAACATGTACTTGAAATACACCGCCGGATCTTCACCCGGCCTGCTCAGCTTGAAATACTGGGCCACTTCGGCGCCGTACTCCCGAATGAGAAGCGGAATTTCATAGATGCCCACCAGGATGGGCACGAGCGCTGCAAGCACGGCCACCAGCACATTGCCAATGATAAGCTCTCGCTTGAACTGAACGCTGTAAAACCACAAGGAGCCCGCAGCAAAAAAGTGCACAATGCTCAGCTTCCAAATGCCGACACTCCATGAGATATACACTGCAATGGCCAGTCCGAAAAAGTTAAAAATCTGATGTATGGCCATGGCCACGCGCCGCTTCACATGCACCCCAACGATGATGTCGCGCGGCTTGTTGATGCGGTCGGTGCGCTGGTCGAAATAATCGTTGATCACATTGCCCGCAGCAGCGATGAGCACCGTGGCGAGGATAAGCAGCAGAAATTTACTGGTAGGCAGCTGCAGCTCGTAACCATTGACCTCCACGAATGGCTCCAGCACGAGGGCCATCATGAGCCACATGGTAAGGGCGATAATAACGAGGTTTAAAGGCCTCGTGAGTCGAATAAGGTTCAGCAAACTTGCCATTTTCTATTACCATATCATGGCGTCCTGGTCAAACCACTTCTCCTGGGCCCGCAGCGTTTGTTCAATCACGTCGCGCACACATCCATTGCCTCCCTTGCGGTGAGACACGTATTGGCACAAAGCCTTGATTTCTTCGCTGGCATCAGCCGGACAGGTGGAAACGCCTACGCGCGAAAGTACGGCATAGTCGGGAATGTCATCGCCCATGTAGAGAATCTCTTCGTCTTTTAGGCCCTGATCAGCTATATACTTCTCATATACAGCTATTTTGTTTTTACTTTCGAGAAATACGTGACGCACACCAAGGTGCCGCAAGCTGTCGGCCACAGCCATGCTGTTGCTGCCGGTAATGATGGCCACACGCATACCCTTTTTGATTGCGTATTGCAGGGCATAGCTGTCTTTCGCGCTCATTCTGCGCAGCAATTGCCCATCGGGCATGATGGTAACCATGCCGTCGGTGAAAACGCCATCGACATCAAATATCAAAGTAGTGAGGCCCGCAAGCCGCTGCTTATAGCTGGTGCTCATTTTTATTTCTCTTCACAATTTCGTCAGTGAGCACATCGTACACCTTGCGCAAGGGCGTATCCTCACCCAGCAGGTCCTGATGCGCACGTATGGTTTGTTTGTCACCACGCTTTGCAGGGCCAGTTTGTGATTTCGAGGCAGGTTGCATCAATACTTTATTGGCCGTTTCCAGGATTAGCGGGTGCAATATGCTCCGGTCTATTTCGGCTTTCGCCAAAAGCTCTTCCGAAAACTCAAACATCAGGTTGGCAAAATTATTGGCAAAAACCGCAGCCAGGTGCAGTGCTTTGCGTTGCTCAGAGTTGAGTAAAAATACCTTTCGGGAAATGCGTTCAGCCATAGCGCCCAATGCATTTACATCTTCATCGTGCCCGGCCTCAATACAGAAGGGCACATTCTCCCACACAATCTTTTTGTCGTAGCTGAAGCTTTGCAAAGGATACAGCACGCCTCGCCTGAAGTGATCGGGAATGATGTTCATTGGTACGGCCCCTGAAGTGTGCACCACAATGCCTTTGTTGTGTGCTGAAAGCTGACTGGCGACTTCGCCTACAGCGTCGTCTGATACGGCGATAAGAATGAGGTCGGCATTGATCTTGTCATTGAGATTCGCGACAACCTTGGTTTTGAGTTTTTGCGCAAATTCTTTGGCATGCTTTGGATCGCGGTCGTAAACGGCAGCAATTTTGAAGCCTTGATCCTGCAATGTACTGCCCAGGTGGGTTGAAACCCTCCCTGCGCCAATCAATGCTATGGTTTCAATCTCTTTCATGGATTTTCGATTTTTGCGATAACCGTATACGGTGCCGCACGGCCATTAAAGTACCAATAAACATTACAATGCAGCCTATCCACAAGATGTTGATCATGGGAAACTGTATGGCCTGCATCACAATAAACTCTTTGCGGCGGCTGTAATGTTCGGCAATGCTGAATTCGTGCTTCCCATCTACCGGATCGATTTTTATAAAGCTAATCTGCAATCCGCTCTCGTCCTGTATCACCGGGTCGGGGATATACATCACGGAGTCGCGGAGTATGTACAGCGGCTCAGCTTCATACACATTTTGCATATCGTCGCGTATGCCGATGATGGCGCGTACGGCGAGGTCATTGACGCCCACCATGTACTCCTCGCGTTGGTCGGGGCGAATCACTGCTAAACCGTTTAGGCGCAACATTGTGGAGCCCACAAAGGCGGTATCACCTACCGCGAGTTTAAGCGTATCGGCAGTGCGAAATCCAGCATCATTGGAATCGGTCTGAAGCTCAGCCCAGCGAATATGCGTGTATATGTCGCGGTCGAGATAGCGTTTGGTAGCAGGCTCGGCCACGTTACCAAACTCCGGATTGAGCTGTATGCGCGGATTCAGGGTGAAGAGTAGTTCGCCAGGCTTGTATTGTGACCAGGTCTGTACCGCATCGAGATTAAGTCCGCGGGGGTCTTCCACCAGCTCCCACTTTTTCTGATCGGCCACGAAGTCAGGCCCCGGGGTGTGGTCTTCCTTTGCGGCAAATATGGCTCCACGGGCCACGGCAAGGTCTCCGGCGCGGTAAGCATGGGGCAGTGACTCAAAGTAATGAACTTTGTAATACATATTGACGCCTTCCTGCCATTTGTCTTCGTAGCTCACGAAGTATGGACCCATGCGCACAGTGTCGTCTTTGAAAAGGAGAATGTCTTCATTGTTTTTAAAGTCTTCATTGAGGCGCTCAATGTCAAAGCGGCTTCCATTCTCAGAAATCTTCTCGCTGCGCGAAGTAGAAATCAATGCTCCGAGAAGCACAAGGGCAAAGCCAATGTGTGCTACAGAAGCGCCCGCCATATCCAATTTGCCCCTAAGCACTCTAATCAGGTAATCCAGGTTGGCAAAAACAGCAAAGAGCGTGGTGAAGAGCAATATCAGCAATGGAATTTCTTCGCCTTGATAGTCAATAGCAAGGCTGGAAAGCCAGGTTACTACGAGGGCCAGTGTAAATGAAACTCCAATCTTGCGTGCAAATGTTCCAAACTCATTTTTGCCGAAGCGGAAAAACTGGGTAACGGCAATGAGGAAAGTAATGATGAATGCGAAGGGCACCTGCCACTTGTTGAAATGGCTGATTACATCGCTGTGCGGTGCGAGCTTGCCCTCAGCCAAAGCTTTGAATCCGTTGATATTGGTAAGCTCATAAATGTCCATCAATGGCCCGGAGAAGGGCTGAGCGAGGATGTTCCAAATGGGCTTTGACGTTTCCAATGCAATCTGCGCCGCTGAGAGCAAAAGCACCAGCGACCCGATAAAAATCCAGAACTCACGGCTCCAGAGCGGCTCATCTTCCGCCGGTTTTGGAAACACCTTTCGGTAGGATACGATCATCAAAACGATCGACATGCCGAAAAAGGCTACCATGGGTGCCACATACTCTCCGGCGATGATCCCAAAGCCTACCAGCACTGCTGCAGCCAGAAGGAAAATACTGCGCAATCGCTTGTCGATAATAATAAGGAAAGTAGAACCCGAAATGATACTCAGCAGGATGAAGAGGTGCTGACGCATCAGGCCATTGTCGGTGAAGGAGTGCACCGAGCTGTCGCCCAGCACACCGCTGTGCACGAGGAAGGATGCGTACATCACCATCACGTACGTGGTGAGCGTGAGGAAAATTGCAGTGTATAGCGAACGGTTCTTCCGTTGGTTTACCACCATCACGTGGGCTGCACCCACTATGGTGATCCAGGGTATAAGGCTGGCATTTTCAACCGGATCCCAGGCCCAGAACCCACCGAAGCTCAGTGCCTCATAAGCCCATGCGCCACCCATCAATATACCGATACCGAGTATGGCCACCGAAAAATAAGCCCATGGAATTGCGGGGCGAATCCATTCTTTGAGTTGTCCGCTCCAGAGCCCGGCGATCGCAAACGCGAAAGGAATGATCGTTGAGGCGTAGCCGAGAAACAAGGTAGGCGGGTGGATGGTCATCCAGTAATTTTGCAGCAGCGGATTGAGACCACGGCCATCCTGAAATGAAGGGATGCGCTCAATGTAATCGGGCATCATGGTCCATGGCGCGCCGAGGTTTTCGGGCAGCTCGCGGATCAGGGTAAATGGGCTGTTGCCAATTTGGAAATCAAATATGAAAATGCCCAGTATCATGCTGCCGAGCAGGGCTTGCATAAGCGCCACCACAGTGACGGTGAGGTTTTCCCAGCGGCCGGCGGTGTGCAGCAAGATGTTGCCAAGTATCGCGTGCCAGAAGCTCCAGAGCAGGAAGCTCCCCTCCTGCCCTTCCCAGAAGCAGGAGAAAATATAGCGCAGGGGCATGTCGCGGTTTGCGTGCTTCCACACATAGTCGTACTCAAAGTGCTGCGTAAAGAGCAGATAAAAAAGGATGCCAGCCGCTCCAATCAAGGCCACAGAATGCGTCCTGAAAAAGAGGCGCCCCATACCGCGCAGCGCGTCGCTCTTGCGGTAGTGCGCGAGTATGTAAGAAACAGCCGCCATCAAGGCGGCTACAAAACTTATTATCAAGAGCAAGTTTCCGAGCTTGCCGTATAGCGGGCTCTCCCCTACGTAGTCAATCATCAAAGCCTTTTATTAGTTGGAAGCACTTTCTATGTATTCAAACTTTTGCTCTTCCTTGTATTTGGATGGGCACTTCATGAGCATTTCCGATGCGTGAAATTCGTCGCCATTGGCCTTGCCAATTAGTACTAAGCTTTCCGATCGTTCAAAATCCTGGGGCTTGCTCTTGTTCAGCCACACCGTGCGTTTCTCGCCGGTATTGTCGATCATGGTAAAGCCGGTGAGGTTGGGATTTACCTCGGGCTCATACACAATGTCGCCACTGCGGTCGAGGGTGCCCACCACGTGGTATTCCTTGCCGGGGTTTTCAAATGCTTCCGCAAAATCGGCATAGCTGCTCGAGTCGCTTACGGAACCGATGATGAATGCGGCCGCAAGGGCCATCATCACGATCGCTATAATGTGAGATCTTTTCATTTCTGTGCGTTTTCTTCTTTTTCAAACTTCCTCAACCTCCGGTCGAGCAAAGCCAAATACACCAACATCACCACCAACATCACAAATACTATTGCAAAAACCACATTGAACTTGCCATCGGCGTACATGCTTTCTTCAAGTGCGGTGTTCTGCGCTGAAGCCAGCAATGGCATTGCCATCCAGGCTGCACATATTACAACAAATCTCTTCACTTGTTCAGGCATGTTCTCGGTTCATTTTGCGAAAGCTGAGCATGTCTATGCGGTTGCGCAGCTGTAGTATCCAAATTCCAATTCCTATCCAGCCAATTACAGCGGGATAAAATATAAGGCGCATGTTGTCGTCAAGATCGTACTGGCTGAAGGCAGGATTGCCACCCACACCCGGGTGAAGGGAGTCTGTCATTCGCGGAAGTATCATGATAAACAACATCATCATTGCGTATGCAAAGATATTGTAGACGGCGCCGAGTCGGGCCGCTTTTTCAGAATCATTAACAGAGCTTTTCAGCACGAAGTAAGCCAGGTATACCAGCACCCCGAGTGCGGCACCATTTAGGCGGGGGTCGCTTACCCACCACGCGCCCCAGGTGAAGCGTGCCCACACCGAGCCGGTGAGCAGGCCCGCTGCTGCAAAAACCAATCCCACCCGCGCCGCATTGCCCGCTTTGAGGTCGTATTCCATGGCGCTTCCGCGCAAATAGCGCACGCTGTACACCAGCGACATGGTCATGAGAAACATCATGGCGAACCAGCTCGGCACGTGAAAGAAGAGGTTGCGGATGGTCTCGTTGAGGATGCTTTGGTTGGGAAAGTGAAACCAGTCGGCCTCTTTGGTTTTCATGGGCTTCAAGGGGCTTTCTTCGGGCTCAGGAACGTCTACTTCTACAACAAGATTTTGCTGCATGAGGGCGCTCTCGAGCATGAGGGTGCCGTCAATGTCGTTGTTCACATAGAGGTCAAAGAAGGAATCCTCCACCTTTTCGGGAATGGAGAAGCTGAGCCGAACCGACTTATTGTCGAGCACTACTTGCTCATAGGGGCTGATGATATGCTTGCCGTTGGTAAGCCATACCTGCAGGCTGGGTTCAGCTTCCGCAAAATGGCTGTTGTAGCCGCTGAGCACGATGGAGTTAACGCCATACGTGAGTCGCTCAGGCTCCACTTTGGAAATGCCGGGAGCCAGCGGGGCATTCAGTCCGATAATCAGGGTGGTGAGAACCAACAAAGCGGAAAGAATTTTCCACCAGTTTTTGGCCATATCAGGGTTTCGTTATTCGCGCCAAAGGTACGGAAATAAAATATAGCTCAGTCCCAATGAAAGCAGGGCGATGGCCCCGAGTTGCATGGCGTAGGTACCGTTTACGCTCCAGGCCAGACCATCGATGGCATTTTTGGAAAAGCGCATCAGCACCAGTAAAAAGGGCAAAATGACCGGCAGCCCTAGGATGGCCATCAGGCCCAGATTGTTGTCGGTTTGTGAGGCCAGCGCCGAGACGAGTGTGAGGATAAGCCCGAGACCAATGGCGCCCATGGCCAATGCGAGCGCCAGGGCCAGGGGGTCGGCATTGTGCAGGGGGCCCGAGCCCAGCGTGAGCGTGTACATGGCAAAGGAAGCAAACACCATGACAAGCAGCACAAAGGCGTTATAAATCATTTTGCCGATCACGACCGCTTCCGGACGCGCAAGCGTAAAGAGATAGAGCCGACGGCCATTGTTCTCATTGGCAAAGCTGCGCGAGGCGGCATTGAAAGCCGAGAAGAGCACGATGATCCAGAAAAGGGCATTCCAGGTGGGTACATCCACTATTTGGCGAAAGCCAAGGTAAGCCACAAATACCGATGCCAGCACGTACAGAAATACGCTGCCTATGGCATGGCGCTGCCTCCACTCCATGCGGAGGTCTTTGAGGAGTATGGCTTTTACTTCGTTCCACATGGGGGGCAAAGGTAAGGCTTAAATCAAAGGAACACTTCCAGAGAATAGGTCGCAAAGAGAAGTTTCGATAATCACCCACTTCAGTGAAAGGTTTCCTTTAAAATCTTACCTTCGCGGGTAGAATTAAGCACGCATGGCAGCATTTAACAACACCAGTACTTTGCCCACAGCTTGCGAATTTTGTACTTCGCATCACCGCTCTTTGTTTGGAGCACTGGGCTCAGATGATATGGCCCGCGTGGAGCGTGGCAAAACCTGCACCCGTTACAAAAAAGGACAGGTGCTATTCCACGAAGGCACCCGTCCGCTGGGAGTGTTTTGTGTAAACTCAGGCCGCATCAAGGTGTACCGTGTGGGCATGGACGGCAAGGAGCAAATTACACGGGTATCGGCTGCCGGCGACTTGCTCGGCTACAAGGCCATGTTATCAGAGCAGCACTACGAGCAGAGCGCCGAAGCCCTTGACGACTGCGTAGTGTGTTTCGTGGCCAAAGAAGACTTTCTCTCACTGCTTCGACCCGACACACGCTTCTACATGGATTTGCTTAAAGCGGTATGTCAGGAAAACACTGCCATGGCAGGTAAAATGACCCAAATGGCGCAGCAAAGTGTACGACAGCGCCTCGCCCTTACCCTGATTATGCTCAAGGACACCTACGGTATTGAGCAGGATACCCAAGGCGAGATTCAAATCAACCTCACCCGCGAAGACCTCGCCAACATCGTGGGCACCGCCACTGAAAGCCTGATACGCCTGCTCAACGATTTCAAAAAAGAAAACCTCATCGAGACCCAGGGGCGGAGAATAAGGGTGCTCGACACCGATGGACTGATGGCTGCTTCAAGGAGGTAGGTTGTACGCCATCTTAGGTCAGGCTTTCGCAGCTGATTGAGCCCCTTCCTGAAGATGACACCAGCAACTTAAGGCATGGCCTTAAAGAGAAGGTTCCAATATGCTGCCAATAACAACTTCATACTTACCTGTCCAACTTTAATTTGAGGCCTTGATTTAGATTTTACTACTCCTCAGCCTCGATGTATACCACTTCATACATATTGCGTCCATTCACCTGCACCGGCATGTAGTGGGTCTCTCCATAGGCAAGTAGTATCACATCACCCAATTTGACTTCTTCGCCACCGTCGGGGAGGTTGGTCACAAGGGCGCCCGCGGTTGGAGGTACCACAATGTAGCCATCCCCGGATTTCTCATAGAAGGTTCCACCCCAAAAATAATTGACAGTGCCATCGTCGAGGGTCACCCTTTCATAATTGTCGGGGATGCTGCTAACTTCAACGCCCACAGGACCAGGCACCACCACGAAGCCTTCATCATCTTTTTGATAGAAAACCCCGTTGTCGTACAAGAATTCGTTGACCACATTGGTCACGTTGGTCACATTGGTAATGTTAGTTTCGTTGGTCACATTTGTTACGTTGGTCACATTCACCACCTGGGCCGTTGGGGGCAACACTGCCACGGGATAACCCCATGGATGCCACCAAGGTCCCCATACCATCGGCCTGAATGCAAACCAAAAGAAGGGATGTGCTGACCACATCATCCAGCCGCCCCACATCATAGGCGGACGCATCATCATAGGCGACCTCCTGTTTACCACCACCACTGTGTTGCGCTGGGCATTGATGTTGATGTTGTTGTTGTTTCCGATGTTGATGTTGTTTCCACCGGGGCGGTTGCCACCGGGCCTGTTGGCACCTGGATTTCGGTCTGACCCCGGGTTTCTGCCTGCTCCCGGGCTACGGTCGCCTGCGGAGCCCCTTTCACCGCCCGGTGTTCGGTTGGCATTGGAAGCCCTGTCGCCACTTGATGTCCTGTCAGCGCTTGATGGCCTGTTGGCATTTGAAGTCCTATCGCCGCCAGAAGGTCTTCCTTGGTCTGATTTTGAGTTGCTGCGGTCGCTGGCTGAGCCGCTGCCACGGGAGCTCGACTGGTTTCGGGAAGGATTATCGGGCCTGCTGCCGCTTGGCACATTGGCATCCCTGCTTTGACGGGTATCGTTAATAGAACGGTTTTGGCTCGAAGGGGCACTACCCCCTGTACTCCGGTTAGGTGAACGCTGTGCGCCGCCATTGATCGAATTGCCGGAAGGTGAGCCTTGAGGCGGTCTTGATGGCTGGTTTTGCGGACGTGAAGGCTGTGATTGAGGTCTGGAAGGAGCTGCGCCCGGCCTCGCTTGCTGCGAGGGCGCACCTGACCTTGAATGCGATGCACTGCCGCCACTCCGCTGTGGGCTATGCATCCCTCCTGGCGAGCCTCCACCGCCTCTGGAAGGTGATGCCGCAGGGCCACCACCCCGGGAGCCGCCGCCGCCATGATTCATCCTTTGCGACCAGGCATTGTCAGGGTTGAGCGTCAATAGCGCAAGGAGCGCAGCACTTAAAGAAAGCTTGAGTAAAGTCGATGATGTCATGACAGGAATTATTTAGCAATTTTTTTAGGCACAAGGCTCAGGCGTTTTGCGTTTTCGGGAACGACAAAGTCAAAAATGGCCTCGGGAAGGAATGGATTAATATGCCAGTCGGAAAATATGCCTTCATACTGCGGTGATGCTGCATCCGTTTTATCGAGCACCACGAAGCGCTGCGGCAGGGTGAAGGTATCATTGGTCAGCCACACCTGCACACTCTGCTCGGGCCCAGAGGCAAGAATATGGTGGCAGCTTACCCCGTCAATGGTCACAAGGCCACGGTAGCTTACCACATCGCTGTGCTCAAGCAGGTCGTCGGTGAAGCTGGGGTAGAAGAAGTCGGCTGCAGGAAAATCAATGTCGTATTGGGCATTGACCATGTCAATGGTCTCAATGATGGTACCAGGGGTTTCTATAAATCCGTAATGGTTGTAAGTAGAAGAATAATACATAAGGATATCCGTGTGGTACCAATAGGCTTCCTGGTGCACCGGGCCCACGGTCTGTATGTGCATTTTATCAGGGCCGGCGAAATGAACCTGATGGCTGTAGTACTCTTTAACCATTCCCTCGTTCGATAGCACCTTGTCAGATGATACCAAAAGCTTAAAACTGCACGAAGTCAGCTCCCCGATCACAGCTGTCATACGGTCGAGTAGAACCACCGCCCTGTTGTCAATCCTTGTGGAGTCTTGGGCGCTAAGGGGAAATGTACAGACCGCCCAAAGAAGGCACGAGCAAATAAGGCATTTTACATTCATGATGATCAGTATAAGGTCAAAGTAGGTTGATTGAGGGATTGGAAAAGTCTGGAAATTTGATGCGGTAAAACAGAGTCCCAAAATTGGAAAAATTAACTCAGGGCAAGAAATACAAAATGCTAAAATGCAAGGAATAGCTGCACAATTGTTTTTAAAATTGACGAATTTAATGCAGTCTCATGGAGTAAAATTTCGGCCCTTGCCAACTTGTATTCATGCCCTCAGCTCTATGAACCTCAGAGCTGAGAATTCAGGTTGTGACTACCGCTTTACAAACCTCTTGGCATGCCGCCCAGCTTCTGATCGAAGACTTAGCAGATACACTCCGGGCGCAAGGCCGCTTATATCAATGTGGAGTGATTCGGAAGTGTGAACAAACTGTCTCTCCACCGATTGCCCAAGGCTGTTGTAGACCATCACCTCAACCGGCCCGCTCTGCATAGTGAAGGCGGCGGTGATAAAATCAGAAGCTGGGTTAGGGTACAAGTTAAGCTTCTCGAAGTCGTCGGCTGGTTTGTCGCCCACGGTGGCATCTGTCACAGCATACAGTTCCCTTCCTATATCTTCATAAATTGCCGGAAATAGCAGCCGTCCGCCCACTTCTCTGAACTGGTTCCACACCATGTTTGCCGGATCGCTTTGTGTCGCGAAAGCAGGTGCTATTTTGACCGTTCCCTCTTCGGTACCATCGGTCGACCAAATCTCAGCGCCGTTGCTGCCATCACTTGCGGTGAAGTAGAGCTTGAAGTTGTACGGAGCCATTTCGCCGGGGAAAGATGATTCTGTGCCGGGATTGATGTCCTTTATCCGCACGGTACCTGCAGCTGTTCCATCGGTTCGCCACAGTTCATCACCCGCGTCATCATCCTCAGCGCCGAAGTACATCTGGCCATTAAAGAGGGTAAAATGTCTTGGCCACCGCAAGCCGGAATCGTCGGGCAGGGCAAACATTTTGGTGCCTGCTTCGGTACCGTCGGTCTCCCACAGGTAGTAGATCGGCTCTTCCACTATACCGCCGAAATACATTTTCCCATTAAAAACCTTGGGAACAGGAGTGGCAACAAAATTGCCAAAAACGATTCCGATAGGACCCGGATTGATGTCTTTGACAAGCTGAGTGCCCGCCTCGGTGCCGTCCGTTTTCCAAAGTTCATAACCGTGTATGCCATCATCGGCCAAAAAATACAATGCGTTGTTTAAAACCGTGAAGTGAAAGGGCTCGCTGCCGTTGTTTTGATCGCCCGCTTGTATGTCTTTCAGCATGAAAGTCCCATTGGGGGTGCCGTCTGTTACCCATACTTCTCCGCCGTGCTCGCTATCAGCGGCTCTGAAATAAAGCTTACCATTGAATGATTTGAATTGTTGAGGGCTGCTGTTGCCCGAAGGACCCTGCCAAATGTCTTTGAGCATGTACGTACCATTTACAGTACCATCGCTCACCCACAATTCCTGCCCATGCACACCATCATTTGCTGAAAAGTAGAGCAAGCCGTTGTGTTCATAGAAGTTGAAGGGCGTTCCGTGACCAGTGCCCTCATTGATGTCCATAAACAACATGGTGCCCGCTTCCGTGCCATCACTTACCCAAAGCTCGCGGCCATGCACGCCATCATCAGCAAGGAAAAAAACATCTCCGTTGTAGGGTGTATATGTACTTGGAGGCACCGTGCCGCTGCCGGGGTTGATGTCTTTCAACAGTGTTGTTCCAGCCGCTGTTCCGTCCGAAACCCACAGTTCCTCACCGTGCACTCCATCATTTGCTTTAAAATACATAAGGTTGTTGTGCACCAACGCATCAGCAAGTGAAGAAAAGAAAAAAGCATCGGTAGGCCCCTCGTTGATGTCTTTGACCCGCACTACTTCCACCTGGCTGTGCAGTTGCTGTGCGGAGTATACACTGAGCAGCCCGGCAAGGAGTATTTTCACGCAAATGCTGAGGTGTGATCCTGATGTTTCTGCGCTGTGGTAGGCGAGGACGCTATTCCTATTTGAACATTTTCTTCGGCTTCGCATAATCTCTTAGGTTTATTGAATTTATGTGGTTTACTGAGCAAGTCTTGGCTGTTATAATTTCTCAATATTTCAACCTTCGTTTGCTCTGCCTTTCGGCAAAAGCCGGGTCATCCACTTTATTGAAAGCGCTGAAGAGGACTTGGATCAAGAGGCTGTGACAGGCGAGGGAGGCTGATTTACTCAAAGTGGCTGGTTTGAGAATATAGTTGGCTATCGACAACAAATGAAAATGTGAACAGGGCGAACTTCAAGAAAGGTTGATTGCTCAATTGGGGATCCTTGGCTTTCACACTTTCCTTGTTAAAGTATTGATGCTAATTTACTTATATTTTCTTTTTGCGAAATCCTTTGCCTATTTCTTCAAATCACTCCTTTCTTGCCATGCACCTGTGGAGAATAATTTATACTCCTTTGTCACAGAATATACTGAGCAACTGGCACCACACAACCCCACTTTGGGTACGGCAATCAGCAGAAGCACATTTCGCCGTCGCAGAAGGAATAAAGGGAAGGCCTCACTGTCAACGCAATGTCTAAGCATTGTCTTTACATGTTGCTTGGCACGGCTATTGGCCTTGGTTTGGAACAAAAACCCCTTAAAATAATTACTATGAAAACTTTATTGATCACCGCGGCTCTGGCCGTTTTTACACTAAGTGGATTTGCCCAAAACCAAGGAACTCCGCAACCCGGACAACACGATTACGTGAAGGGACATTCAGACAAAATGACAAAAGACTTTGGCCTCAATGACGACCAAAATCAGCGCCTGAATGAGCTCAATACCACCCATTACAATGAACAGATGAAGATGAGGCAATCATCAAACGACCAGGCGATGTGGAAGCAGAATGAAGAACGCGCGAACAAAGATTACGACAATAAATTGCGCGGCATTTTTGATGAGAAGCAGTACAAGCAATATGAAAGCAACAGGATGGATTACCGCTTCCAGTTTAAAGACAATGGCCAGAGTACCCCCAACAACACACGGGATAATTCGAGCCAGCCACAGAAGAAATAATCCAACGCTCTCATTTGGATGCCAAAGGAGTCGCCAATCGAGGCGGCTCTTTTTTTGTCTTGAGCGATAGCAAAAAGTCTAATCTGCTCAGGCCTACACAAATTGCGATAGTTTCGTGTTGCGCACAACATATTTTGCTGTGAATCTGCCCATAGCACTTCATGGGTCATTTATTCAGTGAAGGACTCCGATCTCAACCGCTTCCCCAAACCTGACATTTATCAGTTTTGCCCTTGACATCGGTCATTCCTTGCGCTGAGTGAAATGCAGAATTTAGCACCTTCCAAGGACTATTGCCATGCAGGACAAAAAAATACTCGCCATTCTCAGCCCCGACAGCAATGATGAGGTGATCAACACCTTCATTACCAGCTTTGCGAAAGGCAAAAACATTGACGTGAACTTATGCACAGTCAGTGAGAGCAACGAAGATATCCATGATTGCGATGCACTGGTAGACAGTGTGACCCTTACCTGTACCCGCCAGTCTATCCCCTTGCGCATTACCGAAACCCACCTCGATGCAGCCACCGCGATGCGCAAGCGCGCGCCTTTTGTTGACCTTGTATTGGTTGACAAAGACATATTGCGCGGACTCGCCCTGCGCGACGAATTGCCTCACAATGCCAGCGCAATCATTGCGCTTCCCCATCAATTTACGTCAATGAGCAATATCATCTTGCTCTTTGATGGCAGTTCGGCTTCGCTGCGCGGCATAAAAGAGTTTTTCCAAGCCTTTTCGCGCTACACAGCGATGATGGATGTGACTTTGCTTTCTATGGCCCCTGAAAATGCGCCACTGGAGCGCGACAATGAAATGATGCTCCTCGAATATTTGCGTCAATACAGCAGCAATTTAGGCGTCCTCAAGGTGCAGGCGCCCCTTAGCGAGCGCCACCTGAGGGCTGTGCCCCACAACGCGTCGCCGATGGTGATCGGCACGCTCGAGTTTTTGATCGCACAAAGGGGAGAAGATGTATCTTTCAAGCCATTTTACGACAATCACAGTACCCTCTTTATCCCTGCGAGCAATTCATGAGCGATACTTCCAGTTCGGCATCAGCCGAAGCAAGCGTAGAAGAAAACAAGTGCTACCATTGCGGCGACCGCTGCACTCCGGGCGAAATCACCGCCCAGGATCACTCCTTCTGCTGCAGCGGTTGCAAAAGCGTGTACGAGCTGCTGAGCTCATGCGGCATGGATGGCTACTACACCTACGCCGACAACCCGGGCATCAAGCAGCTCAAGGCCAAATCGCAGGAAGCATATGCCTACCTCGACGCCCCGGCCATACAAGACAAAATACTCAGCTTCAAAAGCGATGACCTGCACAAGGTGCGCTTCCGCATTCCGGCCATGCATTGCGCGAGCTGCATATGGCTCATTGAGAATTTCCAAAAACTCGTGCCCGGCGTCATCACCTCGCGGGTCAACTTCATGCGCCGCGAAGCCCAATTTAGCTACCAACCTGAGCAGCTCAGCCTGAGGCGGCTGGTGGAGCAACTCGTGGCCATAGGCTACGAACCCGAAATTCAGGTAGAAGGCGACAGCCACAAGACGGCTTCCAAACTCTCGCGCCGCCTGGTGTACCAAATCGGGGTGGCGGGATTTTGCTTTGGCAACATCATGCTGCTCAGCCTGCCGGAATACCTGCACAGCGGCAGCACGCCCAATGCGGAGTACCGCTTTTTCTTTGGCATGGTCAACCTCTTCCTGAGCCTGCCCGTGCTGCTTTTCTCGGCACAAGATTACCTCAGCTCGGCCTGGCGTGTACTTCGCCAAAAGCAAATAAACCTCGACGTGCCCATCAGCCTGGGCATACTGGCACTTTGGATACGAAGCACCTACGAAATTATCGCTCTGGGCGGTGGCGGCTACATGGACAGCCTTGCAGCACTGCTTTTCTTTTTGCTCATCGGCAAATGGTTTCAGCAGCGCACCTACGATAGCCTCAGCTTCGAGCGCGACTACAAGAGCTATTTCCCGATTTCGGTGCAGCGCCTTTCCGGAAATGGTGAATCACCGTGCAGCATTGAAGAACTTCAACCTGGCGACCTGTTCCGTGTGCGCAGCGGCGAGCTCATCCCCGCCGATGCCATCATCAGCGAAGGCGAAGGCGCTATAGACTACAGTTTTGTGACCGGCGAGTCGGACCCGGTGAAGGTGAATTGCGGCGAAAAAGTATTTGCCGGTGGGCGGCAAACAGGCGCCTCACTCACCCTCGAAGCGCTCAAAGCCGTAAACCAAAGCTACCTCACCAGCCTGTGGAACGACGAGGCCGGGCAGAAGGAAGTGCATCGCCTCGAAGCTTTTGCCGACAGGGTGGGCCGTCGCTTCACCTACGTGGTACTGCTCATCGCAACGGTCACCACAGTTTATTGGCTTCGTATTGACACGGCAGTGGCGTGGAATGCGCTGAGCGCCGTTTTGATTATTGCCTGTCCCTGTGCCTTGGCTTTGAGTTTTCCTTTTGCCTTTGGCAGTGCGGTGCGCTACCTTGGGCGGGTGGGTTTCTACCTCAAGAATGGCCATGCCCTGGGCAAAATGGCCGAAGTCACCGACATCGTATTTGACAAAACCGGCACCCTCACCCACGGCGGGCAGGCCAACATCACTTTCGAAGGTCAGCAGCCCGATCGAGAAACGTTACATGCCGTGCAAGCCATCGTGGCCCACTCGGCGCATCCCCTCAGCAGGCAGTTGTTGCAGTATTTGCAAAGCGAATTGCCCGGCGAATCTATTGTAGCACCCAAGCCATCGCATTACCGCGAGCAGGGTGGCGGGGGCATTGAGGCCATCCTTTCCGGAAAAAAGTACAAGCTCGGTTCAGCCGATTTTGCGGAAGCGCCCAGCCGCGAAGCCCAGCCCATGGCCGCCGAGGTACACCTCTCTGTGGACGGCGATTACCTCGGCAAATTTCTCATCGAGAAAAGCCAACGACCGGGAGTAAGCGCACTGATTTCCAATTTGCGGAAGCGCTACAAGCTCTTCCTGCTCAGCGGCGACAACGATGCCAGCCGCCCGGTCATGGAGCAGCTCTTCGGCCAAAACGAAGGCCTGCACTTTTACCAAAGTCCGCACGACAAGAAGGCCTTCCTGCAGCAAATGCGCCGAGATGGGAAGGTAAGTGCCATGATCGGCGATGGGCTCAACGATGCCGGTGCCCTGAGCGAGAGCGACCTGGGCATCTCCGTAGCCGATGATGTATTCCGCTTCACCCCGGCCAGTGACGCCATACTCGATGCGAAGCAATTTGGCAACCTCGGTGCTCACTTTGCCTTTGCCAAAGGTGTGCTGAATGTGGTGAAAGCGAGCTTTGTGCTATCATTTTTGTACAATGCTGTAGGCCTGTACTTCGCGGTGCAAGGGCTGCTCGAGCCGGTGATCGCGGCGATTCTAATGCCGATAAGTTCGATTACGGTGGTGGGATTTGTAACGTTGGCGACGGGTCGGTTGGCGAGGA
>DAIRDH010000013.1:57414-66000 GCA_036796255.1 Cryomorphaceae bacterium
AAAAACTGATATTTATCATACTTTTGGCTGACCCGTGTCATATGAATGGCTCGATTATGCGCATTACTTTGTACACGTAAAAGTATCTGATTATGGAAGCACTCTTTTTACTCATCGCAGTAAGCCTGCTGGTCGCCCTGGGATTCCTGGGCGCTTTTATATGGGCTGTGCGCTCAAGACAATACGAAGACGACTTTACCCCCTCTGTACGCATGCTTTTCGAAGGTGATACAGATTCTACACAAAGCAATTCGAGTTCCAAAACCACTGTCAAACAAACAAGTAAATGAAAGTTGAGAAGTTTTATTACGACAATCAGATCGTAAAGTACTTTGCCTGGGCCACCATGTTGTGGGGTGCTGTGGGCATGTTGGTAGGCCTTTTGGCAGCCTTTCAGTTTATTTATCCCTCACTCAGCTTCGGCATACCCTATACTACCTTCGGGCGTATCAGGCCACTGCATACCAATGCGGTGATTTTTGCTTTTGTGGGCAATGGTATTTTCATGGGGGTATATTACTCGCTACAGCGCCTTCTGAAGACACGCATGTGGAGTGATGCCCTTTCAAAAATCAACTTTTGGGGATGGCAGCTCATCATCGTGGCGGCGGCAATCACGCTTCCGCTAGGTTTTACGCAAAGTAAAGAATACGCAGAGCTCGAATGGCCTATCGACATTGCCATTGCGATCATATGGGTAGTGTTCGGCCTCAACATGATGATGACCATCATCAAGCGACGCGAGCGTCACCTTTATGTAGCCATCTGGTTTTACATCGCCACTTTCGTGACGGTGGCTGTGCTTCACATTGTCAATTCATTTGCGCTTCCCATCGGTTTTATGAAATCGTACAGCTGGTACGCCGGCGTACAAGATGCCCTTGTACAATGGTGGTACGGACACAATGCAGTGGCCTTCTTCCTCACTACGCCTTATCTCGGCTTGATGTACTACTTCATCCCAAAGGCTGCCAACAGGCCGGTGTACTCATACCGCCTTTCGATCATCCACTTCTGGGCATTGATATTCCTCTACATTTGGGCCGGACCCCACCACTTGCTTTATACCTCGCTGCCCGACTGGGCGCAAAGCCTTGGAACGGTATTCTCCATCATGCTGATCGCTCCGAGCTGGGGTGGTATGCTCAATGGATTGCTCACCCTGCGCGGTGCCTGGGACAAGGTGCGTGAAAGCCCAACATTGAAATTCATGGTGGTGGCCGTTACCGCGTACGGTATGAGCACCTTCGAAGGCCCAATGCTTTCTATTAAGAGCCTCAATGCCATAAGCCACTACACCGACTGGACCATTGCCCACGTACACATCGGCGCACTGGGTTGGAATGGCTTCCTCACTTTTGGTATGCTGTACTTCCTTGTACCAAAACTTTTCAATGTAAAGCTACACTCCATCAAGCTGGCCAACACCCACTTCTGGCTGGGCACCTTGGGTATTGCATTCTATGCCATACCTCTATATTGGGCTGCAATCACCCAGTGGGCCATGTGGCGCCAGTTTAGCCCAGATGGCTTCCTGGTGTACCCCAACTTTCTGGAAACAGTAACCCAAATACTGCCGATGTACGCCTTGCGCGCCGTGGGTGGCACACTCTACCTGATTGGGGTCTTTGTAATGACTTACAACATTATCAAAACGGTGAAGGCAGGCAGCTTTATCAAAGATGAAGCCGCTGAAGCACCTGCGCTTGAAGGTGAATACAAAAGCACACACAAAGAGCACTGGCACCGACCTGTGGAGCGGAAGCCCATGGTACTTCTCGTGCTCTCACTCGTGGTTATCCTGATTGGCGGTATAGTAGAAATGGTACCTACCTTCCTTGTGAAGTCCAACGTGCCTACCATCGCAAGTGTGAAACCTTACACCCCTCTTGAACTTCACGGAAGGGATGTGTACATCAGTGAGGGCTGTTACAATTGTCACAGTCAAATGGTGCGCCCTTTCAGACACGAAACTGAACGTTATGGAGAGTACTCCAAGTCGGGAGAGTTCGTGTATGACCACCCCTTCCTATGGGGCTCCAAGCGCACCGGACCCGACCTTCACCGCGTAGGGGGAAAGTACCCCGACAGCTGGCACTACAGCCACTTCGTTGACCCTGAGAGCATGTCGCCCGGATCTATTATGCCGGTGTACACCTGGTTTGCCAAAACGGATATCGATACCTCTACCACCGTGTCTAAGATCAACGCCATGCGCACGCTGGGTGTGCCTTATGAAGAAGGCTACGAGCACCTGGCCAATGCAGACGTTGTGGCGCAGCAACAAGCCATTGTTGAAAGTCTTGCCAAAGACGGTATCGTCGCGGCGCCAAATACTGAAATGATCGCCATTATCGCTTACTTACAGCGCCTTGGAACCGACATTAAGATGGAAAATGTAAGCGCTGAAAACTAAAAAGCCATGCTGAAATTCATAAAACACAATATGGAAACCATCATCGGGATTGAAATCTTCCCGCTGATTGCCTTCCTCATCTTCTTCATATTCTTCACAGGCTTACTCATCTTCGTATGGAAGATGAACAAAAGCCATGTGGAAGCCATGGGCAACCTACCCCTGGAAGATGACGCTACATTCCAACCCACTACTCCTACCAATCAAACGCCATCACAGTCATGAGAAAAGCACAGCTCCTTACTGCCATTGCATTTTGCGTAAGCACGGCACCAATTTTTGCGCAAGCTGCCGAAGCACAACTAAGGCAACCCTCCATATTTGAGGGACTCAACTTCGCCCTCGGATTGGTGGCAATCGTACAACTGATAGCCATTATCGCTGCTGCGGGCATTTTGCGCAGTCTTACCGCCAATGCTGGCTACTTCGCTAAGGTGCGTAAAATGCTTGGTGAAAATGGCACCAAAGCCCTCTTGCTTATTGGCTTCGTGGTTGGGAGCGCTGGCCAGGTATTGGCGCAAACGACCGAAGCAAAGGCTTACCCTGCATGGCTTCGCGATGACAACACTTTGCTGCTACTCGCGCTGAATGCCATCTTGCTATTTGCGTTTATTTACATCGTCACGCTGATTCGACGCACCATTGCCATGCTCATGCCACCGGCACCAGTACCCGTTAAGCAAGCTGCCGAAGTCAAAGAAGAAAGCAAAATCATGGCTACGCTCACAGATGCAGTACCTGTAGAGCGCGAACATGAAATCATGATGGACCACGAGTACGATGGCATACGTGAACTCGACAACAACCTGCCACCTTGGTGGGTGTGGATGTTTTACGCCACCATCATCTTTGCTGTGGTATACCTCGCATGGTATCACGTATTGCCTTACAGCGTGAATCAACACGAACAGTATGTAGCAGAAATGATGCAGGCAGAGGAAGATAAAGCTGCCTGGGTAGCACAGCGGGGCGAGTTGGTAGATGAAACCAATGTGGAGTTCCTGACTGATGCAATTGACCTCAAAGAAGGACGCGGCATATTCATGCAGCACTGCCAGGCCTGCCATGCTGCCGATGGCGGTGGCGGCGTGGGCCCCAACCTCACAGATGAATACTGGATACACGGTGGAGGAATTAAAGATGTATTCGGCGTAGTAAAATACGGAGTGCCCGCCAAGGGGATGATCGCATGGCAGGCACAACTCAGGCCAAAGGAAATGGCCCAGGTATCCAGCTACATTCTCACCCTTACTGGCACCACTCCCGCCGCCCCCAAAGAACCCCAGGGCGAAAAGTGGGTAGCACCCACTGAAGCCGGTAGCGATGCCGATGGAACCGAAGAGATAGATGAACAAGGCGGAGAAGCCGACGACACCAACCCTGCCGAAACTTCAGCCGCGACTGCAGCAGTGCAATGAGCGATAAAGTAAAAGAACAACTTGAAGAAAAAAGCTTCCGCGACTCCCTGAGTACACTCGATGAGCACGGAAAGCGTAAATGGATTTACCCCAAAAAGCCATCTGGGTATTACACCAAATGGCGCAACAGGGTAAACTTTATCCTGCTGGCTTTCCTCTTCAGCGGACCTTTTATCCGCATAGGTGGTGAGCCCCTATTGATGATCAATGTCATAGAGCGCAAGTTTGTGCTCTTCGGCAAAATATTCTGGCCGCAGGATTTCTACATCTTTGTATTGATCGCGCTTAGCTTTGTGGTATTCATCATCCTCTTTACGGTAGTCTATGGCCGTATTTTCTGCGGATGGATTTGTCCGCAAACCATCTTCATGGAGGGCGTTTTCCGCAAAATTGAGTATGCCATTGAAGGCGACTGGAAGCAGCAGATGCAATTGAACAAAGGGCCATGGAACAAACAGAAGATTGTAAAGAAAACGTCAAAACATGTCATATTCTTTGCCATTTCCTTTACCATTGCCAATACCTTCCTCGCCTACATCATAGGCAGTGATGAATTGATTCGCATTGTGACTTCGCCACCCTCTGAACACATCGGAGGCCTCGCTGCACTCACCATATTCTCTGGGGTTTTCTACGGCGTATTTGCCTTCTTCAGAGAGCAGGTGTGCACCAATGTATGTCCCTACGGCCGCCTTCAAGGCGTGCTGCTCGACAAGCAGTCGGTGGTGGTGGCATATGACCGGGTGCGCGGAGAGCCCAAAGGCAAATTTCGAAAAGGTGAGAACAGGGCTGAAGCCAATAAAGGTGATTGCATTGAATGCGGACATTGTGTTCATGTTTGTCCTACGGGAATCGATATCCGCAATGGAACCCAACTCGAATGCGTGAACTGCACCGCCTGCATTGACGCCTGCGATTCTATGATGGAAGCAGTCAATTTGCCGAAAGGCCTGATACGCTACACCAGTGAGGAGCAAATAGAAACCCGAAAACCTTTCAAACTCAGCACAAGGGCCAAAGCCTACAGTGTGGTGCTTGTGGCACTGCTCGGTGTGGTGACCACCCTGATCATACTGCGTGGTGAGATTGAAGCCAACATCCTGCGCACCCCAGGCATGCGCTACCAAACTGCTGAAGATGGGCGCATCAGCAATTTATACAACTTCAAAATCATCAACAAAGGCGGCAATGACCTCGACCTTGAAATAAGGAGCCTCGATGAGAACTTTGAAGTGCAAATGGTGGGTCGACAGCCTGTTTTGCCCAAGCAGGAAATAGCCCAGGGCGCTTTCTTCCTCTCTGCAGCTGTAGAAGCTTTCGAAGATGGAAGGGCCAAAACCACCTTGGGAGTTTTCGACAGCGAAGGGCGCCTGCTCGACAGGGTGAAAATCAGTATCACCGGACCGCTTTAAAAACATCAGACCATGAAAATCAACTTCGGACATAAAATCGCAATCGTGTATACGCTCTTCGCCCTTGGCATGGTGAGCATCCTGGTGATGAGCATGCAGTTTGACCACGAGCTGGTCACAGACAATTATTACGAAAACGAGCTCAATTATCAGGGCCGTAAGGATGCCTTCCACAATATGGAGACGGCACCCTTCAAGGTATTCATCACGCAAATGAATGGCGAGGTTTTGGTGGCTTTTGATGGCCTTACGGCAAATCAGCAAGCCAGTGGCACCCTCTCCTTCTACAAGCCCGACAAGTCCGATTATGATGAGGAACACCCCCTGAACCTCAATGCTGACGGCCGAATGCGCGTTGCCCCACTCGCGCCTCAAGGTCGGCTCAAGGTAGCACTGCGCTTTACGGTCGATGAGACCGATTACTACGTGCACCGAGAAATCATATTGTAATGTTTGCCGCCGCCTTCATACTTGGATTGGCGGGAAGCTTGCACTGCGTGGGCATGTGCGGTCCTATAGCCATGGCGGTACCTACGGGCAGCCGCGCTGCAGGACCCCGCGCGCTTGCTTATGGTCTTTACCATTTCGGCCGAATATCGGCATATGCGCTCTTGGGTTTCGTATTTGGCACCTTGGGTTACGGACTCCACACGGCGGGCTTTCAGCAGGGCATGTCGATCGCGGCGGGCATGTTGATGCTCGGCTTTATCTGGCTGCCCAAAATAAAAGGACTCAGCCGCGTGGAAGGCCCGTTGTACAGCTTTCAGGCAAAAGTGCAGCGCTTTATGGCGAAGCGCCTCAAAGACCACCGGGCCCAGGCCGTGCTCGGACTGGGCTTTTTCAACGGATTCTTGCCCTGCGGCATGGTGTATATCGCCCTTGCCGGGGCCATTGCGAGCAACAGCCCTGCTGATGGCGCATTGTTTATGGCCACTTTTGGGCTGGGCACCGCTCCTGCGCTGTTTTTGCTGGCCTTTGGCAGCGCGGCCATTGCCACGCGCTACCGTCCGGCACTCATTCGGCTCGCGCCTTACCTCGCGAGCATCATTGCGATACTGTTCATACTGCGCGGCCTCGGCCTTGGTATTCCCTTCATCAGTCCGGAAGCAGGCTTTGTGGTATCGAGCGACAATCACTGCGCTCCATGAAAGACTTGATCGAAAAATACCAGGCGCCCGTTCCGCGCTACACGAGTTACCCTACAGTGCCCAATTGGAATGACAGTCAATTTAATACCGAGAGCTATTTGCTGCGAATGCGTGACGCATTTGGCTTAAAGGCCATAGGAAATGCTTCAGCAAATGACCGCGGCATGGCGCTCTACATTCACCTTCCCTACTGCGAAAGCCTCTGCACCTATTGCGGATGCAACACACGCATTACTGTAAACCATAAGGTGGAAGGCCCTTACATCGATGCCGTGATTGCCGAGTGGAAGATGTACCTCAACCTTTTTGTGGAAAGCACAGGCAGCAATACCCGTCCGCTCATCCGCGAGATACATTTGGGAGGCGGCACTCCCACCTTTTTTGCGGCAGCGCAAATCGAGCGCATGGTGGGCAGCATCCTCGCCGATTGCGATGTAAGCCCCGATGCTTCTTTCAGCTTCGAGGCGCATCCTGCCAATACGACACTTGAACATTTAGAAACCCTCTACCGCCTCGGCTTCGACCGGCTGAGCCTTGGTGTTCAGGATTTTGACCCGGCCGTGCAGAAGGCCATCCACCGCTTCCAGAGTCCGGAAGAAGTAATGCGTGTCACTGAACAAGCGCGTGACATTGGTTACCGTTCCATCAACTACGACCTTGTGTACGGCCTGCCTTTTCAAAGGGCTGAGGGCTTCGCCGATACGGTAGCGCAGGTCATGGCCATGCGTCCCGACCGCGTTGCACTGTACAGCTATGCCCACGTGCCCTGGAAGCACCCTGGCCAGCGTGCTTATGGCGAAGCCGACCTGCCCGCAGCTGAAGCCAAATTGGCCCTCTTCACCGCAGGCCGCGATGCTTTCATCCAAGCCGGCTACCTCGGTATAGGCCTCGACCACTTCGCCCTGCCAGACGATAGCCTCAGCAAAGCTTTCAATGACGGCAGCCTGCACCGCAACTTTATGGGCTACACCGACCTGCGCACAGATGTGCTGATAGGCCTCGGCGTGTCGTCGATCAGCGATGTGGGCAGCGCTTACGCGCAAAATGCCAAGAGCGTGGAAGCCTACCGCGAGCGGGTCATGGAAGGTAAATGGCCCATGGTAAAAGGTCACCTCCTCGATGTTAAAGAGCAATTTATTGGCAAGCACATCCTCAAGCTGATGTGCCAACATGAAACTTCGTGGGAAGATTCGCCTTTCGAAGAACAAGCATACATGGAATCCCGGCTGCCACATCTCTCAACCCTCTCAGCCGATGGCCTGGTAGAAATTAGCGGTAAGTGCATCAAGGTCACGCCCAAAGGGCAAGTGCTGGTGCGCAATGTCTGTGCGGCCATTGATAAGTACTTTGTATTGGCTGGGGAAAAGAGGCAATTTGCGGGGGCGATATGATGCACAGTGAGCATACACCATGCGGGTAAAAAATTTGAGCAAGATGAAACAAATACAGCAATATTGTTGTATATTTGTAGCAGATATGTTGCTACATGAAGAAGTATGATAAAAATAAGCCAAAGGAGTCAAGCCAAGCTGCCGAGCCGGTAGCAAGTTATGTGCCCAGGGCCAAAGCGGGCCATATGGTACCTTCCCGCGTGCAGCACCCCATTGGCCGGGGCCGTGAAAGGATCGGCACCATCCGGCAAGGCCATGATTACAGCGCCATTGAGCAGCTTAGCACCAAAATCGATGCTTCCGTAAAGGAGCTTCTGCCCCTCTTTGAGCTCGCCCAAACCACCTACAACAAAAAGAAACGCGAGCAAGAGCGCATGGGCCGCCGTGATACCGAAATGCTGTTATATCTCAATGAATTGATTGATTATGGCTTAGAGGTCTTTGACCAGGAGCAGGCCAAGTTTCAGCGATGGCTGCGCAAGCCCAACCTCTCCCTGGGAGGGGTCACGCCCTTCAGCCTTCTTGATACCATCACCGGCATGCGCGAGGTGCGTGGCTGCCTGGACCGCATCGAATACGGCAATTTTGCCTGATGCGGGTGTTTCGCATTGAGCGCGAGAAGTATCTTGGCCAGGTGCTTAGCGGACTTGGCGCGGCGCGCTCAGAAGGGCATCGCTGGAACAGCCTGCACACGCGCATGGTCTATACCTCCGCATCCCGTGCGCTGGCACTGTTGGAAATAGCGGTGCACCTCGACCTCAGCGAAGACCTGCCCACCGACCGCTATTTTGTAGAAATCGA
>DAIRDH010000014.1:0-24715 GCA_036796255.1 Cryomorphaceae bacterium
ACTGCCATTGATCAAGGCAACTGCGGCTATATTGGAGCGCAACTTCGGCATTTGACAACAGCTCATCCTGGGCCCAGGCTTCGTCAATGCAAAGCCTGTCCAAGGCTTCGAGATAGGGCCTGCGCATGGCTGTAGTGTTGCCTGGCGTGTTCAAATTGCGCATGGCAATTTCTCTGCCCATGGAAATGTATTTGAGCTCTTCCTCTACATATAAGTCTGCTGTAATCAAGAGGATGGCAGCAATGCGGAGGCTGTCGGGCATATTGCTTTCAGCCACAGTCTTGAGGGAGTCGCGCTTGGGTTGGGCAGCAGCGGCTTCCGGCAAGAGCAGCAGTGCTGTGATGAAAATGTTTCGAATGATGATGCGGCTCATGGCTGTGTTGCGTTTTTGCAGGGCTCATCCGTACAGCCCGCGCTGGCATGGAAGGCGCTGAACAAATGCAGGATTACAGCGTGCCATGTCCAGTGCCAATACGTGAGTGCTTTGGTTTGGTGCATGTCTGATTGGTTGTTAGGGGTCTAAGCTACATTTTTTCAGGAAATTTTACGCTTTCTCAATGAGCATTACGCTTACTCAATAAGTATCGATTTCTGCATACGCTCAACAGATATTTGCCGTAATCAGCGTATTTACGGATTTCTTAAATCTGTTTTGCAACCGACTTAACACATAAATGATTCACTTATTCAGGCCAAAAATATTTAGGGAATTCAGCTTGCCTGCCTCGAATCATTACTCATTATCCATTCAACTTAAACGTGGACATGTCTTTTAAAAACCAAATAGTTTGGATTACCGGTGCCTCCTCAGGTTTGGGCCGAGCTATGGCCCTTGAATTTGCTGAAAAGGGTGCCATACTTGCCGTTTCAGCCCGGCGTATGGAACTGCTCGAAGGCTTGGTTGAGGAGATTGAGACCCTGGGTGGCAAGGCCCGCCCCTTCCGCTGTGATGTGACCGATGAGGCCAATGTAGCCGCCTGTGTCGATGCCATCGTCGGCGACTACGGCCGGCTGCATGTGGCTGTAGCCAATGCGGGTTATGGGGTGATGGGCACCCTCGAGTCGCTCAATGCCGAGGATTGGCAGCGGCAGTTTGCCGGCAATGTAACCGGTCTCGCCCTTACGTGCAAATACGCTTTGCCTCAGCTCAGGAAGTCAGGCGGACGCCTTGCCCTTGTGGGCAGCGTGGCCGCCTTCGTTCCCAATCCGGGTATCGGGGCATATGGCGCTTCCAAAGCGGCGGTGCACAACATCGGTGAAACGCTTCAGGTTGAGCTGCTCGGTAGTGGCGTGAGTTGCACCACCATCCATCCGGGATTTGTGGACAGCAACATCGCCCGGGTCGACAACCATGGCGTATACCACCCAGATCGGGCTGATCCGCGGCCTGCCAACTTGATGTGGCCTACGGCAAAGGCAGCCAAGGCCATGGTCGATGCCATTGCGCAGCGACGCAAGGTGTATGTGTTTACCGGCCACGGCAAAGTGATCGCCTGGCTGGGCAGGTACATGCCCGGTGTGGCCCGCAAAGTGATGGCGAAGCAGATGGCAGAGATGGCCAAGGCAATGGTGTCAAAAACGAGTATAGCTTATCACCAATAAACCAATTTTGTATGTACCTAAAAACCCTTTTCTCAATAGCAATTTGCATCAGTCAGCTACTGGCAGTGCAAGCGCAAGACCTCGCAAGTCTCCAGCACCTCAAAGCTGCTGAGATCGATGTGTACTACAGCGATCATGAAGAAGTGTCGGCGCGCTTTTCCGGTGAACTCTGCGCAGGTGCCGATGCCTACTTCAAGGCAACGCTCAAAGAACTCGAAGTGCCTTTCCAACTCCTGGTGCTGTCGGAAGCCGATTGGCCCGTGTACACCTATCCCGACCTCATTTATGGCATGCCGCACTACAAAGACGACGGTAAATCGCTGGTGGTAGCCGCCGAGGACAACATGTTTTGGCGCATGCAGCTGCCGGATACTGCCTTGCTCAAGGCGCCCTACAAGCAGCTTTTTCCTGTGGTGTACAACCTCAATGGCGAGATGAGCAGCCGCTACTTCTTCGACCTGCTTGCCGTGCATGAACTCGGTCATGCGTGGCACTGGGCTGCCAAGCTCAACACCCAACGCAAATGGCTCAGCGAACTGTACTGCAACATCATGCTGCACACCTACATCGCAGAGGAGCGGGATGAATTTCTGGGGGCATTGCAAACCCTTCCTGCCTACTGGGCTGACAGTGATGCAAGTGCCCTCAAATACACCACCTTGAAGCAATTCGAAGACGACTACAGGGTGCTCGGCCTTGAAAATCCCTTCAATTACGGCTGGTACCAATTCCGCTTTCACAGCGCGGCCAAGATGCTTTATAACGAAGCGGGCCCGGAAGTTTCTAAAAAACTGTGGGATTTTCTCAAGGCGAATGAGGAGAACCTGAGCGATGAGGAATTGGTACGGAGGCTGGGCGAGGAAGTGCATCCCTTTTTCGCGGAGTTGATTGAAAATTGGTAAGTCGATGAAGAGGAAAAGTAGTTTTCGATGCTATTTGGTTGTTTTGATTTGCTTGCTTTCCAGTGCTTGCAATAGGGAAAACACCGACCCCGCGAAGTTTTACATGCCCGGTCAGTTTGAGCCCCATGAAGCCGTGTGGTTTGGTACCTGGTACATGAGTGAGCGGTCGAGTGACTACCGACGGGTGATGACCGATGTGATGAAGGCCATCGATGGCCATGTTCAAATTAAGATGGCATCGCCTTCTGATAGCATTATGCAAATTGCCAAAAGGCAAATGGACAGCCTGGGGGTGGATACAACAAAGATTCAGTTTTATGTAATGCCCGGCGAAGCGCACTGGATCAGGGACCATGGTGCTTCATTTGTGGTGAATGAAATGGGTGAACTCGGAGCGGTAGATTTTGAATGGAAAGCATATGGAAACATGGACTGGAGCGTGCTAAGGGATTCTACGCTGATAGATAGTCTCCATATTTATAATGAAAAAATCAGGAATGGTAAAAGGGCCAAAGTGGATAGCCTGATGGCTGTTGCTACAGAAGCCAATTGGATAAAAGGCAATCTTTTCATCGAAGGAGGGGCTATTGAAGTCAATGGCAAAGGGGTGCTGATACAGTGTGAATCGGTCACCCTACAACGCAATCCTGGCAGAACCAAAGAGGAGCTGGAGGAAGAATTCAAGAAAACCCTTGGAGTAAAAAAAGTGATTTGGCTGCCAGAAGGTTTGGCAGAAGACGGTCACATCGTTCATTTTCAAATGGGTAAGTATTTAGGCATGGGTACAGGTGGCCATACCGATGAATTTGTGCGCTTTGCCGATCCCAATACCATATTGCTGGCTTGGGTGGATGAAAGTGAGATGGACGCACATCCTTACAATAAGCTCAATTATACAAGGATGTCAAAAAATCACGAGATACTCAGTAAGGCTACCGATCAGGATGGCAAGCCATTCAAGATTGTCAAAATCCCTTTGCCCTATCATCAGGAAAGGCCTTTGGTGGTTTCAGATTCTTTGTATGATGATCATCATATTCGACTCAGAGACTTCAGCTATGCCGATCGTCATTTGGTTTCGGTTGGCGATACTTTCATATATGTAGCCGCAGCCAGTTACTTGAATTTCCTGGTTACAAATGGGGTTGTGGTAACCGCTTCATACGCCAAAGATGAAGCTTCAATCAAACGAGAAAAAGAGGTGGAGGAACTATTTCAAAAAGCTTTTCCCGAAAGGGAGATTGTCTTTATCGATGCCTTGACATTGAACTGGGACGGTGGCGGCATTCATTGCAGTACACAGCAAGAACCTAAAAGACGAATAAATTAAGAAATTGATACCAATATGACAACAGCCTCAGTCGAATATGCAGCATGGACCTTTCCAAAGAAAATAGCCCTCCGCTTTGGCTTCATCTTTACCGTCCTCTACATCTTTCTGCTGGACTGGTACGCCACCGGCTTTTCAAAACTGGTCTTTATATTCACCCCACTGGGAAAAGGATTAGACTACATCATTACGGCCATCGGGAAGCACCTGTTCAACATATCATACACCATCGTTTCACCCACCCCGGGCAACCACAGCGACAGTACCTACATCTGCATCCTGTATGCCTTCATGCTGGTTGTCGCGGTACTTGGCGCGATCATTTGGCACAGCATAGACCGCAAGCGCGATTACAATGAATCGCTTTACTACTGGTTTACGGTGATTGTCCGTTACTATGTGGCTTTCGTGATGTTTGCATTTGGGCTGGAGAAGTTTTTCAAAATGCAGTTTATGGACCTTGGACTCTATCAATTGTCAGAGCCGCTGGGCGACATGAGCCCCATGGCGCTGGCCTGGGCTTTCTTTGGATACTCCCACGCTTACAACATATTCATGGGTGTGGCTGAATGCATGGCGCTGCTGCTGCTCTTCCGCCGCACCATGACCCTGGGTGCCCTGCTCACCATGGCCGCCCTGGTCAATGTGATTGTGGTCAACTTCAGCTTCGATGTACATGCCAAGATGTATCCATTGGTATTGTTCCTGCTCACCGCGGTGCTGGTGCTGCCCAACTTGAAACGCATTGCACTTTTCTTTCTCGGAAAGCAGCCCGTGGCCTTGAAGCAGCTGAGCGACCCGGTGTACAACAGGCGCTGGATGAACATCTCAAAATTGGTTTTCATGTGGGGGGTTATTGCCTTTCATATCATCTGGGAGCTGGTATTTTATACTGGTAGCTATAACAGAAGTGCAAACAGACTAGCCCCTAAATTCAATGGCTTGCACCATGTAGAAACTTTTGTGCTCAACAGTGACACCCTTGCACATGACCACCCTTTGCGCTGGAAAGAGATAGTGCTCGATAATTATTTCAATGCCGTGCGCTTTACCGGCGACAGCATTGCCTTTACCTGGATCGACCGAGACCCTGATCAACTCTGGGTGTATGGCACACGCGCAGACATGGGCCCCAAAGTGCAGGAGCTGTACAACGAGTTTAAATCCTTCGAAGCGCTTGATTCGCTCTTTATCGCCCGGCAAATCTGCCAGCCGGTACAATTTGCCCTCAGTGACTCCCTCACCCTGAACCTGAAAGGTGCCCTCCGCAATGATTCCATCTTCGTGACCGCACGAAAGATGCCCATCGATAGAAGTCGCTTTAGGCTGACCAGGAGCCGATTCAACTGGATCACTGAAGCCCCGAATGTTTACTAAAACCTAAATACCATGAAAGCCATTCCCAAATTACTCTGTCTCTTACCCCTCGCCACTCTTTTGAGCTACCAAAGTCCCGAAACTACTGAAACAAGTGGTGTATCTGAAATCGATGCCTTCGTTGAGCGTGCTATGAAAGAACTTCATATACCCGGGCTCTCATTTGCAGTAATGCAACATGGAAAGTACATCGCCAGCGGAGCCTATGGCCTTGCTGAAGTGGAGTTGAATGTTCCTGTGAATGAACACACGCTTTTTAATGTAGGTTCAGTAGGGAAAACCTTCACCGCCACGGCCATTTTGGCACTGGAGGAAGATGGCAAACTCTCCATCAAAGATCCAATAGGGCAACACCTCGAAGGCATTCCCGATAGCTGGGACAACATTACCATCGAGCATCTTCTTAACCATACTTCAGGAATCAAAGATTATTGCGATGATTTTAGTGGCCGTTACCCCCTTTTGCCCAACATTGACCGGGCGGTGGAACTCACGCCTGAAAAATACATTGAGATGTGTACCACCAATCCACTGAATTTTCCAACAGGAGAGAGGTTTGCCTACTCCAATTCCAATTATGCCTTGCTGGGCTTCATTATCCGCAAGCACATTGACATTTCGATGGATGCATTCATGCGCAAGCGCGTGTTTGAACCGGCTGGCATGATGGACACCCGCTATGAAGCGGCCTTCGAGTTGAGGCCTAACCGGGCCAAGGGATACCATTGGGACAGCACAGGGGTGGTAAATGGTGCCCTGATTTCCAATTTCTACTCGACCATTGGCGATTGTGGCATCCTCACTACAGGCAAGGATTTGGCCAAGTGGGGTCCAGCCCTTGCACAAGGTAAAGTAGTGTCAAAAGCACAGGTGGAGAAGATGTGGACCCCACATAAGTTGAATGGCGGGCGCTACGCTTCTCAAGAATTGAAGGCATACGGTCTGGGTTGGCAGGTATCAGATGACCTGGGCTCGCCTTTGCTTGACCATGCAGGAGCGCTTATGAAAGGCTACACTGCAAATTACTTGTATTATCCCGAATACGATTTGTCGATTGCCGTAATGGCCAACCGCTGGGTAGGTTCCCAGATCTTCGAATTTAAAGCAGCCTTGGCTGAATTCTTCCTTCCAACTGAGATGAAGGCTTCAGCATTTGCACCTGTTCAGGGACCGGTGGCCGAGCATTGGATTGAGCGGGTGAAGGCATATGCGTCAGCATTGGCTCAAAATGCTGACTTGACACCCATCGTTGAGCCTGCTTTTATAGCGGTACTTAAGGAAGATGCAGACATGGTAAGCAATGCGGAGTACGGACAAATGATGCTGGCTTCTCAGTTCCAATTCTTGCTCGAAAAGGACCTGAGCCAAAAGCAATTGTTCAAGTATGGAGAAAAGGTGCAGCGGATTGGGCTTTTCTCAGCAAAGGCACCCTTTTTTGATGAAAAGACGGTGATATATTACACGATTTACCTGAGCGACGCTGACAAAATATTAAGCACCAGTGTCAAAATAAGCCAAATCCAGCAAATATGAAAAACGCAAATTTCAGTTTACAGCCCGTATTAATGGGTATGGCTGTATTGACCATCTCCTGCTCGGCACCCCATCACGATCTCCTCATCACAAACATCAACGTCATAGATGTTGCCACTGGAGAGGTGCTCCCCAATCGCACCGTGGCCATTGATGGAGATTCCATCTCCGCCATTTACACCAAAGCTATTAAATCTGGCAAGCAAACCGTGGTGGTGGATGGCACGGGGAAATTCCTGATTCCCGGCCTTTGGGACATGCATGCGCATTACCACTGGTTTGCAAGAGACAATGACCTACTCTGGATTCCCAATGGCGTGCTTGGTGTGCGCGATCCATGGGGCGATCCCGGTCTTGCCAAAAAAATCAGAATGGAACATCAACAGGGAACCCTGGATGGGGTCGATTTGTTCAGCTCAGGTAGCTTGATCGACGGTAGCCCGAGCATGTTCAATTCGGCTGAAGTCTCAACGCCTGAAGAAGCCCGCGCCATTGTGATCTGTCAAAAAGAACAAGGCGTAGATTTCGTAAAACCCTACAGTGGATTGACAAAGGAGGTATACCTCGCCCTGGCCGATGAAGCGCGCAAGCAAGGCGTGATGGTGGCCGGACATGTACCCTTTGCAGTAACCCTGGAAGAAGCTGTGGAAGCCGGGCAACGCATCGACGATCACCTGTTTGGATTGGAAACCATCTTTTTCACCAATGAGCAAGTCGATACCATGCGCCAAATGAATGCAGACAAGGATTACGACGCTCTGGAAAGCTATTGGATTGAAAAACGAAGTATCGAGACTGCCCGTCAAAAGCTCCGGGAGATAAAGGACAAAGAAATTTGGTTCTGCCCGACCTTTGTCACACGCAAGGGTGTACGGAGGATTTTCAAAGAAGAAATGGAGGCCGACCCGAGGAATGCCTACGTCTCCATTGTTGAAAAATATGATGTGGGTGAGCCCCGTGATACTTGGGCTGAGAACCGTTTTTACGCAAATTGGGCCCCCGACAGTATTCAGTTCAAACGAGAAGCTGAATTCGGTATCGAAGAAGAAGAAGGCATTCAATTGCTCATTGAATCGGGAGCGAAAATCCTGGCAGGCACTGATTATGATATTCCATTTGTATATGCAGGATCCAGCCTCCATGAAGAGTTGCAGGAATTTGTGCGCCTGGGTATGACGCCTCTTCACGCCCTGCAAACCGCCACCATCATTCCCGCACAATTCATGAAAAATGACCATGTGGGTGAAGTAAAGGCGGGCAAACGGGCAAGTCTGGTTTTGCTCAATGCCAACCCTTTGGAAGACATCACCCATACCCAAAGCATTCACGCAGTGGTACTCAGAGGCAAGATGTTCGACAGGGAACAGTTAGATCAAAAGCTCGAACAAGCCCTTCAATTGGCCAATGCCAACCACATTTACGAATGGTTTGCCCCGCGTTTTGACGCGGATGGAGTAGAACTTACCGTTCAGGAATTTTTAGAAAGCCATGAAACCATTGACCAGACACATCCAACACGCTGGAACATGTTGATTTCCGCAGCCAAAATGTTTTTGAAAGAAGACAAGAAAGAAGAAGCCTTTGCCCTTGTGAAATTGACCCACGACCTGAACCCCGACTTCGTGTATGCCTTTGCCTATACCGGCGAAATTTATGCCAATGGAGGTGAAAAGGAACTGGCAAGGGCTGCCTATCAAAGGGCTTTGGAGATCTATCCTTGCTTTAGCATTGTAGAACGCTGGATCGATGAACTGGATAAACCGCTCGCTTTTGGGCAAAAGTATCTCGAGAAAGACTTTGGAACCAAAGGAGGCTGGTCTGCATGCAGGCATAGGTTTCATTGATTTAATTCAAGGTTTCATAGTTCAATTAAATTTGTGTCATGTCCAGATTGTCAATCTTTCCATTGGTTTTAGTTTTGGTCCTTTCATGCACCAATCCACAACACGACCTCCTTATCACCAACGTCAATGTGATTGACGTGGCCACCGGTGAAGTGCTCCCCAACCGCACCCTAGCCATTGATGGAGATGAAATCACGGCCATTTACACCAAGTCCATTAAACCCGGCAAGCAAACCGTGGTGGTGGATGGCGCCGGTAAGTATTTGATTCCAGGGTTGTGGGATATGCACGTGCACAACAATTGGAACTATGATGATACCAATGAGCTCCTGCTGGCAAATGGGGTGACGGGCGCCAGAGAAATGTGGGGTGATATGGGCATCAAAAGGAAGATGGAGGAGGAAAGATCAGCTGGAAAGCCAATCATAGACATTTACACAGCCGGGGTCATCATTGATGGTGCTCCGCAAATTTGGCCGGGTTCTGATGAAGTGACTGACCCCGCTGATGCGGCTGCACTGGTGCGTTGCCAGATCGAACAGGGTGCCGATTTCATCAAAATTTATTCCCGCCTCGACAGTGCCTGCTTTTACGCCATCGCTGAGACTGCCAAAGAACTCGGTGTACCTTTCGCAGGGCACGTGCCCGTGCGTGTCCCCATTGCCGATGCCACCGCCGCTGGCATGCACACCATGGAGCACCTCTACGGCCTGGAGCAGCTTGCTGCCCACGATACCATTGTGGCACAGAGCAATGAAATGCGAAAGTCTGGCAAGTATGTGGAAGGTTTATACCACATCCTGACCCATATTGATACCATGCGTCTTGACCACGCTGTTGCTGAACTCGTAAAAACCAGCACCTGGTTTTCGCCCACTATGGTCACAGCAAGGGGATTTTATTTTGAATATGATTCGGCCTTCACTGCCGATCCACACGTGCAGTACTTACCCGGACATCTCATTTCAGGCTGGTACCCTGCACGACAATTTGGCCCTAAACCCGACAGCACTGCCCTGGCGCAGCGCATGGCCTTGTGGCAATTGAATCTTGCCATTCTTCGCTCACTGGTGCGCAATGGCGCGTCGATTGTTTCCGGTACCGACTTTCCCAATTCATGGTCATTTCCCGGTTTCAGCATGCACGATGAATTGGAAATTTATGTGCAAGCCGGTATGACACCTTTGCAGGCGCTGCAAAGTGCTACGCTGAATCCATCTATGGTGATGGGCAATGAAAAAATCGGTGGCATAGAGAAAGGCAAGTTGGCAAGTCTGGTTTTGCTGAACAGCAATCCGCTGGACGATATCAATGCCCTGCGCCACATCGAGTCCGTCATTCTCCACGGAAGCGTATATGACCGCAATGCCCTGGACTCCATGCTGGCGAATGCGAAGCGACGCGCTTCTTTACCCGGTGCTGACCAGCTTATCGAAACACTCCGGGACAATGGCCAGCTATCCGCATCTCTTCATATGCTCGAAACCCGAATAGACAGCCTTTCTGCGCACTACTGCCTCACTGATTTGGAATGGGAAATCAACCGCCTTGGCTACAGCCTCCTCGCCGACAGTGCATTTGCGGAAGCGCAAGAAGTCTTCGCGCTCAACACCCGTATGTACCCCCACAGCCAAAACGCATGGGACAGCTATGGCGACTCCTTTTTGCAAGTGGGCGATACCGCTACTGCGATTACTTGGTGGCAAAAGGCCGTCGACATCTACCCCTGCAGCCAGGCTGTGCAAAAAAGGTTCGCAGCAATAAAACCCCAAAAACTGATTTGACCCCGGTTTGGAAATCTTAGTTTTTGAAACAGGGGTATGTTGTTTTACACAAAACTTGAATACAAAAATGCTTTTTGCAAAAAGCATTTTCAGCTTTTGATTTCTGCAAAGAGCAATACCAAGTCCCCCAAATACCCGATTCCCCCGAAGCAACCCTCGCGCTCGACATCCTGGGTGGCAGCGGGCAGCGCATCCCTTTGTGGCTCTTTGGGATGCTGTACTGACCAAGGCCTTTATCGAGCCTGGGGCCTCGTGGACCACCGGAATGTTTAATTTTTTACGAAAAGGACAATCGACGTAGCCAGAATCATCGGACAGGTTGAGACTGTCTTTGTCTTACCCACTAGACGCGGAAACAATCGTACAGCGTTTTAACGTGAATCGCGCACCAAGGTGAGCGCACCTGAATAGTTCAGAATAGCCCGGTCTTGCCTCAAGTCATTGCGGTAGCAGAGCACGTAATAATAGACTCCCTCCGAAGCTTCGGATCCATTGCTCAGCCTGCCATCCCATCCCAGGTCAGCTTGAAGAGTCGTGAAAATTTCAGTCCCCCACCGATTGAATATCTTCAGGAGGTAATGCGTGCTTTCACAGTGTATTCGGGGAAGGAAGGTGTCATTTCGCCCATCGGCATTGGGGCTGAAAATATTGGGAACTTCAGCATCGCACTTGCAATCCTCCAAGTCCACAAAAACCGTTTCATTGATGAGGCCACACTCGTTGCTGGCAATGATTTCCCAGAGGCCTTCACCCACTGTGGCCGGATTTTCCGAAGGGGGATCGAGCCATAGCACATCGGCATTGGGGGAGTTGATGAATATTTCAGTGCTTTCACCATCACATACTGAATATTCTTCCGGTAGTACAAAGGGCAAAAAAAGGTCGAAAACTTGGGTGCTTTTGCTGCCTATGCAACCTAAGCTGTCAGTTAGGTTCACGGTGTATGTACCGGCTTCACTCACATGTATAGCTGAGAGCGTATCGCCTGTACTCCAAAGCCAAGAGCCGAGCCCTTCAGCTTCTACACGAATGGTATCATCAGGACATAGACCGATGGCAGCGGGCAGCTCAATTGGCGGAAAGGGGAAAGGAATGTAATTTATTTGCGCATCAATGCTACAGCCTGTGATGAGGTTGGTGGCAGTCAAGGTGTAAGCGCCAATTTGATTGGTTTCAAGTGTGGTGCCTTCGGCCTGTCCCGCCCATTGGTAAGTGTAAAATGGTCTGGTGGTATCGGGAGCGAGCGTTACGGTTTCGCCCGGACAGGCATTGATTTGATCGGCCAATTCTAGAAATACAATGCCAGGCCTTACCACCACGGTGTCACGGCTGTTGGGACATTGGTTTTCATAGGAAACGTAGTACACCCCTGGTTCAGTAACGGTAAATGTAGATTGAACCGATCCGTCCTGCCACAATCCGGGAAAGCTTATTCCGGGATCGAGCACTGTGGTATCACCTTGGCAGAGCCTCAGTGAATCACCGATGAATATGGCCAGGTTTTCGTAAGATACAGGTTCACTTTGAGCGTTCGAACCCAATGACATGGTAATGGCATCAAGGGGCTGCAATGCCAGGTAATTGGCCCATACGGGGGTGGTGGATTCAATGGTGGTCAATTCGTTGATCGCTCCCAGCTCCACCCTGGCAGCCCAAGCCTGGGGAGTACTGTTGGAACCAATCCATCCATTTACTGAATTGCCATTGACCAGCACGCCTGAAGTGTCTGCATTGGGCAATGCGAGATGCAAGACATTGAAGGAAGTTATTGGATTATAGCCGGTTACGGGCATATCACTGTTAGAACGAAACTTATGTATAGTGTTGCCCCGGCTGAGTGGTTCAAGCAGACGCATGCTGGTAATGCCTTTGTCAAAAGGGGCACCGCAGCCAACATTCGGGTTGATTTGTGCGACGCTCACTGGGGCCGAGCTGGTTAAAATACCGAAATCTGATTTATACGAACATTTATCACAACTTGTGTCTAATACGAATGAGCCAAGGCAACCAAAGCTAACCGTTGTATTCGGTTCCAGCGTAACAATAACCAAGCCCTCAATATTGGGAGAGATCGTAGTGATTATGGGGTGTGCAGTACCCCAAAGCGAGGTGGGCAACATCTGCTCGAACATGTAGCCACCTGCATCACATCCGCTTGGAAAACTCATGAACTCTCCCCCTGCAAAAACTGCAAAGGGTACATCGTTAGCACTAGTGATTTTGGTATCTACCGTATTTTGAAATGAGCCAAGGCTAATCACTTCCCCTTCATTTAAAGTGAGGTTGATAGGGGTGCCAGTTGGGCCAAAAGGGGTAGCAGAGCTCGGCAGTATGGTGATTTCGGTATTGTCCTGTACTGCAATGATGTTGTACTGTGATGGATCGTTGAGGGAAACTGGCGTGCGGTAGTTTACCACAATATATTCGCTTCCGAGAGAGCTGATAGGGAGCACAGGAGTGCCTTCACTTCTGCGGTTCCGAAATTGGTATGCTTGCACACGAATCGGAGCTGTGGATGTGATTTTAAAGCTTCGCTGCTCTGCAACAAATAAATTGTTTTGGTTGAGATATGAGTTGGGAAAAGATACCACCCCTACCTCATCCGCACTTACATCAATGGTCTGCGATTGAAACTGCGCGTTGCCGGGCGCGCTGAATATTACTGTTACTGTAGCGTCCTCTAATGCGAAAATGGAAAAATTGGTGGTTGGCTGAGGGTTACCTGGACCGAAATTGCGCAGAAATGCAATCGTGAAATCAGTGCCTACGTGTTGCGCGGAGGTACCCGTGGTAACGCCGATTAAAGCAAGTGCCAGTAAAATTCTGGAATACATGATGTTGGAGGTGGTTGATTAGATTATAATCTCTGGCCATGAGCGAAACAAAAATTGTGCGTTTTTGTTTTGGCGCTCCATCAGATGGGATGGCATAGAATACAATCTGGCTGAAGTGTTTTAGAACATAGATACAAAGATGAATGAACAAGAGCTTTGGCTCAATGCACTATCCCTTCCTGTTGAAACCTCGCAGTTATTCCAGGCCTCACACTTTAGTCGTATAGTAAAATTGAAGAGATATGTGGACTTGCTTGTCTGATCAGACAGCAAGGTCTTTTCAAAGCCGGTATCATATTTTTTGACTTCGAATTTTGAATGTCTCTTCACATTCAGCTCGAATCAAGTCGTCATACGTTCCATAAGGGCAAAGGCAATCTAAGCGGAAATCGATATAATGAGGGATACAAAAGTCCATTTTGCATGGATAATCTTAACATTTCTGCAATTCCAATAGACCCCCTTCCGTGAATGCCACATGAATTATTCCAAAGCGAACAGAAAATAAAGGCTTAATATGAGATTATGGGCGTGCTTGACGCCGCGGAACAGAGCCGGGTGAGCTGAGGAAAATAGAAGTACTTCATGTTTCTGCTAAAAATGTACTTTTAGCGGCTTTGCCAAAGTAAAGTGCAGCCCAATGGCGTTGAATAAGCATCTCTGAACACCTTTATGATCCAGAAATTTCTCCTTTTTGCAGCTTGCAGCCTCGCAGCCCTCTCAACTTTTGCCAACCATATCGCCGGGGGTGACTTTACAGTGCGCCATTTGCAAGGAAATAATTTTGAAGCAAAACTGGTCCTTTATCGGGATTGCGAGGGCAATATGGTTATGGACAATTTGATAAACATAGCGGTTTATGATGCTGTGACCAACAGTGCCATGACCAATCTTAATTTCGCGATGAGCTCCCCTGTGATAGACACTATTCATTTGGGCAATTCATTTTTTGAGACCGGACTTTGTGTGAGTAGCATTACCTATTCTCAAGTCATAACCCTGCCCGATCATCCAAATGGTTACTACATGTCATAGGAGCGGTGCTGCCGCAATGCACTCTCGCTTAATGTGGAAGGTGCGGATCAGGGCATGGCTTTTACGCTGGAAGTACCTGACCCGGCTTTGGAAAATTCTAGTCCTGAATTTATTCCTTATCCGGCCGAATACTTTTTATGCATAAACGATCTGAGTGAAATCAGTTTTGCTGCCACCGATACCGATGGAGACTCTTTGGTTTATTTACTCATTGACCCTCTGAAGGGTGCGGGAACCAGCATCTTTCAGCCTATTGTTCCATCAGGAGCGTTGCCGCGCCCGTATCCGTCCCTCACCTGGAATTCGGGTTACGGCCCCAGCGATGCGGTAGGGGGAGATACACCACTTGCGCTGAATGTTGAAACTGGAATGGCTTTAGCCCAGCCCAATACCCAAGGCTTCTATACCCTCGCTGTAATGGTGGAGGAATACCGCAATGGCGAGAAGATAGGTTTTGTAATTAGAGAGGTACAGCTGCCAGCGCTCGTATGTACCCTGCCTCCCCCTTTAGAAATTGCCACAGCCACGGGCGACACCATTTTTGATGTGCTTGCCAATATGCAGTTCGGTTTAGATCTCGAAATTACCAACCCCAACATGACCGACACTTTGGTGGTAAGTGCTACGGCAGATTTCCTTGTGGGAAATGGCGATCCTATACTCATTCCTCCAAGTGATGAATTGCTAATAAATCTAAGTGAAGCATTTTATTTTTCCCCTTTGTGTGAGCATATAAGCGCTGATCCGCACATGGTATCAATCCATGCGTCTTCAGGTAATTTTATTGCCACAAAGAACATTTTTATCAATGTACAAAATGAAATTGATGAGCCGACCTTTCTCGCCCATCCCTTGGCCGATGGCAGCCTAGGAATAAGCATAGACCTTTATGACCCCTCCACCTGGTGTTTTGATTTTGTTTTCCAAGATCCAAATATGGCAGATAGTCTTTCTGTAATTCCTTCCGCTGATATTTTTTCCAATAGCAATGTTTCTGCCGCACTGCCCAGTATGTCGCAAGGCAGCGCAACGCTTCCATTTTGTTGGGATGTGCTGTGCAGTGAGGTTGTGGAAGAACCTTATTTGATCGATTTTGAAGTGCTTACTACCAATTGTGGGGTTGAAGAAACGCTCAATGTAACTGTGCCTGTCCATGTCGTGGTTGCTGAAGATGAACCCACAGCATTTGCCAATATGGGCAGTGTTTACAATTTCGTTTTTAACTCAGCCGAATCATGGTGCATTCCGGTTGAAGTGACTGACAGCAACCTTTTTGACAGCCTTTATGTGACTGCCGGATCGGAGCTATTTTCCCTTTCGGAAAATCCGGCAACATTTGAGTCACTCGAAGGATTTGGAAATGTGGAAGGAGAACTCTGCTGGACGCCAACATTAGAAGATATCCGGGAAGAGCCCTACGTGATTAACTTCACAGCTTACGCCAATAGCTGCCAAACGGATGAATTTGTTTCTAAAACGGTGGAATTTTACATTTTGCCTCAGGACAGCATTTTGAGCAGCAGCTCAGCCAATCCGATGCATTTTGAACTGTATCCCAATCCCACCATCAATACTGTGAAAATGAGCCACAGGGGCGGGAGAGGTGGCCAATACGCCATCTATGACCTCTCAGGCCGGCTCCAACTTATCGGCAATTGCATTGGCAATGCAACGGAAATTGATTTGGGCCATTTGCCTAAGGGATTGTACATGTTGCGCTATACCTCTTCTGGGCGAGAAGCGTCGGCAAAGCTTATGGTGCAATAATGCTTCTTGAATTCAGTAGTCTGTGGGAGCTAGCTATAAATCGAGAAATCAGAATTTCTACTATTGCGCAAGCTTCCCGCTTTGATATTGATTTTCCATCTCCATTAGGGTTTTGTCTGAGCTGTTTAACCTTCAACATCAACGAATTACCAATCACTACCTCATTGTAGGCAAAAGCCCAAAATAGGAGTGCACAAATTGGGCTCACGAATGCGGTGAGGAAGGCCCAGGAGCTTTAAGTATTCTTTATTTGCGACAGTTTTCGCACAAGCTGATCAACATCCGCATGGATGATTTCCCAAACGATTTCGTAGTCAATTCCCATGTAGTCGTGCACTATTCTGTTTCGAAAACCCCGCAATCTATTCCAGGGTACTTCGGGATGTTTGGCTTTGAAGCTCATTTCAACATGATTCGCAGCTTCTCCAACTATTTCAAAATTTCTGATAACCGCATCCTTGGTTTTTTCATCAAGCATGAACACGTCGAAAGTCATGCCCTGAGTGTAATTCAGTATTTTGTGGGCTGAATCGAGCATGTCGGCGATAAGCAAATAATTGGAGCGTTTAGACATAAATCAACTCATCCTTGATGGCATTGAGGTATCCTTCTTTCACCCCTTTCCGGGAAACGAGATCTACTTTCAGCCCCAGATGAGCTTCAAGTTCATCGGCCAGGTCAATAAATCGGATACCTATGCGGCCATTGAAAGCAATCAAAAGATCCACGTCGCTGCCATCCTGTTGCTCGTCACGTGCGTAGGATCCAAAAAGCGCAAGGCTGTCAATGGGATATTTTTCCATCAGGTTCGACTTGATGGCCCTCAATTGCTCAATGATATGCGAAGCGCTGTGCATGGTTCTTCAAAGATAGCAGAATGAGTTGACAATTTAAATAGCCATCAGTGGCTTGCAGTATCAGCAATGATTTTCCAAATGTGAGAAAAGGTGTGCGCTCAAACATCACCGCAGCCTCTTTACCTTCAACCTCAACGAATTACCAATTACCACGACATCCGAAAAGGCCATGGCCAGCGCGGCCACCATGGGGTTGAGCAGGCCTGCAGCGGCGATGGGTATGGCGACCACATTGTAGGCAAAGGCCCAAAAAAGGTTTTGCTTGATGGTGAGGTAGGTGTGCTTCGACAGCTTAAAGCTCAGGCCCAGTGATGCCATCTCCTTGCTGCCCATCAGTACCACACGTGCCGAGTCGATGGCGAGGGCGGTGGCGCCGCCGGGTGAAATGCCCACCTGTGCGCGGCTCAAGGCAGGGCCGTCGTTGATGCCATCGCCCACCATGGCCACGGTGCCTTTGGCAGCGGCCTTCTCGATATAATCCAGCTTTTGGGCCGGACTCATGGCGTAGTGGGCTTCATCTATGCCTAGCAACTCGGCGGTGGCGAGCACTTTTTCTTTGCGGTCGCCGGAGAGGACTACGGTATGGAAACCTTCCGACTTGTAAAGTTGCACCATTTCAAGCGCTTCGGGCTTGAGGGTGTCGCTGATGTGGAGGCCTGCCACCACCTCTCCATCGATGCGGAGGAGCAGGTCGGCTTCGGGGTGCAGTTCAGGTTCACTTTTGCCCAGGCTGATGCGCTCCCCATTTGCCGTAAGGCCGGTCATGCCCTCGCCTTTGCGTTCATTTACGTCGTTGAGCGCTTCGGTTTCCGCTTCCGCAAAATGGGCCACAAGCGCTTTGGCGATGGGGTGGGAGCTGCGTTGTTCCAGCCCTTTGATCAAGGCATCGGCACGGGAGCCGAGGTCGTTGTGGGTATAGCCTACAGCAAAATCGCCTGTAGTCAGGGTGCCCGTTTTGTCGAAGATGATGGTGCGGGCCTGGGCAAAGCTTTCGAGGGTGCTGCCGCCCTTGATGAGGATGCCGTTTTTCGCAGCGCGGCCCACGCCGGCCACCACGGCGGTGGGTGTGGCGAGGCCCATGGCGCAGGGGCAGGAAATCACAAGCACCGCCACGGCATTCATCAAGGCGATGGTGAGGCCGATGTCGAATATCCAATACCACACGCCAAAGGTCACCGCGGCAATCACGAGCACCACCGGCACGAAAATGCCGCTGACCTTGTCGCCGAGCACCTGAATTTTGGGCTGGTCGCGGCGGGCCCTTTTCACGAGGTCGATGATCTGCTGCAGGGTGGAGTCTTTGGCTGCTTGCGTGGCTTCGATCCGCACATTTCCCGAAAGGAGAAGTGTGCCGGAGTACATGCTGTCGCCCACATCCTTGCGCACCGGCTCCGACTCGCCCGTGATGGCGCTTTCGTCTACAAGCGCTTGTCCGCTTAGCAAGCGTCCGTCTACAGGCACATGATCACCTTCATTGATTTGGAGTTCATCACAGGCCTTTACCGTTTTTGGATCGGCTTCGAATATTTTTTCCTTGCTACCCACCCGCATCACGATGCGGGCCACGGCCTGGGCCTGCATTTTTGTGAGCTCGCCGAGGTTTTGGGTTGTTTGCTGCACGGAGCGGTGCTCCAATACATTGCCAAGCAGCACGAGGGTGATGATGGTGGCCGCCGTTTCGAAAAACATGTAATCGTGTACCTCAGGCCTGCCCCAATACATGTATGTGCCCACCAGGCTGTAAAGGAATGCTGAAGTGGAGCCCATAAATATAAGCACGTCCATATTGGCCACGCCGGCTTTGAGTGAGCCCCATGCCGATTTACCAAAATGCATGAAGCCAATAGCATAAACGGGTGTGCATAGCCCTATTTGCACCAGCGGATGGTTGAGCCACCAGTCGTGGGGCACAAACATGTGCATGAAGAGGGGCAAGGTGAAGGCGAGACTCAAAAGGAATTTTTTTTCAATGGCTGCCAGTCCGCGATCGCTGCCAAGGGCACTGTCTTTCACCTTGTAGCCCAGGCTTTCGATGTTGTCTATGGCTTCTTGTGGGCTGCGCCCTTCGAGCAGGCTGAAGGTAACCTCCCCGTCGATGAAGCTGGCATCGGCATCCTGAAAGCCTGATTTTTGCAAGGATTTGCTGATGCCTGCTGCGCAATTGTTGCAGGTCATGCCTTCTACTTTAAGCGATATTTCTTGCTTGGCCATGGTGCAAAGTTACATGCATTTTGCGGTTGGCACGAAGCTCTTAAAGGCTGTTAATTTTGATGTAAATTGCACGCAGTTATTGCAGGAAGCGAGTTGAGCAGTTACTTTTGCGAGCAATAATCGCAAAACAAAGAAATATCTTGCCACAAGAATTGCTTCATTTACGTATCGAGGTGAGCGACAAGGTTTTTTTAAAAAGTCCGGAGAGCTCTGTCTTAGGCAAAGACATTCTTGCGAAAGGACTTGAGATGATCGATGCGCTGGGCATGGAGGGCTTCACCTTTCGCAAACTTGCATGTGAGATTGGTACAACAGAGAGTGCTATTTACCGTTATTTCGAAAATAAGCACAAGCTCCTGCTGTATTATGTTGAATGGTACTGGGCTTGGCTGGAGTATCAGGTTGCTTTCGGAACTGTCAACTTGCCGTCGGCAGCAATGAAGCTCGAGCGGGCGATAGAGATCGTAACGAGAAATGCAGATCCATCCAATGTACAGCATTTTGATATGACTGTACTTCAGCGGGTAGTGGTCGCTGAATCGTCCAAATCATATTTGACCAAGATGGTAGATAAGGAAAATCGCGAAGGACTTTTTGTTCAATACAAAGCCATTTGTCGTCGTTTTGGGCGCTTAATTGATGATGTTGCGCCGGGCTATCCTTTCGCGCATGCACTTGCCTCTTTGTTTATCGAGTCTCGTTTGGGACAAATTTATTTTGCAGAACACTTACCTTCGCTCAGCGAAGTTGGCAGTGATGAGGCCTTGCGCCACAACTTTTTCAAGGCACTAATTTTTAATACCCTCGCGGAATGGCTACAAACGAGTACGACACCAAACGACCGATAAAGCGGCTGGGGAAATTTTTGCAAAGCGAGAGCAAATTACTTTATCTCATTTTGTTTTATGCCTTGGTTTACGGAGCTATAGGTTTGGTGCTGCCTTTAGGTATTCAAGCCATCATCAATTTTATTTTGGCGGGTCGTGTAAGCTCATCCTGGTTTATTCTCATTGTAATCATCACCTTCGCGCTTACCCTCTCAGGTCTGGTACAGATTGCTCAACTAAAGCTTGTGGAGCGATTACAGCAGCGCATTTTTGCCAAGGCATCTTTTGAACTTGCAGTGCGCATACCTAGAATAAAGCTCGAAGCGATGGAAGAGCGCTACGCGCCGGAGTTTATAAATCAGTTTTTTGATACCATAAACTTGCAGAAGGGTATGGCCAAGTTGGTGGTGGATTATCCCACATCCGTGTTGCAGGTCATATTTGGCCTTATCCTCATTTCAGTTTACCACCCCTATTTTTTGTTTTTCTCAATCATTGTAGTCCTTGTGATCTGGGCTATGTTTAAATTTACAGGGCCACAAGGCATTGAGAGTTCTCTTCAAGAATCGACCAAGAAATATATGGTCGCCCACTGGTTGGAAGAGTTAGGCAGGACCATGGGTACATTTAAGTTGGCGGGCATTACCAACCTACCATTGTTGAAGATTGACAGATTGATCATAGCTTATCTTCACTACAGGCAAAAGCATTTTGCTGTACTTCTCACACAGTATAAGGTGATGATTTTGTTCAAGATTGCCACCACCATTGCGCTGTTGATTGTAGGTAGCCTTCTGTTGATTGATAATCAAATAAGCTTAGGACAGTTCGTGGCTGCAGAAATTGTGATCATCTTGATCATCGGTGCTGTTGAAAAGTTGATTGTCAACCTTTCAGCGGTTTACGACACCTTGACGGCAGTTGAAAAACTAGGAATGATTACAGATTTGCCTCTTGAAGGATACCGCACTGAGAAGGCGCGCGACGTGAGGGCTGCTGATGGTTTTGATATTGCTACAGAAGAACTTTACTTCCAGTATCCAGAGAGTGACAGGCCAGCAATCAATAAGATCAATTTTAGCATTAAAAGCGGTGAGAAAGTATCACTGCTCGGCTATGAAGGTTCGGGAAAGAGCACCTTGATGCAGTTGCTTGTAGGACTGTATGACAATTACACCGGGCGTATCACCTACAATGACATGAGTTTGCAAACGCTTAAGCACGAGGAGTTGCGCTCTCAAATAGGTGACAATATTTGGAAAGAAACCATTTTTGAAGGCACTTTGCGCGAAAATTTGGGCATGGGAAGGGATGGCATTTCTGATGATATGATTTGGGAGATCCTCAAGTTGGTTGGTGCTGAAGAGGGTATATATCGAATGGACAAGGGTTTGGAAACAATCCTCTTCCCAATGGGGATGAAACTTCCCAAAACCTTGGCGCGAAAGATAGTTTTGGCACGAAGTATATTAGGCAATCCAAAATTGCTTTTGCTGGAGACAGAAACGAACTTTCTCACCACTGCGGAGCAGGAGCGCGTACTCGATTATCTTCTTACGAAAGATTGGACCGTGATTGCATCCTCTCACGACATGGAATTTATAGAGCGCACGGATAGGGTTATCTTTTTGGAGAAGGGCCGCATTGTTTTTGATGGAGGAATAAAAGAATTTAAAGACTCGCGGTATGCTGAATCTTTCAGATAATAGAATAGAATATGAAGAATACCTCGCTGACTACGCCAGTTTGCAGGAGGTAGAAGACGGGGGCAAGCCTGTGAAAAAGTTGCGTGTGCTGGGTCTTGTGCTGCTCGGCTTTCTACTTTTTCTTTTTTTGCCATGGACCCAGAACGTGCGCGCTCCGGGTAAGGTGACCACCTTGTATCCGGATCAACGTCCACAAACGGTGCAGAATATGATTCCAGGACGCATCGACAAGTGGTTTGTCCGCGAAGGTGACCTTGTGCGCAAAGGCGACACCATAGTGCATATCACAGAGATCAAGGATGAGTTTTTTGACCCCAACCTCCTGGAGCGGACGCAAAAGCAAATTGTTGCCAAGGAATATTCCATGCAGAACTACCTTGAAAAATCTGAGGCCTTACAAGGACAAATTGATGCATTGACAATAAACAAGTCTAACCGGCTTGCGCAGGCACAGAATAGTTTGGAACAAACCCGGTTTAAGGTGATTTCTGACAGCATGGATGTGGTTGCCGCAAGGCTTGATTACGAAGTTGCGCAAGAGCGCTATGAGCGTATGCAAGAACTGTTCAAACAGGGATTGAAATCGCTCACTGACCTCGAATCGCGGCAACTTGTTCTTCAGGAGACCCAGGCCAAGCTTATTGGCGCGGACAACCGTTTGCTGGCCTCTCGAAATGAATACATCAACGCCCGAATCGAGTTGAGTGGGGTTGAAAATGATTTCGTGGACAAGCTAAGCAAAGCCCAGTCTGAGCGCAACTCGGCCCTCAGTGCATATTATGATACAGAGGCTACAGTGACCAAAATGCAAAACCAGCTTTCAAATTATGAAATGCGGCTGAGCAACTATTACATTACGGCGCAACAGACCGGCTACATTACACAGGCTATTTCTGTAGGTTTGGGTGAGAACATCCCAGCTGGAGCGCCTATCGCGAGCATCATGCCTGCCCAATATGACCTCGCTGCCGAGTTGTATATCGATCCTGTTGATTTCCCATTGCTTAAGATGGGAACAACCGTAAGGCTCATTTTTGATGGCTGGCCTGCCATTGTCTTTAGTGGCTGGCCTCAGGTGAGCAACGGTACTTTTGGAGGTGAGATTATGGCGATTGACAATTTTATTTCATCCAATGGCAAGTACCGTGTGATGATAAAACCTGACGAAGATGATACGCCATGGCCGCAGGATTTGCGCTGGGGGTCGGGCAGTGACGGAATTTTGTTGTTTAAGGATGTACCACTTTGGTATGAGCTTTGGCGGCAGCTCAACGGTTTTCCTCCCGATTATTATTACAGCTTACCTCAAGCACCTACCTCTGCAAGCACTCCTGAAAAATAATATGAAGTATGCCTTTCTCATATGGGCATTGCTCAATTCTGCCGCAGTTTGGTCGCAGCAGGGTCAGGGTGGTTTTGGTGAAGCGTTTCGCGATTCGGTACTTAGCCATGAAGAGTATCTGGAGCTGGTGCGCCAGTATCATCCTGTTGCTATCGTAGCCAACCTTGAACTCGATTTTGCAGAGGCCGAACTCACGCGTGCACGGGGCGGCTTTGATCCGACTATTTTCGGGACCTATGATGGTAAGGAATTTAAAGATGTGGGTTATTATGACGCTTTGACTTCTGATCTGGTGATACCGACATGGGCCGGAATAAGTCTTCAGGCGGGTTATCTCAGCAGTTCAGGAGCTTTTCTCAATCCCGAAAAAACAGCACCTCCTGGCGGTTTAATCAATGCCGGGATAAAGGCTCAGCTCGGTGCTGGTTTACTGATGGATAACCGTCGAGCGGCATTGCGTCAAGCCCAAATAGGCATTGATCAAGGTCAGGTAGACCGTACATTGCTTCTCAACAAGCTTTACTACGAGGCTACACAAGCTTATTTTCGCTGGGCATTTGCAGAGCAAGCGCTGCGGATTGCCGAAGAGGCAATAGGCCTTGCCAACGACCGCTATGACTTCGTGCGTGAGAGTTTCCGTTTTGGTGATTTACCCGCCATCGATACGGTTGAAGCGTACACACAGGTGCTCAACAGGCTTTATAAATTGCGTGAGGCACAAACGAACTGGGTCGAAGCAGTCAATTTTGCCGGCGTTTATCTTTGGGACGAGGATCACAATGCGCAACTCATTCCGCCTGGGGTGCGCCCTGAAGCTTTAGAGAATAGCCCTGTGCTCGTGGATGAGCTCACCCTGATGATAGACGAAGAGCATCCCGAGCTGAGAAGGATACAAAATACCCGCGACATCCTTAATATTGACCGGCGGCTGGCTGCGGAGTACCTGCGCCCGCGTGTGGAACTTTCGTACAATTTCCTTTCGGAAAATGCATGGGTTCAGGATGAAATCATGTGGTTCGACGACCATCGCTTGTTGGAAAACAATTATGAGTTTAAGGTAAAGGCCTCTTTTCCACTCTTGCTGAGGGATGCAAGGGGTAAAGTCGGGCTCACCAAAATCAAGATGTCGATGGTGGAGCAGGATTTTTACAACCTGAAGGCCAATTTGTCGGCAAGTTTGGATGTTGCCCTGGTCGATTTGCGAAATTTGCGTGAGCAAATTGGATTTTTCGAGCAAAATGTGACTTTCCTCGAGCGTCTTCTCGATGGTGAGCGACAATTGTTCAATACAGGTGAAAGCAGCTTGTTTTTGATTAATGCACGTGAGATTCAACTTATTGAAGGACAAAACATCTATTTTGACTTGCTTTCAAAGGAGCGGATGCTATACGCCGAAATCCGCGTGATTGCGGGCATTGGCTTTCCTTGAAAAAAATTCATGTAGTTTCAGTAGTGTGTAAGGCCAAATTCCTTAATTTTGCACTCCTATTTATACGGTGGTTGTAGCTCAGCTGGTTAGAGCGCCTGATTGTGGTTCAGGAGGTCGTGGGTTCGAACCCCATCTTCCACCCAGTGAAAAAAGCTGTCCGAGAGGACGGCTTTTTTTGCTTTGTACTTTTTGCCAAGCCTTAGCTTGAGCAAAAAGTACAAAGCAAAAAAAGCAACAGACGCGCAGCGGCTGTAAGCTTTTTTCACTGAAGGCCCCCTCCAGGGCTCACCGCGCCATTTTCGGCGCGGTAACTGAAAAAGTTCTCTATCTCAAGC
>DAIRDH010000014.1:24815-49604 GCA_036796255.1 Cryomorphaceae bacterium
CCTGCCTGCCTGTGGCAGGCGCAGCGGCTGTAAGCTTTTTTCACTGAAGGCCCCCTCTAGGGCTCACCGCGCCATTTTCGGCGCGGTAACTGGAAAAGTTCTCTATCTCAAGCCTTTTCGGCTCGAAGGATTTTTAGGGCATAAAAAAACCACGAACACCTGCCTGCCTTTGGTAGGCGCAGTGGACGTAAGGTTTTTTCATTGAAGGCCCCCCTTCCGGACTCACCGCGCCTTTCCGGCGCGGAAACTAAGCGATCTGCCTGAATGATTTTTAGGGGGATAGAATAGCCTTAAGTAGATAAATGATTATCCTGTTTGCAGCAGTTTATTTATCTTAATGGAAGTTTAAGTCTTTGGTAGTTAATGATTATGCCTGTTTTCATTAACTCAATGTTAATTCAGCGGGACAGTTGTTAACACAAGGGTAAATATCAGTTAATCTTTTTTGAATTTTCAAATTACACCTTTGCACCGCAAATATTGAAAAGGCAAAAAAATGCACGCTCTGAATTTGAGATCGTTAGTTACATTTTTTGCATTGTTGTCGGCAACTGTAGGATCAGTGCAGGCCGGCGAAGTGCGGGGAAAGATTAAGGATGCAGTCACGGGAGAGCCTCTCACAGGGGCAATGGTTGTGATAGCTGGTACACAGATGCACAGCATTTCTGGTCTTGATGGTTCATACGTAATTGGTAATATCGAACCAGGATCCTACAAGCTTGAAACAAGCTTTATTTCTTACGAAAAATCCGTTAGCGACTTTACGATCAAAGGCACCAATGACAAGGTAACCCTGAATATTGGTATGAAAGAAGCGGGTCTTGACTTGGGGCAGGTAGAAATCGTGGGCCGCATTGGGCAGGCAACGGACCGAAGCGCCAGAGCCAGCGAAAAAAATGCCGATAACGTGATCAACGTTATTTCGGCCAAAAGCATCGAGGTATCTCCCGACATTACAGTTGCCAATGTGGTACAGCGCGTTTCAGGTGTTTCATTAGAGCGCAATAACAATGGCGACGGTCAGCATGCCATTGTGCGCGGTATGGATAAGAGGTACAATTATACGCTGGTGAATGGAATCAAAATTCCGTCTCCAGAAACAAAAAACAGATATGTGCCACTTGACATCTTTCCTGCTGACCTGCTCGAAAGGCTGGAAGTGACCAAGGCATTGACCCCATCTATGGAAGGCGATGCGATTGGCGGGGTTATTGATATGAAAATGAAGAGTGCTCCGGATAAATTCACCCTCAATGTGAATATCGGAACGGGCTACAACCAATTATATTTCGACCGCCCATTCACCACATGGGACAGATCAGGTGTCCCTCAGAAATCTCCCCGGGCGCAAAATGGCAATGACTACCGTGCTACCATTGATGATTTTCCTTTGGACAACGTTGATTTTCGTAAGGAGCAGCCTATGCCTAACCAAATTTATGGATTAAGTGTCGGAAATCGCTTTATGGATGGCAAGCTCGGTGTGCTCGTAGCTGGAAGTTACCAGAATACATTCCGCGGAGCCAATAGCATCTTTATACAAACAGACACAGACCGGGAAACGAATAGCCCCTCCTTTGACGTTATTCAAGACCGCCAATTCTCGGTGCAGCAAATACGAACCGGTGTCCATGCCAAACTCGACTATGAGTTCAACCGGAATCACCGACTCGACTGGTACAATGCTTACATCGGGCTAAATGACATTGAAACCCGTGACCGGGTTGATACCAACTTGCGCATAGGCAGGGCACAAGGAGAGGGCACGGGTAGGATAGAATACCGCACAAGAAGCCGCCAGCAGATCCGTAACATCTACAACTCCACTTTGCAAGGAAAGCATAACTTTCTAGGCGGTGGGTTAAAAATGGATTGGTCAGCAGTGTACTCACTTGCTACCAACGACGATCCCGATATGGCAGAGCTTAAATGGCTTTCAGGAGCTTTCAGGGACGAGAGCGGTACCATCGTTCAAGAGCCCCTCATCTATGATAGAGACTTCCGAAGGCGATACACATCCAACAGCGATAATGACCTGGCGGGATACTACAATATTACCTATTACCAAATGATCGCTGGCACGGATGTGGAGTTTAAGGCGGGAGGTATGTACCGCCACAAGAACCGCGACAACTCATTCGACAGCTATTTACTGCGCCCCAGTCCCATCAATCAGGTATGGTCGGGTTCGGTATTTGATGCGACATTTAACATCTTTAACCCAGGAGGAACTCCCACGGATCCGCTTAACTACCGCTCGCAAGAAGATGTACTGGCCTATTACGGACAGTTCAAATTTCGTGTAGGCGACCTTCAAGTACTTGGTGGCGTTCGTATTGAGAATACCGATTTTTCATGGGACACTGATTCTCCGCCACAAGTGCCTGGCCGGGTAGGAAGCATCAGTTACACCGATGTACTTCCCAGCATGCACTTTAAGTACATGCCAACTGAAAAGACCAACGTCCGCGCGTCCTACTTTAAGTCTCTCAGCCGTCCAAACTTTTTCGAGGTCATTCCTTATGAAATCAATGAAGAGGACTTCAGGGAGCGAGGCAATCCATTTCTTGAAAGAACTCAAGCTGACAACTTCGACCTTCGATGGGAGCATTTCCCAACAGCCCTTGATCAAATTATGGTGGGCGCCTTCTACAAGCGTATTGAAAATCCTATTGAGAGTGCTCTTGTTATTGACGGGCAGTCTATCTTCCTGCAGCCCAACAATTTTGGAACGGCCAATAATCTTGGGGTAGAAGTTGACTACACCAAATATTTCTCCAAGTGGGGCGTGAGGGCATTCTATACTTACACCAACTCGCAGATTACCACCACAAAATTGTTTCGTTTCCGCAATGAGGAGGGAAGTTTGACTTCACGCAATGAAGAGCAAACACGCCCTTTGCAAGGCCAGTCAGATCACATTGCCAATGCTTCATTGCTCTACAAAGACCAAAAGAATGGGCTTGACTTGCAACTTGCCATGGTATATACCGGAAAACGCATCATAGGGGTTTCTGTGTATTTGGACAATGACATATGGCAACGTGCCTTCACCCAACTTGATTTTTCAGCTGAAAAGCGCATTGGTAAGCACTTAATCGCATACGTTAAAATAAACAATATACTCAACACCCCATTGAGAGCGGATGTGTTGTTGCCCAACCTCTCCAACCCTCAAGCCTTGCCTTCCCTTGATACAAGGGAGACTGTAATGGTGCGTGAAGACTTTTATTGGCAGACCTATTTTGTAGGACTACGATACAGCTTGTAAAGTTTTTCTTAATCATTAATTAAATTCAATCAACATGAAAGTTTCAACAAAAAAAATACTGCTCCATACAGCCATTCTCGGTATGGCATTCGGAGTAGTTTCGTGCAGTGACGACGATGAAGGTGGTCCAATCCTCAGTGAGCCACCAGTGGGTGATGTAGTCGAGATCGACGACCAGACTACCGACCTCGTAGGCCAAATGAAAGGTACGCTTCGCCAAGGACGAACTTACTTCCTGAAAGGTGATTTGATCATCCCAGAAGGTGAAGAGATCATTGCAGAGTCAGGCGTTACTATCATCGCCGAAGGTGATGGCGGCCCAATTGGTCCGGAAATTACCGTGCACGGTGCTTTCATTGCGGAAGGAACCGAAAGCGCACCGATTCTATTGTCTGTGCCTGAAGACCAACGCACGGAGGCCAATATTTTTGCCGGCCTTTGGGGTGGTATTCAGTGCAGCGATGCTGCCAAAGCGGTATTGCTTCGTTGGGTACGCATAGAGTATGTTGGTGGTGAAGGCGGACCTGGTACACCTCGTGCTGGTAGCATTCGCTACGGCCTATGGACACTAAGTGACCAAACTGAGGTGATCATGGAAGACTGCTATGTATATGGCTCTAAAGATGACTTTTACCGTCCAGTAGGAGGTAAGCTGAACATCATACGAAATGTATTTGAATTCTGCGGTGAGGACGGTGGTGATATCATCAACGTGAAAGGTGGAACTGTAGGCAACGTTGCTTACAACGTGGCTATTGGTGGTGCAACCAATGCGTTTAAACCATCTGACGATGGATCAAGCACCATCCAGTCAAATATGGGTATCTACAACAACACCATCCTCAACAGCGGTTTCCGTCGCGCAGGATTGGGCCGTGGCGCCAACATCAACTTTGAGAATGGAGCCCGTGGTTTCGCACACAACAACATCATCGTGAACTGCAAGCGCGGTATCCGTATGGTTGAAGATGCCGACCTTGCCAACATTGATTACGACTGGAACTGGTACTACGGAACACATCAAGAAATCGTAGATGAGTTTATCCCATCTGACGGAGCCTCAACGGCCGAAGCCCAACCCAACACTGTAATGGGTGGCCCGGGCGAGAACAATCCAATGTTCGTGAACTACGACCCAGACCAATTTAGCATGGCTGACTACAATGCCGGATCGGATCAGCCACGTGCAATGAACACCATGGAAAACCATAACTTGCGTCTTGCCAATGGTTCACCTGCCCTTGGTGCCGGTGTTACAAGCTTCAGTCCTGTAACTGTTAATTACACTTACCTAACTGGCAACCGCGCACCTGACATCATGCAGCCAAGTGCTGACATGGGTGCTTACCCCGCCAATGGTAGCGGCAATAAATACTAAAATAACATGGTCTCGCACAGGCGATAACAATATTCCCAGTCCCAATTAAGGGGCTGGGAATTATTTTTTTTATGATGAAAAGAGTTACGTTCCTGGTTCTCGTTGCGACGTGCGGGCTTGCCGCTTGCAGCAATGATGATGAAATCGATGATCCAGCCTTAGAGCAGCCTAGTCATTTTGATGCAGTATATTCTGTGTCTATGAGTTCGATGCCCATAACTACAGGGGTGTTTTCAGACGAAAATGCGCTGGGCAATATGGAAAATGGCATGTTGGATGAAGCTTCAGGATTGGCAGTGTCTGCTCAAGATGACAACCTGCTGTGGAGCCATAATGACAGCGGCGATATGAACCGCCTATTTCTATTTGATAAACAGGGCAACCATAAAGGTATTTTTCGCATACTTGGCGCAGGCAACCGCGATTGGGAAGATATGGCTTGCGGCGCCGGACCTGAGCAGGATCAACACTACCTTTATGTAGCTGATATTGGCGACAACCATCGTCGTTGGTCTGAAGTATATGTTTACCGTTTTCCCGAACCGAATGTTGATAGTGCAGATCCGGAAGCCCAATGGGTGGACGTACAATCTGAAGTCGTTGAGCGTTTTCCGGTGAAATATCCGGATGGTGCGCGTGATGCAGAGACCTTGCTCCTCGATCCATGGTCACTTGACCTCTATGTGGTCTCCAAGAGTGATTTTCCCGCCCGAATATACCGCCTTGCCTATCCCTATGAACACCAAGAGGAACGCACTTTTGAACTATACGGTACCATACCAGTCACCATGCTTACCGGAGGTGATATTTCACCTGACGGAAAAGCGATTGTAATGAAAACCAAAGAGCGTATTTGGCTCTGGACCCGTGATGAAGGAGAAAGTCTACGGGACGCCCTCATGCGCGAACCCATTAGGGTGCCTTATTTGCCAGAACCTCAGGGTGAGGCGATAGCATTTGATGCGGAAGGGCTCAACTTTTATACTCTAAGTGAAAAGGGCAGCAGTAGTTTGGCACCAATCATTTACCGATACGATCGCTTGTAATATTTGCCAGGAGTAAAGGAGTTTAATCATAAGGATTGGTTGCACTTATTTGCATTGAGCCTTTAGGGACATTACTTCTATCTTTGCCCATCAAATTTAGAATGAATGTCACTTACCGATGAACTGCAATGGCGTGGACTTATCCACGACATGACCCCTGGAACTGCTGAACAACTCGATAAAGAGCCTACCACAGGTTATGTAGGTTTTGACCCCACGGCCGATTCATTGCACATCGGCAACCTCGTGCCCATCATGCTGCTGGCGCACCTGCAGCGCGCCGGGCATAAGCCTGTAGCCCTTGTAGGTGGTGCCACCGGCCGGGTAGGGGATCCTTCCGGCAAAACTGCTGAACGTCAGCTGCTCACGGCGGGAATTATTGAGCACAACCTCGCCTGCCAGCAGAAGCAGTTGCAAAAGTTCCTCACCTTTGGTGATGGACCTACCGATGCCATGATGGTCAACAACTATGACTGGTTTAAGGAATTCAGCTTTCTCGACTTCATCCGCGATGTGGGCAAGCACATCACCATCAATTACATGATGGGCAAAGACTCGGTGAAGAACCGCCTTGAGTCGGGGATGTCATTTACTGAATTTACCTACCAGCTCATACAGGGCTATGACTTTTACCACCTTAACAAGCACCACAATGTAAAACTGCAGATGGGAGGCAGCGACCAGTGGGGCAATATCACCACCGGTACCGAGCTCACGCGCCGTATGGGTGGAGGCGAAACCTTTGCCCTCACGGCTCCGCTTGTTAAAAAAGCCGATGGCTCCAAATTTGGCAAGAGCGAAGGTGGCAATGTATGGCTCGACGCCGAGAAAACCAGCCCTTACAAATTTTACCAGTTCTGGCTCAATACGAGCGATGAGGACGTTCAGAACTTCATCAAGGTATTTTCCCTCAAGTCGCGCGGGGAGCTAGAAAGTCTGGAGGCTCAACATGCGGAAGCCCCCCACCTGCGCACCCTGCAGCGGGCACTTGCTGAAGAGCTTACGGCACGCATACACAGCACGGAGGATTTGCAGGCAGCGATTGACGCCAGCGAAATCCTTTTCGGAAAGTCGACAGCCGATGGATTGAAGCGGTTGAACGAGCGCGATTTTCTCGACATTTTCAGCGGGGTAGAGCAGAAGGAAGTTTCAAAGGCCAGCATCACAGCGGGTATTGATCTGGTTGAGTTCTTATCAGATAGCACTGGCTTTATGGCTTCGCGCGGTGAGGCGCGCCGGGCGCTTAAAGAAAATTCTGTCAGCATCAACAAAGAGCGCGTGAATGAGGGCATCACTGTGAGTGCTGAGCACCTTATCAATGGCACTTTTGTGTTGCTGCAGCGCGGCAAGAAGAAATATTTTATCGTAAAGGCGGTTTAAAGGTCGCTTACCATCAGGTTACAACCGCGCATGTCGCTGTAATCCATGCGGCCCAGCACTTCGGTGCTGCCGTCGGGTAGTGTGCGCCCCAGGTCGTTTGTGGCTATGAAGCTGCAGGAGTAGAGGTTGGCAAGGTCAATGACATTGATGCCACCTGTGCGGCCCTCGACAGCGGGGCTCAGTGGGTCGTTGCTGTCACGAATGGGCAGTGCCATCCAGGGCGGGGTTTCGAAGCGCCCGTCCTTTTTGGCGTAAGCCTGTGAGAGCAATTCAGTCATCCCGTATTCAGACTGGATGTGATCCAGTGCAAAAGCATCGCAAAGTTGCTTGTGTAGTTCCTGCCTTGTGGGTTCACGCCGGCGGCCTTTCATGCCCCCGGTTTCCATCACAGTGGTGTTGTGGAGCGGCATGGGGTGGCTTTCTGCCAAATCGAGCAATGCGAAGCTCACACCTATCAGCAGGGTGTGCGCATCGGCAGGCTTTTGCAATAGTTCCTTGAGCTTCTTCAGATCATTGAGAAAGAAACCGCCTTCAGGATGGCCTGATTTGCCGATAAGGCCCTGAACCATATGCACCAATGAACTGTCGCTTCGCTCCAGGTAGCCGGGTAGTAGGGCAAGGATGCGAAAGTCTCTGGGATTGCCGTAAAAGTACTGAAAGGCAGCGCTGTAGCTCCTTTCGTATATCTCTGCACTTAGCACCTCGTGGCGTGAAGTGGCTTGCCCAGTGGTACCGCTGCTGCGAAATGTGAGCTCGGCTGCTTTCCCATTTGCGGAAGCTACTACCCGGTGGGACTTGAACAATTCGATAGGCAGAAAGGGAATGTCCGCAATAGATTCCACCTTTTGCGGGGTGCGGCCCAGCCTTTCGGCAAATTCGCGGTACACTGCATTGTGGGCAAATTGGAAAGCAAACACTTCCAGCGCATGCGATTCAATAGGATTTTGCGTTGTAAAGATGGCTTCCTGCAGATTTAAGGCCGATGTCAAGTAGGGAGCGTTTTCGTTAATTTGTACCTTTACAAATATAGCCTCTCTGCATGACAATGCGAACCTTCAGATATATTGCCATTTTTTCAGCCCTCGCGGGTGTGGGCTTGTTGGGCTCATGTATTGACCTGGAAGATCTTCCGGACGAACCGGTGATCAATGAAATCTGGTTTGACACTGATGCTGAGGCCCTCAATATCAGGTTTACCGATGGCGACGGCGATTTTGGTTTAGCGCCCGGCGACACCATGCCTCCATTTCAGCTTTTTAATCCGGACAGTACCTCCAATTATTTTCACTTCAACATGCATATTGAGATACTTTACCGTCTCGATGGCGCATGGGAACTGATAGAGCTGACCGATAATGCTTTGGGATTTGTGTCCCGCATCCCTAACCTTACGCCGCAGGGTCAGAGCAAGCAATTGCGTGTGCTGGTAACCCGAGATTTTAAAAATGACCACAGTGATTTAGTTGTTGAAAACCTTCTTCAACCTGGTCTCGATACAGTGAAGTACCGCGCCGTACTTGTAGATCGGGCACTCAACACAAGTCTGGAGGCAGAGTCGCCACCTGTAGTTTTCCGGCCTTAGACCTCGCCTGCGAGGGCTTCTGACACATTTATCACGTGGTCACCAACCTTCTCAAGTGATGAGAACAGCTCGCTGTAAATGGTGCCGCTACGCAGGTTGTACTTGCCTTTCTCAATGCGGTGTATGTATTCCTTTCGAATGGCATTGCGGGCGCGGTTTATTTCGCGTTCTACTTCCCGTGCGGCCTTAAGGTCAATGAGGTCTTCCTCTTCTCTGTTGAGGTTGTCCATCATGATCAGCAATGATTTTTCAACCAGGTCGTGGAGTCCAAATAGCTTATCACGCTGCTCCTGTGTAAACCAGATTTTGCCTTCATTCTTGCGCTGGATCGTGAGGGATATTTGATTAAAAATATCACCAATCCGTTCCAAATCATTACTGATGCTCAGCATGGCGCGCACCCTTTCAGACGATTCAGGGCTCAACTCTGTGGTGGATATACGGCTGCAGTATTGGGATATTTCTACCTCCAGGCGGTCTGTGATTTCTTCGTAACGCTGTATGCGCTCGTGTATTTTAAGCTGGGCACTGCTATCTGTTTCTGTGATCAGCCGCCTTACCATGGCTGACATCTTGTGGGTGATTTCTCCAAATTTGCTCACAGCGCGGCGTGCCTCTACAATACTGAGCTCCGAAAGTTGGATGGAATTATCAATGTACTCCAGCCGGTGCAGTTCATCTTTATCGCCTTTGGAGGGCACGGTAAAACTGGCCAGCTTTACCAATTTATCTACAAAAGGGAGCAGCAGCAACAGGTTGGCCACGTTGAATACAGTGTGAAAAACTGCTAGGGAGGCTGTGGCAGACTGAAGGCCTGCCGGCGAGTCGGTAAATGGATCTTCTGGCATAAAGCGGGCGATGCCTTTGATCACGAAAGGCAATAAAAAAACCATCCACGCTACACCTATGATGTTGAACAGCGAGTGAACCCGTGCACTCCGCTTGGCGTGCACATTGCCCACCAGTGCTGCAATTTCAGCAGTGGCAGTGGTACCTATATTTTCGCCGAGTACCATTGCGCAAGCCGCCTCAAGTGGAATTACACCACTGGCGCATAGGGTCATGGTAAGCGTAATGGCCGATGAAGAACTCTGCACAATTACTGTGATAATGACTCCCAGTGCTACAAATATTAAAGTGCCCAAAAAGGGAATGCTTGAGTACTCTACGAAGAAGCGCACAAATTCAGAATCTTCTGTAAAAGTGGGTACGGTACTCCGCAGAAAGCCCAATCCCATAAAGAGGAGTGCAAAACCTATGAGGGGTGTGCTCCAGGTCCGTATCTCGCGCTTTTTTACGAAAAGTAAAGGAATAGCGACTGCAAAAAGGATGAGGGCATAGAGGGTGATATTGACCCGCAGACCGAAGAAGGAAACAAACCAACCGGTGATGGTGGTTCCGATATTGGCGCCCATCATGATCCCTGCCGACTGGGTAAGGGTGATGAGCCCCGCGTTCACAAAGCTTACGGTCATCACCGTTGTCGCACTGGAGCTTTGGAGCAAAGCGGTGAGTCCAAATCCCGAAGCAATGCCTGTGATTCGGTTGCGGGTCATTCCGCTTAACGCACGCCTTAAGCGGGCTCCAGCTGAAGCCTGGATGCCCTCGCTCATGGTCTTCATGCCGTAGATGAACATGCTCAGGGCACCTACCATGAGCAGAAAGCGCAATAAGCCCCAAGGCTGCTTCGTTTCGAAACTGCTTCTGGGGGTCCAGGTATATGTGGAGGTTTGGCTGCTATCACCTCGACTGAGATAGCCCAGCTGATAGACGTAGGTTGTTGCTCCTTCTAAGTCGTCCAGTACAATGCGCCCGGCAGCATAGGGAACAGGATCGGTGTAGTCCCAATAATCGCCTTCATTGGCGAGCACTGCTGAGCGGTTGTAGCGAAGCCTCACTGAGTCGGGTGCCTGATAATCAGTACAATCTACAGTCCAAAAAATGTCTACTTGTGCTTCAGAAACTGCCGCTCCGTAATGCCCGGCAGTGGACTGAGCTAAGGCTGACAGACTGCTGACAAATATTGTGAATAAGGCAAGTACGCGTGATATGCCCATAATGGGGACCGCTGATAGTTTCGGCTTGCAAAGCTACTTTAGTAGTTGGGCTGAGGAAGTAATGCAGCGTTAATTTTTCGTTAACTCTGGGCTGAATTTTAAAATATTTTCGGTGGAGATTGGAATTTATGTTTTGGTGTAAAAAATACATGCACAGTACTTAAGGAGATGTTCGTTGCGATTTGACACTTCTGAAGCATCCCAGGGTTTGTCAACAAAGGTTAATAGGCGATTAAAATTCACTTAATCGCCAAACAATAGTTTCGCTGCTGTAAAATCACTACTATGTCCAAGCATGCTCCCGTCATTATGGTTCAAGGCCAGAATTCCCAATTTGACAAACTGATAAAGTCGGTTGAGAAAGCCAACCTTACTGCTGAGTTGATCAAAGGGTCGAAAGCCCTTTTTGCAATGCTAGGCGAGTTTAAGCCTTCGATCATCATGCTCGACATGCAGATCGATGAAGATAAAGATGCCATAGACGTTTTGCAGGAGTTGGTGCATCGCGGCGTTTCCAATGATATCACGGTTATCGTATTTGGTGATGAGGATGAGAATTATGTTCAAATCGCGGCGCTGAATGCGGGTGCAGACGACTACATCGTAAAGCCCATCAACAAGCGGGTTTTTGGCAGCAAGCTCAATGCATGGATGCGCAGGCAAACAAAGCTCATGGAAGAATCAACGGTGACGACTGAAATGGGATCGTTTAACCTGGACCGGGAAAAGTATAGCCTCATTGTAAGTGACAACGAAATTACCCTGCAGCGAAAGGAATTTGAGATTCTTTCCTTGTTGGCTTCTCGTCCACGAAAGGTGTTTAGCCGCAAGGAGATCAAACAAATCGTATGGGGCGATGGCAATCATACGCGCAACCGCACCATCGACGTGCATATCACCAATCTGCGATCAAAAATTGGTTCGGGTTACATCCGCACCTACAAGGGCGTGGGCTACAGCTTTCATGCCTAAGGGCGTTCGAGCCTGAAAACGGGGATTCGCCTGTGGCTGTCTTCGTAATATTTTGAATTGCGGTACACAAAGTCGAGTTGCGCTCTGGCATCAGATGCGAATTCAGGGTCGCTGCGTTTCTTTTCCTGGAATTCCTTAGAAAGCATGGTGTTTCGTTTCAGAATTTCGGCTGCAGTTTCCTCAAAAAGGTAGGTCGAGAAATACTCTTTTTGCATGAGCACCGCATCGAAAAAGCCCCAATTGAAAAAACTGTCGTCGCTGATGGGGTCAAACACATGGGCCAGGTAGCGGTTTCCGGCCTGATTGCAATTGATGATCACGTCGCCCTTTCTGAATGTCAATGGCACGGTGCGGCTGCTTACTTCGGTATCGAAATGCAGGTAGCGTCCCTCATAGGGCGCCGTTACAGTATTATAATGCTCCACATAATGTGCAGTCACTTCCAGGGTGCTGTCCTGCGGGAGTATTCTCATCTTGATGCCATTGGCTTCAAGGCGCTCAATGACTTCGCTCCAGGCTTGCGGTATTACAAATGCGGCCGGCAGGTCAAAGGTTCTATCTGGCTCGTGTGTATTGTAGTAGGCCACCTTTTCGGTAAATGGGCGCTGTCGGTTGTACTTGACGCGGCCCATTCCGGTAACCGCGCTTGTGATGCTGTCGACGCGGTAACCAGCGAAGCTCACAGAATCCGCCTCATCGGAAAGCTTCCAGCGTGTGCTGAATGCCTTTGAAGTTTTTACCTGTGCGTCGGCGGCTTTTTTGATGGAAATGATATTTTGCTTGTTGCCTTGCAGCAGGGTATCGAGCACTTCTATAAAGGTACGGGTGGCTTCAACGCGTTGCGCATAGGGCTTGAGCATGTGTGCCTCGGTGGTAAAGCCGATGGTACCCCAGAGGCTGGCGTACCCCGTGCTGTAGCGGGGGAGGTCGGTAAAAGCTTTTAATCCCGATTCAGGCAGCCCATTGACTGTGTTGACATAGGGCAGCATGGGTTCATCGGCCTCTTCCATGGCGCGGTAGAGCTTGGGAAGCAAATCGGCAGTGAGGATGCGGCCTTGCAAGGGGTGCAGGCGCTCAGGTATGGTACTGATCAGCGTAATATTTGGCTGGTAGTCGGCGCCGTTGGAAGTGTGGGTGTCAACAAATACATGCGGCTGCCAGTTGTGAAATATCTCTGCAAATGCGAAGGTGTTGAGCGCATCACTCTTGATGAAATCGCGGTTGAGGTCGAGGTTTTTTGCGTTTCCGCGAAAGCCGTATGCTTCCGGTCCATTTTGATTGGCGCGTGAAGTGCTGTTGCGGTTCATTGCCCCGCCTACATTGTACACAGGGATGATGCAATAGACGATGCCTTCAGAAGGTGCTGCCGCTTTTGCTTCTGCAAATGCAAGCGCAGCATCGATGCCACAGGGCTCGCCGGGGTGTATGCCATTCATGATAAGGCACACGAGGGCGTCATTGCTGTGGCTATGCTCCGGGTCAAATTTCCCGGAAGGGTCAATGATAAAAAGGTGTAATGGCAGGCCGGCATCTGTACTGCCCACTTCAATTAACCGGCTATAGCTGCTGTGCTCGTGCGAAAGTGACCTGTAGGCTTCAATGATTTCGTCATATTCGGGGGTGGTGTTTTTTTGGGCATTTGCCGAAAAGGCCATGAGGAAAAACAGGGAGAACAAATAGGGTCGCAAGATTCGGATTTTTCAGCGAAGATAGGCGCATGATGGCAATTGACCAATTAACATTAAATTAACTCAGGGCAAGAATCGTTAATATTGGCTTAAAGCGTGGTATGGGCAACAGGCTTACTTTTGTGCCAATGAAGACGTTAATTCTTGCGCTGACAATTCTGCTTTCAATCAATGCCTCGGCAACCGAAGGTGACAAGGTTGTGAAAAGTTCTTTGCAAGGTAAGGTACTTGACGCAGGTAATCACGAATACCTCGTGGGTGCAGCTGTTCGTATTCCGGAGCTCAATCTGCAAACCTATTGCAACTTTGACGGGGAGTTTCAGTTTGCCGACCTGCCGGTTGGTACTTATTCAGTTGAGATTAAATTGGTGAGTTACAAAGAAGCCATCTATATTCAAGTTGAAGTTTCAGAGAAGGTTAAGCTTCATAAGTTCGTATTAGAGGCTCTTTAAGTGATAGTTTAGGATATTTTGAGTTGCCTTCTGGCAACTTTTTTTGTGATTGTTCGTTGAATGTTATGTAAATGTTAAGTCAAAATTATCTTAACTTTACGCCGTCATTATTCCAATCGTCATGAAACACTTAATTCTTCTTCTTTCAGGTATAATTCTCTTTGGTACCGTTAGCGCGCAATCGCATGAAGTACTCATTGCAGATTATCACAACCTCACCGATCAATCTTTTGATGGTAAATATTCTGGTTTTTTGCACAATGAGGACAATCCATATCGAATCGATGAGAATGGCTTGGTTTCGGGCAAGCACCTTACCTTCCATGAAGGCGGTGCCCTCGAAGGTTCTGGAATGTACCTGGAAGGTGTAAAACACGGTGCTTGGTTAAAGTACGATGAAGCAGGAAAACTTATTTCAAGTGCCTACTTTAATAATGGTCAAAAAGATGGTCCCTGGAAAATATGGGACGAACAAGGCACGCTACGTTTTGAGATGCACTATAAAAACGGCAACAGGGTAAAAACCTGGAAAGTTTACGATTCGAAAGGCGACCTTGTAGAGTCCAAAGATTATGGCAAGTAAGGAAGTTACCCAGCCATCAGAACATAAAGAATTACAATTTTAAGGAGGCCTTGCGCCTCTTTTTTTGTCTGTGACAAACCGGTAAAGTAATTGCAAATGTTAATTCATAAAATATTACTAATCATTTAATAACGGAGTTTGTGCTAATTTAAAGTATCCCCAATGTTTAATTTAATCATTTTGGTGTTAAGAAACAGGTAATTCCAATACGTACAGAATGTGCGATATAAATTGTAGGTAATTATCACATAGTCAGATTTATAGAAGTGTTTTTGCCAGTCAATTATAAAAAATAGGTTTCGAATTTATGTTGTAAATTATACAAAATCAGTGTTTTATATCATTTAGCATTTAGTTAATTCAAAGATGAAGTGGACATGATGCACGCATAACTCCACAAGAGTTCCTTTGCGGCACACAAATCCAGAACCTCTCAATGTTCGGCCGCTTATTCATTTTTGTTTTTTTAATCACTTTGATTTCATCTAACGGCATTAATGCCCAAGGCACGGGGACCATTAGTGGTACTGTGGAAGAAAAAGGAACCAAAGATTTACTTCCAGGCGTAAATGTATTCATTGAAGGAACTACCATTGGTACGTCTACCAGTATAGATGGTACATTTGAAATAAAGAATGTTCCTTCTGGCAATCATGTCTTAATTTGTTCATTCATTGGATATGAGGTTGAGAAAACTCCAATAGTGGTCAATGCCGGGCAGGTTACTCAAGTTAACTTCTCCATCGGAGAGTCACAATTGGTATTGGGAGAGGTCAACATTGTAGCTGAGCGAAGAACCGCAAGTGACAATGCTGTGATTCTGGAAATGAAAGAGGCCAAACAGTTGGTGTCAGGAATCTCACGACAGCAAATGAGCCGCTCGCAAGACAGTGATGCTGCCAAAGTAATGCAGCGCATACCTGGAGTCACTATTGTAGGCAATCGCTTTGTGATGATACGGGGTGTTGCAGAACGCTACAACCAAGTGATGATTAACGGCGTGATTGCACCTAGTACTGAGGTTGATCGCCGTACCTTTTCTTTTGACCTCATTCCTAGCGGCCTGCTTGACAGAATGGTCATCAACAAGACCGGGTCACCTGAATTTCCGGGTGATTTTGCAGGAGGGGTTATTAAAGTATTTACGCTCAACAACGTGCAGGAAGACTTTACTTCTGTAAATATTGGACTGGGCTATCGTGTGGGTACCACTTTCAATGATTTTCAAATGTCAGAGAAATCCGGAACTGACTTTTTGGGATTTGATAGATCATTCAGGCCGCTTCCCTCAGGTTTTCCCGGTACGCGCGAATTTCAAGCGACACCAAGAAACGCAGAATCGCGACAGACAGCTGCACGCTCCTTGCCCAATAACTGGAATCCCACCTCCAGCACAGCCATGCCAGACTACAGTTTTGGTTTAAGCTTAGGCCGCAGCAAGCAATTTGCCGATGGCTCAAGGCTTATGTCTGCAAATAGCTTTAACTACAGTAAAAATTATCAATATTACCTGCGTGATTTCTTCAGGTATGACAATTGGGTAGATCGCGAAGCGCCAATTTTCCAGTGGTTTGCTTATGATGACAACACTTATGTGGAGGAGGTGCAGCTTACTGCTATGTCAAACTGGACTTATGTGAAGAACAGCCGAAACCGATTCAAATTCAAGAATTTCTTTACCCAGGTCGGTGAAAACCAAAGTGTATTGAGAAGTGGGATTAATGAATTTCAACGCCCTACAGATTTCTTTCAGAACTATATGCTTGGATATCGAAGCAGATCAATCTATTCAGGCCAGCTCATCGGAGAGCACTCAATCTCGGCGCAAGACGAGCTCACATGGGTTGTGGGTGGAAGCATACTGAGGGAGAAAGAGCCTGATCTCAGGCGATTTAGAACATTCCGCGATATTCAGGAGGGAATTGATGACCCCGATACACCCTTTGAAATGCAGCTGCCTCCCTCCTCCAACCTGTTTGATACCGGTCGGTACTTCGGCGACTTGTTCGAATATAGCGTAAACAATGGTATAGACTATAAGCACATATTTAAAGAAACTTCGAAAGGCAATTTGGAAATCGCCGGAGGTACTTATGTAGACTACCGCAGCCGCCGATTTGATTCCAGATACTTTTCTTTCCTTTTCCCGGGAGGATCGAATGATCCCATTATAGGTGAAACTTTATCGCGTTTACCCCTTGATCAAATATTTGCCCCTGAGAATATTTTGCCACAAAATGGTTTTGTTCTGGAAGAGGGTACCCGACCTATTGACGGCTATACGGCGAGCAACTTTCTGGTAGCGGGCTATGTGAGTGGTTCAATTCCCATTGGTGACTTTTATATTTCAGGAGGATTGAGAGTTGAAAATATGATTCAGCGACTGGACGCCGAAGATGATTTTTCGGATATCGTAGTGGAGCTTCCTGTGCTCTCCTTGCTGCCGTCAATCAATGCTTCCTATCATATTTCTGAAAAAGCACTGATCCGTGGAGGCTACAGCCGCACAGTGAACAGACCCGAATTCAGAGAGCTTGCTCCTTTCTTCTACTATGATTATGAGCTCGATGCGGGTAAGGCGGGTAATCCCAACCTTAGGGTGGCCACCATTGACAATCTGGACCTGCGTTACGAGTTCTACCCGCGCCTTGGCGAGGTAATAAGTTTCGGAACATTCTTTAAGCGCTTTTATGACCCCATCGAAGCCATTACTGTTGTAACCAATGAACAGCCACAGTTTACTTTTGGCAATGCCGATGGTGCACAAAATTTTGGTTTTGAACTCGAATTTCGCAAATCTCTGAAAGGATTTGTTGAATCTGGTTTTTTAAGTCGCTTAAATTTAATAGTCAACGCCAGCTACATTTGGTCAGAAGTTGACCTCGGCGATCAGGCAACGAACCAGGACCGGGTGCGGGCTCTGCAAGGGCAATCACCTTACATTATTAATCTCGGTGGTCAATATGTTGATAACGCCAGGCAGCTTTCCGTAAGCGCTTACTACAATGTATTTGGTGCGCGAATCTTCAGCGTGGGTGATGTGCTCTTTCCTACCATTTATGAGTTACCACGAAACAGTGTGGACATCACGATCAACAAGGAATTCAACAGCAGGATCGGAATAAAGCTCGGGGTGCGTGACCTGCTGAATGCACGATACCGATTTGTGCAAGACTCTGACCGCGACGGAAAAATTTCTGATGTGGGAGTCACGGACCATACCATATTCTCTTTTCAGCAAGGTCAGCTTATCACAGGATCAGTGACTTTTAAATTCTAAAGCTCACACAAATTTTAAAATCAAACACAATCACAAACACAAATCAGCATGAAAACCCAAAAAATGTTTCTTTACTACGCTGCTGCAGCGCTTTTAGGCACTATGGCCTTGAGTTCTTGCAACGACGACGACGATGACACTCCACCTGTAACGCCTCCCGGTAGCACCGTGGTAGAACTCACTGGTGACTTGTCAACCCAAACCCTAACCGCAGGTACTGACTACCTTTTGAAAGGTCAGGTATTCGTGCGTAACGGTCAGGTTCTTACTATGGAGCCAGGTACTGTCATAAAGTGCGACAAAGCGACCCGCGCTACTTTGATCATTGACCGAGGTGGCCGCCTTGAGGCCAATGGCACCGTAACCAATCCTATCGTTCTTACCTCAAGCCAGCCAGTGGGCGTGCGCGACCGTGGTGACTGGGGCGGATTGGTTATTTTGGGTAACGCTTCTACCAACCAGGTAGACCCTGCCATCGAAGGTATCACCCCTCCAGTGCGATTTGGTGGAAACCCAGGCAACCAGATTTCTTCAAACGTAGCAATTGAGGATGAAAACTCAGGTACATACCGTTACCTCAGGGTTGAATTTGGTGGTATCGAGCTTTCGCCAAACAATGAAACAAATTCCATCACCATGGGTGGTGTGGGCCGTGGTACAACCATGGAATACTGCATGACTTCCTTCGGTGGTGATGACAACTTCGAGTGGTTTGGTGGTACCGTGAATGGAAAGTACTTCATCTCCGTAGCTACCTGGGATGATGACTTTGACTGTGATTTCGGTTGGTCAGGTAACGTACAGTACGGTCTGGCTATTCGCTACCCTGGTTACGCTGACCAGTCAGGTTCAAATGGTTTTGAATGCGACAATGGTCCTACCGATGATGATGTAGTACCTTACACTACTGGTACTTTCTCAAACATTACGGTGATCGGCCCGATCAAAGAAGGTGATCGAGTTTCTAATGGCAATTTCCAGCACAACATGGATTTGCGCAGAAGAACTGCAGTTAGAATTGCAAACTCTGTATTTGCAGGTTTCCCAAGAGGTCTTCGCTTTAATGCAGCTTCTGTACAAAACAATTTTGTAAACGGTGGCACAACAGGCGGATACCTCTTCAACAACATCATGGCTGGTACCAACAACTCTAACACCTACCTCTCTGGTGGTGGTGCTGATGCTGCCGTGGTTCAGCAAGTGTGGGAAGATGACAATACTACAATTCCTGGACCTGCAACGAATGCTATTCACCAATCACTTGGTTTGAATCCAGACTGGTGGTACGGTTCAAGGTTGGCAAGTGATTACCCTTCAAATCCTAGTTTTACTGTCACTTCTGGTACTATTGCCTCTGGAGCTGACTTCAGCGCACCATTTTTCTCTGAAGCCAATCGCGCTGGCTTCTTTGATACCAATGTGCAGTTTATTGGTGGTTTTGGAGCAAATGACTGGACACAAGGCTGGGCTGACTTCAACCCAGTTGACAACGCATATTAATCATACCTTTGATCTTAAGCACCCGCTTCCCATGGGAAGCGGGTGCTTTAATTTTCACTCAAATTCTATCTTATGTTTTCAAGACTTTTTATGGCGATGATGCTGCTCGCATCGGTCGCTTGCAATCAGGAATTGCAAGAGCGTTCAGCTGTCGCTGAGATCCAACCCGATGCTTACCTCACAGAAGGGGAACAGGAGGAATTTCTTTACAGCATAAGCCGCTATATATGCAAGTACCCCAGCCAGGTGGGTAGGGCCAATATGTGGGAGGCGCGTTTTGATTCGGCATACGCCAAAGCGGCCAAAGCCCAAAACCTTACACATTACTATGTGGACTCAGTAAGTGGGACACATTACTACATGGTGAGTCGGGTTGCACCCAGTATCCATCAAAAATATGTTGCACTTGCCGGGAAATTCAAGCCAAGCGAGGCTGACGCATTAGAAGGCTATGAAGAAGTTTTTCGCACGTGGAAAATGCTCGGGGATGAGCATGAAGAGAAGTCAGAAATGCTTTTTCGTAAATTCATCAAAGGGGAAGACCTTTCGCCTTATTACACCGCAAATTCAAATGGGGTAGAGTATATTGAATTTCCAGATCAGGAGACCTGGTATGACAAAGAAGCGCGCATTTGGCGCAGTGAGCGCGAAGACGTATTGGAGCCTTATCGCAAGCTGAAGCAAAAAACAGAAGAGCAGTAGTATCATCCTGACGTACTGGAAGAAATACGATCGGATATGTTTATTGTTTTGGCCATCTCAACCCTGAGGTGGCTTTTTTAATTAGGCTAGTATGAGGCAACACACTGCCCAGAAGGAAAATGGACTGGTGTGATTCTTTGCATTTACATGCGAAATAGGTTAAATTTACATTGCTCAAAAGTTAATTAAATGCTAACCGAAACTTGGCCAAATGAGAAATTTTATCCTGGTATTGCTTTTTTTCCTCTTCTGTGCTGCTTGCGATAAGCAAAATGATGGCCCCACTGAGCCCACATTAGCCATTGATCCTGAAAGGTACATGACCCCAATAGAACAGAGCGAATTCGTGTACAGCATTAGCCGGTATATATGCCACTATCCCAGTCAGGCAACCGAGAACAACAAGTGGGAGCAAAGATTTGATAAGGATTATAGGGCAGCTTCTAACAGCTACGCGCTTGAAGCATATTATGTGGATTCTACAAGCGGCAGGCATTACTACATGGTGAGCCGCTTGGGGCGCAGTATTTATGAGAAATACGTGGCCCTTGCAGGAACATTTGTACCAACGGAATTGGATCCATTGCTCAATTATGAAGAAGTGTTTCGCACCTGGAAGTTATTTCCGGAGGAGCACCGCCTGAAGTCGGAAATGCTCTTTCGTAAACTGATCAGGGGAGCTGACTTGGTTCCCTATCAGATTCAAAATTCCTATCCTGAAGAGTATATCGAATTTCCCGACGCTGAGACCTGGTATGATACAGAAGCCCGTATATGGAGAAGCATGCGTGAAAACGTATTGTCGCAATATGGTGGTTAAATACCGATCCCTGTTATTGGCGATTGGCACAATGGAAATGCGCTTTTGCGTACATTTGAGAGCCTCTACACTTAACAGTGAAGTAACACTAGGCCCTCGGATTAACTTTACCTTTGCAGCATTAAAGCCTAAATACGACACCCCATGGGTAAAAAGGAGCGAATTCTACTCGTTGATGATGAGCCGGATATCATTGAGCTGATTACCTACAACCTCGAGCGCGAAGGTTACAAGATCGAGTCGGCCGACAATGGCCGCGATGCCATCGAAATCGCCAAGGAGTTCAAGCCCGACCTCATCCTGCTCGATGTGATGATGCCCGAGATGGATGGCATTGAGACTTGCGCAGAAATTCGCGAGCTCGACGACCTCAAGAATGTAATGATCGCCTTCCTCACTGCACGCGGTGAGGATTATTCACAAATTGCTGGATTTGATGCCGGCGCCGACGATTACATCAGCAAGCCCATTAAGCCCCGCGTACTCATATCCCGTATTCAGGCTTTGCTTCGCCGCAAGGTTTCAACAGGTGATGAGGTGTCGCGTATAGAAGTGGTGGGTGATGTAACCATAGACCGCGACAAGTACATTATCATCTACGGAGGCAAGGAAATTAACCTTCCCAAGAAGGAATTTGAACTCATTGCTCTGTTGATGAGCAAGCCAGGTCGGGTATTCACCCGCGAGATCATCCTCAACACCATTTGGGGCAATGATGTGGTGGTGGGCGACCGCACCATTGACGTGCACATCCGCAAGCTGCGCGAAAAAATAGGTGCGAAGATCATCAAAACCGTGAAGGGAGTCGGGTACAAATTCGAGGAAAAATGACAGGGCGCAGTCCGCGCCAAATTGCTTTTTTCACCGCCCTTGTCGCCTCGGTGCTTATCAGCCTTGTAATCATTGGGGTGGAGTATGCTTTTCACAGTAAGATGGCATGGCTCGAAGTATTCGTCATTTTCTTTCTGACTTTTGCACTCTCGTGGCTGGTCTATTACCGCTCACTTCAGCAGTTTATTTACGAAAAGGTAAAATTGATCTTTCGCAACATGCACAGCATGCGGGTAGAGCGCGACGCCTTTAAACTCGACATGAACAAGGATGTGCTGGGCGATGTGAACAAGAAGGTGGTAAACTGGGCGGAGGACCGCATGGCTGAAATCAGGGACCTGCGCGAGAAGGAGAATTTCCGGAAGGAGTTTATTGGGAATGTGGCCCATGAGCTCAAGACGCCGATTTTCAGCATTCAGGGTTATATACTCACCCTTCTCGAAGGGGCGCTGGAAGATCCGAACTTTAACCGCAAGTTTCTAAAGAAAGCGGCCAAATCAGTAGAGCGCATGACAATGATTGTGGAAGACCTCGACACCATCACCCAGTTTGAGTCGGGCACCATGAAGCTCGATATCGACAAGCTCGACATTGTGGAGCTCAGCAAGGAGATTATTGAGAGCCGCGACCAGGAAGCGGAGCAGAAAAAAATCAAGGTGGTGTTTAACAAACCCTACGACAAGCCCATTTATGTAAAAGCCGATGCCTTCCGCATCAGTCAGGTGCTGACCAACCTCATCACCAATTCCATCAATTATGGCCGTGAAGGGGGCACCACCACGATGCGTTTTTTTGACCTCGACGAGCAGATACTTGTGGAAGTTGAAGACAATGGCCCCGGCATAGACCAGATACATCTGCCGCGGCTTTTCGAGCGCTTCTACCGTGTGGACAAGAGCCGTTCACGCCACCAGGGCGGCACGGGCCTGGGGCTGGCCATATGCAAGCACATTATGGAAGCCCACAAGCAGGGACTCAATGTGCGCAGTGTGGTAGGCAAGGGCTCTGTGTTTAGCTTTACGCTGGCGAAAGCTTGATTACAGGCGCTTAGCAGCGCTTGAGGCAAGCGACTTGAAGAGTGGTCAGAAATTTATGCCTGGTAAGGGCATAAAGTGAAGCGCTTCTGCAAATGAGGTTTCAGAAGTTAGTGCTTTCTTTTCCTTGGTAAGGCGCTTGCATCAATAACTATTTGAAAGTTTTTGCTCCACCTGTCAGGGTCGGGCTTCTTGACGGGAAATTTGGACATCCGTTCGCTCAGCGCGAGGAAAGCATAGAAGCGCTCAGCTCCACTCAGCCGCAGAAACTCTTCCTGCTGTATGCGCTTGCTCTCTTCCTTGCTGCGGTAATTGATTTCCATGACAAGGGTAAAATTAGGGAATTATTTTGTGAGGAGGTAGCAACTGGGATATGGGAATGGGATGGTGTTGGATATTGCCTTACCCATAATTTGGAGCACTGCTACATCATCGATGGAATATGGATCTCATAGGTCTAGATAGGGTGATGTATGGCTCTGGGATAGGGCTGGGCGCAGTCCATATACCCGGTGGGTGCACTGACCATTGGTACTATATCAAGTCAGCAGCGGTTTAAAAGCGGCTGCATAGCGGCTGCACAGCGGTATGATAGCGGTATGATAGCGGCATGACTGCGTTACGATTGCGGTATCAAGGTGGAGGCAATATGGCAGTAAAATAGGTCCTGGGACAACAATCCTGACAGGTGAACAGGCATTGGCTTGGTGTAGAACAGGAGGTAGGCAAGGATTGACTTAAAGGCCAAAATTGTTTGAGATGCTGAGAAATACCACTTATTAAGATGCGAAAAAGCCGCTTCGAATTTCGAAGCGGCTTTCGCAAAGGGTAATCTCAGATTATTGCTTAGCGGGCAACCATCACTTTTTTAACTATGACATCTGTGTCAGTAGTCATTTTGGTCAGGTATATTCCGTTGGGCAGTTGTGCAGTGTTGAAATCAAGTCGGTAAACCTGATCAGCATTTGCATTTTGGTTGAACAGTGTTTCGATCATTCGTCCACTGAGGTCAATTATTTCCAAAGAAACACGTTGCTCTACGTTGGTTGTAAACTCGATCGTAACAGGACCAGAGGTCGGGTTTGGATAAGTGTCGAGGCTGTTGCGTACCGCTGCAGAAGTGCTTTGAACTGCATCATTAGCAATTGAAGGCACCTCGCGACAGTCATTATGCAGGGCAACAATTCCATCGAGGTCAAAACCATCACGGTTGCCAAATTGATCTTCTTCTGGAGTTACATCCACTATTTTCACCAAGGTGAAGAAAGTCCACTCTTCAGTAGCAGGCGTATCGGCGAGATCGATCAATACCCCGTTGGTGCAACTTTGACCAACGAGTACAAACTGCGCGTCAACGATTTCAGATGCGTCATTTACCACTTGTTGCGATACATAGATATCTGCAAGTTCAGTGTAGCTCGCGCAAGCCGGGTCGCCGAACGAAGTTTCAGCAATTTCGAGGTCATCTCCCTCATCAGTCATGGCTGCTCCGTCGAAACCCAGGATGGCATATCCACCAAATCCGAGTGTTGCGAAATTGAGCGTATTATCTCTTTCCGGTTTACCAGTCATTTTGATTTCCATTGTTCTACTGGCGGGAAGGTCACCTTCAGGATTGTAGACAAGTACTTCTGCGCCATAGCAATCGCCTGGTTCAGGTACGAACTCTGGAGCGGGCTCACAACCTTGTAGGGCAATGATACCATCTACATCGTAACCATCGCGGTTGCCTACCACTGGTGACTGGTCAATGAATTTCACCAATGTAAAATATGTCCAGGCGGTGCCAGTCGCAGCTTCAGTTTCAGCGTACACATCAAAAGATGCGCCGTTGGTGCAGCTTTGACCAACCAGAACCCAATCGCTCACGGCGAGTACATTGTCACCTGGTAGCAGTTGTGCTTGTGATACGTAGATGTCAGCGCGTTCTTCATAGCTCGTGCAAGTTTGCGTGCCAAAAGTAGTTTCTACCACTTTAAGGTCATCCACACCTGGTGCTGCTGTGGCAGCATCTTCGAAGCCAATAATCAATTCACCGCCGAATCCAAGGGATACAAAATTCATTGAGTCGTCGTCCTCTGGCATGCCAGTGGCTTTCAGAGGATTTTGGCGGTCCATGGCTACGTTACCGGTTCCTTTTTTGTAGTACAGTGCTTCTTGTCCGTAGCAAGCTTCTTCGGTAAACTCTCCATCTGTGCAACCACTCGCGAGGT
>DAIRDH010000014.1:49704-64594 GCA_036796255.1 Cryomorphaceae bacterium
TTCAGAAGTTCCGCCATATACATCGTTACAATCTTGCTCACATTGTTCTAGAACTGTTTGAGTATTCAAAGTGAGAGCACAATTCGGAGAATCTGAGAATGAAGCACTGATTACGACAGGGCCCGAAGCTTGGGTCAGAGCAACGCTCTGAGGTGAGCCAGTAATTGGAAATGAGTTTCCATTTACCATAAGGTCACCTTCATTTGGCGCATTGGCATAAGTCAACAGCACATGGATACTGTACAAGCCAGTTTGAGGGTCGCAAGTTGTGCTTAGTTCTGTAATCTCCCCTGAGATGGTGCACGGTTCTGGTTGAACCTCTCCAGGCTCACAACCACAATCCTCGGTGACAGTACCAGTTGGATTAGGCACGGCATCTCCAGGACTATAACAATTCTGGCCTTCCGAACCGCCTAGGGTAAGATAAAGTCTGTTGGTTATAGGGCAGCCATCGGGATTCAATTGCGATGTAAGGCGATTATAGATTCCACTCGAGAAGTAGGTGCCAAAGTTATCTTCGAAAAAGAATCCATCACATACTACCTGAACATTTTCAACTACAGAACCAGCTCCAATTGTTAAAACTAGTTTGTATTCTTGTGGACATTCACCTTCAGGGAAATCAGTGTCTGAGAAAAAGTAATCACCGTTCGCTGCATATTCAACCCCATTTCGCTCCCAGGTAAAAGGACCACAGGAAACAACTACATCTGTAATCAAATCCTTGGCAGGGTTAATAACCAAATTCAGTTTGTTCTGAACACTGCAGCCCAGCTCCTCGTCGAATTCAGCTTCAGTAAAGTACATGCCTGATTCAGTATAGGTCACATTATTTAGGTCCCACGTGTACGACTCACAGGCAGAAGTATCAGTGGTAAATGTGACTATTTCAGTCTTTACAACTGTAGCCGATGCTGACACGATATCAGCATTGTTGGCATTGGCCTCCGCAATATTGGTCACGGGCACATCATTATCAGCATTCACAGTGGCTTCCACTTCAATACTCACTTTATTGCCCTCGCCAAAGGGTAATGATTCAATATTAAAGATGAGAGTATTCGATTCCTCATCGAAGGCAGCTCCTGCAGGAATAGGTGCCACGAGGCTAAAGTTGGTGAAGCCTGCCGGGAAGGCGTCTACAATTACAACATTTGCAGCTGCCACTTGTAAGTCATCGGTTAATGGTTCATCCTCAGTTAGCGGGACCCGTCCTATGTTTTCAACTTCGAGAGTGAACTTAATAACTTGGTCATCGTTGCACACCTGATCGCGATCAGCTGTTTTGGTCAATGCCAACCTTGTACCACATATGCTGTTGATTGCCGCGGCAAGAAGGTTCTCGAAATTGTCAAGTTCAGCAGTCACAAAATCGGCGATGTAGATGTTGGGAAAATCGCCAAAATCTATGCTTTCATCGCCTCCAGAAATTGCTTTTAAGTTCGAAACGGTTACGTTGCTTCCTACTCCAACTGCAAAGATGTGGGTACCAAAATCCTCCTTGAGAATATTGGCTTGTTGTATGGCGTTTACAAGGGAGATATCAATCGTTTCTTGTGGATCATCGCTGTCTATTGATACGATGTAGCCACAAGCGTTATCCAAATCATTGTAAGCTGTTGGATTTCCATCGGTCACGAAAAATGCCAAATTATAGATATTATTGGGATCCTGTAGTGACTGTAGGGCATCTTCCCAGTTCGTGTAACCCGGACGACACCCTTCAGAATTGAGCGATCCGGGAATTGCGAAATACCTTTGTCCATTGTAGCCAGGGCCCGTTGGCGCCAAATACAAAGTGAGATTGTCAATAAAGGTTTGATCTACAAATGTCCCACCCAGATCTATTTCCTGGGCTTGTGCTGCAAATTGTACAATGCGTAATTGTGCTGAAGAATTTTGGAAGGCTTTGGCTACCGCTAAAGTTGCCACTCTGGCCTCGGCTTCACCTGTACCGCTCATCGAGCCGGAGGCGTCAAGCACAATGACTACGTTCAAGTCGTTGCAAAAAGTGTTGGGCGCCAAATCCGGATTTGGGAAAGTTTCTAAGTCCGAATTTCTTGCCCAGCCATAGTTGGACCTTATGGCATTCAGATCGTAAGCATTCGGGTTTGGACTGCCTTCTTCATCCCAAGCACCTGATTGTGCGACGGGCGAATTCGAGATTGACTGGGTTCTTTGTTCTTCTCCTGTGGCATTTTGCGCAAAGGAATGAGCAAAACCAATAAGAACCATTGCCAATGTGAGCAAGGCTCCTTTAAGTATTGGCCTTGTTCGATTGTTACCTAGGCAACATTGTTTCAAAAAAGTAGAGTAACTCATAGCGTTTAAATTTTGGTTAACGATTTTTTAAAGTATCGCCGTATTGTTTTGCGGGCGAAAGGTTATTTATTTCAACAAAGATATATTGAAAATTAGTTTTTGTCAACATATAGCGATAAATATTTCACTATGATAGGTTGAATAGTGTGTTTGATCGAATTTCATAGTGACTTAAGGTTTGTTTGGCTTCTTAAGAATCCTTAACGTGTCGCGCGATTCAAAACGCGCTGTAAGAGGTTTAAATTCCGCAGAATGCAGGAATACAGTAGTTAAATTAATCCACGACCCTTTCGGATACATGCTTTAGGTTTAAGAGCGTTGAAGGGCAAGATGTTGGCAGGTATTATTGCCAGATGCTTCTGACCTTGATTAAACATGTGGGTTCTGCTGGTCTATCATATAAACTTGATCGAAATAAGCCCCGAACTTCTGCGAGAAGGAGTAAAGCGCTGTTGAAATTGTGAACAAGAACTTTCAACCATAAACCAAATAAGGTTTCTAGGTACAATGAGGAGGTTTTACTTTTTGAACAAAAGCTACTCCAGTTATTTGGTAATAACCAGCGGTTTTGAACGTATTTTGTCTTTTACAATCACAGTGACGAGGTAGATGCCCGGTTCGAAATTGCAATTGACAGGGGCAGAAGTCCCTTGCCCATCAATTTGCACATATTTTTGGGAGAGTAATTTGCCTGACAAGTCCGATAAAGAAACTTTCGCCATTACGTCAGCTGTTGTCGACATTCTAAATCTAACCGTGCCGAGTTGTGTTGGATTCGGAAAAAGAAGAAAGTCAAATACGTCTGTCTCATTAATAAAGCCTCTTTCCAGGCTCACAATATTAGGTGCAAAGTCCATTTTGCCATCAAAATCCACTTGTTTCAAGCGGTAATATACCCTGCCGTAGGGGGCATCACTGTCGGTGTACCCATAAGTGCTTTCTGTATTGCTGCTGCCTGCGCCTTCGATTCGTGCAATGATGGCCCATTGTTGGGCATCAAGTGAGCGCTCCAATTCAAAGTAGTCATTGTTGGTTTCAGAGGCAGTGGCCCAGGAAAGAAAATGATCTGCGGCCCTGTTCTCTCCCGCAAAATAGAGCCAGGTAACAGGCAGTGGGTTAAGAGCATCAGTAGAGCCAAGCGTCAGAAAGCGCTGAGAGAAGGAAACTGGTGCCATGCTGTTCACACTGCCTTTGTCACTGGGTGCATCGTATAGAAAGTCCTGGCCACCATGTGAATCCCATTCACTATTGCCCACATTGTAAGCGAGAACCACTAAATTACTCTGGATGGCAGGATCAGTTGATACCACCGATTGGTCACCCCAGCTCAATCTGATATTTGCCTGTGCACTACCTCCTATGCTTTGTGCCCTCCAGTGCTCCTGTTTGCTCACAGCAACCACTGCCGGTATTTCCATAGGATTGGGCAGCATAAGGGGATCAATTAAGGGTACAATACTGGCGATTGTATCAGTGTATTCCACCTCCCAGGTTCGGGCAGCGTTGCGATTACTTATAGACAGTGGCCGGTGCCTTTGATTGTTTCCTACAGGAAAAGTTTTTTCTGTCACCGATTGGGAAAGCACCCATTGCATCGGGCCATCTACAAACGAATTCGATTGGCCACCTTGGGGCTCGACTTCTGTGGCATCCTCGGTAAATCTGAGAATACTCAAAGGCTCGGTGTAAAAATTACCATCGGTGAGCATCAACTTTTCAGAAACTTCTACATCACCATTAAGTAAAAGCCCAGTGGCATTGTCTAGCTCGAGCGACGGAATCTTCGAATCTCCTGTAAAATTACCTGTAATGCTCTGTGGTAAAAAACCGCGAAATGTAAGCTTTGCACCGCTGCTTCCACCTTGGATTGAACCATTAAGTGGAATGGTCGTCCTGGATAAATCTCCTTCAAGTACAGTTTGTCTTGAAATCGAGCCCAAATCAAAACCTCTCCCTCCAATGATCAGGTTACCTTTCACTGTGAGGGTGCCGTTATTTCCAGATTTCGCCAATCCTCCTCCTGTCTCATTGCCGGCTAAAATGAGGTCACCAATAATTTCAGCATTTCCCTGCCTGAAGTCAAATTCACCATTTGTAAGTATCATATTTCCACCAACATTCAGCATTGCAGAGTTGGCACCTTTGGCCTTGACCTCGCCAGTAATCGTTAAATTGTTACATATGTTAACGGCTGAACTGGCAAGCGTTATGGCCCCTGGCCCAAACAGACTAACTTCTTTGATAGGAGGCATATTAGCCAGTACTTCAAAATCTTCATCATCGTTAGCTTGAAATCTTAAGGCACCACCCTCACACCCGAAAAACTCCGTATAATCACCTGCCGGTAACACGCCTGTTCCACGCACGAACAAGGTGCCTGTTCCAGTAACCTTGCCCAATCGGTGTTGGCTTGTTCTGTCAATAATTAAGAAGGAGCCTGGCCTCAGTTCTGTGCGGTAGAAATTTATATTGTTGTTATCTCCTCCAAAATTTAGGATGTGGTTGTTATCGACAATCACAATTGCACCGTTGGGAGCACCAAATCCTGGCACTACGTTGTCGTAACCTGTTAACCCATTATTTACTTGGATTAGCCCCGAGAGCGCGGTTGTATAAATAGGAATCGTATTGGGAATAGCTGCATCAAGGCCAGCAAAGTAATCACCATCCACTGCAAAGGGGTCACTTTCAAAGCTTCCTTGTATGGTGAAGGTAATTGTCTTGCTTGGGATATCTACGGCTGAAGGAAACTTATTGATGGTATTACCGTCGGCTAGCACCCGAGCACCGAAATAGTCCTCTTCAGTGTAGGGGTCTGTTACCTGCACGTATTGCTCATGGTAGCGAAATCTCAAATCAACATTGAGTCCGTTGCCTACTCCTGAACCATCAATGGACCAGTACATGCCCAATACATTTTCAAGGTCATTTATTTCGGGTCCCGGATCTTCAATATCGTCTACAATTACACCGTTTTGTGGGATACTTATGCGCAATAGATAACTGCTAGGATTGGTTCCGCTGGAGCCTCCCGGCTGAGAAAAATCAAGGTTGACCGGCATAAACCTATCTACGCCAATAGGAACGAAGATGTCGTTGGTAGAATTGGCTGGTACATGGAGCAACAACCCGAAGTTTGAGAAGGCTCCACCTGTTACAATCATATTCGATTCGCTGAAGGGGTTAACTGGCGTAAAAGTCGCTCCACTGGCCATTTCAAGAAGATTTCCTGTTAGGGAGAAAATCCCACTTTGTAGTCGCAAGTTTTTGTTGATCACGAATTCGAAGAATCCAGCCGGTACAGTTACACCGCTACCGTTGTTAATGGTGAGGACGTCAATCTCTGACGTGCCCGATATTGTTCTGTTAAGAATCTGGTTGCTGCTTCCTGCCATTATCAAGCCATGGGAGCTTGCCTCAAATTTAAGCGAGCCATCGGTCGTGACATTTCCTAATACGGTGAGGGTGTTTCCTTCAAAATCCATTTCCCCAGAATCATTTATGAAGTTATTGTTGACCAATAAATTCGTTTGCACAAGTGTGCTGCCACCGCTACCACCACTGCGCTCGAGGTTGTTCAACGAAAATTCCCCTGTTCCGGAAATGGTACCTACGGCTGGATGAATAAGGTGTACCGTGCCCGTAGTGGAGTTTAAGGTGCCATTATTGCTCACATCAGCATGTAACAAGAGATCCCATGCGCCACAATTCAAAGTAGCACCGGATTGCAGGTTAAGGTTCCCATTGAGTTCTAAGTTTGTAATGAGCAAATGGGCTACAGGAGAGTTGTTGGAATTGACAGAGAGGGAATTCAATGGTATGCTGCTTTGAATACCAAAATTCTGGATGGCTGCTCCTGAAGGGGAATTTACGTTGCCAATAATGATTTCAGCGTTGGTACTAACATTGTGCACAGTTGGATTGATCAAAAGGGATGGGCTCGACCCGAGTACAATACCTCTCACAAAAGTGATGGTACCACCGTTATGAACAAAACGGCTTCCAGGATTTACGATTTCAAGCATAGCCCTATTCAATTCAGGAGCGCTGTATCGCCCTATTATAACTGAGCCTCCTGTTTGTTCATAGTCCAAGGCGCCCCCAGTGCTCGATAAATTCCTTCTTATTTGACTACCTACTGTTAACGTCCCTCCGGTAATTTCAATTTTCGGAGTACTTCCGGCTCCATATTCAATATAATTATTTGCGCCCTCCACTTCACCAATGGCAAAGTTGCCGCCTGTAATTTTGATTGATCCAGCGAGAATCAATCCAGTTTCGTTACCTGTAATGCGCAGTGTCCCATTGGTAAGTTCCAGTCCCGCGGAATTGGGAATTAAGAAATCACCCCCACCTGAGGAGAGCAAAATGTTAGTGCTGGGGTGGTCGAATTTAAGTTTGCCATTTTTCAGATTTACCGGTTTCTCTGCCAAATCTGATGGAGCGTTGATTTGAACATTGGTATTGAATGAAAAGCTTGAAGTTGTGTTGATTCCTTTATCCATGCTCATGCTCCATAGCCGCGGAATTGGTCCATTGACATATTCAAAGCTGTGGTTGCCTTCATTGGTCAAAACAAGTTCCACAAAGGAGGTTCCTGATGCCAGGTTGAAAAGTTCAAGACCATTATTTGTAGGACTTGTACTTGATAAGTTCTGTATGATATTGCCATTAACGATAAGTTTTGCCGAATTATCTCCACCTTCACCTACAGAAGGCGGGTTGTTTTTGTAAGGGTGGCCTGTCGGCAATCCAGCCTGAAGGCCCCATTTGTGGCATAGATAGCCCTCCAGCCGTTGTCGCTCATCCGTGGTAAGCGTCCTTTTTATCAAAATTATCTCTCCAATATCACCATTTAAGAACCTATCTGTTCCATTGTTGGCAGCTCCGATGGTGACGTTGAAGGTGTTTCCGGCCATAGTCGCATTCGAAACACCACTCGCATTCGCACCGCCTCCAACTGTATTGAACATCGCACCGTTGTTGCCTTGGCGTCGTCCCCATCCCATATTCGGATTGGACGCAAGGTTGGTAGTTCCTCTTAAATCGAGTTTAGCGGCGTCCATGTAGAGTCGGTACCTTTCTATATCTTGGTACAAAAGCAAATGGCCGGCACTTACCATTCCTTTAGCATAAATAGCTCTCCGTTCACCAGGAGCACTGTTTTGCCTGATTACCGAAAATATTTCGAAATTTTGATTTGCAAGAAGATTAAGAGCGTTGTCATGGGGTATGGACAAAAACTGACCGCCATTGAATCTCAAGGCAGGGAATCCACTGATGCCACCTGCTTGATAAATAGGTTGCTGGGCGGAATTTAATTGGCTGGCAGTGTAGAGCCCAGTGCCTTTATTAACCCATGCGCTGACAGAAGAACCTGTAGTTGAAGGTGTTAGTGTACTTGGATCCTGGGCATCGAGCCAGATAAAGGCTCCAAGGCCATCAGGAGTCCAAGGAGCGGGTGTCTCCGGGCTTACTATTGCTGGGTCAATGCCTATGTACGCAGTAGTACCGAGGAGTTTCACATCTCCGCCCACTTCAATACTCTTCAAGGAACCCCTTTTGTTATAATAAATTCTCGGTGCAGGGCTGGGAGACTGGTAAGGTGCCAAGACGAGGTCACCTTCAACCGTGATATTGCCACCCGCGCCTTCACTAAGCCACAATCTTGAACGACCTGCAACTTCGAAATTGCCTCTTACCCGAATATCTTTTGTCAGGATGGGAGCACTTCTTGCGAAAAACAAGTTAGGTACCACCGAAGGCAGGAAATTAATCGTGATAGGCGTTGTGTGATTGTTATTGTTAATGATTACTATTGCAGAGTCTTCGGCAAGGAACCCGCCTATGTCACACACGCTCAGATCTACATCCCCTTTAAGCACCAAGGCACCTTCTCCTGAAATTTGATTTACCCTTGCTATTTCGGTTGTTGTTCCAATTTCCAAGGTAGGCCGGAGTATGCCAAAGTCGGCTGCATCTGGCCCATTAAATCTTCGCTGACGGTTGCCCACCGAATCCTGCAAAGGGGTGAAAAGCACATGCGCCGCGGCAATACCAGCGGTCGGTACAATGTATCTATGAGGCCTCATAGTGCCGTCCACATCAAATCCAATTACTGCTACATCTCCAGAACTCGGGAATCCTGAAGTCGCCTGAGGACTCGAAATACTGTGATAGTCATAAACATCGGTACAACCCGTGCATTCACTTAACTTATTCCAATTACCGGGAGTTTCCCATGAAGCACCTGTGCTTATGCTGTTTCTTGAAAAATATATTTCGGGTGAGCTGCCTTGTGGAAACCTGTTGGCCGCACCAGCGGAGTAATCGGCATCTACAAGCAGTGTGCCTACCCCAGTGGTGCCCTGCGCCTGATCAGATCCGTTGTAATATATGAATTTAGCTCCGACGGCCATGTTGATGTGTGAAACTGCCGGGGAGTCATCAATACTACGAGTGAAGGGCATGGTGGATAGCACCCTCCCCGATTCCATATTGGCTTCGATGCCTCTCACATCCTCCAGGTTGTATTGGAATCTATGGGTAACTTGAGGGCTTGTCGAATAGCCACTAGCCGACACTCGCCAATAAAAATTTAAATAATCGGCCTGCCCTGTAAGGTTCGAGGTGGTCAGTACCGTATCGACAGGAGTAATGCGTATGTAACCTTCATCTTCCCATCCATCATTGATGTAAATATCCGCCCGGGTGTATTTTTGACCGGAACCAGTGCTCACGCCAATAGGGAATACAATGTTTTGGTTGGCATCAAAATTCAAGATTTCTAAGCCTCCCGCTGATGCATTCCCGCTGCACACGATGAATTTCGTCGCAGTGTATGACAAGATTGGGTCAGAAATGGCCTTTTCCATTCGGAGCTTAAATTCCCCGATGAAGAAAGAACCGTTGACTAAAGTTAGCCTATCCTTAATAACGAGCCCATCGTTCTTTAGTTCAACTCCATCCGGATTGTTGATTTGAATCCAGTGAAAAATACCACCGTCCGAAATGATTTGCTGACGCCCCGTGGTACCACTCATTCTAATGAAGCCGGTGCTTGTTTCATTGCCAATCTGACTGCGATTGATGATATTGCCCCTTACATCCACATGGCGGTTGTTGTTTATAAAGGTGCCTTTGTGAATATCCAAATTGCCCAAAATATTCATTGCCACGGTGCCAGTTCCGGTGAGAATTGACACTGATCGGGCATCCAAATTTTTATTCACCCTCACATTGAAAAACTGGAAAGCGGTAGAGCCCGCCAGCGATAGGGTAGAGTTAGCGCTGCCTACAAAATGGGTAGTATTTTCATTGTGATCAAAAATAGCTCCCGAAGCCATCTGCATATTGCCATGCACATACAAATCGGCGGCGGGGCTTCCCGTCATGCTTAGCGTGGTATTGGTTCCTATACTGAAATTGTTCCGTACCACAAGATCATGCAGGTCCATGCTGACTTCAGCTTCATTATCTCCAACAGTTCCTCCTGTCACAGTGAATAGGGAACTGTTCGAAACTGTCCGACTTAAGTTGAGGTTCCAAAACGCTGCTCTGCTCGCTATTTTGTGCTGAGTTGAACCATTGGAAATGAAAAGATTTACTGTGCCACCGCTCACACTCGTGTTTTGCGGATCCGAGTTGATGAAAATAAGGCCACTCGGATTTGCTGGTCCCCGCACGTTGAGCACTCCCCCTGTCATCCTGAATAGATTTCCCGGATAGGACAAGCAGAACGTAGCGTAACTGTTATTTCCAATTCCACCTGGCAGTGTTCCATCTGCATTTACCACACCGCCATTGATGATAACCCCTCCGATTTGGTCGGAGCCCAGAAAGGAAGTAGAAATATTGTTCGCATTAACAGTGCCTCCATCCACTTGGATCAAGCCATTCTCTCTAAGTGTTATTCCTCTGTTGCAAAGGGAGTTAAGAACTCCTGCGGTTACCCGAATGTTTCCATAAGGCACAATGGCTGAAGCGGTTCCCACGCCTCCAAGAGGTCCTTTGGTTACTGTACCTCCATTTACCCATAGTTGCGCAGAATTATTTATATTGTAAATCGGTCCACCGCTCGCGGTGGTATTGTTTTCAGCTGTGCTGTTGGTTTGTAAAGGGATGAAAATGTTATTCTTTATTTCGGCAGTCCCATTTATCAATGCAAAAGCATTTGGATTTCCTCCTTCACCTGTGAAACTGGCAGGATTCATGTGATAATTGCACCTTCCAAGCAGTTTGAAAAAAGTAGCACTGGTGCTGGATATTGACAAAATGTAAGTCATGTCAAATCCCTTATTTACCACGATTCTGGAGAAGTTGCTTAATCCATTGGTGCGCAACTCCTGATTCCTGCTGTCACTCACAAAATGAGCGATCACAATTTGTTGATTTTCTGAGGTAAAGTATGTGTTCGCTTCAACTGCCGTCCTATTTGTAAACCTTAACTGCCCAGCATTATTAATCAGATCACCATGGAAATACCACCTGTTGTTGACCAAGCCACTCGCATTGCTCACATTGATTCGCCCAAGACTTTCAATTATGACATCTCCATGACTGGTTACCGTACGCGCAGTACTCACGCCATTGTTTATGACTAAAGTTCCTCGCACCACTTCCATTAATCCATTTGCAGTGAGGTTGGCCCCGAGTGTAAGGGTAGAATTAGATCCGGCTAGATTTATTTTTAATTTATTGACAAGCAGGTTGCTGGATTGTATGAATCCACCTGCTCCGTAGAATTCCAGTGTTCCACCCTGTATGGGGTCAGCGAAGGCAGCAGAATTGCCATTTGGAAAATTGCTCGCAGCGCATCGGATAAGACCTGATCCAGAAATGTTGTTGAAATTTGGGGCTGGGGCTGTGGCCATGTTCAATGTCCCGAGCACGTGCAAATTGTTGTAAGTAATGGCTGTCAAATCAAGATTGACAGTAACAACACGCCCTGCACCAACGTGAACATTATCGAAGAGTCCCGGGATATCGCCGTTAGGATTAACATAAGTTGGTGCAGTACTTCCATCAAGTGTCCAAGTGTTCGGGTTGTTCCAGTTCCCGCTGTTATAAGCATACCACGTGCGTTGCAGTTCACCTGTTAAAGGACTCGTTGCCGACGTTGTTCCGAGGGTGTAGTATCTGCCAGGAGTAATTAAACTGCTTTTGGGCACCCTGAATACGATTTCGTCATCAACGATGGACTTCTTAATGTTCGGTACAGGAAGTACAGTGAAGTTACCAGTGGTTGGGTGGTCGCGGTACAGCAGTACATAGTTTGCTGCGTTTTGAGGAAAGGTGCCCCCGATGCCTTCACCAAAGTCGAAGGCAATTTGATATTCTTGGCTGTTTCCTTCACTGTTGCCGGCAATTTCCCAAAGTCGGGTCCATCTCGCCAATACCGTCGGCGATGTTGCCCCCAAGTTGGCAGTCGATGGCACGTTTGCAGGAATGCTGGTCGGCGTGCTTCCATGTGGGGCGGCGCATAAATAGGAAGTACCTTGGGTCCATTCACCGGCATTGACACGGAGTACCAATCCGCTCGACCTTGCCTCATTGATAGAACCCCCATTGGGTGAAGCGACATCATTTCCAATGCCTATTGGAGCGTAATATTTACCCGGTAAACTTGGATCATAGTCGCCGTAGAATTTATCCCAATTGGTTGCCGGGCTTGCTCCTTGAAGTCCATATTTCACCCACAAATAAGTGACTATTAAACGTGTAGAAGCCCGTGACAGGCGGCCTTCGTAGATTATGATTTCTGCAATTCTGCCGGAAGTGCCAGAGGTAGAAGCCAAAGCATTGGGCCTTGGACTTGCGCCAAACCCGCCGCCATCATCTTCCATATCTCCAATCACTGCAAGTCCGGATGTAGAGAGTGTTGTTCCATCAAATGTATTGAAGCCCCCTTCAAACGCGGCGCCAGAAGTGTACTCCCAATTGTTTTCATTTACATTGCTCCAAGTAAAACCGCCATAAGTCCAGCTATCCGTACTTATGTTGCCAATGGAAGATACACGATCAATACTGCTGGACATTTGTAACCGCATTCCGCTGTTGTCATAAACGAGCATTTCTTTGTTACTCGAAGGCGTACTGTAGCTGAAAAGCCCGTAGTTGTCGTCATTGGTGCGCATTACATAGAACATGGTAAATCCGCTAGACGGAAGCGCAAAGTCGGGGTGAATTAACCTTCGCCCAAAATTCGTTGAGGTACCGAATTCGATCGCTGGCCTATTAAGCGGCCCTGCGAGAGCTCCTGATGTTCGCACAACTGGTCTATTCGAAGATCCTGGCAAGAAATCATTTCCATTTCCACTTTTATCATTCCAAGAATTTACTTGAGAACCACTGGAGTATGGCAATGCACTACTCCCATCCAACCACAACACCAATTTAGGCTGTGGCCCAGCGGAGGTAGGGGTACCATTGGCATTCCCAATACCCATTGGGCCAACCTGCGGAAATGCAAGCAAGGGGAGGAGAAATAATACTGCGATTAATATAACTCTTGTGTGGCGACACATGGCATAGCGGGTATTGACTGGTTAGGCGGTAAAATTATGCATTTTGTCGATCAGTATCAATATTTGATTGCAAAAACTTCTGTTGATTTGTTGCGTTAACATAAAATTATCAATAATTCGCCTGTGCATTCGCGTACAATACCTTACGGGATGGCTGGACCTTGGTTCTATTCTGACGCAATTATTCGAAAAAGTTGCGTAAGTGATGTACGCTAGATACTCTATCTGGTTGGCATCCATGTTGTTTTTAATCTGCCTCAGTGGATAGCGTTGCCTAAAGCGAAATAAACTGGGTGCTCGCGATGACACAATTCTTTAACATTTGAAGCCTGGCCGGACTGCTTGAGGAATGTCAAGAAGAGTAGGGAAAGTTGTTTCTTGAAGAATGGATTAGGTACACAGCTCTAAAATGAGCCGGTTCAGTGCCGTGGATGTTGTTTGCGCGAAGCGCACATCCAGTGTGGTATGCGCAGTGAAATTCGCAATCGCATCCTGTCCGGTCGTCAATGCCCAACCTTTGTCAGCGGCGCGCTTTGCAAGGTAAAGCTGTTCATACTGCCCGGGCGTGGGAACCACTATGGCGCTGCAGCCCAAGGCGCTGAGGTCGCAGAGGGTGGAATAGCCTGACCGACAGAGGACGTAGTTGGCTGATTGGAGCAAAGTGGCTAGCTCCTGCCCGTCGAGGAAGTCGAAGGTGTCAGTATCGGCGGGGATGTTGCTGAGGGATGTTGCGCTGGTGGCTTTTCCCCTGATCACAGCCTTGCGGCCGGGGAGGCGCTGCAGGTAGGCGAGGCAGTGCTTTTCGAAAATGCTGCGCTGGGGCTCGGGGCCGCTGATCAGGGCGACGCAGGTATATTGCTTTTCGACGTTTTCCACAGGCTTCAGCCGGCTGAGGGTGCCGAGGTAGTGTATGGGCTTTTCGCAAAATGGGCTTTGCGTGAGCTTGCCTGCGATGCCGTCAGGGGTATCGGGCACCCAGATTTGATCGAAATTCGTAAGCCAGCGGCCCAGCTCGCGGTTGATCATTTTCCCGAAGAGGGGAGCTGGAAGCTGCAGTTGGTGGCTGATGAGCACGGAAGGAATTTCGGGGCTCCATGCACCGTAAACATTGTCGGAGATGATGGCATCAATTCGGTGGTCCTGCGCTTGTAACTGTGTCCATGCGTGTTGCTTCGCGTTCCAGCTTTTTTGCGAAAGCGCCTGGCGGATGAGGGCGGTGCTGGCACCTAGTGAATCATATCGAATGCTGGGGGCTGGGAGTTCGAGTAAAGTCATTTGCGGAAAGCGCTGCCTCAAGTAACTTGCCGCAGCGCCGGAAGAGGCGAGGAGCACCTCGGCATTATTTGCCGCAAGGCATTCGATGACAGGCACCATGCGGCTGGCATGGCCGAGGCCCCAGTCGAGGATGGCTGCGAGAATGCGTTTTTGCATGGGGTAAAGGTAAGGGGAGTGTCTGTAAATGTGATGTGCCTTGTATAGCGTGGTTTGACGGAGTGATTCAGGGAAAGGGAAAAAATTAATTAGAAGAATTTGTAAGTAGTGCCGCCGGGCGCATGCCCAGCGGAGCGGTTAGTGTGATTCAGTGCAAGGAAGAAATTAACAGGAGGGATTTTTGAGTAAAGCCGCAGGGCGCATGCCCAGCGGAGAGGTTCCACCCACGCGTGCCTCGGCCCTTGAGGGCGGGCTCTCGCACCGCTTTACAAGATCCGGTTCAATCATGGAATGACTAAAGGTAGTCTTACCAATCGTAAAATCTCCCGAAGAGAAGGGCGGGCTCTCGCGCCGCTTTACAGAATCCGGTTCAATTATGGAATGCCTAAAGGATTGCACGCCAACTTTATGAATTTAGTTTTGCCCATCGCAAAAATCTCCCGAAGAGAAGTGCCGTGGCGCCCTACAGGGAAGGGGTGTGGGATGGGTGCGCGCTTTACTATAGCCACCTACGCGTGCATGCAAAGTCTTGAATCCGTTTGTTGAGATGAATCCTTACCTTTGCCGCCCGAAATATGGGTAAGAAAAAAAACGAGCACTTTGCGGAAATG
>DAIRDH010000015.1:0-11879 GCA_036796255.1 Cryomorphaceae bacterium
TTCCTCGACAATTGCGGTGATTGCGTGGGTGGCAATACAGAAGAAGTAGCTTGTGTTGCGGATTGCAACGGCGACTCCGGTGGCACAGCCTTCCTTGACAATTGCGGCACTTGCGTGGGTGGTAATACCGATGAAGTAGCCTGTACAGCTGATTGCAATGGCGACTTTGGTGGCACAGCCTTCCTTGACAACTGCGGCACTTGCGTAGGTGGAAATACCGATGAAGTGGCTTGTACAGCTGATTGCAATGGCGACTTTGGCGGTACAGCATCCATTGACGAATGCGGCCTGTGCACCGGTGGCCTCACCGGGCTTATACCAAATGAATCCTGTCTCGATTGCGCAGGCGTGCCAAATGGGAATTCCACGGAAGGCACCACCTGCACCACAGACAGCGGCGCAGCGGGTACCTACCTCGCCGATTGTACCTGTGAGGCCGATGATACCCCCCCCCCACCGATCGGAGAAGAATGCTATGGCCACGAGGTACTGGTGTATGAGAAAGGCAATGGCAATGTGGCTTTGTCAAGACGCAACCCGGAGCAGTCACTCGGCGCTCCAGAGCGGGACGATACGGTCAACTTCGTGGCCCTTGGTTTTGGTGGTGAATTGGTGATCGCCTTTGATGAGGCAGCCGTTGCCCTGCCCGGTCTCGATGACCTTGAAGTGGTGGAAACTTCCTGGGGAAGTGCCAATTGCCAAAACTATACCGAGCGCGCCGATATCTACGTGTCGCAGCAAGTGGTGGATGACGCTGAGGATATCGACGAGACACAATGGGTGTACCTCGGTCAGAGCTGCACCAATGGCGCCTTCTTTGACGTGCATGCAGCCACCTCGGGCTGGGAATACTTCACCATGGTGAGATTTGTAGATGCCTCGCCCGTTATAGGCAACCGCGACGGTTTTGATGTGGACGGAATTGTGGGTCTAAACGGTTGTATCGAAGTTCCGGAAACTGATATTACTCTTGAACCCGGTGATTGCAATGCTACTGCAGTGCTCGAATACAGCCCCACGCCTTCGGCGAGCAACATGAGCGTAAACAGAACTATTCCAGCGCGCGCCCTCGGCGAGCCGGAGCGAAACAATACGGTCAACTTTGTGTCGCTGGGCTTTGGTGGTTCTATCGTGCTGGGCTTTGGCGGCAGCGCTCCGGCTTTACCAGGTGTATACGACCTGGAAGTTGTCGAGACCTCATTTGGCAACCCAAGCTGCGCTGCTTACACCGAGTCGGCAAGCATTTGGGTTTCGCAGCAAGTACTTGCTTCCGAAACTGACCCTGTCGATCCTGCAGGTTTTGTTGAAGTTACCAGCCTCTGCACCAATGGTGGTCTTGTGGATGTGCATGCAGCCACAGGTTGGAGTTATTTCACGATGGTGAAAATCATTGACAACACCCCAGCTGCGGCACAATTGCCCAACCGCGATGGATTTGATGTGGACGGCATCGTTTTGCTACACAACGAATGCTCGAAAGATGGTTTCTTTAATCATAAAACAGAAGCAGCAACAGCCGAAGAGTTACAAACTGGCAGCAGCGAGCTGAGTTGCTCACCGAACCCAACCCGCAACCACACCTTTGTAAACTTCAGGGTGGGTAACACTGCTGATGCTACGCTCGAAGTGTACGACATGAGTGGACGCTCGGTGGCGCGACTGTTCAATCAGGAAGCCATACAAGATCAGGAATACCGCATAGATCTTAATGTGAGCAATATGAGCGATGGCATTTACCTGCTTAGGCTCACAACAGATAAGGAAGTGAAAGTACAACGCCTGGTGGTGACACGATGAGTTTACCATGTTTAAGAGTCGGTTGGCAGCCTTTTATGCCCTGACATCCAATCAATCAGCGAAACCCGGCCAATTTGGTCGGGTTTTTAATTGCCAGGAATGTTGAAAGAAATTTAATCGTCTGATAATGAGGATTCAATAAGCTTTCAAGCTGATGTCGAGGCTTTTTACGCTGTGTGTGAGCGCGCCCATAGACAGGTAATCGACACCGCATTCAGCATAAGCTCTGGCCGTATCGAGGGTTATTCCGCCGCTGGCTTCCGTTTCATACCGGCCAGCTATTCGCTTCACCGCTTCGCGCAAATCGGCATAGCTGAAATTGTCGAGCATGATGCGATCAACGCCTCCGATTTCCAAAATTTTATCCAGTTCTTCAAGGCTCCGGGCTTCAATTTCCAGATTGACTTCCAGGTTTTGATTTTCGCGGTATTGATTGGCAGCTTCGATCGCTTGCCTGATGCCACCTGCGTAATCGATATGATTGTCTTTAATCATCATCATGTCGTAAAGTCCGAACCGGTGGTTGACGCCCCCGCCAATTTTTACTGCCAGCTTTTCCATAAACCGCAATCCAGGGGTTGTTTTGCGTGTATCCAATACCTGCGTGTGCAAGCCTTCAAGTTGGTCTACTACCCTGCGGGTATGGCTGGCAATTCCGCTCATTCTTTGCATGCAATTGAGCGCCAGTCGCTCACCACGCAGTATGCTTCGGGCTTTCCCACTTACTTTCATGACAATGTCGCCAGTGCTCACACGGCTCCCATCTTCCATGAGTATTTGTACCTGAAGCGATGGATCAATAAAATAGAAAATCTGTTCGGCGATAATGGTACCCGCCAAAATGCCATCTTCCTTTATCAACATTTGGGCCCGCCCCAGTGCATTTTCGGGTATGCAGGCATTGGCGGTGTGATCGCCTTCGCCAACATCTTCTGCAACAGCATTACGGATAAAGTCGTCGATTGTCATTCCTTTGATTTACGGTCTATTGCAAAGGTCGCTAATTTGAATCAAAGGGCCTTTTGGAATTTGTAAAAATTGGCAAAAGGGCGATGCATGGAATTATTCAAACATCTCCTTTACCTTCTGGAAAAAACCTTTCTCAGAATGGTTGGCTTTGGGCTGAAAGTTTTCACTGTCCCTTAGTTTTTCCAATAAGCTTTTTTCTTCTTTGCTCAGTTCCTGAGGAGTCCAGATGTTGATGTTGATCATGAGGTCGCCTTTGCCGTAGGCTTCAACATGCGGCAGTCCTTTTCCGCGCAAGCGAACAAGTTTACCACTCTGCGTGCCTGGCTCAATATTGATTTTGGCTTTGCCCTCAATCATGGGTATTTCAGCACTGCCGCCAAGCACTGCATCTACGAAACTCACATAGAGATCATAATGCAGGTTTTGACCGTTCCGCTTTAGCAAAGGGTGCTCTACTTCTTCGATCACCACGAGCAGGTCGCCGGGTACGCCACCAGCAGGAGCAGCATTGCCCTTGCCACGCACGTTGAGTTGCATGCCTTCCTCAACCCCGGCCGGGATGTCGATACTGATCACCTCTTCTTTGCGAATCAGGCCATTCTCGTCGCTGCCCGGTGGTCGCTTATCTACTATTTGCCCAACGCCCTGGCATGTGGGACAAGTGCTTGTGGTTTGCATCTGGCCAAGTATGGTGTTGGTGACACGCGTTACCTGACCGGTTCCTCGGCAGGTGGTACATGATTTGAACGTCGCGCCTTCAGCAGCTACGAGCTTATTGACTTTCACTTTTTTGGTGGCGCCATTGAGAATTTCAGAGAGCTCCAGTTTCACTTTGATGCGCAGGTTGCTGCCTTTAAATACACGGCGTTGCTGGTTTCCGCCAAAACCGCTTCTAAAGCCGCCACCTCCGCCAAATGCACCGCCGAAAATATCGCCGAATTGAGAGAAGATATCGTCCATGCTCATGCCCGGACCTCCACCTCCAAAGCCTGCACTGCCGCGCACGCCTTCATGGCCAAAGCGGTCGTAACGCTGCCTTTTCTGGGCATCGCTGAGCACTTCGTAAGCCTCGGCAGCCTCTTTAAAATTTTGCTCCGCAGTGGGATCATCCGGATTCTTGTCCGGGTGATACTTGATCGCCATTTTGCGGTAAGCTTTCTTTATTTCAGCTGTTTCAGCATTGCGCGTGATACCGAGTATCTCGTAATAATCTCTTTTGGCCATGTTATTTCTCCTGTTCAATTATTGTCCTACCACCACTTTTGCATAACGCAAAACCTGATCGTGGTAGAAATATCCCTTTTCTGCTACATCTACTACCTTGCCCTTCAGGGACTCGTTGGGAGCGGGGATGTTGGTGATGGCTTCGTGATACTCGGTATCAAATGCCTGCTCCATGCTGTTCATGGGCTTTACACCTTTTGATTCCATAAGGTGCATCATTTTCTGGTGGATAAGTTTAAATCCTTCCTTGATGCTTTCTATATCATTGTCACTTTCGTTTCCTGCAATGGCCCTGTCGAAATCGTCGACAACCGACAGGAATGACTTCAGGATTTCGGCGCTTACCGCCCGGGAATTTTCCAATTTTTCTTTGGCAGTCCGTCGGCGGTAATTTTCAAATTCACTGTATAGCCTAAGATACTTGTCATTTACAGTGTCATGCTTCTTCTGCAATTCCGTCAGTAAATGATCTTTGCTGTCGGTTTTTTCGGTGATTGCGTCATCGATGGATGACTCAGTATTTTCAGTCTCAGAAGAGGGTGAATCGATGTCTTCATTGTGTTCAACATCCTGTTCTTCAAAGCCTTTTTCTTTATTTTCCGTGCTCATTTTTAAACTCTTGTATCTATTCTGCCTTCATTTCGCAAATAGCAGACCAATTGCGGATGAATGTCAATTTGGCGTAAAGCACAAATGCTTGTAAGTGCTTAAATACGTCCAGAACTTTCCATTACTTTTTCAGGATCGAGGTTTTCGATTTTTTTCCCTTTCGCTTGTTCTATACTCGTGTTGATCTCAAATCCGATCAGCAGCACGATGTTGTTAAAATAGAACCAGAGCATTACCACGAGTATAGACCCTACTGACCCGTATAGTTTATTGTAGCTCCCAAAGCTGTTGACGAACCAGGCAAAAAGAGAAGAAACGATGATGAGACCCAGCGTGGCAAAGGTGGCGCCTGCGTTGAATACGCGCCATTTGCCGGAATGCCCGGCACGATATAGCAACGAGATGCCCGATTCAAAAAGAACCACCACAATTATCCATTTCGCAAATTCAATTGCAACTACTGTAAATTGATTGTCAATAATATCTATTTGACGCAAGTACGAGAGGACGGGACCGCTAAATGTGATAAGTGCTACACCCACTACCACCATAATGCTCAAAGTGATCATGAGAACAAATGATATGGCATATTGCATCACAATACCGCGATTTTGTGTGTCGTGATAGCTGTAGCTGAATCCATCCAGAATGGCTGCGATCGCATTGGAGGAGTACACCAGCAGAAGGAGAAAAGAAACGCTGATCAGTGTTTGCTGCTTGCGGTTGAGCAAATCCTCAAGCGTTTGCTCCATGAGCTCAAATGCGCTGTGCGGCAGTACTCTGGAAATATTTCCCAAGAGGTTTTCCTGAAAATTGTCTATAGGAATAAAAGGAATAATGGACAGAAGGACAATGAGGAAAGGCGGGATGGCCAGCAGTACCCTGAATGAAATGGCTGCCGCACGTGTGGTGATTCTTCCCTGGCGCAATCCTTCCAGAAAGAACCTTAGTACCTGATAGAGGCTTAATCCCTGAAAACCGGGAAGCACCATCTTGTGTGAAAGCACTATCGCTTTCCTTACAGGAATGGATGAAAAAAAATTGTCTTTCCAGCGCTCTAAGAAGGACATAGGTTTTGTGCTGCTTTCGAAGTGCGAAGGTAGTACAATTACAAATTAGGTTACTTAAGTAGCTCAACCAGCTTTAGAAACCGGAAATAAGGTCATCGAGCGCAAGGTGAAGATTTTGTCCTTTGAGGTTTTTAGCGAGTATTTTTCCTTCAGCATCGATCAGGATACTGTACGGAATACTACTCACACCATAAGTGCGTGCGGGCGCCGATTCCCAACCCCCAAGATCGCTTACATGATATTTCCAAGCCAGTCTGTCCTGCTCAATGGCGGCTACCCATTTGTCTTTACTTTTGTCGAGACTTACGCTAAATACTTCAAAGCCTTTGGCGTTCTTAAACTTCGCCTTGTTATACTTTTCGTAGGCATTTACCACATTCGGGTTTTCCCTTCGGCATGGCGGACACCAGGAGGCCCAGAAATCGATGAGTACCACCTTACCGCGCAATGAGGAGAGCTTCATGATTTTTCCATCTGGGCTCTCAAAGGCCAGATCAGGAGCTATGTCGCCAATATTCAGACCGGTTTTGGCATCTTGATCTGGCGACAGGGCAAAAGAGGCATCGTCACGAATATCATTGCCGGTGAATGCATAAATGCCAAGGGCTAAAACGGGTAACAGGAGAAATTTTGAGTATTTCATGGTTTTCTTGTTTAAGAGAGCAGATATATCAAAAAGCAATCCAAATTATACAATGCGCTTGATGTTTGCCCCCAATTTCTGAAGGCGCTCATCGATATACTGGTAGCCGCGGTCTATCTGTTCAATGTTGTGTATGGTGCTTTTGCCTTCAGCGCTGAGTGCAGCGATGAGAAGCGATACCCCTGCGCGAATATCAGGCGAGGTCATTGAGATGCCACGCAAGGCTACTTGCCTGTCCAGGCCTATAACGGTGGCGCGGTGTGGGTCGCACAAAATGATTTGCGCACCCATGTCGATGAGTTTATCCACGAAAAACAAGCGGCTTTCAAACATCTTCTGGTGGATCAAAACTGAGCCTTTGGCTTGTGTCGCAACAACGAGAACAATGCTTAGCAAGTCAGGTGTAAACCCAGGCCAAGGGTGGTCGCTGATGTTCATGATCGAGCCATCAATGTAACTTTCAATCTCATAGCGGTCCTGGGCGGGGATGAAAATGTCGTCGCCACGAAGTTCCATTTTTATCCCAAGCCGCTTGAAGGTATCAGGAATGATGCCCAGCATGGGGTAATTTACATCCTTGATGGTGATTTCGCTCTGGGTCATGGCAGCAAGGCCAATGAAGCTGCCTATTTCAATCATGTCAGGCAGTACCCGGTGCTTGCAGCCTCCGAGGTAATCCACACCCTCAATAACGAGCAGGTTAGAACCCGCACCGCTGATTTTCGCTCCCATGCTGTTGAGCATTTTGCAGAGCTGCTGCAAGTAAGGTTCACAGGCGGCATTGTAAATGGTGGTTTTACCTTCGGCCATGCTGGCGGCCATCACAATATTGGCTGTTCCGGTTACGGATGGCTCATCCATGTGCATGTAAACGCCCTTCAACTTTTTTGCTTCCACCCGGTAGAAGTGGTCGCCCGGATCGAAGTTGAACTCGGCGCCCAGTTTTTGAAAACCGATAAAGTGGGTATCAAGCCTGCGACGTCCGATTTTATCACCTCCCGGCTTGGGAATATATCCTTTGCCAAAGCGCGCCAGGAGGGGACCAACCAACATTACGGAACCCCGCAAGCTGCCACCTTTCTTTTTGAATTGCTCGCTGTGGAGGTACTCAATGTCCACGTCTTTGGCCGTAAAGGCATAATGATCAGGTCCCAACTTCTCCACGACTACGCCGAGGTCTCCGAGGAGGTCAATGAGTTTATTGACGTCCACAATGTCGGGAACGTTTTCTATTTCAACCCTTTCAGGAGTAAGAAGTACTGCGCAAAGTATTTGCAACACTTCATTTTTGGCTCCTTGTGGTATAATCTCGCCTTTGAGTTTATTGCCACCAATTATTTCAAATGCGCCCATCGTTTAATAGCGTTTCTTGCGGGGTTTTTTCTTTGATCTGGCCGGTCCTTTGCGGCCTCGGTTCTGTTGTTGCTGCTGTTGCTGCGGGTGTGTGCTCAGGCCCATTTGCTGAATAATGCGACTCGCAGGAGCGAGCAACTCTTCAGGGTTTTCAAGGGTCAACCTTCCTTTTGAAAGCACCTTTAAATCCTTTGCAATCACTTCATCTTTGGCCGTATTTTCAGCCCACACCATGTAGGTGCGCTTCATCAGGTTGGCAATGCCAATGGTCAATTGCTTGCGCTTCTCTTCGTCCTCTTCAAGACAGGCATCATTGATGATTCGCTCGATGGTTTTTCCATAATGGCCAAAACGTATATCGCTCTGTGGATACTTCAGTTGCTTCGGTTTTGATTGGAAAGTTGAGGGCTCAGGCTTAGGGTAAGGCGAGTCTACATCGAGTTTAAAGTCGGACATGATGTAGATGTGGTCCCAAAGTTTGTGCTTGAAGTCCTCGGTATCCCGGATCATGGGAAAAAGATTGCCCATGGTCGCGATGATAGACCTTACGCACTTGTTGCGTTCTTCGCGGTCCTCAATGGTCATGGCGTGGTACACCATGTTGTGAATGCTGCGTCCGTACTCGGGTAATATGAGGTCGGGGCGGGCACTGTTGTATGATATTTTCATTTAAAAAATTAAAAGTAGTTCAGTTCAAAATCTTCGATGACAGCAAGCTGTCTTTTTGAGGCTTTTGGCTTTCCGCCAAATGTACACATTCTTATAAACCTTAGACTCAATGTAAAATTTTCAGTTTGGCATACTTTAGCAAAAGCTGTTTCTGGCCAACAGAAGGAAAGAAGACAGTCGCTTTTTCATTGCCGGGGGCGCCTTCCACGTTGAGCACCTTTCCTTTGCCAAATTTTTCATGCTCTACCTGTGTGCCGGCGACTATACTTCCTGCCGTTACAGCATGTTGAAAAGCAGGGTCTTTAGTGCTGATTTCCACGCGTTTGAGCTTTTTGCCGTCTGTACTTGTGGGTATAGGCGGTGCCGGGGCCGGTGATGTTTTTGAGGGGCCGGCCTGCGGTTTGCGTTGGGTGTATGCGGTAGGCCGGTTGTAATTGCCCCGATTGAAGGGATTGCTTCCGCCTGTTCCCCATGGAGTTTCGTTAAATCCTCCTCCTCGTTCCTCATAGGCATGGTTGCCCTTGCCTTCAGGGGTGTCGAGGTATTCCGGTGCTATCTCATCGATGAAACGGCTGGGCTCGCAATGGTTGAGTTGGCCGTAGCGGTACCTGCTCATGGCGTAAGAAAGGATGGCGCGGCGCTCGGCCCGTGTCAGGGCGACATAAAACAGGCGCCTTTCTTCCTCCAGCTCACTCCGCTCACTGAGCGATAGCTGGGATGGGAACAAATTTTCTTCCAGACCTACGATGTACACATGGGGAAATTCAAGGCCCTTGCTGGCATGGATGGTCATCAGGTTTACCTTGTTGTCATCGTCGTCATCCTGATCGGCGTCGGTGAGCAGCGCCACATCCACAAGAAAGTCGGTGAGCCTGGGTTTTTCGTCTTCCACCCGATTGGCCTCACTTTCGGTAAATTCGCGGATACCGCTGAGCAATTCCTGCACGTTCTCATACCGGCTCAATCCTTCAGGACTTTTATCTGCGTAGAGTTCTCTCAGCAATCCGGTCGACTTGGCGATGTGCTCCACCATGCTGGCGGCGTCAAGCTTTTCCATATCGGCACGGAAGCTCTTGATCATGGTGGCAAATTCATCCACCTTCTTTTTGGTGCCGGCGTTTACTTCCAGTTCATTCAGATAAACCGTCGATATTTGCCATAAGCTGGCCTGCTGGGCTTCGGCCGCCACGGCCATTTTCTCCAGGGTGGTTTTGCCAATGCCCCTTGCCGGATAGTTGATTACGCGCTTGAAGGCTTCTTCGTCGTTCGGATTTGCCGAAAGGCGACAATAGCCCAAAATGTCTTTGATCTCCTTGCGCTGGTAGAAGGAGAGCCCACCGTATATTCGGTAAGGAATGTTCAGCTTGCGCAGGCCCTCTTCCATGGCGCGGCTCTGGGAGTTGGTGCGGTAAAGTATGGCGTAAGCCTTGTACGGATCGTTTTCGTTGGCTTGGTTTTGAAAGATGTCATTGGCTACAAAAAGGCCTTCATCATTGTCAGAGAGCGATCGCACCACCCTGATTTTGTCGCCCTGGTCATTGTCGGTCCAGACTTCTTTCTTGAGCTGGTCGCGGTTTTGATCGATCACGCTATTGGCTGCGGCAACAATATTTTTTGTGGAGCGGTAATTCTGCTCTAGCTTGAACATTTTGTAGTCGGGGTAGTCTTTCCGAAAATTGAGGATGTTTTGAATATTCGCACCGCGAAAGCCGTAGATGCTCTGGGCATCATCGCCTACCACACAGAGGTTTTCATTGAGCGCGGCCAGCTTCTTCACAATCAGGTACTGGCTGAAGTTGGTATCCTGGTACTCATCGACCATGATGTACCTGAACTTGTGCTGGTACTTGTGCAGGACATCTGGAAAATCGCGCAGCAGCACATTGGTTTTGTAGAGCAGGTCATCGAAGTCCATGGCCGACGACTTGAAAAGGCGCATATTGTACTCCATGTATATCTCAGCGATTTTGGGCTTGCCGCTGGTTTCATCCTCAGACATTATTTCCGGGTGCTGGGCATAGGCTTTCGCCGAAATGAGGTTGTTTTTGGCCGATGAGATTCGGTGCAGCACATTGGATACCTTGTACATCTTCTCATCCAGGCCTTTCTCTTTGAGAATGGCTTTGATGAGGTTTTTGCTGTCAGCCGTATCGTAAATGGTGAAGTTGGAAGGGTAGTTCAGTTTGTCGGCTTCCACGCGCAATATGCGGGCAAAAATGCTGTGGAAGGTGCCCATCCAAATGTTGCGCGCTTCGGTGCCGCCAATGAGGTTGGCGATACGCGCTTTCATTTCCCGCGCAGCCTTATTGGTAAAGGTAAGCGCGAGAATATTGAATGGATCTGCGCCTTTGCCGATAATGTGTGCAATCCTGTAAGTAAGCACCCTTGTTTTGCCCGAACCCGCTCCGGCAATCACCATGCAGGGCCCTTCGGTATGTTCTACAGCCGCGCGCTGGGCTTGATTAAGTTCATCGAGGTAATTCATCCCGACAAAATTACAATTTCTCATCGGGCAGGGATTGATTTTTGAAATTGGCGACCTGCAGAACCTTAAGATATTGTTGGAGTGACATGAAAGAGGGGAGGAGCGCTGGCTTCGGCTTTTGCAGAAAGCAAAAAGCGCAAAAAACTTTTCATTCAGATTTTCATCCTACAGATAAAGTTCTTTACGCTTTTTCAATATGCGTCATCCTGTGATGACACCTGTTCAACTTTTATTGCTTGTACTGACCGGAAATGGTGATATTGGTTCCGCCAGTTACAGTTGTTACCGTACCCTGCTGCACATTGATAAGGTATTCTGTATCGTTGTGAATTACACCCAGTACATCATTGTATGTTCCGCTCTGCTCCACTGATACATTGGTATATTGCGTAATCGAAGTTCCATTGGCAATTGCTGATGACAGTTCTTCCTGGGTAGTAATATTCGTCCATGCCGACTGGGGCAAAGAGAACATTTGGGTATCGCCGTCAACAGCCACAATGGCATTGGTGCTGGAGTTGCTTGTCCATTCCAAGCCAAATTGTGCAAGGCCTAATCCTGGAGCTCCAGCCAACCTTGTCCATTGAAAATCTATAGCTTCCGTAAGGTTAGATTCAGCAGGAATAACAATGACTGAAAAACTAACTGTGGCAGTAAGGCCTATGCCGTCGGTTACTGTAAAGCTATAGTCAGTAGTACCAGTATTGTTGCCAGCATTTGGAAAATCAATCCCATCCACATAAAGCGTGTTTTCTGAATTGGAAATGGTGTAGGGCAAGTCATATCCTTCATTGGTTTGAGGTAATGGACTCACTGCATTGGCTCCATTTACTGAAACGCTCAGGGATTGTAGGTTGGTTTCCCCGCTGCGCGCATCCCATTCGAATGAAATGGTCTGGCCTTGTGTTATGGTGATTTCACCACCATCAGCGCCTGAACTTACTTCGACTACATCAAGTCTTGGTCCAACTGGATCGCTATCGTCATCGTCAGAACAAGAGGTGGTAAAAACCATCATGGCGCCAAACATCCCAAGGGTGAACAAATTTCTTTTTTTCAT